>NZ_FQUK01000043.1 GCF_900129205.1 Thermomonas hydrothermalis | reverse complement strand
GTGCTCTCCGATAACGGCTCCGAGTTCGAGGCCGACTTCTCCAAGGCGCTCGCCACGCAGGGGATCCAGCGCTGGTACACGTATCCCAAGACACCCAAGATGAACGCGCATGTCGAACGCTTCAATCGAACCGTGCAGGAGTCCTTCGTGGACTACCACGAAGACCTGCTCTTTACCGACCTGGATGCGTTCAACCAGCAGCTGGCCAACTGGCTCGTCTTCTACAACGCCGAGCGCCCCCACCACGCCCTCGGCCAGCGACCCCCGCTACACTTCCTGCTCCAGCACCAACCCGAGTGCCAAAGGTGGTGGACTCATACAGGCGCTTGCCAGATGCGGTGAATTGTGGGCTATATTGGGCGAGCTTCAGGGGGTTTCGCCAGACAAAGCGGGGAGATAGCGAACATGCTTGAACGGGTTTCCAACCTGATGCGCAGCACCGCACCGGGCGTGCGTGGCTGGCGTGTCGTCCTTGCGGCGGCCTTGTTGACGGTCGCCAGCTATGCCGCCGCCCTGGAGCTGCGCGGCGACCACCCCGAGACCTACGTGGTCAAGCGCGGTGACACCCTGTGGGACATCGCCGGACGCTTCCTCAAGAAGCCGTGGCTGTGGCCGGAGATCTGGCAGGCCAACCCGCAGATCAAGAATCCGCATCTGATCTACCCAGGTGACGTGATCAGCCTGGCCTACCTTGACCGGGTCACCGCCAAGGTCACCCCGGGCGAGCGCAAGGCAAGCCCCATCAATGCCGTTCCGCTGGCAGAGGTCGAGCCGTTCCTGAAGGATCTGCGCATCGTCGACAGCATCGACGACCTGCCCTACGTGGTCGGGATCGAAGACAACCGCCTGCGCGGTGCGCGTGGGCAGGTGGTGTACGTGCGCGGGCTGGAGTCCGCGGTTCCGGGGCAGCGCTACCTGGTGGTGCGGCCGGAGAAGCGCTACCGCATGCTGGAGCGCGCCGGCCTGTGCTGCGACCTGTTCCAGTCCCAGGAGCTCGACGCCCGTGGCCGGCCTGGGCTGAGCCAGGAGTCGCCGTGGACCGCCGCCGTGTTCCCGACGAAGAACACCGAGTTCCTCGGCTATGAGCTGATGACCCAGACTGCCGGCACGGTCACCCGAACCGAGGTGGCCGGGATCCAGGCCACCACCCTGCTGCTGGATGCCGAAGGCCGCGATGTCCGTGTGGGCGACCGGCTGATCCCGGTGCAGGCCCAGCCCTATGACCTGCAGTTCTTCCCGCATCCGCCCAAGCAGCAGGCCGACTATGGCCGGCTGACGGTGATGGCGGTGGCCGATGCGGTGCACTTTGGCGGCACCCGGGATGTGATCGCCATCTCCGGTGGCGCTCGCCAGGGCATCGACAACGGCACCGTATTCTCGATCTGGCGGCGCGGTGATTCCGTGGTGGATCGCGTGCGCGACGGTCTTGACCGCGACGAGTCGCTCACCCCGCATGAGTCCAAGGTGCGCCTGCCCGACGAGTTCGCCGGCCATGCCATGGTGTTCCGTACCTTCGACAACGTCAGCTATGCGCTGGTGATGAGCAGCGTCAAGCCGACTGCGGTCGGTTACGAGCTCAAGCATCCGGACGCAGCGTACTGAGTCTTGCGGGATTTTCCGAACCCCGATGCCGACGGCGCCTGATGGCGCCGTCGTCGTGTGTGGCGCAGTCTGGCGCCATGTCGATCGCCAGCGAGCCCGAAGCCCTGCTGCACCTGCTGCTCAGCGGCGCCTCTGCCGCCAGCCAGCGGCGTCTGCTCCAGCAGCACGGCAGCGCCCGTGCCGCGCTGGCGGCAGGCCCGCGGGACTGGGCGACGCATGGCCTGGAGCCGGCGGTCTGTCATGCCCTGCGCGCCCCGGACCGGACCCGGTTGGCACGCGCGCTGGACTGGCTTGCGGCCGCTCCGACGCATCAGCTGATCGGCTGGGCGGACCCCGACTACCCGCCCCTGCTGCGGCGGATCGCCAACCCACCGCCGATGCTGTTCGTCGCGGGCGACCCAAGCCTGCTGTGGCGGCCGACGCTGGCCATCGTCGGCAGTCGGGCGGCCACCGCCGGTGGGCGTGCCAATGCTGCCCTGTTTGCCAGCACGCTGGCGCGCGCCGGTCTGTGCATCGGCAGCGGTCTGGCCGCTGGCATCGACGGCGCCGCCCATATCGCCACGCTTGAAGCCGGCGGGGCCACCATCGCCGTGCTCGGCACCGGCCCCGATGTGGCCTACCCGGCGCACCACGAATCCCTGCGGGCGCAGATCGCGCAGGCCGGCGTCGTGGTCTCCGAGCACCTGCCCGGCACCGGGCCGCGGCGCACCCAGTTCCCCAGCCGCAACCGGATCCTCGCCGGACTCAGCCTCGGGGTGCTGGTGGTGGAGGCGGCACACCGCTCCGGTGCCTTAATCACCGCCCGCCTGGCCGCCGAGGCCGGGCGCGAGGTGTTCGCCATTCCCGGCTCGATCCACAACCCGATGGCGCGCGGCTGCCATCGCCTGATCCGCGACGGCGCCCAGCTGGTGGAAAGCCCGCAGGAGGTGCTGCAGAGCCTGGCACCGATGATTCGTGACCTGGCCCATGCCCTGCGCGGGGCACTGCAGCTGGACGCGGCATCGGTTGATGGGCCGGCTGCGCTGGCTGATGCAGGGGCGGCTGGCGGGCAGATCGCTGCCGCCGCCTTGGACGATCCCGCCGCCGCAGTGCAGGCCCGCGTCTGGCAGGCGCTGGGGCACGACCCGACCGACATGGACACGCTCGCCGACCGCACCGGATTGACGGTCGCCGAACTCTCCCCCATGCTGCTGGCCTGGGAGCTGGAGGGCCGGGTCGCAAAGGAATACGGCCGCTATGTCCGGATCGGTTCCTGAACCTCGATGCCCCCGGCCGGCAGGCCATGCAAGGCGCCACTGGCGCAGGACGGAACGCGTGAAAGAAAGCATTCTCGACGTCCTGCTGTACCTGTTCGAACACTACTTCGCTGGCGAGTCGCTGGCGGTGTCGGACGTCTTGGGTGCGCAGGACACACCACTGATGGCGGAACTCACCAAGGCCGGGTTCTCGCAGGCGGAAATCGACAAGGCCCTGGACTGGCTGGACGCCTTGGCCCGGCAGCGGCCCGCGCCCGACCGGCCGCGTGGCGAGCATCCGATGCGGGTATTCCACCCGGCTGAACTGGCACGTCTGGACGTGGCGGCGCGCGGGTTTTTGCTGCTGCTGGAGCAGCATGGCGTGCTCGACCCGGCGCAGCGTGAGCTGGTGCTGGATCGTGCGCTGGCGCTGGACCAGGACGAAATCGCCTTGGACGACCTGAAATGGGTGGTGCTGATGGTGTTGTTCGACCAGCCCGGCAGTGAGGCGGCCTATGCCTGGATGGAAACCCAGATCTTTGCCGACGACCCCGAACCCCTGCATTGAACGCCCCCACCGCAGGTACGGGCGCTTGACAGCCGGCCCGTCGCCATGATTCCACTATGGCGCCTTTGCTCAACGCAGAGGCGTTGCCGACCAAGGATGGCCGGCCTGCGAAACAATCGCGTAAGCGGTTGGTTTCGCAAATGATGTTGAGTCCGGGCCTGCGCCGGGTTCGAGGTGGGCTGGCGCGTCCAGGATGGACGTGTTCAGAACGTCCCGACATAGTATTGCCAAGGCGCCCGGGGCATCTGCTCCGGGCGTCGGTTTCTGCGGCCGCCGCCGGTCGCCTTCCCTGATTCTGGAACTGCCACGCCATGGCCAAGAACCTGCTCATCGTCGAATCGCCCGCCAAGGCCAAGACGATCAACAAATACCTCGGCAAGGACTTCACCGTTCTGGCCAGCTATGGCCATGTCCGTGACCTGGTGCCGAAGGAGGGAGCCGTCGATCCCGAGCATGGCTTTGCGATGCGCTACGAAACCATCGAGAAAAACCAGAAGCACGTCGAGGCCATCGCCAAAGCTGCCCGCAGTGCCGAGAACCTGTATCTGGCCACCGACCCGGACCGCGAGGGCGAGGCGATCAGCTGGCACATCGCCGAAATCCTCAAGGAACGCGGACTATTGCAGGGCAAGACCTTGCAACGGGTGGTATTCACCGAGATCACCCCGCGTGCGATCCGTGAGGCGATCGCACACCCGCGCCAGATTTCCAGCGATCTGGTCGATGCCCAGCAGGCGCGGCGCGCGCTGGATTATCTGGTTGGCTTCAACCTGTCGCCGGTGCTGTGGCGCAAGATCAAGGCCGGGCTGTCGGCCGGACGCGTGCAGAGCCCGGCGCTGCGCATGATCGTCGAGCGGGAGGAAGAGATCGAAGCCTTCCGCCCGCGTGAGTACTGGACCATCGAGGCCGAATGCGCGCACCCGGTGCAGCCGTTCACCGCCCGCCTGGTCATGCTGGACGGCAAGAAGTTCTCCGCCGATACCGCCAAACTCGAGTTCAGCCTCACCGATGCGGCCAGTGCCGAAGCGGCGCGGTTGCGGATCCAGCAGGCCGCCGGCGGCATGCTGCATGTCACCGACGTCATCCGCAAAGAACGCAAGCGCCGCCCGGCACCGCCGTTCACCACCTCCACGCTGCAGCAGGAAGCCTCGCGCAAGCTCGGGTTTTCCACCCGCAAGACCATGCAGGTGGCGCAGAAGCTGTACGAGGGGGTGAGCCTGGGCGAGGAAGGCTCGGTCGGTCTGATCACCTACATGCGTACCGACTCGGTCAACCTGTCGCAGGATGCGCTGGCCGAGATCCGCGACGTGATTGCACGCGACTTCGGCACCGCGGCCCTGCCCGACCGCCCGAACGTTTACCAGACCAAGGCCAAGAACGCGCAGGAAGCGCACGAGGCCATCCGCCCGACCTCGGCGCTGCGCACCCCGGCGCAGGTGGCGCGCTACTTGAGCGATGACGAGCGCAAGCTGTACGAGCTGATCTGGAAGCGCACCGTCGCCAGCCAGATGATCCCGGCCACGCTCAACACCGTCACCGTCGAGCTGGCCGCCGGCAGCGAACACGCCTTCCGCGCCAGCGGCACCACCGTGGTGGTGCCCGGCTTTCTGGCGGTCTATGAAGAAGGGCACGACGGCAAGAACAAAGAGGACGAAGACGAGGCACGCACGCTGCCGCCGATGGCGCCTGGCGACAACGTGCCACTGGCGCGCGTGCTGGCCGGGCAGCATTTCACCCAGCCGCCGCCGCGCTACACCGAAGCCTCGCTGGTGAAGGCGCTGGAGGAATACGGCATCGGCCGGCCCTCCACCTATGCGGCGATCATCCAGACCCTGCTGGGCAAGCAGTACGCCGTGCTGGACGGGCGCGCCTTCAAGCCGACTGACATTGGTCGTGCGGTCAGCAAGTTCCTGTCCAGCCATTTCGCCAAGTACGTCGATTACGACTTCACCGCCAACCTCGAAGACGAGCTGGATGCGGTCAGCCGCGGCGAAGAGGCCTGGATCCCGCTGATGAAAAAGTTCTGGGGCCCATTCAAGGCCCTGGTGGAAGAAAAGCGCGCCGGGCTGGACAAAGCCGATGCCGGCAGCGTGCGCATCCTGGGCGTCGATCCGGCCAGCGGCCGGCCGGTGTCGGCGCGCATCGGCAAGTTCGGCCCGTTGGTGCAGATCGGCACCGCCGATGATGAAGAAAAACCGCGGTTTGCCTCCCTGCGGCCGGGCCAGAGCATCTACAGCATCACGCTCGAAGAGGCGCTCAAACTGTTTGAGATGCCGCGCACCCTGGGCGTGGATGCCAATGGCGAAGAAGTCAGCGTGGGGATCGGCCGGTTCGGGCCGTTTGTCCGGCGCGGCAGCACCTATGCCTCGCTGAAAAAAGACGACGACCCGTACACCATCGACCTGGCGCGTGCCCTGGCCCTGCTCGAAGAGAAAGAAACCTTTGCCCGCAACCGCATCCTCAAGCAGTGGCCGGGCCACGCCGTGCAGGTGCTCAACGGCCGCTTCGGCCCCTACCTCAGCGATGGTGAGCGCAACGGCAAGATCCCCAAGGATCAGGACCCCGCCACACTGACCCTGGAAGACGCCCTGCGGCTGCTCGAGGAAACCGGCAAGCCGGTACGCAAGGCGGCCAAGACCGCAGCGACCAAAGCCAGCAAGGCGGCCAAGGTGGCAAAGGCCACGAAAGCCGCGAAAGCCACCAAGGCCACGACGGTCAAGGCGGGCAAAGCCACCAAGGCCGCAAAGGCTACCCGCACGAAAACCGCCAGCAAAACCACCGCGAAGAAATCCACCCGCACCGCACGCGCCGAAGACGCGCCGTTCTAACGCGCCCTTTCCGCCTCACCGGCCGGAGATCGGCGCAGGTGTGGGTGTGTTCGTTCCCGTTTCGGCCATGAAAACACCCCCAGGTACCGGCGGTATCTGGGGGCGGGGCCATCACGCCTCAGGCGATGGCGGGGAGGATTTAGTCTTTCGGAATCTCGCAGTGACCGCGCTTGTCACCACGCGGATCGCCGTTGACCCAGACCCAGAGCTGGCCAGGTGGGCACTTGGGCTGATAGGGCGTGGCCCCCAACGCACCGGCATTGGGCTTGCCCATCCCCGGCGCCATCTTTGCTGGTTCCACCCCATACTGATCGCGCCCGGAGTTGGCGGTGCGCTCCTCGATCGACACCGGCGGCTGTGGCGCATAGTACCGAGGGGATTTGCTCTTGATGGTGATCCGGTTGGCCGGTGCGACCGGAACGGTATGAGTCGGCGCCGAGGTCGGTGTGCCACCCTCGGCTTGCCGGGTGGTGTTACGGGTGGGGTCGTCTGAATTGCCGCCAGGCGCTGGGGTGCCATCTCCCATGCCGGGATCCTTCGGGATATGCGGGCTGGTCGGCACATCGACCGCGCGCGGCAGCGGGCGAGGCGTAGGCGGCAGCGGGTCTTTCGGGTGATGCGGCGGCTGGTCTTCCGGGTCAAGCCCCGGTGGCTTCGGCAAGTTCCCAGTCGGCAGTGCCGCAGATGGAAGCAGCCTGTCTTTGTCTCGGGTTGGCAGAGGGAGGTACGAGTCTTTGTCTCGGGTTGGGAGAGGCATCCCGGCCGATGGCGCGTCCTTGCCATTCCCCGCCATGCGGGCGGAGTTTTTGATTTTCTCGTTTCGCGCCCGGATGGTTGCCTCGGATGGCTGCTTGATGGTGATGGCCTGCGTCTGCGCCCCGGCGTTACCTGCCGCGTCCTGCGGTGCAGGCTTAGCATGGGCGGCGCCGATAGCCAGCCCTGTAGCGATGACAGTGATGAGTGGAATACGCATGTTGCGATCTCCTGCGGGATGGATGTCAGCCCCGGATCGACTCAGCTGATCCGGGTGATCTGCTCATCGCAGTGACCCGCACGGATTTTCAAGCCCGCCCATGCCGGGCAAGCAGGCGTTCAGCTTTGCGGCAGCACCAGCGGGAAGGCCATTGCCAATCCGTCAGGGCTGGCTCAGCCCTGTATCCCACGCCACTGGAGAATGCGCCAAGATAGGCACATGCGCGTTCTGTCTGCCCTTGTGGTGTGGTTGTTGCTGCCGGTGCTGGCGCGGGCGCAGGCGGTGATGACGGTGTATCGGTGCAGCGATGCGCGTGGGGTGGTCAGTCTGCAGGATGTGCCGTGTGCGGCAGGCAAGCGGCAGCAGGTGCTGACGATGCAGCGGCCGCAGGCGCCGTCTGCGCCGACGAAAGCGCCTGCGACCGTGTCGCCACCCTCTCCGGCGGCTCCCCCTGCGCCGCCTCCGCCTGCGCCGCTGGTGGTGTATCGGGCGCCGCCGCAGCCGATGTATGAATGCACCCGCCCCGATGGCAGCCGCTACACCAGTGATGACGGGCGCGGTAATCCGCGTTGGGTGCCGTTGTGGACGTTAGGCGGTTGGCGGCATCCGCACCGTCATGACGGCAATGGTACGGAGACGGGCACGCCGCCGGTGACGGATTCGCCACTGTGGCCGGTGTTCATGGGTGGCGGGCAATGGATCCATGATGACTGCGTGATGTTGCCGCCCGCGGAGGCGTGCGCACGGCTGCGCGATCGCCGGGCCGAGCTGCGTCGGCGCTTCTTCAATGCCCAGGAACTGGAGCGGGATGCCTTGCGGCGCGAGGAGCGTGCATTGAACGCGCGGCTGGATAACGACTGCGGAGGGCATTGAGCGATGACGCGATCGCAATCCCTGTTGCTCGGTGTGCTGTGGCTGGCCGGGGCGGCTGTCGCCCAGGAAACCGTGTTCTACAAATGCACCGATGCCAATGGCGCGGTGACGGTGCAAAACGGCACGCCTTGCGCGCCCGGCATGCGGCAGGAGGTGCGCCGGGTGGGCGGGGTACAGGGGGCCGCTGCCCCGGCGGCAACGCCGCCAGCGGCCACGCCAGCCACACCGCCGCAGTATGGCGAGTTCGTGCAGGTGGCTGGCCCGCGGGTGGCGCGCACGCCGGCGCCGGAAGCGGCCAGCCTGCCGGCGCCGCCGGCGCTGTATCAGTGCCGCACCTGGGATGGCAAAACCTATTACGGTGAAACCGACCAGCCGCCGCCGCGCTGTATGCCGTTGCAGGTGGTGGGCCTCGATGGCACGCCCACGCCTGAGCTGGGCCAGGCCTGCGAGATGCGGCGTGACGACTGCACGGCGGTGCCGGAGGCGCAGCTGTGCGATGCCTGGTACCGGCGTCTGGACGAGGCCGAGTTTCGCCTGGAATATGCCGAGCCGGCCCAGCGCCGGGCACGTCAGGCGGAGCTCAATGCCTTGCGGGCGCAGGTGATGGGCAGCCGGTGTGCGACGACCGTGCCGGCGGCACCTGCGGCGTCGTCATCGTCACCTCGGCGGTGAACGCATTTGGCGGGTCCGGCGCGGTCGTGCGCCGGTGGTCGAACGATCATTCGCGCAGGAAGCGGGCCATCGAGACGCCACCGGGAGTGGTGGGGGATGGCGCAAATACCGCAGCCACGTCCACATAGCCGTGCACCAGTGCCAGTTCGCGCGGGGTGCGGCCGAGCAGATCGCGCTGCGAGGGGTCGGCACCGGCGTCGAGCAGGAGGCGGGCGATTTGCGGCAGGCCATGCAGGGCGGCCAGGTGCAGCGGGCTGTGACCACGGCTGTCGTGGACGTCGAGGGCGACGCCTTCGTCCAGCAGCCGTTGCAGGGCTTCCAGCAGTACGTCTTCGCTGACCGGGGTGCCCGGTTCGGCACGGGCGCCCAGCAGGAGCAGCAGCGGGGTCAGGCCCTGGTGGCTGGGGGCGTGCGGATCGGCACCGGCCAGCAGCAGGGTGTCGAGCAGGGCGATCAGGCGGGTGCGGTCGCGGGCGGTGAACCCGTACAGCGCGGCGCAGTGCAGGGCGGTTTGCCCATGCGCGTCGGTTGCGTGCAGGTCGGCGCCGGCTTTCAGAAGACGCGCCACCATGTCCGGCAGCCCGAGGGCGGCCGCCAGCATCAGCGGGGTCACCTCGCCCGGCAGCCGTTGTTCCAGGGCGCTGCCGGCCTCCAGCAAGCGATCGACGATCTCCGGGTGACGCATGCTGACTGCGGCCGACAGCGGGGTGGCGCCGGTCTTGGCTGGCAGTGCGGGGTCGGCGCCATGCGCCAGCAACAGATCCACCAGGGCGCGATGGCCGCCGCCGGCGGCGCGCAGCAGGGCGGTGCAGCCCTGGGCGTCGGTGGCATTCACCGGCAGCCCCAAGGTCAGCAGCCGACGCACCGCGGCGAGGTCGCCGACGATGGCCGCTGCCGGCAGGTCGGCCGGGCGCAGGGGGCGCGCCGGCAGATGCCAGCCATGCCAGTCCAGCCAGTCGGCCAGGTCGCGGCGGCCGCAGGCCAGGGCGATTCCCAGCGGGGTGCGGCCATCCACGGCGCGCTGCTCCGGTGAGGCGCCGGCCAACAGCAGGCGCTGAACCAGATCGGCGCGGCCGTGCTCGACGGCGTGATGCAGGGCCGCCATGCCATGCGGGTCGCAGGCCAGCGGGTCCAGCCCGCGCTGCAGCAAGGTGTCCAGTAATCGCGCCCAACCCAGACGCACGGCCAGAACCAGCGTCGGTTGACCCTGCGGCGAAGGCGCAAACGGGTCGGCGCCGCGTTCCAGCAGTTCCAGTGCGAACGCCTCTGCCGCCGCGGTGCAGGGGTGCGCCTGGCAGGCGGCCAGGAAGCGGGCCAGCGTGCCGGCACCGGCTGGCGCAGCGCCGGCGGCCAGCAGGCGCCGGATGGCAGGCAGCCCGGACTCGCCCTGGTCGAGCAGGCGCACCAGCGGCGGCAGCCCGTCGTTGCCGCGGGCCTCGGGGTGGGCGCCCAGGCGCAGCAGCCAGTCCAGCCGCTCCGGCACGCTGAGCACGGCGTCGTCGTGCAGCAGTGCGTCCAGTTCCGACGCGGTCAGTTGGCTGGCCAGCGGCGCCAGGTCGGCAAGCGGGGCATTGTCGTGCAGGCGTTGCCGCAGTTGCGGCAGCGGCGGCGGTGCAGCGGGGGGGGCGTCCTCGTCGGCCGGCGTCGGGATGGGGTGCTTGGGGTCGAGCACGGCCACCAGCGCCCAGCGGCCGCTGGCCCGGGCCTGTGCCAGCGGGCTCAAGCCCTGGGCATCCGGCGCGTGTGGATCCACGCCCAGGTCGCGCAGGTCGCGCACCAGGGTCGGGTTGGGGGTGTCGGCGGTGCAGGCCAGATGCAGTGCATTGGCGCCTTGGGCATCGCGGGCGTGCAGGTTGGCGCCGGCGGCCAGCAGGGTTTCCAGTGCCCGCAGGGCGCCGTTGCGCACGGCCTCCAGCAGTGGTGTGCGGCCGTCGGCATCGGTGGCGTCCACCTCGGCGCCCGCTTCCAGCAGGGCCTGGCAGATTTCGGCATGATCGAGTGCTGCGGCCTCGTGCAGCGCACTGCGGCCCTGCGCATTGCGGGCATTGACCTGGGCTTTGTGGCGCAGCAGCAGCTGCACGCCCGCCGGGTCGTCGTCCTCGCAGGCGGCGGCACACAACAGGGCGGGCTGCCCACCCGGCGGCTCCGGGCGGGCGCCGCGTTCCAGCAGGAAGCGGGCCAGCCGCCAGTTGCCGCTCAGGCAGGCGCTGCCCAGCGGCGAGATTCCCTCGTGATTGCAGGCGTTCAGGTCGGCGCCGGCGTCGCGCAGCAGGGCCGCCACACCAGGATCGACGCTGCGTGCGGCATGGTGCAGCGGGGTGTTGCCGTCGGCATCGGTCTGGCGCGGATCGGCGCCGTTGGCCAGCAGCATCATCACCGCCTCGGGACGGCCATGCCAGCTGTCACGGGTGGCCACCAGCAGCGGGGTGGTGCCGCCCTGGGCGGCGTTGAGGTCCACGCCGCGTTCGATCAGCGCCCGCAGCAGGCGCAGATCCGGCAGCAGCGCGGCCAGCATCGGCAGGGTGCGGCGGTCACGGTCTTCGGGTGCCGGCAGTGCGTGCGGGTCGGCGCCGGCGTCCAGCAGGGCCAAGGCCTGTTCGACCCGGCCATTGCGGGCAGCGGCATAGAGGGCGCGGTTGCGTGCTTCGGGATCATCGGCGGGCGCAGGCGCGTCTGCGGGTGTTTCGGACGGGGCCGGGTCGCCGGTTGGCGCTGGCATCTCCACCACCGGCAGGCCGTGCAGGACGGTCGGCGCTGGCACCGACTGGATCAGCCAGTGCACGGGCAGCAGTGTGATCAGCAGGCAGGCCAGCCCCCAGCCTCGGTCAGCGTCTGGCAGTAGCCCCGGCCAGAGCAGCGTGAGCCCAATGGCCAGAACCAGCGTCATCGGCAGCGCCACCTGCAGCAGACCACGCCAGGCCTCGCGCGGCAGTTGGGCGCGCCGGGCCTGGGGTGATGCGGTGTGGCCGTCGCGTGCCAGCAGGTGCAACGCCGGCCAGTGCCACCACAGGCCGATCAACAGGGCGCCGCTGCCGCCGGCCAGCAGCAGGGCATGGCTCAGGCTGGGCTGGGCGAGCAGCCAGCGCAGGGGGCCACCCAGCAAGACCAGGGCGGCCACGGCGGTGGCCAGCCAGGCGGCCAGCAGACCGGCGCCGTCGGCCAGCAGGGCCTGGCGCGGACGCGTGCGGCGCCACAGCGCCAGCCCCAGGGCGAGGCAGGGTTGCGCCAGCAGCAGGGCGACTGCTCCGGGCAGGCCGCCGGTCGCAACGGCCGCACTCAGCGTAAGGCCCGTGGCCAGCAGCGCGATGGCGATGCCGGTGCTGCGCTCAGGCATCGGTGCCCCAATCGTCTTGCAGCGGGTCATGCAGGGTGGGCGGCAGTTGCACATGAAAGCCGCGTGTGGCGAGGTTGTTCCGCACCACTTCCGGGTTTTCCCGGGCCAGCCGGCGATCCGGCGTCAGCGCCACTTCCAAGACGAACTGCAGCGTTCCCAGCTGCGCACGCAGCGGCGGCGGCAGGCAGTCGAAGCCATCGCGTTCGGCCAGGTAAACGTAGGTGTCGGCCTTTTTCAGGCTCTTGTAGACGTGGGCAAGCATGGCGGCCGGGGGAATGCGTCACAGATCTGTGGTGCCGCGATTGTGCGGGAAACCCGCGCCTGGCGGAACCCAACACGACCTTCGGCACGCGCGGCCTGTGCCGCGGCTGTTACCCTGCCCGCTTCCGTGTTGGTCTGGTCAGTGGAGTGGAGTATGCGTCTGCGGCCGTTTTTGTTCGTTCTCATGCTGGGCCTGCTGCCGGTGGCGCGGGCCGATGACACCCTCACCTTGCAGCAGGTCATGGCCGATCCCGACTGGATCGGCCCGCCGGTCGAGCAGGCGTGGTGGCGTTGGGACGGCAAGGCGGCGCAGTATCTGTTGAAGCGGCCGGGCGAACGGGTGCGCGATGTCTGGCAGGTCGCCCTCGACGGTGGGGCGCCGGTCAAGGTGGCGGATGCCGACCGCGCCGGGCTGGACGCTGCCGGGGCGGTGCTGGCGCCGGATCGTCGGCAGCAGGCGTTTGTCCGCAATGGCGATGTGTTCGTGCGCGACTTAGGCAGCGGCGCGCTGCGGCAGCTGACCCGGGGCCTGGGCGAGGCCAGCCGCCTGCAATGGGGCGCGGGTGGGCTGGTCTGGCAGGCCGATGGTCGCTGGTTCCGCTGGGATGGCAATGCGGTGATGCTGGCGGCGCAGGCACGCGCCGAGGATGCGCCGGGCACGTCGCCGCCGGCAGATGCACTGCGCGACTGGCAGTTGCAGCTGTTTGCGACCCTGCGCGAGGAGCGTGCGGCACGCGATGCCACCCGCAAACAGGACGAGGTGTGGCGGCGTATCGATCCGACCCGTGCGCCGGCGCCGGTGTATCTGGGCAAGGATGTGCAGATCACCGATTCCGCGCTGTCACCGGACGGTCGCTGGCTGCTGCTGGTGACCACCGCCAAGGGCGCGGACACCGGTCGTGCCGGCAAGATGCCGATGTACATCACCGAGTCCGGTTATGAGGAGTTCGAGGATGTGCGCACCCGGGTGGGCCGCAATCCGCCCGCGCCGCAGCGGCTGTGGCTGGCCGAGCCGGCCACCGGCACCGTGCGCGAAGTGGCGCTGACCGGCCTGCCCGGCATCCAGGACGATCCGCTGGCGGACCTGCGCAAGGCCGCTGGCAAGCCTGCGTTGCAAGGCCCGCGCCCGGTGCAGGTGATGGAGATGCGCTGGCGGGGTGACAGCGGTACCGCCGCGCTGATGCTGCGTTCGATCGACAACAAAGACCGCTGGTTGGCCACCCTGACCCCGACCAGCGGGCAACTGGTGGCCCGCCACCGGCTGCACGACCCGGCCTGGATCAACTGGAACTTCAACGAATTTGGCTGGCTGCCCGACCAGCGCACCCTGTGGTACCTCAGCGAAGAAAGCGGGTACTCGCATCTGTACACCTGGACGGAGGGCGGGCAGCGTCGCCAGCTCACCGACGGGCGCTGGGAGACCTCGCAGGTCAGCGTCAGTCCGGATGGGCAGCGCTTCTACTTTCTGTGCAACCGCGCAGCCCCCGGCGATTACGAGGTCTGCACCGTCCCGGTGGCGGGCGGCCCGGTGCGTGAGCTGACCGCGCTGGATGGCGTCGAGGATTTCAGCCTGTCGCCGCAGGGGCAGGCGTTGCTGGTGCGCTACTCGGCCGCCTACCTGCCGCCACAACTGGCCTGGGTGCCCGCCGAGGGCGGCCAGGCGCACGTGCTCACCGATACCCGCACGCCGGCGTTCAAGGCCTACCACTGGATCCAGCCGCAGATCGTGCAGGTGCCCAGCAAGCATGGCGCCGGCGTGATCTGGGGCAAGTTCTACGGGCCGGAGACGTTCGTGCCTGGGCGCAAGTACCCGATCGTGATGTTCGTGCATGGCGCCGGCTATCTGCAGAACGTCTCCGCCCGCTATCCCAACTATTTCCGCGAGCAGATGTTCCACAACCTGCTGGTGCGGCAGGGCTACATCGTGCTCGATCTGGACTACCGCGCCAGTGAAGGCTATGGCCGTGACTGGCGCACCGCGATCTACCGCTGGATGGGCAAGCCGGAACTGGAGGACTACCTGGACGGGCTGGACTGGCTGGTGGCAGAAAAGCAGGGTGACCGCACCCGTGCTGGCATCTACGGCGGCAGCTACGGCGGGTTCATGACCTACGTGGCGATGTTCAAGGCCCCGGGCGTCTTCAAGGCCGGTGCCGCGCTGCGTCCGGTGGCCGATTGGACGCAGTACAACCACGAATACACCAGCAACATCCTCAACACGCCCGAGCTCGACCCCGAGGCCTACCGGCGCTCCAGCCCGATCCAGTTTGCCGACGGGTTGCAGGGCGAGCTGCTGATCGCCCACGGCATGATCGACGACAACGTGTTCTTCAAGGACTCGGTGATGATGGCGCAGAAGCTGATCGAACTGCGCAAGGACAAGTGGACGCTGGCGCCGTATCCGCTGGAGCGGCACGGGTTCGTGCACCCGGAGAGCTGGTATGACGAGTACCGGCGTATCCAGGAACTGTTCCGGCAAACCCTGCAACCGTGATGGGTGCGTGGGAGGAGATCGGCAAGGGGGCAGAAGCAGGCTTGCAGGCGAGAGTGCGGGGAGTTCTGCGGGCCAAGCCTGAACACCCGTTCTGGGTGATCAAGCGGCAGTTCGGTTATGTGACCTGCCCCCACTGAGCCGCTACGGCGAGGCCTCCGGGATATTCCAGAAACAGCCCATGATGCAGGTTGACGCCTCTGTCACCGGGGGCAACTCCGGCGGCTCGGTGTTCAACGCCCGAGGCGAGGCTGTGGGGATGGTCAGCTTCGGCAAGGGCGCATTCAATCAGGCCGTGCCCATTGCCCGGGTGCTGGAAGTGGTGGATCGGATCAGGCGTTCTGCCTTTGCTTCACCTGCCGGATGAATGATGCCACATCCATGAGCCAGGCCTGCTGTGCCGCCGTATAGGTCGGGTGCAGACTCTTGGGCAGTACAAGCTGAACCCGTTCGGCCTTCATCTCGTCCGTCTGGTTCTCGCTGATACTGGGTTCAAGTGTCAGAAGGTACTTGTCAGGAATGCGGGCGGCTTCGTTGAGGATTTGCCGCCACCTGTCCTTGCAGGTCGATTTCGATGCCAGCATCGTCAGCCTTGCCTGTGGGAAGGCTGCATTGTGGTAATGGCGGATGCCCGGAAAGATGAAGTCAGGTTTATGGTTGTTTTCAGTGACGCCGGATCGCGTGTAGGTCACGCAGTGATCGGTGAACACCTGTTCAAGATGGTTTTCCAGCGCCGAGCCGGCCCGTGATTTCCTGCGCTGCAGGGTGCTCTGAGCCAGCTTGATAAATGGTTCCGTGTCCTCGATGCCGGACTGCACGAGGCTGCGCAGCTTCTCGCCGAACAGGTGCTTTTCTAGCGTGCGGAACAGGATTTCTTCCCGCTCCATCCAGGCGACCAGCGCAGCGTCCGGGTCGTCACGGCTGGAAAGATCGCGGATCGTGCTTCTGGCATAGGCAGAAAACTCGACGGTTTTCGGGAATCTGCCATCAAATCTTGCCAGCATGTCGTCCAGATAGTTCGGTGCTTCCTCTTCCGGCTCGATGCCGATCTGTTCGAGGATCACCCGTGCCGCAAAGCCGATCCTGTCCTGTTCCGTTTCCAGCTCCGACTTGACGGAGAATCCGGGATGCGTGAGATCGGAAAAACCGAACAGCCACATGAGCTGCCGCTCGATGGTCGTGTCCTTTTCGGCCACGATGGCGAGCAGGTCGCCGTCTGTCCGCCTTGCAATCACAAGCAGGTCGCCTTCCGCCGGCTCAATCGCGATTCCAGTGGAAACGGTTCATGTCTGATGGGGAGCATGGAGCCAAGGGTGACGGGGTAGATGCCTGAGCTTGGCGCACAGCAGGTAGCTGATGGCGATCAGGTTGGCGTCAGTGCGATAGCCCTTGGCGCGGGCCTTGGCGGCCTGGATCTGGGCGTTGAAGGCCTCGACCTGGCCGTTGGACAGGCCGGTGTCGAAATGCCGCAGGATGCCGGTGAGGTGGTCGCGGATGGTGGC
>NZ_FQUK01000022.1 GCF_900129205.1 Thermomonas hydrothermalis | reverse complement strand
CTAAGGAAGGTCTGAACAACCCGCTCTGCCGCCCGGATTGCGGCATCGTGGCGCCGGCCTGGCGTCGCTTTCGAGCCGGATTTCGCCCGTGCAGGGCGGTTTTTGGCGGGTTTCCCCGCCTTACGGACGCACTGCTCCCGTCGTCGGCAACAAACGCCGGCGCGCCATCCACAGGTTCGACAGCGCGAACAGCGTCAGCACCTGCGCCGCGTTCTTCGCCAGGCCGCGGTAGCGCACCTTCGTGTAGCCGAACTGCCGCTTGATCACCCGGAACGGGTGCTCCACCTTCGCCCGCAGACTGGCCTTGTAGCGCTCCCACCGCTCGGCGTAGCGCCGCTCGCGCTCGTTCTTCATCGCACGCAGCTTCGACGGCTTCTCCGCGATCAGGAATCCGGCGTCCACGTCCTGCAGCTCCTCGCGCTTCTCGGCACCCGTGTAGCCGCTGTCGCCGCACACCGTGTCTTCCCGGCCGTGCAGCAGCTTGTGCACCTGCGTCACGTCGGCCACGTTCGCCGCCGTGCATTCCACGTGGTGCACCAGACCGGACGCGTCATCCACGCCGATGTGCGCCTTCATCCCGAAGAACCACTGGTTGCCCTTCTTGGTCTGGTGCATCGCCGGATCGCGCTCGCCCGCCTTGTTCTTGGTCGAGCTCGGCGCACTGATGATCGTGGCATCCACGATCGTGCCACTGCGCAGGCTCAGGCCCTTGCGCTGAAGATGGGCGTTGACCTGCTCGAAGAGCTTCTCGGCCAGCCCGTACGTCTCCAACAGCCGGCGGAAGTTGAGGATCGTCGTCTCGTCCGGGATGTCGGCAAGCCCGCCCAACTGCGCGAAGCGGCGCATCACCGGCGTGTCGTACAAGGCTTCTTCCATCGCCGGGTCGCTGAGCGCATACCACTGCTGCAGGAAGTGGATGCGCAGCATCGTCGCCAACGGATAGGGCTGGCGACCGGGACGGCCCATCTTCGGGTAGTGCGGCTCGATCAGACCCAGCAGCGCCTGCCACGGCACCACCTGCTCCATCTCCGCCAAAAACACCTCGCGCCGCGTGCGCTTGCGGCTCCCCAGACCCTCGGCATCACCGAACGACAGCTGCATCGCACTCACCCCGATCACGGTGAGGCATTGTCGCGCAATCGGGCGGAGTTGTTCAGACCTTCCCTAACGACGCGGCCGGATCCGCCAGCTGGATCTCGACCTCGGCACGCGGCAGGCGCCAGCGCCCTTGGGCGTTGCGCTCGCGGCGCGCGGTGATTCGGGTGCGGATCGGGCCCGGATTGTTTTTGAACTTGCGCAGCGCAAACACCAGGCTGGCCGACAGGCAGTTGGCCACGCCTGCCAGCAGCAGGTGGGCCGGGCTTGGCCCTGCGCCGGCCCCCAACGGGGCCGGCTCGTCGGTGTGCAGTGCGTCTAGCCCGGTGCCTTCGAAGCTCACCCGAAAGGCATACGGCCCTTCCTGTTCCAGCAGCAGGTGGATCCCTTCACTTTCGCTCACGGCACACCCTCCTCATGGCTTCATGCCGCCTTTTGGCCGGCAAGCTGGCGCTGTCGCAACGTGTAGTAAAGCAGCGGAATCACCACCAGCGTCAGCAAGGTGCTGACGAAGATGCCGAAAATCAAGGAAATCGCCAGGCCGTTGAAGATCGGGTCATCCAGGATGAAGAACGCACCCAGCATCGCCGCCACGCCGGTCAGGGCGATCGGCTTGGCACGCACGGCGCAGGCATCGATCACCGCCCGGGTCAGGGGCACACCGCGCGCGGTTTCCTGGTTGATGAAGTCCACCAGCAGGATCGAGTTACGCACGATGATACCGGCCAGCGCGATCATGCCGATCATGCTGGTGGCGGTGAACTGCTTGCCCAGCAGGGCATGGCCGGGCATCACGCCGATCACGGTCAGCGGAATCGGCGCCATGATCACCAGCGGCACCAGATAGCTGCGGAACTGCGCGACCACCAGCAGGTAGATCAGCACCATCCCGGCGGCGTAGGCAATCCCCATGTCACGGAAGGTTTCATAGGTGATCTGCCATTCGCCATCCCACTTGATGGCGTAGTTGCTGCTGTCATCCGGCTGGCGGATGAAGGTCTGCGCCAGATGCTGGCCGTCCACCGTCTGCGAGTTCAGCTTGCTGACCACCGAGAACATGCCGTACAGCGGGCTGTCCAACTTGCCGGCCTCATCGGCGGTGACATACACCACAGGCAGACCATCCTTGTGGTAGATCGCGCCATCCCAGGGTGCTTTCACCACCCGCACCAGCTCCGACAACGGCACCAACTGCCCTTGGGTGCTGCGCACCTTGAGCGCCAGCAATGAAGACAGCGCCGCCTGGTCCTGCGCCGGCAGACGCAACCGCACCGGCCGCGGGTACTTGGACACACCATCGTGCACATAGGTGGCATCCAGCCCCGACACCGCCATCGCGATGGCATCGGCAATCGCCGCCTGCGGCACACCCAAGCGGGCGGCGCGCTCACGATCGACCACGATCTGTTCGCGCGGCGCATCGGCCTCCACGCTGGTGTCGATATCGACGATGCCCTCGGTGCTGGCAAACGGCCCCTTGGCCAGCGCCGTGGCGACCTTGCGCTGCCCGGCATAGTCCGGGCCATAGACCTCGGCCACCAGCGGCGAGAGCACCGGCGGGCCCGGCGGCACTTCCACCACCTTCACCGAGGCGCCGTATTTCTGCGCGATCTTGGTCAGCATCGGCCGCATCGCCAGGGCAATCTCATGGCTCTGCCGCTTGCGGTGATGTTTGTCCACCAGATTGATCTGCAGATCACCCATGTAGCTGGCGTTGCGCAGGAAGTACTGGCGCACCAGACCGTTGAAGTTGATCGGCGAGGCAGTGCCTGCGTAGCCCTGGTAGTTCAGCACTTCCGGGACGGTATCCACGGCTGCCGCCAGCTCGGCCAGGACGGCGCTGGTCTGCTCGACCGTGCTGCCCTCCGGCATGTCCAGCACGACCTGCACCTCGGACTTGTTGTCGAACGGCAGCATCTTGAGCACCACCAGCTGGAACACGGCCAGCGACGCCGCCACCAGCACCAGCCCGATCATCGAGGCAAACAGCAGTGCCCGCTTGCGGCCGGCGCGCTCGCCGTGCAGGAACGGCGACATCACCCGCTCGAACAACCGGTGCAGCCAGGTTTGCTGGTGCTCCTCGTGTATGTGGTCGACTTCGGCCTCATGACCGTGCCGAGCCAACAGCTTGAGCGACAGCCACGGCGTGACGATCAGCGCCACGGCCAACGACAGCAACATGCCAACCGATGCGTTGATCGGAATCGGCCGCATGTAAGGGCCCATCAACCCGGACACGAAGGCCATCGGCATCAGCGCGGCAATCACCGTCAGCGTCGCCAGGATGGTCGGGCCGCCGACCTCGTCCACCGCCAACGGAATCACTTCGCGCAGGGTGCGCTTGCGGCCGTCGGCATCGGGGATGGCCAGGTGCCGGTGGATGTTTTCCACCACCACGATGGCGTCATCGACCAGGATGCCGATCGAGAAAATCAGCGCAAACAGCGAGACGCGGTTGAGGGTGAACCCCATCACCTTGGAGGCAAACAGGGTCAGCGCCAGGGTCAGAATCACCGCGCTGCCGACCACGATGGCTTCCCGCCAACCAAGCGCAAACAGCACCAGCAGCACCACGCTGAAGGTGGCAAACACCAACTTCTGGATCAGCTTCTGCGCCTTGTCGGTGGCGGTGGCACCGTAGTCGCGGGTGATGGTGACCTTGACATCATCCGGGATCAGCTCGCCACGCAACTGCTGAATGCGCTCGGCCACCGCGCGGGTGATGTCGGAGGCATTGCTGCCAGGCTTCTTGGCAATCGCGATGGTCACCGCTGGCGCAAGCCCGGCCTTCGGGCCTTCCCGTCCGGCAGGCGCGCCATGCCAGACATAGCGCGAGGGCAGATCGCCACGCGGTTCGATGGTGGCCACATCGGACAGCAGGATCGGTTTGCCATCGCGGCTGCCGATCACCAGATTGGCCACATCATCGGCATTGGCCAGATAGGCACCGGCGGTGACCGGCACCGCCCCCTGGGCGGCATCCACCCGCTCACCGGCCTGATGCACCAGATTGGCGGCTTGCAATGCCTGCGCCAGATCATTGACGCCCATGCCGTACGCGGCAAGTTTGGCGGCATCCAGGGTCACCAGCACGCTCTGGTCGGGCGCACCGATGGTGTAGATGTCACGGGTACCGGGAATACGCTTGAGCTCGGCTTCCAGCGTATGGGCAACTTGCGCCAGCCGGGTGGCATCCACCTGGGGATCGTCGCTCCACAGGGTCAGCGCCATCACCGGGACGTCATCGATGCCCTTGGGCTTGACCAGCGGCTGGCCCACACCGGCCCGCTGCGGTACGAAGTCCGCATTGGAGAACACCTGGTTGTAGAGCCGCACCAGGGCCTGCTGCCGCGGCACACCCACTTCGAACTCGACGGTCAGTACGGCCACACCCGGGCGGCTGATCGCATAGACGTGCTTGACGCCCTCGACCTCGGACAGCTTCTGCTCCAGCGGCGTGGCCACCCACTGCTCGACATCGCGGCTGCTGGCGCCATCGAACGGGACAATGACGTTGGCCATGGTCACGTCGATCTGCGGCTCTTCCTCGCGTGGCGTGATGGCCACGGCCAAAAGGCCCAGCAGCAGGCCCATGATGGCCAGGATCGGCGTGAGCGGATTGGCCTGGAACGCCGCCGCCAGCCGCCCCGAAATGCCCATGTGCGTGCGGCGATCAGTCACGGCCAGCCTCCATCGCCTTGCGTTGTGCCGCCAGCGCCTGCAGTGCCGCCACCGGATCGCGCGCCACCACATCGCCCGGCTTCAACCCGGAAATCACTTCCACCTGATCGCCGCGCTGACCGCCCAGCCGCACCTGGCGCAGCAACAGGCGGCCATCCTGCACCACATAGACGGCGGTCAGCTCACCGCGCCGAGCCACGCTGGCGGAAGGAATGGACACCCCGCGTCCATCCGGACCATCGGCATCGGCCGCGAATACGACTTTGGCGGTCGTGCCCGGAGCCGGCGCTGGATCCAGCGTCGGCAGGTTCACCCGAACATTGACGCTGTGGCTGAGGGGATCGGCCGCCGGAAACACCACCACGCTCGCGGGCGTGACTCGCCGGCCATCGGCCAGCAGCACGGTGGCTTCCGGATTGCGCCGAATGGCATCACCACGGCTCTGCGGCACCGCCACCTCGATGCGCAGCGCGCCCGGGGCATACAGGCTCATCAGCGGCATGCCGGGCGCGACGGTTTCTCCGGGTTCCACCCAGCGCCGGCTGATCACGCCGTCATACGGTGCGCGCACCACGGTGTAGGCCGCCTGCTGGCTAGCCTGCGCCACGGCGGCCGCTGCCGCATTGCGTGCGGCCACCGCGGCGTCACGGGCGGCGCGCGCCTGGTCAAGCTGAGCCTTGGAGACATACTGCGTATCGGCCAGCGCGGAAAAGCGCCGGTAGTTCTGCTCGGCCTCCACGGCCTGCGCCTCGGCTGCACGCAGCTGCGCGCGCGCCAGATTGGCGCCGGCTTCCTGCTCGACATTGCTGATCCGCAGCAACACGTCACCGGCATGCACGGCCTGGTTCACATCCACCCGCACCTCCAGCACGCGGCCCGAGGTCTGCGCCGCCAGATCAGCACGGCGAACCGCTTCCACCACGCCATCCCAGCTATGGCCGGGCATGTCGTTCCCAGCCTCGACCTTGAACGTGGCAAACCCAGCCGGAAGTGCGGGTGCGGTGGCCTGCGGCGTCTGCCCGCCACAGGCGGCAAGCGCCAGTGTCAGCGCCGCCGGCAGCAGCAATCGCTTACTTGAACGCACAGCCGCCTCCCTGCACACCCAGCTTCTTGAAGATCATCGCCGCCGGGCAGAACCCGGTGAAGCTGGCCTGCAGCATGTTCAGCCCGATGAAGGCGGTGAACAGCAGCCATTTCGGCGAGACGAAGTACACCAGAGCGACGCTGATCAGGATCATCACGCCAGCAAACGCCATCACGGCACGGTCGAGGTTCATGGGGGATCTCCTTGCAGATAAAGTCAGATCAAACGATTGCATTGCGGCTGTCGCGTCCGGCTCAACGCCGGGCGCGACACGGGCAGGCACATCCGGACCGTCAGCGCGACCTCAAGACGGGCGCTTTGCGTCTTTCAACCGCTCGATGCCAAGCAGGCTGAGGATGTGCTTTTCGTAAATCGGT
The DNA here is from genome assembly GCF_900129205.1 of Thermomonas hydrothermalis. Taxonomy (GTDB): domain Bacteria; phylum Pseudomonadota; class Gammaproteobacteria; order Xanthomonadales; family Xanthomonadaceae; genus Thermomonas; species Thermomonas hydrothermalis. The sequence goes on along the minus strand of NZ_FQUK01000022.1, from coordinate 36,436 downwards.
TCGCTGGTGCCATTGCGCATCTTGTACAGGAAGTACTTCTCAAAGCCGATCTTGGCCAGGTGCACCCACTTGCCGATCTTGGTCCAGGTGACATTGCGCGGCGGAATCTGCGGCAGTGCCACGAAGGCCGCGCCGGTATCGCCCATGTCGGCCAGGCACACCGCATTCCAGGTGCCCTCGTAATCGGGGGTCCGGCCTTCCAGTTCGGCCTTGATGTTGCGGACGATGGTGGTGACCATCGACTCGATCATGAAGCCGGTCTTGGGCGCACCGGTCGGCACCGGGGTCGGCTCGACCGGCGGGATCGCCACGCATACGCCCGCCGAGAAAATCTTCGGATACTTCGGGCTGCGCTGATGCTTGTCCACGATCACGAAGCCGCGCGGATTGCACAGCCCGTCCACCGCCGCCACGGCATCCACACCCTTGAATGCCGGCAGCAGCATGGAGAACTTGAACGGCAGCACCTGCGGCTCCAGCGGCTGGCCCTTGGCGTCATGCGGCACCACCGTCATCTCGCCATCGCGCACTTCGGCCACTTTGGCGTTTTCGATCCACTTGATGTGGCGCTGGCGCATCTCCGACTCCATCAGCCCCTTGGAGTCACCCACCCCGCCCAGGCCCATGTGGCCGATATAGGGCTCGCTGGTGACAAAGGTGATCGGCACGCGATCGCGCAGCTTGCGCTTGCGCAGATCGGCATCGACGATCATCACGAACTCGTAGGCCGGGCCAAAGCAACTGGCACCTTGCACCGCACCGATCACGATCGGGCCGGGGTTCTGCAGGAACGCCTGGTAAGCCTTCCAGGCGTGTTCAGCATGCGGCGTGGTGCAGACCGACTGGGTGTAGCCGTTCTCCGGCCCAGTTCCCGGCACTTCGTCGAATGCGAGCTTCGGGCCGGTGCAGATCAGCAGGTAGTCGTAGTCAATCCGCTCGCCGCTGCCGGTGATCACGGCATCGTGCTCGGCATCGATTTTGGCCACCCCATCGCCATTGAAGACGATGCCGTGCTTTCCGACGTAGTCGGCCACGTTGAGGGTGATGTCATCCGGCGTACGCCAGCCCACTGCCAGCCACGGGTTGGACGGCGTGAAGCTGAACTTTCCGCCCTGCCCGATCAGGATGATCTCGTGTCCTTTGCCGAGCGTTTCGCGCAGCTCATAGGCCGCACTCATCCCGCCCAGCCCCGCACCCATCACAACGATCTTGGCCATGTCAAATCCCCTCTCAAGGTGGTCTCCGGAAGTGCCGCAACTTTAACTGTTGCTAATATTAGTGTCAACTGATATAAAATCAAGCCATCGCTCAGGCCAGGTTGCCTACAGCTGCCGATAATCCCCGACCCATGAACGCCACCCCCCGCCGCCCCCGAACGCCAACCACAGGCACCACGCTATCCGGCATCGACGCCGAGGCCATGCGCACGCACGCCGGTGATGCCGCACGCATCCTGCGGTCACTGGCCAACGAGAACCGGCTGCTGCTGCTGTGCCTACTGGCCGGCGGCGAACATTCGGTCAGCGAACTCAATGCCCGTGTGCCGCTCAGCCAGTCAGCGCTGTCACAGCATCTGGCGCTGCTGCGTGAAAGCGGACTGGTCAACACCCGCCGCGAGGCACAAACGATCTACTACTCGCTGGCAGACGGGCCGGCCGGGCGGATCATCCAACTGCTGCACGAGCTCTACTGCGACGACGCCCGCACCTGCGCGGCCGCCTGAGCCGATCACGCCGCCGCATAGCGGGCGGCACCGCCCACCCAACGCGCGACGATGCGCTCGGCCTGCTCCGGCGCCTCGCGCAGCAGGCGATCGGCCAATGCGTGCACATGCGGCAGCAGATCGACATCGCGCCCCAGGTCCGCCATGCGGAAGCTGGCCAGCCCGGTCTGGCGGGTACCGAGCAGTTCGCCGGGGCCGCGCAGTTCCAGGTCTTTTTCGGCAATGGCAAACCCGTCGTTGGTCTGGCGCAGCGTATCCAGACGTTGTCGCGCCAGCGCCGACAGCGGCCCCTGATAGAGCAGGACACAGGTCGATGCCGTGCTGCCTCGCCCAACCCGTCCGCGCAACTGATGCAACTGCGCAAGGCCCAGCCGCTCGGCGTTTTCGATCACCATCAGCGACGCATTGGGCACATCCACACCCACCTCGATCACCGTGGTGGCCACCAGCAGCGCCAGCGCACCGTCCTTGAACGCCCGCATGGTGGCCTGCTTTTCCGCCGGCTTCATCCGCCCGTGCACCAGCCCGATCTGCACGCCTGGCAGCGCCGCCTGCAAGGCTTCGAAGGTGGACTGTGCGGCTTGCGCCTGTACTTCGTCGGAATCGTCGATCAGGGTGCACACCCAATACACCTGCCGCCCCTGCGCGCAGGCGAGGCGAATGCGCTCGATCAGCTCCGGCCTGCGTTCGACTGCCAGCGCAATGGTAGTCACCGGGGTCCGCCCTGGCGGTAGCTCGTCGATGGCAGAGACATCGAGATCGGCGTAGGCGCTCATCGCCAGCGTGCGCGGAATCGGAGTGGCCGTCATCACCAGCTGGTGCGGCACGCCACGCCGTCCCTTGTCACGCAGGGCCAGCCGTTGATGCACACCGAAGCGGTGCTGCTCGTCGATGATGGCCAGCGCCAGGTCATGAAACTCCACCCCGTCCTGCATCAGTGCATGCGTGCCCACCACCACCTGCGCTGCACCGGAGGCGACATCCTGCAATGCCTGCGCCCGTGCCTTGCCGGTCACCTTGCCCGCCAGCCAGCACAGGCGCACGCCCAGCGGCGCAAGCCAACCGTGCAGGGTGTGGTAGTGCTGCTCGGCCAGCAGCTCGGTCGGCGCCATCAATGCCACCTGCCGACCATCGGCCACCGCCAGCAGGGCGGCCAGCGCGGCCACCACGGTCTTGCCGCTGCCCACGTCGCCCTGCACCAGTCGCAGCATCGGACGCGGCCGGCACAGATCCTCGCGCAGCTGGGCATAGACCCGCTGCTGCGCCGCAGTCAGCGTAAATGGCAAGCGGTGCAACAGGCGTGCGACCAGGGTTTCATCACCGCGCAACGGCAGTGCGCCTTCGGCCTGCAACGCCAGCCGCTGCCGGCGCAGTCCCAACTGATGAGCCAGCAGTTCCTCCAACGCCAGCCGCCGCTGCGCCGGATGCCGGCCCGCCTGCAAGGCCGCCAGATCAGCGTCCGGCGGCGGGCGATGCAGGGTCAACAACGCGCTGCGCAACGTCGGCAGGCCCAGGGGGCGTAACCAGTCCTCCGGCAGCAGTTCCAGCGCCGCCTCCTCTGGCAGGTGGTCGAGCGCCTGCATGATCAGCCGACGCAGGCTTGCCGGCCCCACGCCCTCGATCGCCGGATAAACCGGATCCAATGTCTCGCTCAGGTCATGCCCGTGCTCGCCCAGGAGGCGGTAGCTGGGATGCACGATCTCCAGCCCCTGCGGGCCCAGCCGTGGCGTGCCATAGGCGCGCACTCGCGCACCGATCGCAAACTGCGCCGCCTGCTGGGCCCGAAAATGGAAAAACCGCAGCAGCAAGGTGCCGGTCGCATCGGTCAGGGCCACCTTGAGCTGCGGGCGGTAACGAAAGGCGCGCTCGACCGCCTCCACCCGGCCTTCCACCTGCACTGATACGCCGGGCTGCAAGGCGGCGATCGCGGTCAGCCGGGTGCGGTCTTCGTAGCTGCGTGGCAGATGCAGCCACAGATCCTGCACGCTGACCAGGCCACGGGCAGCCAGCGCATTCCCCAGGGCAGGCCCGACGCCGCGCAGCGCCGTGATCGGCGTATCGGCTTCAACGAGGGCAGGACGCGGCGGGGCCGGCATGACGGGGCGCCTCTGGCAACAGCGGGACGCGGCGTCAGCGGGACTTCAGCACCATCACCGCATCGACCTCGAACCCGGCCCCTTTGGGCAGTGCCGATACTTCGATGGTGGAGCGCGCCGGATACGGCGGCGTAAAGACCTCGCTCATGACCGCATTGACAGTGGCAAACTGGGTCAGGTCGGTCAGGTACAGCCCGACCCGCACCACATCGTCGAGACTCCCGCCAGCGGCTGCGCAGACCGCCTTGAGGTTGGCAAAGGCCTGCATCGCCTGGGCGCGGATATCGCCGGCCACCAGCTCGCCGGTGGCAGGGTCAAGCGGGATCTGGCCACTCAGAAACACCAGCTCGCCGGCGCGAACCGCCTGCGAATAGGGGCCAATGGCGGCTGGGGCAGCATCGGTCTGGATCGGGGTGCGGGACATGAGGGCTCCAAACAGGACACACGCCCCGGATTGTAGCCGCGCCGGCGCTCATCCCCGCTGCACGTCCTGCACCACCTGCAACCGGCGCACGCCACGCAGCACCTCGGCCAGATGCCGGTCATCGCGCACTTCGATGCCAAAGCGCAGCACCGCGATACTGCGGTCGCGCTCCAGATACTCCACCCGGTCGATGTTGGACTCGGCTCGCGCCACCGCCGCGGCGACCTGCGCCAACACGCCGGGCCGGTTTTCGACGTCGATGCGGATCGATGCACTGAAACTGCCGGTGACTTCACGCGCCCAGTCCACTGCCACCCAGCGTTCCGGCGATTTGCGGTATTCGCTGACGTGGGGACAGTCCAGCCGGTGCACCACGATGCCCTTGCCGGCGGTGTGGTAGCCCATGATCGGATCGCGCGGAATCGGCTGGCAGCATTGGGCAAAGCTGATCACGCCGCGCTCGCCGCCGGTGATGAAGATGCGCTCTTCCGGCCGCTGCTGCGCAATGGCGACATCGGCTGGCGCGCCTTCCGCCGGCTGCGCCAGCGCCTGTGCCACCTGGACCGGCATCCGATTGCCGAGCGCGATGTCGGCCAGCAGCGCCTCCAGCCGGGAGTAGCGATTCTCTGCCAGATACGCCTCCAGCCGATCCATCGGGATGCGGTCAAGTGCAGTACCGAGCACACCCAGCGCACGATCCAGCATGTAATGCCCAAGCTGCACCGCATCCTCATGCTCCAGCTGCTTGAGATGCTGGCGGATGGCGGTACGCGCCTTGCTGGTCACCACAAATTCCAGCCATTGCGCGCTCGGCGCTGCTGATTTGGCGGTGATGATCTCCACGGTCTGGCCGCTGACCAGCCGGGTACGCAGCGGCGCCAGCCGTTTGTCGATCCGCGCGGTGACGGCATGATTGCCGACATCGGTATGCACCGCATAGGCAAAATCCAGCGCCGTGGCATTGCGTGGCAGCGCCAGGATGTCGCCCTTGGGTGTGAACAGGTACACCTCGTCGGGGAACAGATCGACCTTGACGTTTTCCAGAAACTCCAGCGACGAGCCGGTGCCGCGCTGGCTTTCCACCAGGCTTGCGATCCAGGCCGCCGCCCGGGCCTGGGCGCTATTGCCGCTGCTGCCTTCGCCGGCTTTATAGGCCCAGTGCGCCGCCACCCCGCGCTCGGCGATCAGATCCATTTCGCGGGTACGAATCTGCACCTCGATCGGCGCGCCATACGGCCCGAACAGAACCGTGTGCAGCGACTGGTAGCCATTGGCCTTGGGAATGGCGATGAAGTCGCGGAAGCGGCCATCGACCGGCTTGTACGCCGCATGCACCACGCCCAGTGCGTGGTAGCAGTCGGCCACCGTATCGACCACGATGCGGAACCCGAACACATCCATCACCTGATCGAAGCTGCGGCCCTCCGCCCGCATCTTCGAATACACGCTCCAGGGCGTCTTGACCCGCCCGACCAGACGGTGTTCCAGCTTTTCCATGGCCAGCCGCTGGGCCAATCGCGCCTCGATCTGCGCCAGCGCCTCACGTCGCGCCAACGGCTGGCTGCGGATGCGCTTTTCGATCACCGCATGCCGCCACGGATGCAGGGCCCTGAAACCCAGATCCTGCAACTCCGACTTGACCAGGTTCATGCCCAGCCGCTGCGCGATTGGGGCGTAGATTTCCAGGGTTTCAATGGCGATCCGCCGACGCGCTTCCGGCAACTGCGCCCCCAGAGTGCGCATGTTGTGCAGCCGGTCGGCCAGCTTGATCAGGATCACCCGCAGATCACGCGCCATCGCCAGCAGCATCTTGCGGAAACTTTCCGCCTGCGCCTCCTGCCGGTTGGCAAACTGCACCTTGTCCAGCTTGGTGACACCATCGACCAGCTCGGCCACGGTCTCCCCGAACTGTGCTGCGATATCGGCACGGGTGAGCGGCGTGTCTTCGAGGGTATCGTGCAGGATCGCCGCGACCAGCGTCTCCACGTCCAGCCCCTGCTCGGCCAACACCTGCGCCACCGCCACCGGATGGGTGATGTAAGGCTCGCCTGACTTGCGGTTCTGCCCGGCGTGCGCCGCCGCACCCACCGCCCAGGCTCGGCGCAGCATGGCTTTCTGGGTGTCGTTCAGGTAATGCGCCGCCTGCTCCAGGGCCTGCACATAGTCCGGCACCACGTCGTCATCGCACGCGGCGGGATAGACAGGCAGGGCGGGATCGGTCGTCGGCATACCCCGAGACTACCCGCGCCGCAGCCAGTGGTAAAGAAACCCCTGCCCCCAAACGCAAGACGGCCCATGCGGGCCGTCGGGTGATGCGTCGAAATTTGCAGACCGCAGGGTGGGTCAGTCGTCGCCCTTGAGGTCGTCGTCGCCGGCGACCACTTCGGCAGCCGCCCACTCCAGCGCCTCGCGCTCCTTGCGCTCACGCTCGGCCTTCTCCACCGCGTCGATGAAATCGGCGTCGATGGCACGTGCGGCAATCTCGCGCAACGCCAGCACGGTCGGCTTGTCGTTGGCCTCGCTGTTGTCGATCTTCGGCTCCACGCCTTCCGCCAGCTGACGGGCGCGGCGGGCTGCCATCATCACGAGTTCGAAGCGGTTATCGACCACCTGCAGGCAGTCTTCGACGGTAATCCGGGCCATGTCTGTCCTGCGGCCATCCGGCCGCCACATCATCGAAAGGGGCGCAAGAATACCGGCTTGCGTCCGTCTGCGCAAGGCCAACCCTTTCAAATCATGGACTTATGCCGCAAGCCTCACGGCTGGCCCAGCAGGGTCTGCAACAACTCGGCGTGCCGAACCTGCTGCACCTGGCGGCGCAGGCGGCTGGCCGTGAAGATGCTGTGCATCTGCTCCACCGCGGTTTCGAACACCTCGTTGACGATCAGGTAGTCGAACTCGTGGTAGTGACTCATCTCTTCGCGGGCAGCGGCCAGCCGGCGCTGGATCACCTCTTCGCTGTCCTGGCCGCGTTTGCGCATGCGCTCCTCCAGCGCCGCACGCGAGGGCGGCAGGATGAACACGCTCACCGCATCCGGCACCTTGGCCCGCACCTGGCGCGCGCCCTGCCAGTCGATTTCCAGCAGCACGTCCTTCCCCTCGGCCAGCAGCGGTTCCACCGACTGCCGGGCGGTACCTTTCCAGTCGCCGTGCACCATCGCGTATTCGAAAAACTCCCCGGCCGCCACCATCGCCTCGAACTCTTCGCGGCTGACGAAGTGGTAATGCTCGCCCTGGCGCTCGCCCGGGCGCGGCGGCCGTGAGGTGAACGAAATCGACAGCCGGATGTCCGGGTCACGGGCCAGCACCGCATTGACGATGCTGGATTTCCCGGCTCCCGAGGGAGCGGCGACGATGAACAACGTTCCGCGCATGGCAACTGGCCCGGTCATGGGAGGTCCTGGTTCATTCGATATTCTGGATCTGCTCGCGGATCTGGTCGATCAGCACCTTCAGTTCGACCGCGGCATTGCTGGTCCGCACGTCCACCGACTTGCTGCCCAGGGTATTGGCCTCTCGGTTGAACTCCTGCAGGAGAAAATCCAGCCGCCGGCCCACCGGCTCCCGGCCGCCACGCAGGATCCGGCGCAACTCGGCCAGATGGCTGTCGAGGCGATCCAGCTCCTCGTCCACGTCCAGCTTTTGCAGCCACAGCACCAGCTCTTGCTCCAGCCGCCCTGGATCGGCTGGCTGGGCCAGCTCGGCCAGGCGCGCCTGCAGTTTCTGCCGCTGACCCGCGCGGATCTGCGGCAACAGGGTGCGCAGCTCGACGACGATCCGGGCAATCGCCTCGGCCCGTTCACCGATCACCGCCGCCAGCTTGCCGCCTTCCCGCTCGCGCGCAGCGGTGAACTCATCGAGCACGGCATCCAGCAAGGCCAGCGCCTCGTGCTGCAACGCCTCGCCATCCACCGCCGCCGCCTGCAAAAGCCCCGGAAACTGCAACAGCTCGACAAAAGACACCTGCAGCTGCGGAAACTGCTCTGCCTGCAACCGCCGCGCCAGCGTCCCCAGCTGGGCGGCCAAGGCGGTATCCAACTGCAGCGACTCGCCGGTCTGGGCCGCCCGCAAACGCAGCACCAGTTCCAGCTTGCCGCGCCCCACCCGGGCGGCGACACGTTCGCGCAGCACCGGTTCTGCCGCGCGCAGCTCCTCCGGCAGCCGCAGGCCCAGCTCCAGAAACCGGTGGTTCACCGCGCGCAGCTCGGCCGACAGCACGCCCCAGGGGGTGCTGCGCTCACCGGCGGCATAAGCGGTCATGCTGCGGATCATGACTGTCCCCGTATTGCAAAGCGCGCATGGTAATGCAGGACGGGCCACCATAGCCGCTGGCCCACTCCCCCTGCGCTGGCGCAGCCCTCGATATTCAACGGTTCCCTTGCATGCCGAGGTCGCGCTCGGCCATGCTTGCGCACCGGCCGCAGCCCGCCGATGGGCGCGCCGGCCTCCCGCCGTTTGGCTTTCCGGGATTTTCTGCATGACCTCACTCCGCCCCAGCGGGCGCGCACCCGAGCAGATGCGCGCCGTCACCCTGCAACGCGGTTACACCCGCCACGCCGAAGGCTCGGTGCTGGTCAGCTTTGGCGAAACGCGGGTGCTGTGCACCGCTACCGTCGAGGCCAAGGTGCCCGCCTTTTTGCGCGGCAAAGGGGAGGGCTGGGTCACCGCCGAGTACGGCATGCTGCCGCGCGCCACCCATACCCGCAGCGAACGCGAGGCTGCGCGAGGCAAACAGGGCGGTCGGACACTTGAAATCCAGCGCCTGATCGGCCGCAGCCTGCGCGCCTGTGTCGATCGTGCAGCGCTGGGCGAACGCACCATCACCCTCGACTGCGACGTGCTGCAGGCCGACGGCGGCACCCGCACCGCAGCCATCACCGGCGCCTATGTCGCCCTGGTCGATGCCGTGACCGCCCTGCACAAGGCAGGCGAACTCAAGCGCGACCCGATCCTGGGCGCGGTGGCCGCCGTCTCGGTGGGCATCTACCGCGGTGTACCGGTGCTCGATCTGGACTATGCCGAGGACAGCGACTGCGATACCGACATGAACGTGGTGATGAACGACGGCGGCGGCTTCATCGAACTGCAGGGCACAGCCGAAGGCCATGCCTTCCGCCGCAACGAGCTCGATGCCCTGCTGACCCTGGCGGAACAGGGCTGTCACGCCCTGTTCGCGGCGCAACGTGCAGCACTGGCGGAGTGACGTGATGCGCCTGGTGCTGGCCAGTAGCAATGCCGGCAAGCTTGCCGAACTACGCGACCTGTTGGGCGAAGGCATCACCCTGCACGCCCAGTCCGAGTTTGGCGTCACGGACGCCGAGGAAACCGGGCTGTCCTTCATCGAAAACGCCATCCTCAAGGCCCGCCACGCCGCCCGCGCCACCGGCTTGCCAGCACTCGGGGACGATTCCGGCCTGTGCGTGGATGCCCTCGGCGGCGCACCCGGGCTGTACTCGGCGCGCTATGCCGGCCGCCATGGCGACAGCGACGCCAATATCGACCGCCTGCTGCGCGAACTCGAAGGCATCCCGGATGCCGACCGCAGCGCCCGCTTCGTCTGCGTGCTGGCGCTGGTGCGACACCCCGAAGATCCGCTGCCGCTGATCGCCGAAGGCCGCTGGGAAGGCCGCATCCTGCAGGCGCGCCGCGGGCAGCACGGCTTCGGCTACGACCCGGTGTTCTTCTCACCCGCGCACGGCTGCAGCGCCGCCGAACTGCCGCCGGACATCAAAAACCGCGACAGCCACCGCGGCCGTGCGCTCAAGGCCCTGCGCACCCTGCTGGCCAACACACCCGGCATCGACACGTGACAGCCACCATGACACTGCCGGGCGATGCCGCCTTGCCGGGCGGTCTGCTGCAACCGCCGCCGCTGGCACTGTACGTGCACCTGCCGTGGTGCGTGCGCAAATGCCCGTATTGCGACTTCAACTCACACGAGGGCAAAGGCCCCCTGCCTTTCGACGCCTATGTGGACGCCCTGCTGCGCGACCTCGATGCCGAGCTGCCACTGGTCTGGGGACGGGTGGTGCACAGCGTGTTCTTCGGCGGCGGCACGCCCTCGCTGTTTCCGCCGCAGGTGATCGACCGCTTTCTGCAGCAGGCCAGTGCCCGGCTGCGTTTCGCCCCGGATGTCGAAATCACCTTGGAGGCCAACCCTGGCACGGTGGAGCACGGGCCGTTTCAGGGGTTTAGAGCTGCGGGCATCAACCGGCTCAGCATCGGCGTGCAGAGCTTCGATGACGGCTGCCTCAAGCGGCTGGGCCGCATCCACACCGCCGGCGACGCCGAGCGTGCGGTCAAAGCGGCGCAGGACGCCGGCCTGGACAACCTCAATCTGGACCTGATGTATGCGCTGCCGGGCCAGTCCCTGCCACAGGCGCTGGACGACATCGCACGGGCGATCGCGCTGACACCTGCCCACATCAGCCATTACCAGCTCACGCTCGAGCCGGGCACGCGCTTTGCCGCCCGACCGCCGGACGACCTGCCCGATCCTGATACCGCCTGGGACATGCAGGAGGCCTGCCAGGCACACCTGGCCACCGCAGGATTTGCCCAGTACGAAATCAGCGCCTACGCCCGACCGGGGCGGCAATGCGTGCACAACCTCAACTACTGGCAGTTCGGGGATTACCTGGGCATCGGTGCCGGCGCGCACGGCAAACTGACCCTGGCCGCCGAAGGCCGCATCCTGCGCCGCTGGAAAATCCGCCATCCTGGGCTGTATCTGGACAAAGCCGGGCATCCAGAGGCGATCGGCGGCGAAGAAACCTTGACCGCACAACGACTACCGTTCGACTTCATGCTCAACGCGCTGCGCCTGAACGCAGGCGTCCCGGTGGCCATGTTCGAAGCCCGCACCGGCCTGCCACGGGCTGTCATTGCCGAAAAGCTGGCAGTCGCGCAGGCGCGCGGCTGGCTGGAGGCAGCCCCCGACCACCTGCGCCCGACCGAACTCGGCCGGCGCTTCGCCAACGACGTGATCGCCCTGTTCCTGGACTGAAGACACCCCGATTGAGACGCCCGTCAATCGCGCATACCATGCGACAGACGTGGCGCACAAGGAGTGTCAGCGCGGTGAGCTTGGACAGTCCATCCCGGTTGCAGGCGGCTACGCTGGCAGACGCCGCGTTGCCGCGCCGCGCCAAACTGGCGCTCGAAAACGTCCAGACCGAACTGCGCGCCCGCCTGGAGCCGCAGCTGCCACTGCTTCTGCAAGACACCGGGCAGGCCCTGGCGCAGGCCACCCCTGTCGATACCGACGAACCACAGCAGGCTGCCCGTCAGGCCGCACTGTATGGCCTGAGCCGCAATGCTGCAGCGTTCTCGCGCCGCTTCCTGGCCGCGCTGGAATCGGCCCTGGCCAACCTGCAGACCCCCCGTAAGGCACCGGAACCCACCCCCGTCGCCCCCAGCGAACTAGCCCTTCTGGACGAGGCGACCCTGGACGAACAGGCCACGCTGGCCAACGTCGCCAGCCGCCTGGAAGCGCGCAACAGCCTGGCGCTGCAGCTGCTCGGGCACCGGCTGGGTGTGCTGGCCACCACGCCGGCACTCGAGGGCGAGCAGCTGCCGCTGGGCCCGTATTCGCTGTGCCGGGTGCTGCTGGACGCCGCCGACGCCCTCCAGCTGCCCAGCGAAGCACGCCGGTTGCTGCTGTTGCAATTCGAAAAGCGCATGACCGAGCTCTATCCGGAGCTCTTGGATGCCTGCAACGCCCGGCTGATCCAGGACGGCATCCTGCCGCATCTGAGCTTCATCCCGGTGCGTGTTCAACCGTCCTCGACCCGCCGCAGCACCGCACCCTCCAACGCCGACGCCACCCGTCCGGCATCCCCCAACCGGGCCACCCCGGCAGATATCCACACGACTGCCGCGGCGATGCCAGACTTCAACGCGCTGCGGGCGCTGCTGCAACAGCGCCGCCTGCTGCTCGACAAACTGCGCCCAGGCAGCACCGCGCCGTCTGCGCGCGAGCCTCTGTCGCAAGCCGAACTGCTGGACACCCTGCACCACCTGCGCCGCCAGGCTGTTCCGGCCGCCAGCCTGGACGAGTACCGGCAGATCCTGCTGGCCCAGGCCCGCCAGACGCATGGCCATGGCATGACGCTGGCCACACCCGACAACGACAGTTTCGAGCTGCTGTCGCTGTATCTGGCGCAACTACGCCGCCAGCTGCGCCCGCGCAGCCCGGGCGACACCCTGGTGGAACGGCTGCGCCTGCCGCTGCTGCAGCTGGTTCTGCGCGACCCCGGCTTTTTCACCCAACCGGCCCATCCAGCGCGGCAGCTGTTGAACGCGGTCTCGGTGGCCGGTGCGCGCTGGCTGGCCGCAGATGACATCGACAACCAGTGGCTGGGCCTGTTGCAGCGTGCCGTCACCTCCGTGCAGCAAGATGACGACGGCAAGCCTGAAACTTTTGCCGAGGCCAACCAAACCTTGCAGTCAGGGCTGATGGCGCAGGCGCGCCGGATCGAGATGGCGGAACGGCGACAGATCGAAGCCGCCCGCGGTCGTGAAAAGCTGGCGCTGGCCCGGCAGCGGGCCGCCCAGGTGCTGGATGGGTTACGCGGGGGCCGCAGCCTGGGGCGCTTCCAGAGCATCCTGCTGGAGCAGGCCTGGCTCGACGTGCTGGCACTGACCCACCTGCGCAGCGGCGAACACGACAGCGCCTGGCAGGAGGTGCTCGACACCAGCGCGCGCATCATCGACATCCTGACCGGCACCGTGCCGCCGCCGGACGACGACGCATTGGCCAGCCGCATCCGTGACGCGCTGGCGCAGGTGGGCTACCACGGCGCCGATGCCGCCGCCATCGCCGCGCAACTGGTTCAGACCGCAGCGGACGAGGGCTTGGCTTCGCGTACCGAACTGTTGGTGCAACTGCGCGCCCGCGCCCGGCTGGGCGAAGGCAGCGAGCCGCAGGCCGCGCCTCCGGTACCGCTGACGCCCAGCGAACAGGACGCCCGCGAGCGCTTGCGAACCCTGCCCTGCCCGGTCTGGGTGGAGCTGCTGGATCCCAACGACGACCCGCTACGCCGGCGTCTGGCCTGGGTGAGCGCGCACACCGCCCAGGCCCTGCTGCTCAACCGGCGTGGTCAGCGCATCGGTACCGAAGATCTGGATGTGCTGGCGCGGATGCTGGCTGCCGGCCACTTGCGCATTCTGGAACGCGACGTCACCCCGGCGGAAGCGGCTTGGGAGACGCTGCTGGCCAGCCTGCAACGCACGGGTGCCAGCGATGCCGCCTTAGCCACTGCGGAGGTGCCCGATGGCGATTGAATCGCGCCGCCAGGTTCGCCGCACGGTTCCTGGCATGGTGGACGTGTATGACACCATCCGCGAGGAATCCCTGGGCCACCTCGGCAATGTCTCGGTCGGCGGCATGCTGCTGATCGCCCGCCATCGTCTGCCCGACGATGCCCTGTTCCAGCTGCGCTTCCAGCTTCCGGATGGCCTGCCTGGTGCACCACCGCTGGAAGTCGGCGCACATGTGCTCTGGCAGGATCGGGCCGGGGCACCCGGGCAGTTCTGCGTCGGGATGCGCTTTCTCGGCCTGGCACCGGAGGCTGTCCAGCGCCTGCGCCTGTGGACGGAACAACCCGATCACTGACGCCGGAGCGCCACGCCCCTGCAGTGCGCCGGCCAATGCGCGACAATCGCTGCTTCTTCCTCACCCGACCACGCCGATGTCCACGCCCGCCCTCGCTGACCTGTATCCGGCCCACCTGGACGTGCTGCAGGCACGCGCCGCCGAGGCGCTGCGCCGCAGCGGTCATGACCATCTGGTGATCCCCAGCGGCACCGTGCATTACCAGGTGTTCGACGACCGCGACTACCCATTTGCGGTCAACCCGCAGTTCAAGGCCTGGCTGCCGCTCACCCAGGCGCCCGGCAGCTGGCTGGTCATCACGCCCGGCGTGCGCCCGAAACTGGTGTTCCTGCAGCCACACGACTACTGGCACGTGGTCCCAACCCTGCCGCAGGGCTACTGGGTCGAGCATTTCGACATCATCGTGATCCGCACCGCCGATGAGGCCGCACGCCACCTGCCCGCTGACCCGGCACGCTGCGCCATCCTCGGCGAACCACAGAGCGCTCTGGGTGCCTATGTCCCCAACAACCCGGCACCGGTGCTCCACTATCTGGACTATCACCGCGCCTTCAAGACGCCTTACGAGATCGCCCTGATGCGCGCGGCCAACCGGATCGGCGTGCGCGCCCACCGTGCCGCCGAGCGTGCCTTCCGGGCCGGGGCCAGCGAGTTCGGCATCCACCTGGCTTACTGCCAGGCCGCAGGCCAGGATGCCAATGACCTGCCTTACAGCAACATCATCGCTCTCAATGAACACGCCGCGGTGCTGCACTACACCCAGCGTGATCGCCTGCCACCGCGCCCGCTGCGCAGTTTCCTGATCGACGCCGGCGCGGACTGCAGCGGCTATGCCGCCGACATCACCCGCACCTATTCGGCACAGGACGACGACTTCGCCGCCCTGATCCAGGCGGTGGATCAGGTGCAGCAGGCGCTGTGCGATCTGGTGCGGCCAGGCGTGGACTACCCCTGGCTGCATCTGGAAGCGCACCGCCGGTTGGCCGCAGTCCTGCGCGACTTCGATGTGATCCGTCTGGATCCGGAAGAAGCACTCCAGCGCGGCGTCAGTCGTGTGTTCTTCCCGCATGGCATCGGCCATGGCATTGGCCTGCAGGTGCACGACGTCGGCGGCTTTGCCGCCTCCGATGCCGGCGGCACGCTCGCCAAGCCGGAGGGCCACCCCTATCTGCGTCTGACCCGCACGCTGGCACCCGGAATGGTGGTGACCATCGAACCCGGCCTGTACTTCATCGACATGCTGCTGGAAGACCTCAAGGCACGGGGCCTGGAAGACACCGTGAACTGGGCACGGGTGGCGCAGTTCCGTCCGTATGGTGGCATCCGCATTGAGGACGATGTGGTGTGCACCGAGGACACCCCGATCAACCTGACCCGCGAGGCGTTCGCAGACCTGCACTGACCGCGCCGCGCGTTCGGGGCAACCCGGGCGCGATCGCACATGCCCCATGCCCGCGCTGTCGTGTCAGGCCCCAGCCATCAGCGCTTCCACCTCGTCTGCGCTGCGTTCCAATGCGGCGGTCAGCACCCGGTGACCATCACGGGTGATCAGCACGTCGTCCTCGATCCTGACCCCAAGACCACGCCAGCGGGGCGGCACCGAGACATCATCGACACCGATGTACACGCCGGGTTCGATGGTGACCACCATACCCGGCTCGAGCAGGCGCGAGGCGCCGTCGATGCGGTACTCGCCGACATCGTGCACGTCCAGCCCCAGCCAGTGCCCGGTCTTGTGCCGGTAATAGCGGCTGCAGTCGCCGTTTTCCAGCACCTGCGCCAGCGTCCCTTGCAGCAGCCCCAGCGACAGCAGCCCCTCGGCCACGGTTGCAAGCGCCGCCCGGTGCATCGCCTCGTATGGCACCCCGGGACGCGCCTGTTCCAACGCCGCCGCCTGCGCCTGACAGACCAAATCATGCAGCGCCCGCTGCTCGCGGCTGAAGCGCCCGCTCACCGGGAAGGTACGGGTGATGTCGGCGGCATAGCCGGCGTATTCGGCACCGGCATCGATCAAGACCAGATCACCGGCGCGCGCTTTGCCGGTATTGGCGCTGTAATGCAGGATGCAGGCATGCGCACCGGCACCGACGATGCTGGCATAGGCAGGCTGTGCGCCATGCCTGCGAAACACATATTCCAGCTCGGCCTGCAGCTCGTACTCGTGAATCCCCGGACGTGCCGCCCGCATCGCCGCCCGATGCGCTTCGACGCTGATGTCGGCGGCACGCTGCATCAGGGCGATCTCGTCGGCTGACTTGAACAGGCGCAGCTCGTCGAGCAGGTGACCCAGCTCCAGGAACTCGTGTGGTGGCTGGGCACCACGCCGCACCTGTGCCCGCACCCGGTTGAGCCAGCCGATCAGCTTGAGGTCGAACGCCGCATCACGACCGAGGTGGTAATACACCCGGCGCCGTCCCTCCAGCAGGCCGGGCAGGATGTCATCGATGTCGGCAATCGGATACGCATCGTCCATCCCCAGCTGCGACACCGCGCCTTCCGGCCCCAGCCGCGGGCCATCCCAGCCCTCGCGCTCGGGGTCACGCTCGCGGCAAAACAGGATGGCTTCGCCATGCCGCCGGCCCGGCACCAGCACCAGCACCGCCTCCGGCTCTGCGAAACCGGTCAGATACCAGAAGTCGGAATCCTGCCGGTACGGGTAATGGGTGTCATGGCTGCGGATGCGCTCGGGCGCCGCCGGCACGATCAGGATCGCCTCGTCACCGGCCGCCTGCATCAGGGCACGGCGGCGACGGGCAAGCAACTGGCGCCAGCGCGCGCTCGACAGCATCGTCCTGCGCCTCCGTCAGTGCAGACGCTGCCGATGGCGTGGCGCCAACACGCAATCGGCGTGCAACAGCAACACCGCCATGCGCAGGTATTCCTCGATTTCCACCAGCGCCTGCTCGTCACTGCCATCGTCGTTTTCCGCCACCTGCGCCGATGCCAGGCTGGCCAGATCACGCAATGCCTCTTGCCCTTCGTCGGAGAGCGCCTTGCCTTGCACCGCCAACCCAAACCCGCCGAGAAAGCCACGACACCAGGCGAACAGGGCTTCCGCGCGAGCCAGCACGTCGGTCTCCGGCAACAACAGCTCAAACCCCAGCGCCGGATCGTCGAGCTGGGCCAGGCTGGCCCCGTGCAGGCGGTCGAGCGCATCGCCCGGCTGCGGAGCAGGCAGGTCAGGATTGGCCAGCACCTGCGCCAGCCAGTCGGGAGCATCGGCCCCACCGGCGGCCAGCCATCCACACAAGGCACCGTGCAACTCCGCCGGGGTACTGGCCAAGGCCAGCCGGTCCGCAGCCTGGGCGACCTCATTCCAATCCGGCAACCGGTTATCACTCACGCACGCAGTCCTCGCCAGCCGATTTGGGAAGCTCTGACCAACGCCATCCTGCAGGGTCAGCCCATGCCGAGCCCGGCACCTGCCCGGGTCGGCGCACACGAACGGATCTGGTCGGCCATCCATGTCCGACCGGAATCTCCGACGCATTCGGAGATCGCCGTGTCGCCAGTGTAGCAATCACGCCCGCGTGCTTGTTGCCGGTACCTCGGCATGCCTACACTTCCGCGTATGCTGCCGCCCAAGACCTGGAAACCGCCGTGGCTGGCCGCGAGTATGTGGCTGAGCCCGGCGGCTGCCTACGCCGGCCCCCTCGGGGCCGACGGCAGTGACGTCTTGGTGCTGCTACTGGCCGCGCTGACCCTGCTGCTGGCATGGCTGGCGCTTGCCTCGCGCCGCCGCCGCGACCAGGAACAATAGCGCCATCTGCGCCTGCTGAAAGAGCGCGAGCAACGCCTGCGGCTGGCCCTGTGGGGCTCCAACGAGCTGTACTGGCAGATCGACTTCGACACCGGCACGCTCGAACTCACCCGCGCCGAACCGGGCCAGGCCGATCAACTGGTGATGCACACCGTCCTGGCCAAAGACCCGCGCATCCATCCGGACGATTTGCCACACGTGCGCCGGCAACTGGTGGCCTACCTGCGCGGCGAGCTTTCGGTGTTCGAATGCGAGCACCGCATCCGCGGCGAGGATGGCGACTGGCAATGGGTTCGCACCCGCGGCCGCGCGGTCATGCACAATGCCAACGGCCGGGTGCGGCGGATGGCCGGCACCGCCCGCAACATCGACACACTGCGCGAACTGGAAAGCCAGCGGCAGATTGCCGCGGAAGTGCTGCGCAACATGCGCGAATCGGTGGCGGTTCTCGATGACGAATTTCATTTCATTGCCGCCAACCCGGCCTTCAGCCAGATGAGCGGCTACGATGTGGACGAGGTAATTGGCCAGGATACGGCCATCCTCAACAGCGACCGTCATCCACCCGAGTTCTACCAGGCCGCCCGGGATGCCATCCGTCGCCAGGCCAGCTGGAGCGGTGAGATGTGGCAGCGCCACAAGGACGGCCGCGACTTCCTGTGTGCGATGCAGTGCAATGCCATCGAGGATCCGGGGACGCGCCAACGTCTGTACATGCTAGTGACCAGCGACATCACCGAGCGGCGCCGGATCGAGCAGGAATTGCGCTACCTGGCCAATTTCGACCCATTGACCGGGCTGCCCAACCGCACCCAGCTGGCAGAACGCCTGTCGCAAGCAATCGTCCAGGCGCGCCGCAGTGGCGGCATGCTGGCGGTACTGTTTCTCGATCTGGACAACTTCAAGGACATCAACGACTCACACGGACACGCCACGGGTGATCGCGTCCTGCGCGCGGCCGCACAGCGGCTGCGTGACGTCGTCGGTGCGCAGCGTACCGTGGCCCGGATCAGCGGCGACGAGTTCGCGGTGGTGCTTGATAACCTGACCGCCGCCGAGGAGGCCGACCGCTGCGCCCGGCGCATCCTCGACGCCTTCGAAGCACCGCTGCAGCTGGACGAACGCCACGAGTTCGTGATTTCGCCCTCGATCGGGATCAGCCTGTTCCCCGACCACGCACAGGTACCGACCGACCTGATCAAACATGCCGATACCGCCATGTATCGGGCCAAGCGCCGCGGCAAGCGCAACTATGCCCGCTACTCGCCCGACATGGATCGCGACAGCCGTCGCCGCACCAGCCGAATCGCCGCGCTACGTCGGGCGATCGAGCGCGAGGAGCTGTCCCTGGTCTATCAGCCGGAACTGCACTTGACGCAGGGGCGCATCCATTCAGTCGAGGCGCTGCTGCGCTGGAACAGCACCGACCATGGCACCGTTCCGCCCGGCGAGTTCATCCCATTGGCGGAAGAAACCGGGCTGATCATTCCACTCGGCGAATGGGTGCTCGACCAGGCCTGCCGCACGTTGGTCGCCTGGCGTGCGGCCGGTGCCGATCCGGCGCTCAAGATGGCGGTCAACATCTCGGCCGTACAACTGCTGCGCAGTGACCTGCCCGACACCGTGGCGCGCATCCTGCAGCGGCACGCGCTGCCGCCCGGCGTGCTGGAACTGGAGCTGATCGAAAGCGTACTGATGAGCCATGCCGAGCAGGCGCTACGCCGCCTGCACGTGTTCCGCGAGCTGGGCGTCTCGATCGCGGTGGACGATTTCGGCACCGGCTACTCCTCGCTGTCGTACCTGCATCGCCTGCCGATCGACACCCTCAAGATCGACAAAACGTTCATTGACGGCGTGGCCGCCCCGGATGACCACGACGACGCCACCATCACCTCCACCATCATCGCCATGGCGCGCACGCTTGGCCTGGCCACCGTGGCCGAAGGCGTGGAAACGCCGGCCCAGCTGGCCTTCCTGCAGCGTCATGGCTGCGACATCGCGCAAGGCTTCCACATTTCCCGGCCACTGCCCGGCGATGACTGCCAGCACTTTCTCGAAACCGCCCCAGCCAGGGCCGGACACTGGCTTGACCCGGCCCCGACACCTGCCTAAGGTGCGCACATGACCCAGCGCGACCTGCACGCGGAACTGCACAGACTGCTGGCGCGGATCGATCTGCTCGGCGCGCGCATGCAGCGCCTGCAGGAAGAAAACCGCAGCCTGCGCCAGCAGGTGGAGCAGCTCAGCAACGAACGCGCCCAGCTTCTGGCCAAGCAGGAGCAGGCCCGCAGCCGGGTGGAAGCCATGATCAGCCGGTTGAAATCGCTGGAGCAGCACACGTGAGCGAACCGGTCACCGTCCGTATCCTCGACCGCGAGTACACCGTCGGCGTCGAACCCGGCGAGCGCGACTCGTTGATGGCCGCCGCCCGCCTACTGGATGCACGCATGCGCGAGCTGCGCGGCGGCAATCGCATGGTGGCCGCCGACCGGCTGGCCGTCCTCACCGCGCTGAACCTGGCCCACGAACTGCTGCAAGGCGGCGGTGGCAACAGCACCGGGGCTGACCCGTTCGCGCTGATCGACGAGGCCAACCGCAAGCTGGACGCCTTGCTGGCCTGAGCGTGCCTAGCGCCACTTCCGCACCACCGCACACGGGCTATACTGTGCTCGTCCTCTGCCGTGAGCGACAGCGTGCGCAACATTCGCCTTGTCCCTTAATGACGACCCTGGGAGCGCAACGGCAGCCGGGAGTGCATGTCCGCCATGAGCGGAAAGCCCGATGGTTGCCCAGCGTCCCCACTTGAACCTCGGGTTCAAGGTCGTTCCGCACGCATCGCCACGGCGGAGACGTTTTTGCCTTTTCTGTCGCCGGATCGCCGCCGCGTGAATCCTTCCTCTGAACGCGCCGCGCTGCGCAAGACGCTCCGGCAACGCCGTCGCCAGCTTTCGCCGGGTCAGCGCATCGCTGGCGCCGAGGCCCTGGCCGACCGCCTGCTTGCCCTGCCCGATCTACCCGCAACCGGCTATGTCGCCGGCTACTGGGCAACGGATGGTGAAATCGGCCTGCATGCCTTCCAGATTCGGCTGCCGGCGGGGCTGATCTATTGCCTGCCCCTGCTGCATGCCGATGGCACGCTGCGATTTGCCCCGTGGCGACCGGGCGATCCGCTGGTCACCAATCGCTACGGCATCCCGGAACCGGACGTCCATGCCGAGGGCGCGCTGATGGCTGCCGACATGCATCTGCTGGTGATGCCGCTGGTGGGTTTCACCGCGCAATGCCAGCGGCTGGGCATGGGTGGCGGCTGGTACGATCGCACCCTGGCCTTTCGGCGCGAGCGCCCGGCACCGCCCCTGCTGGTCGGCGTCGGGTTCGACGAACAGCAGACCGCGCCGATTGCCGATGCCCCCTGGGACATCCACCCCGACCTGATCTGCACCCCGACCCGCACCCTGCACCGCTGTCCTTCCGCATGAGCCCCGTCCGCAGGAAAACCTGGCTGATGAAATCCGAGCCGTCGGCGTTTTCGATCGACGATCTGGCCCGGGTCGGCAGCGAGCCCTGGAATGGCGTGCGCAACTATCAGGCGCGCAACTTCATGCGCCAGATGCAGATCGGTGACAGCGTGCTGTTCTACCACTCCAACTGCCCGCGCCCGGGCATTTACGGGCTGGCGGAAGTGGCAAGCCTGGCCTATCCGGACCCGACCCAGTTCGACCCGGCCAGTCCCTACTATGACCCCAAGGCCACCCCGGCCCAGCCACGTTGGGATCTGGTGGACGTGCGCTACCTGCGCCATCTGCGCCGGCCGATCACCTTGGACGAGATCCGTCGCCATGCCGATGCGCTGGGCGAGGATTTCGCGCTGATCCGCAAAGGGTCGCGCCTGTCGGTGCTGCCGGTCAGCCCCGCCCAGGCCCGTCTGTTGCTCTCACTGGAATCCGTCGATGTCTGAACTGAAGAAACTGGCGGCCGAGAAGGCCATGGACTATGTCGAAGACGGCATGGTGGTCGGCGTTGGCACCGGCTCCACGGTGGCCTACTTCATCAATGCCCTGGCCGCCCGCAAAGACCGCATCGCCGGTGCCGTGTCCAGCTCCGAACAGAGCACGGCGCGGCTGCGCGCGCACGGCATCGAGGTGCTCGACCTCAATGCCACCGGGCCGCTGCCTCTGTACGTCGACGGTGCCGACGAATGCGATCCGCACAAACGCCTGATCAAGGGTGGCGGCGCCGCGCTGACCCGCGAGAAGATCATTGCCGAAGCCAGCGCACGCTTTGTCTGCATCATCGACCCCAGCAAGCAGGTGGACGTGCTGGGCCGCTTTCCGTTGCCGGTGGAGGTGATCCCGATGGCGCGCAGCCTGGTGGCGCGCGAGATCCTGCGCATGACCGGCGGTCAGCCGGTGTGGCGGGATGCGGTGGTGACCGACAACGGCAACTGGATCCTCGATGTGCACGGTCTTGCCATCACCGACCCGGTGGGGCTGGAGCGCGAGCTCAATCAGATCCCGGGCGTGGTCAGCGTCGGCCTGTTCGCACGCCGACCGGCCGATGTGGTGATCGTCGGCGGCCAGCCCCCCCGGCTGTTCTGACCCGGCCCGCCGTCCGGCGCCTGTGGCTGAACGGCGCATGGCGAGCGCATCAAAATATGTACCGCCTAGTTTAGTATAAAACCATGTCCAGCCCGTCGCCGTCCCGACCTGCCACCAAAACCGCAAGCCCCGGCCGTCCCAAGGATCTGGCCAAACGCGCGGCCATCCTCGAGGCGGCCAAACGACTGTTCGTGCAGCAGGGCCTGGAGCGGGTCAGCATGGACCAGATCGCCGCGGAAGCCGGTGTCTCCAAACTCACCGTCTACAGCCACTTCGGCGACAAGGATCGGCTGTTTGCCGAGGCCATCCGTGCGCACTGCGAGCAGAACATGCCCACCCGGCTGTTCGACCCTGCCCCGGGGACACCGCTGCGGGCGCAACTGACCGCCATCGGCGAGGCGTTTTTCGCCATGGTGATGAGCCCAGACGCAATCGCCGGCCACCGCATCCTGTGCTCACCCCAGCTGGCCGGCACCGCCCTGGCCCGGCTGGCCTGGCAGGCCGGGCCGGCGCGAACCCAGGCGGCATTTGCCGAGCTGCTGCGCCACCATATCGCTGCGGGCGCGCTGGACATCGCCGATCCTGTCCGTGCCGCTGGCCATTTCTTCGCCTTGCTCAAAGGCGATCTGCACACCCAGGCGGTGCTGGGTTGCCAGGATGCCGCCTGCCAGCAGGCCGCCCGTGCCCACGTGGACAGCGTGGTCGATCTGTTCCTGCGCGCCTACGGAGTTCCCGGCCATGGCCGCCATTGAACCTTTACGCCGCGCCGGTGACTTCCGGCACTGCGTGCTGGTGTATCAGCACGCCCACACTGCCGACAGGTTTCCGGTCGCCCACTGCAATCCCAGGTTTTTCTTCAGCCACTCCCGTCAAGTCCCATGAACATCGATTTCGCCCGTGCCCGTGAAACCATGGTGGAACAGCAACTGCGCCCGTGGGAGGTGTTCGACGTCCGCGTGCTCGACACCCTGCTGGCCGTACCGCGCGAGGCCTTCGTGCCGGAAGCCGTGCGCGCCCTGGCCTACGCCGACCTGGCGCTGCCGATCGGCCATGGCGAGGTCATGATGAAACCGGTGCTGGAAGCGCGTGCCCTGCAGGCGCTTGCCATCGCGCCCCATGAAAGCGTGCTGGAGATCGGCACCGGCAGCGGCTACCTGACCGCCTGTCTGGCCCGGCTCGGCCGTGAGGTGGTCAGTCTCGAACGCCATGCCGACCTGGCCGAGGCCGCGCAAGCCCGGCTGGCAGCGCAGGGCATCGGCAATGCCACGGTGCATACCGCCGATGCCTTCCAGTGGACACCGGGGCGCAGCTTCGACGTGATCTGTGTCACTGGCGCGGTCGCCGAGATCCCGGCACGCTTCATCGACTGGCTGGCGCAGGACGGACGCATGTTCGTCGTGCACGGTCGCTCGCCGGTGATGGAGGCCGCGCGCGTGCATCGCAACGTCAACGGCGTGCGTATCGAGTCGTTGTTCGAAACCGACCTCCCCTATCTGGTGGGCGCTGAACCCGCGCCCGTCTTCACCTTGTGATGACTTATCGAGGATTCCCCATGTCGCGCCGCCTGCTTGCCCTTGCCATCTCCGCACTCCTGCTGCCCGCCGCGGCGCAGGCCGACGATCTGTTGCAGACCTACCAGCACGCGCGCAACAACGACCCGCAATACGCCAGCGCCGAAGCCAGCCGCGCCATTTCCGCGGAACTGCCGGTGCGCGCACGCGCCGCACTCCTGCCCAGCCTGGGCGGCAGCGTCGGCAGCACCCGGATCGACAACGCCAGCACCGGCGGCCCGATCCGCACCGGCTCCTGGGGCGTCAGCCTGCAACAGTCGCTGTTCAACTTCGGCAACTACAAAGCACTGCAGGGCGCACGGGCGCAGGATCGTGCTGGCGGCTTCTCCCTGGCGGCGGCCGGGCAGGACCTGATCACCCGCACTGCCGCGGCCTATTTCAACGTGCTGGTGCAACTGGAAAGCCTGGCTGCCGCCGAGGCCGCCGAAGCCGCGCTGAAGAAGCAGTTCGACTTCGCCAGCAAGCGGCTGGAAGTGGGCTTGGCACCGATCACCGACGTGTACGAGGCACGCGCCCAGTACGACGCCGCCCGCGCCAACACGCTGCTGGCGCGCAATGCCGCCCAGGATGCCTATCAGGCCCTGCTGCAGATCACCAATGTCCCCGCCGGCAACCTCAAAGGCCTGCCTGACGACTTCCAGCCCAGCCTGCCGACCACGCAGGATGTCAACGGCTGGATCGCCACTGCACTGGCCAACAACCCCACCCTGCAGGCGCAGCAGGCCAGCCTGGAGGCCGCCGAAGCCAACGTCGGCGTTGCCCGCGCCGGGCATCTGCCCAGCCTCGGCCTGCAGGCGACCTACGGCAAGGCCATTCCCAGTCTGTATGACCCGCCCTTTCTCGGCAGCAACAAGGCATCGACCAGCGTCGGGATCACCCTGAACATTCCGCTGTTCGCCGGCGGCGCGGTTCAGTCCGGCGTCCGCAGCGCGCTGGCCCAGCGTGATGCTGCCGCCGAGGCGGTGGAGCAGACCAAGCGCGGCATCGAACGCAACGTGCGCGCCGCCTGGCAGGCGGTGATGGCCGGCATCAGCGAGGTCGAGGCACGTCGGCAGGCGGTGCTGTCCGCCCAGAAAGCCTACGACGCCTCGCAGGTCGGGCTGGAAGTGGGCACCCGCACCGTGCTCGACGTCTTGACCAACCAGCGCAACCTGCTGGCCGCGCAGCAGGCCTATGCCCAGGCCAAATACAGCTTCCTGCTCAGCCGGCTGCAGCTGGAACAGGCCGCCGGCACCCTGGACATCGCCGATCTGGAAGACATCAACCGGCTGTTGACCACCGACAAGCCGATCGACCCCAGCATCGCCGCCCGCTAAGGCAGGCCGGGCCAAAGGACTCTCCGCCCTGTGCGGAGAGTCGCCAACCCGCGTACGACGTCAGCGCCGCGGCAGCAGCGGCGTGACCAGCGCCAGCGTGCGCGCCAGGGCGCCGCGCCCGTCCTTAAGCAGTTGCAGCGCGGCCTGGGCCATCCGCTGCCGCAACACCGGCGCATCGAACAGTGTCTGCAGCGCCTGGCCAAGCGCCTGGGCGTCCGTCACCACCTGCATCGCCCCGGCCTCACGCAGACGGCGGGAGATATCGGCGAAGTTGTGCAGGTGCGGGCCGCTGAGAATGGCGGTGCCGGTCGCCGCCGGTTCCAGCAGGTTGTGGCCACCGACCGGCTGCAGGCTGCCGCCGACGAAGGCCACCTCGGCGCAGGCGTAGAACTTGAGCAATTCGCCCAGAGTATCGATCACGAACACGTCGGTCTGCGCCTGCGGCCAGCCGTCCACGCTGCGACGGGCCACGCCATACCCGGCATCAGCCGCCCGCTGCGCCACCGCGGCAAATCGCTCCGGATGGCGCGGTGCCCACAGCAGCAACGCATCGGCATGGCGCTCGCGCAGCCGGGCGTGCGCCTGCAGCACCGCCGCTTCTTCGTCCTCGTGCGTGCTGGCGGCGATCCATACCGGCCGGTCCCGGCCCAGCGCGGCGCGGAAGTCAGCAACGAACGCCGCCGCCTCTACCGGCGGCAGGTCGAACTTGAGATTGCCGGTGGTGTGCACCCGCGCCGGATCGGCCCCCAGCGCCAGAAACCGCTGGCCATCGTCGGCGGACTGGGCCGCGATCAGCGCCACTCCGCCGAGCGCACGGCGCAGCAGGGGCCGCAGCAGGCGATACCCACGCAACGATCGCGCCGACAGACGGGCGTTGAGGATGCAGGTCGGCACCCCGCGGTCACGACAGCCAAACAGCAGGTTCGGCCACAGCTCGGTTTCCACGATCAGCGCCAGCGCTGGCCGGAAATGCCGGAGAAAGCGCGCCACCGCGCCGGGCAGATCGTAGGGCAGATAGACATGGGCCACGGCATCTCCCCACAGCGCCCGCACCCGTTCCGAACCGGTGGGGGTGATGGTGGTGACCACCAGCCGCAGCTGCGGATGCTCGGCGCGCAGGCGATCGATCAGCGGGGCCGCAGCATTGACCTCGCCCACCGAGACCGCGTGCACCCACACCGGCGCCGGCTGGCCCGGCTGTGCATAGCTGGCATAGCGCTCGTCCCAGCGGTGGAAATAGGCACGCTGGCGAAAACCGCGCCAGATCAGGTGGTACAGGGTGATCGGCAACAGCAGGTAGAGCGCGGCCGAGTACAGGCCGCGCAGCACGTGTTCGGTCAGGTCGGCCCGCATGTGCACAGGATAGCCGGCCGGGCTGGCCCGGTAGAATCCCTGCATGGCCGATCTCCCGCCCCGCCCACCGTTTTCACCGCGCCTGTGGCTGCACTGGCTGGGCGTCGGGCTGGCCATGGCCGCGGCACGCCTGCCGGTGCCGCTGCAGCACGCGCTGGGCCGCCTGCTGGGCGCGCTGGCGCGGTGGCTACTCCCCAGCCGCCGTCGCGCCGCCCGCATCAATCTGGCCCTGTGCCTGCCGGAGCTTGATGAGGCTGCACGCGAAGCCCTGCTCCGCGCGCACTTCCGCGATGTCGGCATCGGCCTGTTCGAGTTCGCGCGGGCCTGGTGGGGCGAGATCGCGCCAATCCGCGCCAACGCCCAGATCGAAGGGCTGGAGATCCTGCAGCGGCTGCGCGAGGAAGGCCGCGGCATCCTGCTGGTGTCCGGTCATTTCATGACCCTGGAACTGTGCGGGCGGCTGCTATGCGACCACGTCCCGCTGGCCGGGATGTACCGCCCGCACCGCAGCCCGGTGCTGGAGTGGGCCGTCCTGCGCGGCCGCCTGCGCTATGCCCGGGCGATGTTTGCCAACCACAACACCCGTGCCGCCCTGCGCTACCTCAAGCATGGCGGCATCCTGTGGTATGCGCCGGATCAGGACATGCGCGGCAAGGACACCGTGTACGCGCCGTTTTTTGGCGTTCCGGCCGCCACCATCACCGCCACCCACCAGTTCGCGCGTCTGACCGGTTGTGCCGTGGTGCCGTTCTTCCACCGCCGTGAAGGCTCGCGTTATGTGCTGCGCATCGGCGAACCGCTGACGCCTTTCCCCAGCGACGACGTGGTGGCCGATTGCACCCGGGTCAACGCCGCCATCGAAGCCATGGTGCGGCAGGCGCCCAGCCAGTACCTATGGTTGCACCGGCGCTTCAAGCGCCAGCCCGACGGGCGCTCGCGCTACGACTGATCACTGGCCTCGACCCGCCCCCACAGGCTGCCGGCATACAGCCCGGCCAGCAGCAGCACCACGCCCCCCCAGAAGGTGGAATGCACCGCCAGATGGGTATTGAGCGGAAACACCGCCGCCACCAGCGCCAGCAACGCCGGGAAGGTCTGCGCGCGGGCATCCGCATCGGCATGACGCCAGGCCCGCCAGGCCAACGCGACCCCGGCCAGCCACAGCAGCAGACCGAGCGTGCCGGTTTCGCTGGCCACTTCCAGCACCAGCTGGTGCGCATGCAGCGCCGTGCCAGTGCCCCAGGCAGGCGATACACCGGGCTGTGGATCGCAGGCGGCAAACGCCGCCCGGAAACCGCGCACGCCCACCCCGTTGACCGGATGCTGTGTCCACATGCACAGCGCCGCCGACCAGATCCGAAGCCGCCCGGACAGCGCCGCATCCGCCGTCTGCGGCTGCAGCACCAGGGCACTGCGCTGCACCCGTTCCTGCAGCGATGGTGACAGCACGACCAGCGTGGCCAGCCCCAGCATCATCGCGACCACGGTCGCCAGCACGCCGCGCCGTCCCCACTGCCGCGCCGCCAGCCAGAGCAGCACCAGGGCGTAACTCACCCAGGCCGCACGGGCACCCGCCAGCAGGATCACCCCCCCAATCGCCACGGCCACCAGCACGCTGCCGACGGCACCCAGCCGCTGATATGCCCAGCACAAGGCAAATGGGGCCAGACAGGCCAGCACGATTCCGAGCTTCGGGTTGCAGGGGCCGAACACCCCACTCAACCGCCCAGGCGCGATCACGTCCTGCGGCCGGCACCACGGCTGCCCCGCCAGCAGCCGGTGGCCGTGCTCCAGCAACCAGAACAGCGGGCTGGTTCCGATCGCCACGGCCACCAGCGCATCCAGCGTCCATGCCAGCGCAATCAGGCCAAGCCCCGCGAACACCCGCCGACGTCCGTCCGCACCGGCCACCGCCAGCGCCGCCAGCCACAGCAGCGGCAGGGCCAGCAGGCCGGCCAGCACCTTGCGCAGGGCGGCAAGCGGCACCAATGCATCCGGCAGGGACACCAGCTGCGGCAGCCAGTAGGCGGCAAACAGCACCGTCGCCAGCGCCCAGGCCGGAACGGCCATGTAACGGCTCGCCCCCCTGAACCGGGTGTGCAGCAGATGCCCAAGCAACCCCAGCGCCCCCAGCCCGAGCACCCCCGCCGACAGGCCCGGCAGCGGCCACAGCGCCACCGCCAGCAGCACCCAGGCAGGCGCCCAGCGCAGGATCCATGCCGGTGAGGCGGTAGATGCAGGCGCGGTCATCACGTCACCACCGACTGATAGAGGGCCAGCGTGGCCGCCTGCATCGCCTGCAAGGTGTACGGCAGGGTCGCAGGCAACACCGGCGTCTGCCTGCAGAACGCGCGGGCGCGCTCGAGCAGGGCCTGCTGATCAAACGGCGGCAGCGCCCCCGCAGGGAAGCAGGCGTCCAGCAGTTCGCCCACCCCGCCATGGCGCCAGCCGAGCACCGGGCGGCCCACCGCCAGGGCTTCCAGCACGGTGCGACCGAAGGCTTCCGGCCGGCGCGACAGCTGCAGTACCAGATCGCTGGCGGCATACGCCTCAGGCATGTCTGCCACCGGCGCGGTGCAGGCCAGCGCCCCGGCCACACCGGCTTCTTGCGCCATCTGTTCGAGTGACCGGTGATAGCGTGCGCGCCCGCCCTGCACCACACCCGCCAGCCACAGGCGCGCATCGACACCTTCGGCGCGCAGCGCAGCCAGCAGGGTGATGGCATCGGCGTGGCCTTTCAGACGCGTACCACGCCCCGGTAGAAGCAACAGCGGCCCGGTGCCGCCCAGCGCCGGATAGCGCCCGGCAATCCGGGCCCGTGCCTGCGGATCGGGCGCCGGGGTGCGGGCAAAGACGGCTGGATCGATCCCGCGCGGGATCACCACCAGTCGCTGTGGCTCCAGCCCCGGATAGTGGCGCAGCAGGTACTCCCGCACCGTCTGCGACACACAGATCACGCGCTCGCCGCGGGTCATGATGGCGCTGTAGCGTGACGGCGAGTTCAGCCCATGCACGGTGGTGAGAAAGTGCGGCCGCCGCGTGCCCAGACCGCGCAGGGCCCACCAGCCCATCCAGGCGGGCAGGCGCGAACGTGCGTGCACGATGTCGGCATTGGCCAGTTGCCGCCGCAGCGCCGGCAAGGTTTGCAATACCGAGAGTGACTTGCGCCCGATCGGAAGCCTGACATGGCAAGCCCCGATCGCTTCCAGCGCCGGCAGCAACCGGCCGCCCGCCGATACCACGGTGGCGCGATGCCCGGCCTGAACCAGGGCCTGGGCGATTTCCAGGGTGGAGCGCTCAACGCCGCCGGCATCGAGCGCCGGCAGCAGCTGGATGACATGCAGGCGACGCACGCCGGCCGTCGTGGTCAGTCCACCAGGACGTACTCGTTGCCGCAGTACGGGCAGACGCTGCGTCCACCTTCCTCGACGATGGGCAGATAGACACGCGGATGTTCGTTCCACACCGCATGTTCGGGCAGCGGGCAGGACAGGGGCAGATCGGCGCGGTGCACCTGCCAGGTCTTCTGGGCCTTCGCGGCGGATGGGGTCGGGGAGGGGGACACGGCCATGGTCTTTGCAATCCTTACAGTGCGGCCCGCATGGGCCTGCCGGACGCCGCGAACGCGGGCACGCCGGCACCCGCGCAGTGTACCGCAGCACCCGCCCCCACCGGGCACCTCATGCTGGCAGCGTGAACAGCAGCACCTCGCTGTCGTCGGCCAGCCCCTGCAACTGCAGTGACCCGTGTTCGCCCACCCACCCCAGCGCATCGCCGGCGGCCAGCCGCTGCTGGCCGACGGCGACCGTCCCGCTGGCCACGTGCAGCCAGTACCGGTGCGCCGGGTCGAGCTCGGCCGACAGCCGCGCCTGCGCCTGCAGCCGGGCCGCCCGCAGCCAGGCCTGCTGACGGATCGGCAAGCCACCCTCGG
The DNA here is from genome assembly GCF_900129205.1 of Thermomonas hydrothermalis. GTDB lineage: Bacteria > Pseudomonadota > Gammaproteobacteria > Xanthomonadales > Xanthomonadaceae > Thermomonas > Thermomonas hydrothermalis. The sequence goes on along the minus strand of NZ_FQUK01000022.1, from coordinate 6,048 downwards.
CACCGTCCGGCGCTGCCAGACACACCCAGCGCCCGCGCCGCTGCTCCGGTGGAAACGGCCGACTGGCATAAGCCGGGGCATAGTTGAGCCGGTCCGGCTGCAGCCAGATTTGCAAAAAATGCACCGGTGCGTCTGTGGATGCGTTGTATTCGCTGTGTTCGATGCCGTGACCGGCGCTCATCCACTGCACCTCTCCGGCACGGATCACGCCCTCGTTGCCGGTGCTGTCACGGTGCGCCAACGCCCCTGACAGCACCACGCTCAGGATTTCCATATTGGCGTGTCGATGCGGGGCAAACCCACCGCCGGGGGCGACGGTGTCCTCGTTGATGACGCGCAGCACGCCAAAGCCCATCCAGGCCGGATCGTAGTAGTGGCCGAAGGAAAAGGTATGCCGGCTGTGCAGCCAGTCCAGGTGCACCTCGCCGCGTGCGGCGGAGGGTCGCTGCAGGATCATCGCGGCCTCCTGCTCACTCGATCCGGCAGGCTTCGTCGAACGGCAGCCGCGGCGAGCGCGGGAACAGGCTGGCGGGGTCGCCGTACCCAAGGTTGACCAGAATGTTGGAACGAATCGAGGTGCCGGCGAAGAACGCCTCGTCCACCTTGGCATTGTCGAAGCCGGTCATCGGCCCGCAGTCCAGCCCCAGCGCGCGCGCAGCCAGGATCAGGTAGGCCGTCTGCAGGGCACTGTTGCGCATCGCCACCCAGGCCAGCTCGGCCGCATCGCGATGCTCGAACCAGGCCTTGGCGTCGGTGTGCGGGAACAGCACCGGCAGCTTCTCGTAGAAGCGCATGTCATAGCCGACGATGGCGGTCACCGGCGCTTCCATGGTTTTTTTGTAGTTCCCCTCGGACAGCGCCGGGCCAAGCTTGGCCTTGGCCTCCTTCGACTTGACGAACACAATCCGCGCCGGGGTGGTGTTGGCCTCGGTGGGGCCAAACTTCATCAGGTCATACAGCCGGCGCAGGGTCTCGTCCGACACGTCGCCGGTGAAGGCGTTGTAGGTTCGGGCGGTGCGGAACAACTGGTCGAGGGCGGCATCGTTCAGAGGGGCGTGCATGTCAGGGTTCACTCCATCGAGTCGAAAACACGGGCTGACAGTGTATGGCGCCATTGCCGCAGGCAATATCCCCTGATCGAAACGGATTGACGCCACCCATGCAACGATCGACCCCCGCAGCCCCAAGCTGCCTGGCCGTGCACGACGGTCGCGCCGGCCACGCCCGCCAGGCGCAGGCCTTGGCCTGCCTGCTCGCCCCAGGCGCCGGCGCGCTGTGTCTGACACCGCGCCCGCCCTGGCGCTGGGTGGCCCCACGCCTGTTGCCCGGGGCGGCCCAGGGGTTCGACCCTGGCCTGCATCCGCTGTTGCGGCAACCTCCGCGACTGGCCGTAGGCTGCGGCCGCCAGGCGGCCCTGGCCACCCGCCTGCTGCGCCGTGCCGGCAGCCAGGTGGTGCAGGTGCTGGATCCCCGCCTCCCCGCGCGGCATTGGGATGCGCTGGTGGTGCCGATGCACGACCGGCTGCGCGGCGACAACGTGCTGACCCTGCATGGCAGCCTGCATCCGGTGGACGACCGTTGGCTGCAGCACGCCGCCGCGGCATTTCCGCAGGGCGCACAGTTGCCGGCACCGCGCACCGTGCTCCTGGTGGGTGGCCCGACCCGGCATGCCCCCCTGACAACACCGGCCTTCCTGGCCCTGCTGACGCGGCTGGCGGCACAGACGCGGGCAGAAGGCGGCAGCTTCAGCGTGGTGGTCTCGCCACGCACCCCACCCGACTGGGCGCAGGCACTGGCCCGGATCGACCCCGCCCTGCCGGGGCTGCGCTGGCGCGGGCCTGCCGACGGCCCCAACCCCTACGCCGGGCTGCTGGCGCACGCCGATCGTCTGATCTGCACGCCGGACTCGGTGAACATGCTCAGCGAAGCAGCGGCCACCGCTGCCCCGCTGTTTGTCTGGCAACCCGCATGCGTCCGTGGCCGACCCCGGCATTTCCTCGCTCACCTGCTGGGCAGTGACCGGGCAAAACCGCTGGATGACACGCTGGCGGCGTATCCGGTGCAGCCACTGCGCGAACCCGAACGCATCGCCTCGCAGCTGCGGCAGTGGCTTGGGCTTGCATAAGGCCGCTCGCGTCGGTCACGGATGGGCGACCAGGCCTCCTCAACACACCCGCCGCAGCGCGTTCAATCCGTTGCCAGCAGCGGCGCTGTCGCCGCCCGGATCACTGCCAGCGCCTGTGCCACTTGCGCATCGCTGCGCGGTGCCCGGCGTGGACGCCGATCCAGGGTGCAGCGCAGGCCCGCCTGCAGCAGGGTGGCGTGGGCGGCGCGCAAGGCGGCATGAGTGTCGGCATCGAAGCAGCCGGCGGCGTGCGCCGCCGCCAGCAGATCGGCGGTATTGCGCGGCGTGCGCAACCCAGGCTGCGTGTGCGCATCGCGCAATACCAGGTACTGCAGCAGAAACTCCAGATCGACCAGGCCGCCTTCGCCCTGCTTGAGATCGACCATGTGGGCATCACTGCGATCCAGTTCCGCACGCATCCTGCGCCGCATCGCGGCCACGTCGGCGGCCAGCCGCTGCTGATCCCGTGGTTGCGCCAACACGTCTGCGCGCAGCGTCTCGAACGCCTGCGCAAGCCCGGCATCTCCCGCCACCACCCGTGCCCGCACCAGCGCCTGATGCTCCCAGGTCCAGGCGCGCTGACGCTGGTAGTCACTGAAGCTGGCCAGGCTGGACACCAACAGCCCCTTGGCACCGTCCGGACGCAGCCGCATATCAACATCAAACAACCGACCGGCACCCGTCCGCACACCCAGCAGGGCAACCAGCTTCTGCCCGAGCCGGGCATACCAGCGCGGCGCATCCAGCGGTCGCGGGCCGTCCGACACGACGTCGTCAGGGGCATCGTAGAGAAACACCAGGTCGAGGTCGGAGCCAAAGCCCAGCTCTTCCCCGCCAAGCGTGCCGTAGCCCAGCACGGCGAACCGGCCGCCGGGGATGCGGCCATGCGCCTCGCGCAGCCCCGCCTCCGCCAGTTGCAATGTGCAGGTCACCACCGCATCGGCCAGCCAGGCCAGCCGGCGCGCGCAATCGCCGGCGTCGATCCGCGCATCCAGCAGCGCCAACGCAAACCTGAAGCTCAGCGCCTGGCGCACCTCATTGAGCGCATCCAGCGACGCCTCCACGTCGTCCATGCGCAGCGCCGCCTGACACTGCGCCCGAATCGCTGCCGCGTCCGGCAGAGCGCCACCGATACGCACGTCCAGCAGTTCATCCAGTAGCAGCGGATATGCCGCCAACCGTTCACCCAGCAGGGCGCTGCGAGCCAGGGTATCCATCAGCCGCGACAGCGCGGCCGGCTGCTCGTCCAACAGCGCCAGATAGCTGGCGCGCCGCAGCAGGGTCTGCAACAGCGGCAGCACCCGGCGTAGCACTAAATCGGGTGCGGACGTGGCCGCCGCACGCGCCAACAGCGCCGGCAGCACGCGATCCAGCCGAGCGCGGGCGGCATCGGACAGCTCACGCACACCGGGGCTGCGGGCAAAATCGCGCAACAGCCCATGCAACGCTTCCGGTTCGGCAAACCCGGCATCTGCCAGCATGGCGGGCTGCGCATGGTCAGGCAGTGCCCGCCAGTAGTCGGCCATCCCGGAATCCCCGCCGGCACGCGCCCGCCGCGCCGCCAGCAAGGCATCGAACTCCTCGCTGACCCGGGCGCGATGGCGGTCAAGCGCGTCCCGCAACGCCGCCCAGTCCGGATACCCCAGCCCACAGGCGATACGCGCACACACGACCGGGTCGGTGGGCAGGGCATGGGTTTGCGCATCGGCCAGCATCTGCAGGCGGTTTTCCAGCCGCCGCAGAAACCGGTACGCCTCGACCAGGCCCGCAGCCGTGGCAACGGGCAAGTGCCCGGCCTCGGCCAGCGCCTGCAAGGCCGGCAACAGACCACGCCGACACAGCGCCGGCTCGCGGCCACCGCGGATCAGTTGCAGGGCCTGGACCAGGAACTCGATCTCGCGGATGCCGCCAGGACCGCGTTTGATGTCGTCCGCCAGCTCCTTGCGTGCCACTTCGGCGGCGATCATCGCTTTCATCGCGCGCAGCCCATCCAGCGCGCCATAGTCGAGATAGCGGCGATAGACGAACGGCCGCAGTGTCTCCAGCAAACGCGCACCGGCGTCGAGATCACCGGCCACCGGACGCGCCTTCTGCCACGCGTAGCGCTCCCAATCACGCCCTTCGCGCTGGAAATAGGCCTCCATCGCCGCAAACGACAGCGCCACGCGACCGGCGCTGCCAAATGGTCGCAGCCTGAGGTCAACACGGTGGCAAAACCCGTCGGCGGTCACCTCATCCAGCAGTTTGGCCAGCTGCTGGCCCAGACGCGCGAAATAGTCCTGCGCATGCAGCGCACGCGCGCCATCGGACTCCCCTTCCTGCGCGTAGGCGTACACCAGATCGACGTCGGAACTGAAGTTGAGCTCGCGCCCACCGAGCTTGCCAAGCCCGAACACCACCAGCCGCTGCGGCGTGCCGTCACTGGCGCGCACGATGCCGAAACGACGGGCGAAGTCGGCCTCCAGCGCATTGAGCGCCACCTGCAGACAGGTGTCCGCCAGCGCACTGCTGCCGGCCAGGATCTCCTCCACGTCCACGCCTTCGACCACGTCGCGCCACACCAGCCGGGCGGATTCCGCCTGCCGGTAGCGCCGCAGCTGGCGCGCCCAGTCGCCGGGCGTATCAGGTGCCAGCAGCGGCGGCGACAATGGCGTGGCCGCATCGGCCTGCAGCGTCGCCAGCAGCGTGGGCTGGCGCGTCAATACGTCGATCGCGAAATCGCTGGCGATTGCCAGGCGCTGCACGGCATCCTGCTGAGCAGGCTCCAGCACAGCACCGGCGGCCTGCACCCGCGCACAGGCGCGGGCGGCAAGCTCGGCAATCACCGGATCATCGGAACATGGCGTCATACGCCGATTGTGGCATCCAGGCGCTTGCGCATGTCGTCGTTGCCGCAGATTACAGCGATCCGAACAGTGTCAGGCCGGGACCTGCCTTGTGAGCGGGCGATCAGCGCGCACTGCCTTCCGCCCTCCACCATGCTTGTCAACTTAGCTACAAGAAGTTCCCGTCACTTTGAACGCTTGCCGCCAGGCACACCGTCCACGTCGCGCATGCTCTGCTTCTGCCTCCCCGCCTCGTGCGACGCTGAAGGCAACACAATGCGCAATGACGCTGACTTGCGCATCTCCTGCAGCCATCGCAGGAACCCAGCCTGCCGGTGATCGTTCAGATCGGCCCGCTGCTCGAAATCGGCAATCCACTGCTCAGGAACTTTTCCCGTGATCGCTCCCTCGGACAGGATGCGATACATGTAGCCACGTCCATCATCGGGAAACTCGCGCACCAGTCGCTCAATATAAGGCCGCGCCCGCAAGCCTCCCTCTTTCGGCGAGAGTCCGGCTTCGAACATCCACATCCTTACAACCTCATCCAGACTGGAGTGCAGGTAATCCGAATCCTGCATCGCCAGCTGGTAGTGCTTGTCTGCCTCATCGAAGCGCTTGGTGTAAAGGCTACTGACCGCCAGGTAGTAGTGGCCTGCGGCTTTCTCTGGCTCATCGGCCACCGCAAGCGCCGCATAACGCCGCGCCATGGAAGGCTCCAAGTCCACCAGCATGCGGGCGATGTTTACATTGACCCACCACCCGCCCTCCCTGAAGCGGACCACCTGCAACAGGCTCAATCGCGATTCCAGTGGAAACGGTTCATGTCTGATGGGGAGCATGGAGCCAAGGGTGACGGGGTAGATGCCTGAGCTTGGCGCACAGCAGGTAGCTGATGGCGATCAGGTTGGCGTCAGTGCGATAGCCCTTGGCGCGGGCCTTGGCGGCCTGGATCTGGGCGTTGAAGGCCTCGACCTGGCCGTTGGACAGGCCGGTGTCGAAATGCCGCAGGATGCCGGTGAGGTGGTCGCGGATGGTGGCACCGAGCTTCTTGAAGGGCGTCAGCCGACACCGTCGTGCCCAAGAGACCCACTTTCG
>NZ_FQUK01000034.1:6225-23672 GCF_900129205.1 Thermomonas hydrothermalis | reverse complement strand
GAATGTAGGTGTCCAGCGCGTCCACCAGCTTGATGATCGCCGGCACACCAATCTCCGACTGGTCGCCTTCCAGCGCCTTCAGCGCCGAACCCTTGATGATCGGCGTGTCGTCACCCGGGAAGTCGTACTTGGAGAGCAGGTCGCGAACCTCCATCTCCACCAGCTCCAGCAGCTCGGCGTCGTCCACCATGTCCGCCTTGTTCAGGAACACCACGATGTACGGCACGCCCACCTGACGGGCCAGCAGAATGTGCTCGCGCGTCTGCGGCATCGGGCCGTCCGCCGCCGACACCACCAGAATCGCACCGTCCATCTGCGCCGCACCCGTGATCATGTTCTTCACGTAGTCAGCGTGCCCAGGGCAGTCCACGTGCGCATAGTGACGGGTCGGCGACTCGTACTCCACGTGCGCCGTCGAAATCGTAATACCGCGCGCCTTCTCCTCCGGCGCCGCGTCGATCTGGTCGTACGCCTTGAACTCGCCGCCAAAACGCTCCGCGCCCACCTTCGTCAGCGCCGCCGTCAGCGTCGTCTTGCCGTGGTCCACGTGACCGATCGTCCCCACGTTCACGTGAGGCTTGGTGCGCTCGAACTTACCCTTTGCCATGGCTGCATCTCATTGGGTTTGCCTGCCGCAGCAGGCGTGAGGTTTGGAATATGGTGCTCACGAATGGAATCGAACCATCGACCTCCTCCTTACCAAGGAGGTGCTCTACCGACTGAGCTACGTGAGCAGATTTTGTTTCGGACAGAACCGTGCAATGGTGGAGCGGGAGACGGGAATCGAACCCGCGCTAGTAGCTTGGAAGGCTACAGTTCTACCATTGAACTACTCCCGCGCCGGGAGACTCTGCCCTGACCTGCCGGCTGGTAAGGCCAACAGGGTACCGCATACCAGGTCTGGTGGAGGGAGGTGGATTCGAACCACCGAAGGCGTAAGCCAGCAGATTTACAGTCTGCCCCCGTTGGCCGCTTGGGTATCCCTCCGGACGCTGGCCTTTGTGGAGCCGATCAGGCTCCCCAAAGAGCCCGTTATTCTTGCCGCGTATCCTGCCCGTGTCAACGGGTCCCGATGTTTTCTTTGCAGATGCTGCAGGTCACAGCCACCCCCACTACACGCAACTGGCCCGGACGTAATCGACGAAGGTGAAGCCGAAGGCATGCCGAGCATCGGCAGGATGCGCGACCCGGGCGACCTCGCGCCAGTCGTCCGGCGCGAAGGCGGGAAAGTAGGCATCCGCCCTGTCGACCTCGGTCTCCACCCAGGTCAGATGCAGGGCCTGCGCCAGCGGCAGGGTCAGCGCGAACACGTCCCCGCCACCGATCACGCAGAGCTCACTGGCGGGCGCGGCCGCTGCCAGGGCCTGCGCCAGCGAGCCCACCGCCTCCATTCCTGAAAAAGGCACCCGACCGCTGCGGGTGAGCACCAGATTGCGCCGCCCCGGCAGCGCCCGTCCCAGCGATTCGGCGGTCTTGCGCCCCATCAGCACCGGTTTGCCCAGGGTCAACGCCTTGAACCGGCGCAGATCCTCCGGCAGATGCCAGGGCAGGCCGCCATCCTGACCAATGGCCCGATGACGATCCAGCGCGGCGATCAGGGTCAGACGCATGCCAATCTCACACCGCCACCGGCGCGCGGATCGCCGGGTGTGGGTCATAGCCGTCGATACGGATGTCCTCGTAGCGGAAGGCATCGATGTCGCGTATCGCCGGATTGAGGTGCAAGGTCGGTAGCGGCCGCGGCGCCCGACTCAGCTGCAGGCGCGCCTGTTCGAAATGATTGGCGTACAGGTGCGCATCGCCGAGGGTATGGATGAACTCACCCACCTGCAGGTCGCAGACCTGCGCGACCAAATGGGTCAGCAGGGCGTAGCTGGCGATGTTGAACGGCACCCCGAGGAAGATATCGCCGCTGCGCTGGTACAGCTGGCAGCTCAGCCGACCTTCGGCGACGTAGAACTGAAACAGCACATGACAAGGCATTAAGGCCATCTGCGGCAAGTCGGCGACGTTCCAGGCCGACACCACCAGCCGACGGGAGTCGGGATTGCGGCGGATTTCCTCCACCACCCAGCGAATCTGGTCATGGGTCTGGCCGTCGGCACCTGCCCAGCTGCGCCACTGCTTGCCATACACCGGCCCCAGCTCGCCATCGGGCCCGGCCCATTCGTCCCAGATGCTGACGCCATTCGCCTTGAGGTAGGCGATGTTGGTGCTGCCCTGCAGGAACCACAGCAGCTCATGGATGATCGACTTCAGGTGCAGGCGCTTGGTGGTCACCAGCGGGAAGCCTTGCCGTAGATCGAACCGCATCTGCCAGCCGAACACGCTGCGGGTGCCGGTTCCAGTGCGGTCGGTACGATCCACCCCATGCGTCAGCACATGCTGCAACAGGTCGAGGTATTGCCGCATCAGCGTGCCTCCGGCATCAGGGTGGGCGCGGTGCGCGAGCGCCACAGCCAGAACAGGCCAAGCAGGATCAGCGGCAGGCTCAACAGCTGCCCCATGGTCAACCAGCCAAAGGCCAGATAGCCGAGCTGCGGATCCGGCTCGCGCACGAACTCCACCAGGAATCGGAAGCTGCCATACAGCAGGGCGAACAGCCCGGATACGGCATACCGGGGGCGCGGACGGCGCGAATACCAGACCAGCACGGCAAACATCACCAGCCCTTCCAGCGTCGCCTGATAAAGCTGCGAGGGGTGACGCGCAAAGGCATCCAGCAGGCCGGCGTCATACTGCGCCCGCAGGGTGGCCGGATCCATCCCGGCAAACGGCGGGGGCAGAGCACGCGGAAAGATCACCCCCAGCCGCTCGAACACCGTCCCGGCCACCGGCTTGCCCCACAGCTCACCGCCGATGAAGTTGCCGATCCGGCCAAAGCCAAGCCCCGCTGGCACCAGGGGGGCGATGAAATCGACGGTATCGAAGAAATGCAGGCGATGCCGACGCGACCACCAGGCCACCGCGATCAGCACCCCGAGCAGCCCGCCATGGAAACTCATCCCGCCTTCCCAGACCCGCACGATCTGCAGCGGGTTGTGCAGGAACACCGGCAGGTCATAGAACAGCATGTACCCGACCCGGCCACCGAGAACCACGCCGAGCATGGCGTAAAACATCAGATCGGAGAACGCGTTGTCGTCCACGCCAGGCAGGCGGCCAGCGCGCACCCGCCGCTGCCCCAACCACCAAGCGACCGCAAAGCCCAGCAGGTACATCAACCCATACCAGTGCACCTTCAATGGGCCGAGCGAAAAAGCAATGGGGTCGATCTGATGGAGATAGGGCATGACAGACATCGGAAAGAGGAAATAAACCCCGGCCGATCACCATTCACCGGCGCCGGGGACATGACGCGCCGCCGCACGCCGGCGCATCAGCAGGTTCAGCCATTCGACTAGAACCGAAAACGCCATGGCGAAATAGACATAGGGCCGTGGCACGTGCACGTCCAGACCGTCCAGCACCAGCACGCCGCCGACCAGGAGGATGAAGGCCAGCGCCAGCATCTTGACGGTCGGGTTGGCATCGATGAAACGCCCGACCGGATTGGCTGCCAGCAACATGATCGCCACTGCGACCAGGATCGCCACCACCATGATCGGAATGTGCCGAGCCATGCCGACCGCGGTGATCACCGAATCCAGCGAGAACACGATGTCGATCAGCGCGATCTGCGCGATCACCAGTGGAAACACCGCCGAGGCTTTGGTCGTCCGCGGGTCGGCGTCATCACCGCCGGTGATTAGGTCGCGGATTTCCAGTGTCCCTTTCACCAGCAAAAACAGCCCACCCAGGATCAGCACCAGATCGCGGATCGAAATGCCCTGCCCGAACAGCACGAACAGATCTTCCGACATGCGTGCCAGCAGGGCCAGCGTCATCAGCAGCAGAATGCGGGTGATGCAGGCCACCGCGATGCCCAGCCGGCGGGCCAAGGGCTTGCGCGCCTCCGGCAGGCGCGATACCGCGATCGAAATGAACACCAGGTTGTCGATGCCGAGCACGATTTCCAGCGTGCTCAGGGTCAGCAGGGTCAACCAGGCATCCGCAGAAGCGAGAAAACTCAGATCCATGTCCACATGCACTCGTCGGCGCCGCTCACAGGTAGCGCGGCAATAGCAGGGTGCCCCAGACCAGCAGCACGTTGAGCATCAGCACGAATACCGCCGCCGACCCCATGTCCTTGGCGCGACCGGCGAGCTCATGCCGCTCCGGCCCGAACCGTTCGATCACCGCTTCCATCGAGGAGTTCATCAGCTCCATCGCCAGCACCAGCAGGCAACTGCCGATCAACAGCACCCGCTCCACCGGTGTGGCGCCAAGCCACCAGCCCAGCGGGCCGAGCAGCACGAACAGATACACCTCGAGCCGGAATGAGGATTCATGCAGCCAGGCGGCGCGCAACCCCAACAGCGACCAGCGGGCTGCACGCATCACCCCCGCCGGGCCGCGCGGAAGATGCCCATACAGATCAGCCATGCAGACACCCAGACAAGACGGCGCGGTGCGCGCGGCTTACGACCTTCATGCAAAACACCCGAACCGGGAACAGACCGGCATTTTGCCACAGGCGCGCGCGCGCCCCGCCACTCCGGCTCGGGCGGCTACTGCGAGCGCAAGGCCTCGATCGGGTCGAGCATCGACGCCTTGCGCGCCGGGTAATAGCCGAAAAACAAGCCCGTCGCCACGGCAAAGGCGGCCGCCAGCGCCACCACCTGCGCGTTCAGCTGGACTGGCAGCTCACTGAACTTGCCCACCAGCAGCGCCCCACCGATGCCAATCACGATCCCGATCACCCCGCCGATCAGGGAGATCAGCATCGCCTCGGCCAGAAACTGGGCGCGAATGTCACGCGGCCCGGCACCCACCGCCAGCCGCAGGCCGATTTCACGGATCCGCTCGGTCACCGAGACCAGCATGATGTTCATGATGCCAATGCCGCCGATCACCAGGCAGATACCGGCCACTGCGCCGAGCAGCTTGGACATCAGGTTGGTGGTCTGGGTGCGGGTGGCGACGATCTGGCTGATGTTGCGCACCACGAAATCATCATCAGCACCCGGTTGGATCTTGTGCCGCTGCCGCAGCAGGCTTTCGATGTTCGACTGCGCCTGATCGAGATTGCGGGGGTCGTCCACCCCCACCGAGATCTGCTGTACCGCCCCCGGTGGCATGCCCTGACTGGTGGACAGCCGACGCCGGGCCACCTCCAGCGGCACCACCACGATGTCGTCCTGATCCTGGCCGAACCCGCCCTGCCCCTTGGGCTTGAGCACGCCGACCACGGTGAACGGCACCCGCCCCAGGCGGATGGTCTGGCCGATTCCATCCTGATCGCCGAACAGTTCGCGCCGCACCGTTTCCCCCAGAATCACCGGCTTTCCGGAACCGGTGTAATCCGAGGCCTGGAAGCCGTCGCCACTGGCCAGTTCCCAGCCATTGATGGCAAACCAGTCCGGCTGCACGCCCTGCCACTGGGTGGACGCATTGTTCTCGCCATTGACCACCTGCACACCGCCGCGCAGCGAGCCCGCCACGTACTGGGCTTCCGGCACCTCGTTGCGGATCGCCTCCGCATCGCTCTCGCTCAGACTCCAGCGGCTGCCCTGCGCGAGACGCGCCCCACCCGGGCCAAACCCGCCGGCGCCGAGGATGTCCAGCCGCTGCGACCCCAGGCCGGACACCAGCTTGTCGATCTCGGCCTGGGTGCCCTGGCCAATCGACACCATCACGATCACCGCAGCGATGCCGATGATCACCCCGAGCGAGGTGAGCGCGCTGCGCAGCCAGTTGCCACGCAGGGCGAAAAACGCCGTCCGCAGGATTTCCAGTGGGCTCATAGCTGCCTCCCGGCGCGGCGGGCGCCCAGCACGCCGTCATGGATCTCGTAGATGGCATCGGCGTGTTCGGCCACGTGATGATCGTGGGTGATCAGCACCACCGTGCGCCCCTCCTCGGCACGCAGCCGCTTGAACAATGCCAGGATCTCCTCGCCAGTGTGACTGTCGAGCGCACCGGTCGGCTCATCCGCCAGCAGCAGGGGCGGGTCGTTGACCAGCGCCCGGGCGATGGAAACCCGTTGCTGCTGCCCGCCCGACAGCTCGGTCGGCCGGTGCCCGGCACGACTGGCCAGCCCCACCGCCTCCAGCAGGGCCATCGCTTTGTCACGCCGCTGCCGGCGCTGCATGCGCACATATCCCAACGGCATCATCACGTTTTCCAGCGCCGTCATCCGCGGCAACAGGTTGAACTGCTGGAACACGAATCCGATCTTGTGCAGGCGCACCTGCGCCAACGCCTCGGCATCCAAGGTCGAGACGTCCTCGCCATCGCACAGATAGGTGCCGGAGGTGGGCGTATCCAGGCAGCCCAGGAGGTTCATCAAGGTGGTCTTGCCAGAGCCCGACGGCCCCATGATCGCCACGAACTCGCCACGCCGCACGGTCAGGTTCGCCCCCTGCAGGGCCACCACCTCGGCCTCGGTGCCCTCCAGGTAAACCTTGCGCAGCTGCCGGGTCTCGATGACCGGAGTCAGTGGATTCACGGCGCCCCCGCGGCACGCTCACCGCTGATCACCTGGTCACCTTCGCGGATGTCGCCCATCACCTCGGTCGCTGTACCGTCGGTGACGCCAAGGCGAATGCTGGCCAGCTGCGGCTTGCCGTTGACCAACTTGTACACCGTCACCCGCTTGGCATTGATCTGGGCATCCACCGCTGCATCCCAGCGGGCACGCTGCGCCTCGTCCAGGCTGGCGCGGAACGCCGCAAACTGCTGGCCGATCCGCTCGCGCATCCGGGCGCGGATCTGGGCCTGCATCGCCGCATCCGTGCTAGTGCCGCCGCCGGGCGGCCCCATGCGCATCCCCCCGAACAGGCGGCTGCCACCCTGCGTGCCCCCCTGGGTTGCCTGCTGCTGGCGGAACTGGGCGGCACGCTCGGCCTGACGTTTGCGCATCTGTGCGAGCGCCGCATCAAACAGCGCCTGCTGCTGACCATTCAAACCCAGCCCGGCGGCAGCCTCACGCAGCGCGTCCGCCAGTGCCCCGCCACCGCCCGGCGCTTGCCCCGCTGGCTGCAACGCCGCCAGCGGCGACGTGTCGCTGGGCTTGAAGCGCAACGCCGCATTGGCCAGCTTGAGCACACCCGCTTTCTTGCTGACCTCGATCTCGGCGTTGACGGTCAACCCCGGCAGCAAGGTGCCGTCACTGTTGTCCACCGTAACCACCACCGGATAGGTCACCACATTGTTGGTGGTGGTCGCCGCCAGCCGCACCTGCTCGACCACCCCCCTGAAGCGACGGTCGGGGAAGGCATCGACACTGAAGCTCACCGACTGCCCGGGCTTGACCTGGCCGATGTCGGACTCGTCCACCGCCAGTTCGATCTTCATCTTCGACAGATCCTCGGCGATGGTGAACAGCTCCGGCGCCTGTAGGCTGGCCGCCACCGTCTGACCCGGATCGACCTTGCGGGTCAGCACCACGCCATCCACCGGCGAGCGGATCACCGTGCGCGCCAGATTGACCTCGGTGGTCTGGGTGGCCGCCGTCTGCTGGCGGATCAGAGCCTGCGCCGAGTTCACCTGGGCTTGGGCCTGCTCCAGCGCCGTGCGCGCCAGGTCGACATCGCTCTGGGCCACCAACTGCTGGCGCGCCAGGTCGGCCTTGCGTTGGTAATCGAGTGTGGCGTTGCGCAGGGTAGCCTCCGCCTGCCGCAGCTGCGCCCGGGCGCTTTCGATCTGGGCCCGGCCCTGACGGATCTGCGCCTCATAGGTGGACGGATCGATCACGGCCAGCACCTGCCCTTTCTTCACCGGGCTGTTGTAATCCACCAGCACCTGCGTCACCTGACCTGAAATCTGGCTGCCGACGGTCACTGTGGTGATCGCGCTCAGGGTGCCGGTGGCGGAAATCGCCACCCGGATGTCACCACGCTGCACGGTCTCGGTGCGATAGCCCGCCTGTGCAGCCTGCTGGCGCTTGTGCCAGAGGTGCCAACCCACACCGAGCGCGGCAAGCACCAGCGCGGCCAAGGCAAGCCTGCGCACGGGGGAGGCGGGACGATGGGGGCGTCGGGGTGTGGTCATGCGGATTCGCTGGTGAGGGATTGCGGGCGTAAACGCGCGTTGGCGCATTCGGTTGACACGTCATGATCGCCCAAATGGGTGACGACTGTCTGCGGCATCGCGGCCGTCCGACTCGAGCAAGCGACCGGTCTGGCCTTATCCTGCACAGATCCCCACGCAGATTTTTCCCATGCTCAACGCCCGCCTGCTCACGCCGCTACTGCTGGTCTGCTCCAACCTGTTCATGACCTTCGCCTGGTACGGGCATCTGAAAGACCGCACCACCGCACTGCCCAAGGTCATTCTGGTGAGCTGGAGCATCGCGCTGTTCGAATACCTGTTCATGGTGCCGGCCAACCGCATCGGCAGCACGGTGTACAGCGCACCGCAGCTCAAGGGTATGCAGGAAGTCATCACCCTGCTGGTGTTCGCCGGGTTTTCCACCTGGTACCTGGGACAGCCGCTGAAGTGGAACCACTGGGCGGGCTTTGCGCTGGTGGTCGCTGCCGCCTGGCTGATCTTTCTGGAGTGACAGCAAGCGCCGTCAGCGTCTTTGCCCAAGGCCCTTGCTCAGAACGGGATGCGGCCGATCAGCATGTCCTTGAACATCACCCAGTCGCCCAGGAAGGAATACAGGGGGTGACGGAAGGTGGCGGGGCGGTTTTTCTCGAACGCGAAATGCCCCACCCAGGCCAGCGCATAGCCAGACACCAGTGCCGCCAGCAACCAGAGCGGCTGGCTGCGCAGCACCGCCAGCACAATAAAGCCCAGCGCCAGGCTGCTGCCCGCAAAATGCAGGCGGCGGCAGGTCCGGTTCTGGTGTTCGCCCAGATAGAACGGATAGAACTCACGAAAGCTGGAAAACCGCGTACTCATTGCGTGTCATCCTTCTCCGCCGCCTTGGCTTGCGCCCAGTAGCGATCCTGCGCCGCAAGCGACTGCCCGGCAAGCCCGCCGTCGGCCTCCGCCAGCTGTTCCATCATTCGGAACCGGCGCTCGAACTTGGCATTGGCCCGGCGCAGTGCCGTGCCGGCATCCACCCGCGCATGCCGGGCCAGGTTGAGCACCACAAACAGCAGATCGCCGATTTCATCCTCCAGCCGTGCCTGCGCGGCAGGATCATCGGGATTGGCCGCCACCGCGGCGAACTCGGCGCGAACTTCCTCCAGCTCTTCTTGGAGTTTTTCCAGCACCGGCGCAGGCCCCGGCCAATCGAACCCGACCCGCGCCGCACGCTGCTGCAACTTGAGAGCACGCTGCCATTCCGGCAGACCGCGGGCAATCCCGGCCAGCGCCGAGCGATCAGTGTCGCCACGCTGCTGCCGCTCGGCCTGTTTATGGGCTTCCCATTGCGCCTGCTGTGCCTGCGCGCTGCCCGGCTGGGCACGACCGAATACATGCGGATGCCGGCGCACCAGCTTGTCAACGATGGCCGCTACCACATCCTGGAACGTGAATGCCCCGGCCTCCTCCGCCATGCGGGCGTGAAAGACCACCTGGAGCAGCAGATCGCCCAGCTCCTCGCGCAGCGCTTCAAGATCGCCGCGATCGATCGCATCGGCCACTTCGTAGGCTTCTTCGATGGTGTAAGGAGCAATGCTGGCAAAGGTCTGCTGGACATCCCAAGGGCAGCCGGTCTGCGGGTCGCGCAGACGCGCCATGATGGCAAGCAGGGTCTGGATGTTGCCGGGCGGGTCAGCGGGGGATGCGGTCATTGCGGAATCCTGGCGCGCACATCGGGGTCGCCGAGCGCGATGAAATCACCGTTGAGCAGGGTGTCGCGCTGGTTGTAGCGCAACGGGCGGCCGTCCAGGGTCAGCACCTGGCCACCGGCCGCCTCCAGAATGGCTTGCCCTGCGGCAGTGTCCCACTCGCTGGTCGGGCCAAAGCGCGGGTAGAGATCGATCGCACCTTCGGCGATCCGGCAGAACTTGAGCGAAGAGCCGCACCCCACCACTTCACTGTCCGGCAGGGCATCCAGTAATGCCTGGGTACGGGCATCGCGATGCGAACGGCTGGCCGCAATCCGCAGCGGCGCCCGCGCCGGGATGCGCACCCGCAGCGGCCAGTCGCGCCCGCCCTCGCGACGGAAGGCCCCCTGACCCGGCGCCCCGTACCAGAGCAGCCCGGTCACCGGCTGCTGGATCAGCCCAAACACCGCCTGCCCGTCTTCGATCAGGGCCAGATTGATGGTGAACTCGCCATTGCGCTTGATGAACTCGCGGGTGCCATCCAGGGGATCGACCAGCCACAGCCGCGACCACTGGCGCCGGGTGGCGATGTCGGTGGCGGCCGATTCCTCGGACAGCACCGGGATCCCCGGAGTGAGCGCATGCAAGCCTGCGACGATGCAGCGGTGCGCTGCGAGATCGGCGGCAGTCAGCGGTGAGCGGTCGTCCTTGTGGGTGACCACAAACGCGCCTGCATACACCGACAGGATCTCGGCAGCCGTTTGCTGAGCGATGGCGATCACGCCTTCGCGCACGGTTTCAACGAGTGGCATGTCGGCGCAACCAGTCGCGGGCGATCACCAGCGCGGCGATCGACCGGCCCTCGGAGCAGTCCTCGCGCCAGAACAGCGCTTCCAGATCGTCGAGTGGCCAGGGCACCAGTTCCAGCGGCTCCGGCTCGTCTCCGGGCAGACGCTGCGGATACAGATCGCGCGCCAGCACCACATGGGTCTGGTGGCTCATGTAGGTCGGCGTCAGGCTGACCGTGCGCAGCACGCGCAGGTCGTGTGCACCATAGCCGGCCTCCTCCATCAGCTCACGATTGGCCGCCTGCTCAGGGGTCTCGCCGGCATCGATGCGCCCCTTGACCAGCCCCAGCTCGTAGCGGTTGAACCCGGCCGCGTATTCGCGCACCAGCAGCACGGTCTTAGCGTCCAGCAGCGGTACCACCGCCACCGCACCATACCCGCGCGGGTGCAGCCGCTCGTACAGCCGGCGCTCGCCATTGGAAAACTCCAGATCCAGCCGCTCCATCCGGTACGGGCCGGCGTCGTGCTGGGTGATGCTGTGGATCACGGGCAGCCGCTGACGCATGGGCGCCTCCCCGGAACGATAATGGCGGAATGAACGCAACTCACCCGCCCATGATAGCCGCCAGCGACGACTGGCGCCTGCGCGATCTCGCCGTGCTCTGGCACCCCTGCACGCAGATGCGCGAACACCCACACGCGCTGCCGCTGTTCCCGGTGGCGCGCGGCGAAGGCGCCTGGCTGATTGGTTTCGATGGCCACCGGGTGCTCGACGGCATCAGCAGCTGGTGGACCAACCTGCATGGCCATGCCGAGCCGCGCATCGCCGCCGCCATCGCCCAACAGGCGCACACCCTGGAACAGGTGATCCTGGCCGGGTTTTCCCATGCACCGGCGGTGACCCTGGCCGAACGCCTGCTCGCCCTGGCCCCACACGAACCGGGCCGTGCGCCGCTGGCCAAGGTGTTCTATGCCGACAACGGATCCTCCGGGGTGGAAGTGGCGCTGAAAATGGCGTTCCACTGGTTCCACAACCGGGGCGACCACGGCCGCACCCGCTTCATCGCCCTGACTGGCAGCTACCACGGTGAGACGCTCGGCGCTCTGGCGGTGGGCGACATCCCGCTATACCGCCGGGTGTATGCGCCGCTGCTGGCCGAGGCCCGGTTTGCGCCCTCACCCGACGCCTTCGGCAGCCGCAGCCCGGAGGAGGCCGAGCGCAAGGCGCATGCCGCAGCCGACGCGCTGGCGGCGCTGCTGGAGGCCAACGCCGGGCAGGTATGTGCGCTGATCATCGAACCGCTGCTGCAATGCGCCGGCGGAATGCGTATGCACCACCCGACCTATCTGCGCCGCGCCCGTGCGCTATGCGATGCCCATGGGGTGTTCCTGATCGCCGATGAAATCGCCACCGGGTTCGGCCGCACCGGCACCCTGTTCGCCTGCGAACAAGCCGGCATCCAGCCCGACCTGCTGTGCCTGTCGAAAGGACTGACCGGCGGCTTTTTGCCGCTGTGCGCGGTGCTGACCACCCAAACCGTGTACGACGGTTTTCTGGACGACTCGCGTGAACGTGCGTTTCTGCATTCCCATAGCTACAGCGGCAATCCGCTGGCCTGCGCGGCGGCACTGGCCTCGCTCGACATCCTGCAAAGCGACGGGGTGATCGCACGCAACCGCGTCACTGCCGCGGCAATGGCCGAACGCGCAGCGCAGTTCCGTGACCACCCGTTGGTGGCCGAGGTGCGCCAGACCGGCATGGTGGTGGCGATTGAACTGCATCCCGACCCCGGCCCCAGCGAGGACGGCCATGCGGTGGAAATCGCCGGTCGGCGCGGGCTGCGCATGTACCGCGCGGCACTCGCCGCCGGCGCCTTACTGCGCCCGCTTGGCGACGTGCTGTACTGGATGCCCCCCTACTGCGTCGGTGAGGCGGAGCTGGACGTATTGGTTCGCGCCACCCATGCCGCGCTCGAGGCCGCCCGCCCATGCGACTGACTCGTTGCCATGTCGCCCTGCCGCTGCAGGTAGGTGAGACCGTGCCGCTGCCCGAAGACGTCGCCGCGCACCTGACCCGGGTGCTGCGCCTGCGCGAAGGCGATCCCTGCGTGCTGTTCAACGGCGACGGCCAGGACTATCCGGCCCGGCTGGTCGCCGTCGGCAAGCGCAGCGCGCATGCCGTCATTCTCTCGGCCCAGCCGGTGGACAACGAATCGCCACTGGCGATCACCCTGCTGCAGGGGCTGGCCCGTGGCGAAAAGATGGATCTGATCCTGCAGAAAGCCACCGAGCTTGGCGTTGCCCGTATCGTGCCGGTGGAAAGCGAACGCAGTGAAGTGCGGCTGGACTCCGAACGTGCTGCACGCCGGCAGCTGCACTGGCAGCAGGTGGTGATCGCCGCCTGCGAGCAGAGCGGACGCGCCCGCGTTCCCGAGGTCGCACCGGTGCAGCCCATCGCCCAGGCCGCCGGCCAGACCGCCGGCATCGGACTCGTGCTCGACCCGCAGGCCGGCCGCACGCTGACCAGCCTCGCCACGCCCCTGTCGGCCTGCACACTGGCAATCGGCCCCGAGGGCGGCTGGTCACCGCGCGATCTGGATGTCCTTGCTGCCGCCGGCTACCTCGGGGTGCGGCTGGGGCCGCGGATCCTGCGCACGGAAACCGCAGGACTGGCTGCGATCGCGGCGCTGCAGGCACTGGCCGGCGATCTGGGGCGCTAAACCGGAATGCCGAGGTCGGCTGCCGTCGGTCAGGCGACGCTGGCCAGCGCCCCGTGCAGCGCCTGCTCAAGCGCCTCCAGATCCGGAATCACCGCCTCGTTTTCGTTTAGCCGCACTCGGGCCAGTACACCGTCTGGCAACCCGTCCTGCGACTCAAGCCGGGTCAGCGCCGCCTCGGTGACCGTCACCAGGCGCGGGAAGCCCTGGGTCAGCAGCGCGAAATACGGCCGCCGCGGATCACCGCCCAACGCCTTGAGCACCACCACCTTGCTGCCCAGCCCGCCCTCCTCGTCAGCCAGCCCGGCAAAGCGGGAGAACGACAGCAGCGGCAGCTGCCAACCGCGCCAGCGGATCCTGCCCAGCAGCCAGCCCGGGGCCGCCGCCACCGGCTCCGGCGGCGCATACGACGGCACTTCGGCGATAGTGGCATTGGGCAGCAACAGCCGCGCCTGCGCCACCTGGATCAACACACCGCGGATGATGGGAATCAGTTCGGACATAGGCGACCTCTCAGGCGGGCCAACGTTGCACCAGTTCGCGCGCCATTTCGGCCAGGCTGCGCGAATCGCCACCGCGCGCAATCAGCGCGTCACTGGCAGAAGGATCGAAACAGGTTTCCGGTGCCTGGCCATACACCAGGGCGCCTCCTAGCCGCATGGCCAGCGCCAGATCGACGGCCTCCAACCCGGCACCGCTCAGCAGCAGCAAGGCACTGTCCCCTGCCGGCAGGCCGGCAAACGTCGGGGCCCCTTCGACGGCCGCGAACACCGGCCCGTCCGCGTCGGCCACCACATCCAGCCCATCTGGCAGGACATAGACATGCCCGGCCTGCAGGTGCTGCTGGGACTGCGCCAATTCGACCTGTAACGGCGTTGCCCGCTGCATCTGCCGAACCAGCTTGTCGGACTGACCGCCACCCAGCGCCTGCCGCAGCACCAGCGGCCGCGGGAAATCACCCGGCAACCCGGCCAGCAGTTGCCGCGCCGCATCCGGCCCGCCGATCCCGGCCAGGATCACCACCGCCCCGGTCTTGCGCACCGCCGGAGCGGCCTGCGGCACAGGCGGCAAGGCCGCGACCTGCGCTGCCAGTGCCTGCATTTCATCGATGAAATCCGGCCCCGCCTTCTGGGCCGGCGGTGGCGGCAACACATCATCGTGCCCTTGCAGCTTGGCGGCCAGATGGCGAACCCAGCGCGCCGCCTCCCAGCCTTCGCGCCGACCGGCCAGTTCGGCCTCGTCGAACACTACCAGCAAGCCCGGGTCGGTCAGCAGCGGATCGAATCGTTCCAGCGCCGCCTCGGTCACGGCATCCAGCACCACCAGCAGGGCCTCCGCCCCGCGGGCCCGGACATCCTCTTCCGTCGCCTCGACCGGATCCAGACTGGCCACCAGCTCGGCACCGGTCGCGCGCACCGCCTGTTCGGTACGCTCGCGCGCGCTACCCGCACGCGCCAGCACCACCACCCGTCGCGCACTCATTGCAGCAACCCGTCACCGGCCACTTCCAGCTTGAGCAGCTCGTGCACGTGACGCATCAGCTCGGGTTCCTGATACGGCTTGCCGAGGTAGCGTTCGACACCGATGTCCATCGCCCGCTGGCGGTGCTTTTCACCGGTTCGCGAGGTGATCATGATGATCGGCACCGTGCGCAGGCGGACATCGGCCTTCATCGCCGAGGCCAGCTCATAGCCATCCATGCGGGGCATTTCGATATCCAGCAGCATCAGGTCCGGCACCACTTCGGCCATGCGTTCCAGCGCATCCAGACCGTCCTTGGCGGTGACGACCTCGAAGCCATGCCGTTCCAGCACGCGCCCGGTGACCTTGCGCATGGTCACCGAGTCGTCCACCACCATCACCAGCGGCACACGGCGCTGCTCGACCTGCGGCTGTGCGTGCCGCGCTGCCGTCGCCGCCTGCGCGGCTTGACGACGCACCAGCGGCGCCACGTCGAGGATCACCACCACCCGGCCATCGCCCATGATGGTGGCGCCGAAGATACCGGGGATCGACGCCAGCTGCGGGCCGCCGCTCTTGACCACGATTTCACGACTGCCGAGCACGTCATCGACCGCCACCGCCGCCCGCAGATCACCCGAACCGACCAGCAGCAATGGCATCTGCAGATGACCTTCGCCCTTGGCCGGCAAGGTGCCGACCAGCGCGCCCAGATCGTGCAGGGCATAGTCCTCGCCACCGTAGCGATAGCTGGCACCCGGCTTGACCATCTCTTCGCGGGGAATGCGGCCAACGCCACGCACGGCGGCAATCGGCACGGCGAACTGGGTTTCGCCAATGCGCACGAACACCGCCTGGGTGACCGCCAGGGTCTGCGGCAGTCGCAAGGTGAAGGTGGTGCCGGCACCGGGCTGGGTGGCGATTTCGATCGTGCCGCCAAGCTGGCGCACTTCGCTGGCCACCACGTCCATGCCGACGCCGCGACCGGCCAGACGGCTGACCGTCTCGGCGGTGGAAAAGCCCGGCTGCATGATCAGCTGGTCGAGTTCGGCATCGGTCAGCTGGGCATCCGGCGCAATCAGACCACGCTCGATGGCACGGGCGCGGATTGCTGCCCGATTGAGACCTGCGCCATCGTCGGCGATTTGCAGCACCACTTCCGCGCCTTCGCGCCGGATCGCAATCCGGATCGTGCCTTCCTCGGGCTTGCCCGCGGCGCGGCGCGCCTCCGGCGACTCCAGACCATGGGCGATGGCATTGCGCAACATGTGCTCCAGCGGCGCGGTCATCCGCTCCAGCACGTTGCGATCGAGCTCGCCCTGGGCGCCGTCGACCTTGAGCTGGGCCTGCTTGCCGGTATCGGCAGCCGCCTGGCGCACCACCCGGCGCAGACGCGGCACCAGCGATTCGAACGGCAGCATGCGCGTGCGCATGAGGCCTTCCTGCAGCTCGGAGCTGACCCGCGACTGCTGGGTGAGCAGGGTTTCGTACTGGCGGGTCAGCTCTTCCATCGACTCGTGCAGGCTCTGCAGGTCGGCGGCCGACTCGGCCAGCGCACGGGAGAGCTGCTGCAGGGTACTGAAGCGGTCCAGCTCGAGCGGGTCGAACGCTTCGCGGCCGCTGTCGCTCTCGCGCTGGAAGCGGGCGATGATCTGCGCCTCGGTCTCGGCATCGAGCCGGCGCAGCTGATCGCGCAGACGCGTGTTGGTGCGCTCCATTTCCTGCGAGGCGGCGCGGAACGCTGCCAGCTGCTGCTCCAGCCTGGCGCGGTAGATCGCGACTTCGCCGGCATAGTTCACCAGTTTGTCGAGCAGATCGGCACGGATGCGCACCTGCTCCTGCGGGGCACGCGCCAATGCGTCGTCCTCTTCGCCCATGCCCGCCAGCGCGATCGGCTTCGACAAGGGTTTGAGTGGTGGCAGCGTGGCCGCAGGGGCCGGCGCGGCGGCGGCATCGGTCGCGGCGGGCGTCGCCGCAGCCGGCGACTCGACCGGCCGGTTTTCCGCGCGAGCGATGAACTCCTCGATCAACGCTTGCGGCATGCCGATGGCGCGTCGTGCGGCGATGCGCGTGACCATGCCGTGCAGCCGGTCGAAGCCGCGCTCGAGCAGACCGATGGTGGCCTCGTCGAGCTCGATGCGCTGGTTGGATACGGCTTCCAGCAGGGTCTCCATGGCATGGCCGAGCTCGCCCACGGCCATCAGGCCGGACGTGCGGGCACCGCCCTTGAGGGTATGCAGATCCCGTTGCAGGCCGGTGACCAACGCCTCGTCGGCGGGCGTCTCACGCAACTGGGCCAGCAGACCGTCGGAATGGTCGAGCAAGTCGCCCGCTTCCTCGACGAAGATGTCCACCAGCTCGAGATCGAGCGCCTCGGTGTCCAGCGCCTCGTCCGGATCCTCGGCGGCGGCGGCAATCGCCTGCAGGGCCGCCAGCGCTGCCAACTCGCGCGCTTTCGCGGCCGCGGCAGCCTCGGCCTCGCGGCGCTCGGCTTCGCGACGTTCGACTTCCTCGCGCCTGGCCTTTTCGCGCTCGGCTTCCAGGCGTTCGGCTTCGGCGCGCAGCGCCGCAATGCGCTCCGCCTCCAGCCGTTCCGCTTCGCGACGCTCGGCCTCAAGACGCTCGGCTTCGAGGCGTTCGGCTTCGAGGCGTTCGGCTTCGAGGCGTTCGGCTTCGAGGCGTTCGGCTTCGAGGCGTTCGGCTTCGAGGCGTTCGGC
>NZ_FQUK01000034.1:0-6065 GCF_900129205.1 Thermomonas hydrothermalis | reverse complement strand
AGACGTTCGGCTTCGAGACGTTCGGCTTCGAGACGTTCGGCCTCAAGACGTTCGGCCTCAAGACGTTCGGCCTCAAGACGTTCGGCTTCGCGACGTTCGGCTTCGCGACGTGCCGTCTCGTCCGCGTGCTCCTCCTGCGGCTGCACCGGCGCATACGCGTCTTCAAACCGCAGCGTCGCCTCGGGCAACTGGTCACGCAGCGCCGCCAGCCGTGCCGCCAGTGCGGTGAACACCGGCACCTGATCGGGCGTGGCCTGCAAGGCAGCCGTGGCAGCACGCACCGCCGCCACCACCTCGGCCAGTGCCGCCACACCATCGCCATCGGCGGGCTTGTGTGCCGCCAGCAGACGCTTGACATACCCCTCGGCAGGCGATGTCACCGCCGTCACCGACGGCACTTCGCTCATCGCAAATGCACCGTTCAGGGTATGCAGGGCACGCAGCAAGCCGGAATCGACCGTGGCATCGCCCGCCTGCGCCCGCGCAAGCCAGGCCTCCACGGTGGCCAGATGGGCCCCAACCTCGTTGACCAGAATCTCCAGCAAGACGGCGTCGATCTGTACGGCCACGGTGTCCGCGGCTGGCGCTGATGCAGGCGCTGCCGCTTCGACGACCGCCGCTTCCTCCTGCAGCGATGCCGTTGGCGCAGACTCCACCAGCACGTCTTCACCCGCCGCCAGCCGATCGGCCACGGCTTCCAGTGCCGGAATGTCCACCCGCAGCGCGGCGTCACCCCGCAATGCGGCATGCAACTGCGGCAGCAGCGCATGCGCCTGACTGACAAACGCCACCACCGCCGGGCTGGCCGGACGTGAGCCGTCCAGCACACGGTTGAGCATGTTTTCGACGTGCCAGGCAAACTCGCCCAGCACCTTGGCGCCGACCAGACGACCGCTGCCCTTGAGCGTATGGAATACGCGCCGGATCGGACGCAGCGCCTCGAGATCGGCGGGGGCCGAGCGCCAGGCCGGAAGCAGGGCGTCGAGGTTGCCGATCTCCTCCTGGAACTCTTCCAGGAAGATCTCGCGGATCTCGTCGTCGATTTCGTCGCCGGCTGATTCGAACCCGGCATTCACTGGCTGCTCCGGCATGGCCACCTTGACCTCCACCTCATCCGGGGCTGCTGCGACGCCCTGATCTTCGACTTCGTGCGCGGGCTCGACAGCCGACGACTCGCCCGCCGCGCCAGCGGCGTCTGCGGCATCGACCGTGGTCACACCCGCCTGCGCCTGCTCTTCCGGCGACGCGGGCATGGCCGGGGCCCCCTTGTCGGCCGCCGGTGCGGCACGCTCCGGAATCGGCCAGTACCCAAGCGCTTCCAGACTGGCGCGGGTCTTGCCAAGCAGATCCTGCCGCTGACCGAGCGGGTCGTGCAGGGATTCGAGGTAATACTCCATGCCGGCCAGGGCATCGGCCAGCGTGTCCAGCGCCTGCCCGGTCGGCACCTGCCGCTGGTGGATCAGTTCCTGTGCGGTGAATTCCCGCAAGGCATCCAGATACCCGGCGGGTTCCGGCCGCTCGAGGATCCGCAACGCGCCGGCCACCTCGGTCAGCAGGCGCGGCACCGGTTCCAGTTGGACATGGTCCCAGTTGGTCTCGACGAAAGCGACGAACGCTTGGCGCACCTGGGCAAAGTTACCGATGGCGGCGCGGGTCAGCGCCTCCATGACGTTGCGTGCTTCCTGGCTGGCCGGGTCGTCGCCGACGTTGGCCGCCACGCCCAGCCGTGCCACCTGATCATCCAGCGAATGATCGATGTAGAGCAATGCTTCGGCCACCCCGAGCAGTTCGCCCTCATCGAACGGCCGGATGCCGGTGGCGATTTCGTGCACGATTTGGCGCTGTTCCTGGATGACCGTGCGAGCACTGTCCAAGCCCAGCATCGCCAGGGTGTCGCCGATCCTGCCCAACGCCTCGGCCTGAACCAGCAACTCCTGAAGATTGTCGCGGGCACCGCGCAGGAACAGATCCAGCGCATCCTTGACCTTGAGCAGGTCTTCCTTGAGCGCGGAGGCCACGGTATCGAACAGTGCCCGGTTGCGCCCGGCGAGGCTGCTGCGGGCATGCTCGAGTTCCTCTTCGGTGGGCGGCTCGAGCATGGCAGGCAGTGCATCCTGCCCCAGCGGGGATTCACCACGAGCTTCACGCAGCTCGTTGATCAGCGGCAGCAGGACGATCGGAATGTCGCGGTGCCCACCTTGCAGACGCTCCAGGTAGTCGGGCAACTGGACCATGCCTCGCATCAGCAATGCCAGCACGTCGTCGCTCGCCGACACCTTGCCATCATGCAAGGCGACAGCCAGCTGCTCCAGCTCCCCAGCCACCATCGCGGGCGTCTGCAACTCCAGGATCCGCAGCGTGCCCTGCACCTGATGCAGGTGATCGACGATGGTCTGCAGCGGCGCCGTCTCGCCAGGGGCCTCGGCAAAGGTTTCCAGGTCGATACGCGCCTGCCGCAGGGCCTCGTCGATTTCCGGCTTGACCCAGCCGAGCGCAGTGTGGTCGATGGCGTCCCGTATTGCCCTGGTCATGACGCGACTCCGCTGGGGCCCGCTGCACTGGAGCTGGCCTGGAGGGTGCTATTCATTCCGCGTTTCCATTTCCACCCGACATCACGCCGGCAGCTTGAAGTCGGCGACCGAACGACGCAGGTCAGCGGCAAGCTGGGCCAGGTTGCCAATCGATTCCGCGGTCTGGCTGGCACCCTGCGCCGTCTGCGCGGTGATCGACCGGATCGTGGCCATGGTCTGGGTGATGTCGGTGGCCGCATGCGACTGCCGGGCCGCCGCTTCCGAAATACCTTCAATCAGCTGCGCAAGATCGGCCGACACTTTTTCGATCTCGCCCAGCGCGGTCCCGGCGTCCTCGGCCAGGCGCGCACCGGCCACCACTTCTGACGTGGTCTGCTCCATCGAGCTGACGGCTTCGTTGGTGTCGGCCTGAATGGTCTGCACCAGCGATTCGATGCGCTTGGTCGCGTTCGACGAGCGTTCCGCGAGACGCTGCACCTCGTCGGCCACCACCGCGAAGCCGCGGCCTGCCTCGCCGGCCGAGGCCGCCTGGATGGCCGCGTTCAGCGCCAGAATGTTGGTCTGCTCGGCAATGTCGTTGATCAGTTCCACGATCGAACCGATTTCCTGCGAGCTTTCACCCAGACGCTTGATGCGCTTGGAGGTTTCCTGGATCTGATCGCGAATGCTGTCCATGCCGGCGATCGTCTGCCGCACCACGCCCGCACCGTTGGTCGCGATCTGCACCGAACGACGTGCCACCTCGGCCGAATCGGCGGAGTCGCGGGACACCTGGTTAATGCTGGCGGCGATTTCGTTGATGCGATCGGTCGCGGAGTTGATTTCCTGCGCCTGGTGCTCGGCGGCTTCCGCCAGCTGCAGGGCGGTGGCCTGGGTTTCCTGAGCACTGGCCGCGACCTGCACGGCGGTGTCATTGATGGTCTGCACCAGGGTGCGCAGCTGCTCCACCGCGAAGTTGATCGCGTCGGCGATGGCGCCGGTCATGTCCTCGGTCACCGTCGCCTTCACGGTGAGGTCGCCTTCCGCGAGCGACCCCATCTCGTCCAGCAGGCGCATGATGGCCTCCTGGTTGCGATCGTTCAGTTCCTTGGTGGTCTGATAGCGGATGCGCTGAGCACGGTTCAGTGCCCACAACAGGCCGCCGATGGAGAACAGCGACAGCGCACCAGACAGGATGCTGACCCAGACGCCCCCGATGATGCTGGTGTCCTTGAGCGAACCAAACGAGGTGAATGCCGCAAACAGGCTCTCGCTATCGGCCAGCAGCTTGTCAGAACCACTGGCCAGCGCAGCCGCCGACTCCTGCGCACCGATCAGCCGGCGCGAGTCACCGATGATGGCATCGAGGTCTTTCTTCATCCCCTGCCACAGGGTATTGGCCTGAGCCAGCGGCCCGAGCGCCCCCACCGCCGTCACCTTGGGAATGTCCGGGCCGCCATTGAGCAGCACATTCATCTGCCGGTCGAACACCGCCGCATCGCGCCCCAGTGCATCCGCCGCCACCTGGGCTCCTTCACCACCAGCGCGAAGCTCGGCAATCCGGCGTGCCATCGAAGCCGAGGTCACCACCTGATTCAGCGCCGTGAACACCTGTGCCGAGCTGGCGCCGCCCGAGGCCAACCCCCGCACCACTTCGTTCATCTGCGCCTGTAGCTGCGGCACCTTGCTGGTGAAGCTGTCGGCACGACCGGACAGCGCCAGCACCGCCTGCTGCGAAGCCAGCACTTCTTCCGCACGCTTGGCCAGCGGCGCCCAGGTCGCGGTGACGGTGCCGATCGGTCCGGCCACGTCCGGGGAATCGCCGAAGCGGTCATTGAGCCACTTGATGTCGGCATCGATCTCGCTCTTGGTTGCCTTGAACGCCTCGAAGGCCTGGGCATTACCGTCGACCGCCTCACGTCCCTGGTTGGCGAGACGCTGCGAGTTCAGCTGCAGGCGTGACGCCGCAGTGCTGGCACCACCCAGGCGTGATGCCTTGGTGGTGGCGTACAACGTGTTACCGGCAAATACCAGCAGCGACCCGACCAGCAGCCAGATCCAGAAGTTGGTGCTGAGTGTGCGGCCCTTGCCGGCAACGGTATCCATCAACGTGCTCATCGTGCGACCTCGGCTTTCTTGGTGTCCGCTGTTCAGGCGGCGGCTTGGCGGAATTCAGGGGTGCGAACCAGACGCTCGAGGCTGAACACGCCCCAGTCCTGATCCTGCATACGGTAGGCGCGATCGACGAAGTGGGCGTACCGCCCCTGCACCAGCGCACTGGCATCGATCGCCTGAGACTCGACGAAGCTGCGCTGCCCGTACAGCTCGTCGATGGTGACGGCGACATCGCCGCCCGGCTGACGCACCACCAGCACGCGCTGCCGCTCGTGCAGCACGGTGCGCTCGCCTTCCAGAAACTGTTTGAGATCCACCACCGGCAGCAGGCTGCCGCGGATATTGGCGACCCCGAGCAACCAGGGCTGTGCACCCGGCACATGGGTCAGGGCCGGCATGGGCAGGATCTCCACCACCTCATCGAAACCGGACGCCAGACGATACCGCCCGATCCGATAGGCCACGCCACGCCACAGACCTGGGGCATCCAGCTGCTCGGGCAGGCCGACCACATGCGCCAGGCTGCGCGCCTCGTATTCGGCCAGAATCAAAAACGGCGACAGCTGGCGCAGCGCCAACCGCCGTGCTGGCTCGACTCGCTGCTCGTGCTGCTCGTGCTGCTCGACCGCTGGCGCATCCGAAGCAGACGCAGCTTCCTGCGACTGGGCGGGCGGCACGTCTTGCGACGCCTCCTGCGCCCCGTGCGCCACCACCGCATCCGGCCCCGACGGCGGCACCGTACCGGCAGGCGCACTTGCTACCGCCTGTGGCTGCCCTTTGTGCTTGTGCTTGTTGCGCTTGGCCATGGCCGCAGCCCCGTCTCAGTGCCCGATCAGTGCGTTGATGCGCGCCAGAAGATCGCTTTCGCGCGGCGGTTTGGTGATGTAGTCCTTGGCGCCCTGACGCAACCCCCAGACCCGATCGGTGTCCTGCCCCTTGGTGCTGATGATCAGGATCGGGATATGGCTGGTTTCGGCGTCCCGGGTCAGGGTGCGGGTGGCCTGAAAACCGTTCATGCCAGGCAGGATCACGTCCATCAACACCAGATCCGGCTTTTCCCGCCGGCAGGCGGCAATCCCGTCCTCGGCATTGCCAGCCGCGATGACCTGATGCGGCTCCATCGCGTCTGGTGTGGAACGGGCCGCCGGATGATGTCAGCCTTGGCGGATGCAAGAACAACTCTTCACCCAGGCTTTGGGGCTGACGCCGCCGTGGGCGGTAGACAGCGTGTCGTTTCGTCCGGATGAGGGGGCGATCCACTTCGAGGTGTCGTGCGATACGGCCCGGCTGGCCTGTCCGGTCTGCGGGGCGGCGGACCAGCCGGTGCACGACCGGGTGGAGCGCACCTGGCAGCATCTGCACTTCTTCCAGTTCAAGGCCTTCATCCACTGCCGGGTGCCGCGCGTGGCCTGCCGCGAGTGCGGCAAGACCTCGCAGGCG
>NZ_FQUK01000003.1:51608-102875 GCF_900129205.1 Thermomonas hydrothermalis | reverse complement strand
GCCGCACTCGCGGCAGGCCACGCGCGGCACCCGGCAGTGGATGAAGGCCTTGAACTGGAAGAAGTGCAGATGCTGCCAGGTGCGCTCCACCCGGTCGTGCACCGGCTGGTCCGCCGCCCCGCAGACCGGACAGGCCAGCCGGGCCGTATCGCACGACACCTCGAAGTGGATCGCCCCCTCATCCGGACGAAACGACACGCTGTCTACCGCCCACGGCGGCGTCAGCCCCAAAGCCTGGGTGAAGAGTTGTTCTTGCATCCGCCAAGGCTGACATCATCCGGCGGCCCGTTCCACACCAGACGCGATGGAGCCGTTTTTACGTGGGAATCGACCGCAAGGACCCGGATCACTATCAGGTCAACCTGGGAGTCGGTGGCCTGGGGTTGCCAGATCGCGATTACTACCTCAACCCGGATCCGCGTTTCTCCAAAATCCGTGAAGCCTACGTGGCCCACATCCAGCGCATGCTGGAGTTTGCCGGGGTGACCGGTGCCGACGCCCGTGCGCGTGCCGAGGCGGTCATGGCGCTGGAAACTGCGTTGGCCAAGCCGCAGTGGGATCGGGTCAAGCTGCGCGACCGCGACAAGACCTACAACGTGTTCACGTTCGCCGAGCTGCGCAGGCAGTTCCCAGGCTATGAATGGGCGGGCCACTTGCAGGCACAGGAAATGCCTCAGCCGGATAAGCTCAATGTGGCCACCCCGGACGTGATCCAGCCGGTGATCGCGGTGATCGACGCCACCCCGCTTTCGGTCTGGCGTGATTACCTGACCTTCCATGCGATCGATGGCAATGCCGAGCTGCTCAGCAGCGAGATCGACCAGGCGGCGTTCGAGTTCAACGGCAAGGTGCTCAGTGGTCAGAAGGCCCAGCGCGAGGACTGGAAGCGTGCGCTGGCGCTGGTGGGCGCCCGCAATGGGCTGGGTGATGCCATGGGCGAGCTGTATGTGGCCCGCTACTTCAAGCCAGAGGCCAAGGCCGCGATGGATCAGCTGGTGGAGAACCTGCGCGCGGCGTTGCGTCAGAACATCGAGCAGCTGGACTGGATGACGCCTGCAACCAAGGCCGAGGCCCTGCGCAAGCTGTCCACGTTCCGGCCCAAGATCGGTTATCCGTCGAAATGGAAGGACTATTCCAGCGTCACCATCAAAGCCGATGACCTGTTGGGCAATGCCATGGCGTTGCGCCGCTACAACCAGGCGGATATGAACCGCCGGGTCGGGCAGAAGACCGATCGCGAAGAGTGGGGGATGACCCCGCAGACGGTGAACGCCTACTACAACGCGGCGTTCAATGAAATCGTGTTCCCGGCGGCCATCCTGCAGCCGCCGTTCTTCGACGTGAATGCCGATCCTGCCGTCAACTACGGCGGGATCGGTGCGGTGATCGGTCACGAGATGGGGCACGGATTCGACGATCAGGGCAGCAAGTCCGACGCCGATGGCATCCAGCGCAACTGGTGGACCGACGAGGATCGTGCGCGTTTTGAGGCGCGCACCCAGGCCCTGGCAGCGCAATACGACGGTTATTGCCCGCTGCCCGGTCAATGCGTCAACGGCAAGCTCACCCTGGGCGAAAACATCGGTGATCTGGGTGGTCTGTCGATGGCCTATACCGCCTATCACCTCAGCCTGGGCGGCAAGCCGGCGCCGGTCATCGACGGTTTGACCGGGGATCAGCGCTTCTATCTGGCCTGGGCCCAGGTCTGGAAGGGTAAGTACCGTGATGAGGCGCTGCTGCGCCTGCTCAAGACCGACCCGCACTCGCCGGTGATGTACCGTGCCAATGGTCCGCTACGGAATCTGGATACCTGGTATCAGGCGTTCGATGTCAAACCGGGCGATGCCATGTACCTGCCGCCGGAGCAGCGGGTGAGAATCTGGTAAAAGTACGCAACCCGCGCCACGGTGTGGCGGCGGGTGCATACTGACAACATCCGTCCAAACCCGAGGAGAGTGTCATGCAAGCCAATGTGGGTGGTATCGATAAATGGGTACGTATCGCGCTCGGCGTGGCCCTGATCGCTTGGGCCGTCATGGGCGGGCCGGTGTGGGCCTGGATCGGGGTGGTGCCGCTGGCCACCGGGCTGTTCAATTTCTGCCCGCTCTACAAGGTGTTCGGCATCAACACCTGCAAGCGCTAAAGTCCTGCCGAGTCTGGCGGTACGCCTGACTCGGTGTCGACTTTCTCTTGTGCATGATGCGTGCGCCCGCGACCGGATGCATGGTCGCGGGCGCAGAGTTTTTTGTCCCCTTATCGGGCCGCCGGCGAGGCGTGCAGGGCCTGGACGGCGTCGAGCATCTGTTTGACGTGCTGGTTGGGGTTCATCGAATCGTATTCGGCCACGATCCGGCCATCCTGGCCGATCAGGTAGGACGTGCGACTGGACAGATCCGGCTTCAGGGTCATCACCGCGTCATATTGGCGTGCGATCCGGGCGCCCTCGTCGGCGGCGACCGGGAACTTGCCGGCGCATTTTTCCGTGTCCTTGGAAAACTCGGCCAACCGCTCGGTGTTGCCAGCCGTCACGCCGATCACGCTCACCCCGTGCGATTTGAAGGTGTCGACGGCGCGTGAGAATGCGGCGGCTTCGACATTGCAGCCGGGCGTGAAGGCGGCCGGGAAGAAATAGACCACGACCGGGCCTTTGGCCAGGGCCTGTTTCAGATCAAACGTGAACGGCTGGCCGGCCAGATAGGCCGGTGCGGTGAACGCCGGCGCCGGCGTGCCGGGTTTGAGCGCGGCCTGCGCAGCAAGCGGCAGCAGGGTCAAGGCGAGCAGAGAAGCCAGAGTCGTGCGGCGCATGGCGGATTCCTGTGGTGGTCGTGATGTGCAAAGCGTACGCCTGTCGGTGCAGGATGGATGCAGGATGGCCATTCTTGGCCGACAGAAACCTCCGACGTGTTCGGGGATTCCTCAGTACGCGATCCGGAAGGTCAGAATGCCCCCCAGAACCGATGGCAGGATTTCGACGTCGCCATCGATGAAGTAGCCGTACTGCGGACGGCCAGCATAGCCATCGCGGTAGCCGCGTTCGAAGCCTTGCCGGAAGTAGTAGCGGTAGGCATCGAAGCTGACATACCGGCCCGGATAGCCGAAGCTGGCATCCACCCAGGCGTAGTTGTTGCGGTAGTCGAAGCGCCAGTGGTCTTCGCGGTCGGCGCGTCCGGCATACCAGCCCTCACGGTAGCCATAGCGCACCGCCTGCCGCAGGACCTCGGCGCCATAGCTGTTGGTCCAGTACCAGCGGCCCTGAACGGCGTAGCGGTAGCTGTACGGCGTGTAGAAGAACGGATCCAGATCAGGATCAAAGCGCGGATCGTTCCAGCGCAGTTGCAGCTCCAGCCAGCGTCGCCAGTACTCATGTTGGTAATGGGACTGGGCGAGTCGGCGCTCGCGTTCCAGACGTTCGCGCTCACGGTCGTAGTCGGCACGGCGGCGGGCTTCCTCGCGCTGCCATTCGGCGTATTGCCGGTGGTGTTCCTCAATCCGGCGCTGGCGCTCGGCGTCCGGGATCCGGTGCTCATCATTGCGCTGGCCTGGTGGCCAGCCCGGTCGCATCGGCGGCGGCTCATTGCGGCGAGCATTTTCCTGCTCACGCGCCAGTGCCTGCTGTATCGCCCAGGCCTGCGGGCTGCGTGGCTGTGGCGTTTGCGCGGGCTGTTCCGGGGGCGGGGGCATGGGGGTGACCTCGCGTTGTTCCGGAACTTGGCGCGATGCCCGCCCGGCCATGCGCGGCATCTCGGCATCTTGGGGTTCTGGCGGACTGTCGGATGCGATCGGCAAGCGCCGCGGTGCCGGCGGATAGGCTACTTCTGCGCGCGGCAGAGGCGGGGGTGTTTGCGGCGGGCGCTCACGTTCTAGCTGCTGCCGTGCCAGCTCCCCCCAGTTTTCCCGGCGCGGTTCGTCCATGCCGCGCGACATCCTCCAGCCTGGGGCGGGCGATGGGCTCGGGAGTGGCTGGACATCGATTGCTGTGGCCGGCGGAGCAGGCCGCGGCTGCGGCACGGACGCGTTGGCCCGGGGCAGGGCAGGCGCGGGCGCGATGACGGGTTCTTGTTCGGGGAGGGCACGGGTGCGTTCGGTATGGCGTTGCCAGCGGTCGCGCTGTTCGATGTCAGCGTCCTGTGCCATGGCCGGATGCAGGCCACTCATGGCGAGAGTCGCCAGCAGCAGCGTCTTGGGCAGTGACCGGGAGCGGGTGAAACGGGTCATCGGGGCTCTCCTGAAGCTGGGCGTGGTGGTGCCCATGCCGGCAGTTAGCGATGGACGGGATGAATCGTGGCTGAGATTTCCGCTACTGCTCAGGCGCCGTCGGTGTGTGTTCAGATTTTGTCGAACTTGGCAGGATAAGCGCGCACCCACCCGGTCGGGCGCATGCAGGCCAGTGGCAGCACTGCCTGGGGCTTCTACAATGCGCTATTCCCAGACGCTGGATGCCCGCCCTGATGATCCTCAATATCGCCGCCTACCGTTTCGTCGCCATCGACGATGTCGAGCCGCTGGCCACGCGCCTGCATCAGTGGGCGCAGGCGGCGGCGCTTCGCGGCACGGTGCTGGTGGCCCCGGAAGGGATCAACCTGTTTCTGGCGGGTGCCCAGGATGCCGTGCGGGGGTTTCTCGACAGGCTGCGGGACGACCCGCGTTTTGCCGGGCTGCATGCCAAGGAAAGCTGGAGTCGCTCGCTGCCGTTTGCTCGACTGAAGGTCAAGTGCAAGCGCGAGATCATCCGCTTCGACCGGCCAGGCAGTGCGCCGATGACGCCCGATGCGCGCGCACCGGCAGTGGCGCCGGTCACGCTGGCGCGCTGGATTGCACAGGGGCATGACGATACCGGCCGGCGCGTGGTGGTGCTGGATACCCGCAATCGCCAGGAAGTGGCCTATGGCACCTTCGAAGGGGCGTTGAGTCTGCCGATCACCCGCTTCACCGAGCTGCCCGCGGCATTGGCACCACATCGAGCCTCCTTGCGTGATGCCACCGTGGTGAGCGTCTGCACGGGGGGGATCCGCTGTGAAAAGGCAGCACGCTGGCTGCGTCAGGAAGGCATGGACAACCTGCTGCAGCTGCAGGACGGCATCCTGGGATATTTCGAACAGGTCGGTGGCGCCGGTTATGCCGGGCGCTGTTTCGTGTTTGATGCACGGGTGGCACTGGATCCGCATCTGCGTCCGCTGGTGGATGGTGAAGACGCGCAGGAGGCGGCATGAACTGGGTGGCGATTGTCCTGATCGTGCTGGGGGTGTGGCTTGCCCTCAAGGTCGCCAGCGCGCTGGTGAAGCTGCTGCTGTGGACGGTCGCGCTGCTCGCCGTGTGGTGGTTCATCCACCCGTATCTGGGGCTGCCCTTGTTCCCGTTTTGATGGCCTGGCATCGCCATCAGGTGATGGCGATGCGGCCGCCGTGCCAGTGGCGTGGGAGTTGATCCGGATTTGATCAGGAAAACCGCCGTGGCGGGCGGGCGCCGGGGCGCGGTGAGCGCGGCGCGCGGGTGGGTGCGACGTTGCGTTTGCGCGGCGGCGCCTCCCGATCGCCAGGCTCGGCCAGCCGCATACGCAGCGGGCGCCCAGCCACGCGGGTGGTTTGCAGATGCGCCAGTAACTCCGGCGGCATCCCGGCGGGCAGCTCGACCAGGCTGTAATCGTCGCGGATGTCGATACGACCGATGTAACGGCTTTCCAGGCCGGCTTCGTTGGCGATGGCGCCGACGATGTGGCCGGGTTGTGCGTGATGACGATGGCCGACCTCGATCCGATAGGTGTCCATCACGACATCGGCTGGCGGCCCCTGGCGTGGTGTGCGCGTCGCGCGCTCGGGGCGTTCGGAGCGCTCGGCGCGCGCTGGGCGTGGCGACAAGGGCGGCGCGGCAGGTTCTGCCTTGGCTGGCGGCAACAGCAGCGGGGTTTTGCCCTGCACCAGTTTGGCCAGTGCCGCGGCGATTTCCACCGCGGGTACGTTCTTCTCGCGTTCGTAGCGTTCGATGATGTCGCGGAATACGCCCAGATCCTCACTGCCGAGTGCGGCTTCGATGCGATCAAGAAACTTGGCGACCCGACGCTCGTTGACGGTTTCCACGCTGGGCAGCTGCATGGGTTCAATCGGCTGCCGGGTGGCACGTTCGATCGCCCGCAGCATGCCGCGTTCACGCGGTGCGACGAACAGGATGGCCTCGCCGCTGCGGCCAGCACGGCCGGTCCGGCCGATGCGATGGACGTAGCTTTCGGTGTCGTAGGGGATGTCGTAGTTGAGGACGTGGCTGATCCGTTCCACGTCCAGCCCGCGGGCGGCCACGTCGGTGGCCACCAGGACGTCGATCCCGCCCTCCTTGAACTTCTGGATGAGGCGTTCGCGCTGTTTCTGTTCGACATCACCATTGATGGCGGCCGCGGCAAACCCGCGGGCCGCCAGCTTCTCGGCCAGCTCCTCGGTGGCCTGCTTGGTGCGGGCAAACACGATCATCGCGTCGAACGGCTCGGCTTCCAGAATGCGGGTCAGCGCGTCGAGCTTGTTGATGCCGCTGACCATCCAGTACCGCTGGCGGATTCGTTCGGCCGTGACGGTCTGGGTGCGGATCGACACTTCCACCGGATCGCGCAGATAGGTCTGGGCGATGCGCCTGATCGGCGCTGGCATGGTGGCCGAGAACAGTGCGACCTGGCGGGTGTCCGGCGTTTTCCGCAAAACCGCCTCGACGTCGTCGATGAAGCCCATGCGCAGCATCTCATCGGCTTCGTCCAGCACCAGCAGGCGCAGTTCCGACAGGTCCAGCGTGCCGCGTTCGAGGTGGTCGATGACGCGGCCAGGCGTTCCCACCACCACGTGCACGCCGCGCCGAAGCGCCTGTAACTGCGGGCCATAGCCCTGGCCGCCATAGATCGGCAGGATGTGGAAGCCCGGGATGTGGTGAGCGTATTTCTGGAAGGCTTCCGCAACCTGGATGGCCAGTTCGCGGGTCGGGGCCAGCACCAGCACCTGCGGCTTGCCGGGTGTGGGCATCAGCCGCGCCAGCGCCGGCAGGGCGAAGGCGGCGGTCTTGCCGGTGCCGGTCTGGGCCTGACCCAGCACGTCGCGCCCGGCCAGCAAGGGCGGGATGGTCGCGGCCTGGATTGGCGAGGGGGTTTCGTAGCCGACGTCGCGCAGGGCGGCCAGCAAGGGCTCGGGCAGGCCGAGGTCGGAAAACAGCAACGGGGCGGAATCGCCGCTCATGATGCCTCTGGGCGGGATCGCCGGGCTAAGGAAAGAGTGGCATTGTACGCTGGATCCGGGTGCCGGGCTGAGGCAATGGTCGGTGACATCGATGAGCCTCGGTTGCCTCCGGGTAGATTGTCGTCTGGATGCGAATGGTTCCTGTCGGGCAGGCGGCAAGCCGTCGAACTGGGCATTTCGTCGCTGTTTGTGGGGTGCAGGGCTGGCTGTTGTCGCATCCTGCCGGTTACAATGCGCGGCTGTTGATGCGCGGCCGCGACTGGCCGCAAGCCCACGACCTGACAAGAAGAGGCACGCGTGCTGGCCGAGTATCTGCCCACCCTGCTGTTTTTGATCGTCGCCGCCGGGATCGGCATTGCGCTGATCATCGCCGGAAACGTGCTTGGAACCAAGCGTCCGTCGGCGGAGAAGCTCTCACCTTACGAGTGTGGCTTCGAGGCCTTCGAGAATGCGCGCATGCCGTTTGATGTGCGCTACTACCTGGTCGCGATCCTGTTCATCGTGTTCGACCTGGAAATCGCCTTCGTGTTCCCCTGGGCCGTGGTGTTCCGCGAGCTGGGGGTGTTTGGCCTGATCGAGATGGGCGTGTTTCTTGCGCTGCTGGTGATCGGCTTCGTGTACGTGTGGAAGCGCGGCGCGCTGGAGTGGGAATGAGCAACATCATCCAGACAGTTTTGGAGGCCGCCAGCAATCCGCTGCCCGAGGGGCGGCTGGACGACATCCTGCGGCCTGGGGCGGACAATCCGCTGCTGCGTGACGGGTTTGTCACCACCAGCCTGGACGCGCTGTGGAACTGGGCGCGCACTGGCTCGATGTGGCCGATGACCTTTGGTCTGGCCTGCTGCGCGGTGGAGATGATGCACGCCGGCGCGGCGCGCCTCGACCTCGATCGCTACGGCGTGGTGTTCCGGCCGTCGCCGCGTCAGTCCGACGTGATGATCGTGGCTGGCACGCTGGTCAACAAAATGGCGCCGGCGCTGCGCAAGGTCTATGACCAGATGCCCGACCCGAAGTGGGTGATCTCGATGGGCAGCTGCGCCAATGGTGGCGGCTACTACCACTATTCGTATTCAGTGGTGCGCGGCTGCGACCGGATCGTGCCGGTCGATGTGTACGTGCCGGGCTGCCCGCCGACCGCCGAGGCGCTGGTGTACGGCATCCTGCAGTTGCAGAAGAAGATCCGACGCATGGAACAGAATCCGTTCTCGCGCCGGCCGCGTCCGGAGGGTGCGCGCGCATGAGCACGACCCTGGTCAATGAGTTGGTGGCCCGCTTTGGCGAGGCGGCCGTGCAGGTGGCCCAGCCGCGCGGCGAAGTCACCCTGGAAGTTGCCGCGGCCGACTGGCTGGCGACCGCCCGCGCGCTGCGCGATGACTTCGGTTTCGACACCTTCATCGACCTGTGCGGGGTCGATTATCTGGGTTATGGCTGCGACGAATGGGATACCGAAGGGGTGTCCTCGGAAGGGTTCAGTCGCGGCGTCGAAGGGCAGGGGCCGGGCCGGTTTGCCTGGGGGCAGCGTCCGGCGCATCAGGTTGAGGAGCCGGTGTCGATGCTGCCCGACGAGCGTCCCACCCGACGTTTCGCCGTCGTCCTGCACCTGTTGTCGATCACTCGTAACCTGCGGCTGCGCGCCCGTTGCTTCGCGCCGGATGACGGTTTGCCGGTGGTGCCGTCGGTCACTTCCGTGTGGCGCGGCGCCAACTGGTTCGAGCGAGAAGCCTTTGACCTGTTCGGGATCGTGTTCGAAGGGCATCCGGATCTGCGCCGGATCCTGACCGACTACGGGTTTGTCGGTCATCCGTTCCGCAAGGACTTCCCGTTGATCGGCAATGTCGAAGTGCGCTACGACGAGGAGAAACAGCGCGTGGTGTATGAGCCTGTCACCAGCGTCGAGCCGCGCGTGGGCGTGGCCCGGGTGATCCGCAATGATGCCGACCTGCTCACCGCTGAGGCCGAGCGGCGTGAGCGCATCCTGGAGCGGGAGGTGCGGCGATGAGCGTGCAGCTTGTGCCCAGCAGCGACACTCTGGCCAGCAACCCGGCCGAGGCGCAGCAGGAAATCCGCAACTACACCCTGAACTTTGGCCCGCAGCACCCGGCTGCGCACGGCGTGCTGCGGTTGATCCTGGAAATGGATGGCGAGGTCGTGCGCCGCGCCGATCCGCATGTCGGCCTGCTGCATCGCGGCACTGAGAAGCTGGCGGAGTCCAAGCCGTTCAACCAGTCGATTGGCTACATGGACCGGCTCGACTACGTCTCGATGATGTGCAACGAGCACGCCTACGTGCGTGCCATCGAGACTCTGCTGGGGATCGAAGCGCCGGAACGGGCGCAGTGGATCCGCACCATGTTCGACGAGATCACCCGCATCCTCAATCATCTGATGTGGGTGGGTTCCAATGCGCTCGATCTGGGTGCGATGGCGGTGTTTCTGTACGCCTTCCGCGAGCGTGAGGAGCTGATGGACTGCTACGAAGCGGTCAGCGGCGCACGCATGCACGCGGCCTACTACCGGCCCGGTGGCGTCTATCGTGATCTGCCGGCGCAGATGCCCAAATATCAGGAGTCTCCGTGGCGTAAGGGCAACAAGCTCAAGCGCTTCAACGAATGGCGCGAAGGTTCGCTGCTGGACTACCTGGAGCACTTTACGGAAGACTTCCCGAAGCGGCTCGACGAGTACGAAACCCTGCTCACCGACAACCGCATCTGGAAGCAGCGTACCGTTGGGATCGGTGTGGTGACCCCGGAGCAGGCCAAGGCCTGGGGCATGAGCGGCCCGATGCTGCGTGGTTCCGGTATCGCCTGGGATCTGCGCAAGAAGCAGCCGTATGCCAAGTACGCCGAGGTCGATTTCGACATCCCGGTGGGCAGCAATGGTGACTGTTATGACCGCTATCTGGTGCGGATGGCGGAGATGCGCCAGTCCAACCGCATCATCGCCCAGTGCGTGAAATGGCTGAAAGCCAATCCAGGCCCGGTGATGCTGGACAACTACAAGGTGGCTCCGCCGCCGCGCGCGGAGATGAAGCAGAGCATGGAGGCGCTGATCCACCACTTCAAACTGTTCACCGAAGGCTACTGCGTGCCAGCCGGTGAAACCTACGCCGCGGTGGAAGCGCCCAAGGGTGAGTTTGGCTGCTACCTGATCAGTGACGGCGCCAACAAGCCGTTCCGCGTGCATCTGCGCGCGCCGGGGTTTGCCCATCTGTCGTCGATGGATGAAATCGTCAAAGGGCACATGCTGGCGGACGTGGTGGCGATGATCGGCACCTACGACATCGTCTTTGGTGAGATCGACCGATGAAAGCAACCGGTAATTTCGAGGCGTGCCGCAACGTGGATCCGATGCAGGTGCTGTCGGAGGCCACCCGCGCCCATATTGATCACTGGCTGACCAAGTTTCCGCCGGATCGCAAGCGCTCTGCCGTGCTGCAGGGGCTGTTTGCCGCGCAGGAGCAGAACGGTGGCTGGCTGACTGATGAGCTGATCGCTGCAGTGGCCCGTTATCTGGACATTCCTCCGGTGTGGGCATACGAGGTTGCCACCTTCTACTCGATGTTCGAGACCCGCAAGGTCGGCCGCAACAACGTTGCCTTCTGCACCAACATCAGCTGCTGGCTCAATGGTGCCGAGGATCTGGTCGCGCATGCCGAGAAGAAGCTCGGCTGCAAGTTGGGCGAGTCCACCGCCGATGGCCGCATCTACCTCAAGCGCGAGGAAGAATGCGTGGCCGCCTGCTGCGGGGCGCCGGTGGTGGTCATCAATGGGCATTACCACGAAAAGCTCACGCCGGAAAAGGTCGATGAGCTGCTGGATGGACTGAAGTGATGGGCGGACATTCGCACTATTCGGAAGGCTACGGCCCCGTTGGTTCGGCGCCGAAGGAGCATCAGGCGGTCTATACGACGCTGCACTTCGACAAGCCCTGGTCCTACGAGAACTACCTCAAGACCGGCGGCTACCAGGCGCTGCGCAAGGTGCTGACCGAGAAGATCCCGCCGGCCGATATCATCGAGATGGTCAAGGCCTCCGGCCTGCGTGGCCGCGGCGGTGCCGGTTTCCCGACCGGGCTGAAGTGGAGCTTCATGCCCAAGGGGCCGGGGCAGAAGTACATTTTGTGCAACTCGGACGAATCCGAGCCCGGCACCTGCAAGGATCGCGACATCCTGCGCTACAACCCGCACGCGGTGCT
This sequence comes from Thermomonas hydrothermalis, assembly GCF_900129205.1. GTDB lineage: Bacteria > Pseudomonadota > Gammaproteobacteria > Xanthomonadales > Xanthomonadaceae > Thermomonas > Thermomonas hydrothermalis. The sequence goes on along the minus strand of NZ_FQUK01000003.1, from coordinate 91,476 downwards.
CGAGGGGATGGCGATTGCCTGCTACGCCACCGGTAGCACCGTGGCCTACAACTACATGCGCGGTGAGTTCCACCATGAGCCGTTCGAGCACATGGAGGAGGCGCTGGCCGAAGCCTACAAGCATGGCTGGCTGGGCAAGAACATCCTCGGCTCCGGCGTTGATATCGATATCTACAACGTGCTGGGTGCTGGTGCCTACATCTGTGGCGAGGAAACCGCCCTGATGGAGTCGCTGGAAGGCAAGAAGGGCCAGCCGCGCTTCAAGCCGCCGTTCCCTGCCAATTTCGGCCTGTACGGCAAGCCGACCACCATCAACAACACCGAAACCTATGCGTCGGTGCCGGCCATCATCCGCAACGGGCCGGACTGGTTCATGGGTCTGGGCAAGCCCAATAACGGCGGCTGCAAGATTTTTTCGGTGTCGGGTCATGTGAACAATCCCGGCAACTACGAAATCCGCCTCGGAACGCCTTTCACCGAGCTGCTGGCAATGGCTGGCGGGGTGCGTGGCGGACGCCGCTTGAAGGCGGTGATTCCGGGCGGCTCCTCGATGCCGGTGCTGCCGGGCGAGGTGATGCTGGGCCTGACCATGGATTACGACAGCATCCAGAAAGCCGGTTCTGGCCTCGGCTCGGGTGCGGTGATCGTGATGGACGAAACCACCTGCATGGTGCGTGCGTGCCATCGCATCGCCCGCTTCTACAAGGCCGAAAGCTGCGGCCAGTGCACGCCCTGCCGTGAGGGCACCGGCTGGATGTATCGCATGCTCAGCCGGATCGTGAACTTCGAGGCGACCCTCGACGATCTGCGCATGCTGCGTGCTGCCGCCGGGCAGATCGAAGGCCACACCATCTGCGCGTTCGGTGAGGCAGCCGCCTGGCCGGTGCAGGGCTTTTTGCGCCATTTCTGGCATGAGTTCGAATACGCCATCGTGCACAAGCGGTTCTACGTCGATGACGAACGCGCCGGCACGCTGGTCACGTCCGAGAAGGTGGTCGCGTGAGCGCACAACCCGTCAATCCCAACCTGCCGCCCGATCACGTCACCGTCTTCATCGACGGCGTCGAGCTGGCTGCGCCCAAGGGCGCAATGATCATCCAGGTCGCTGACAAAGCCGGCATCCCGATTCCGCGCTTCTGCTATCACGAGAAGCTGCCGATCGCTGCCAACTGCCGCATGTGCCTGGTCGATACCGAAATCGGCGGGCGCCCGGCGCCCAAGCCGTCGCCGGCCTGCGCCACCCCGGTGATGGACGGCATGCGGGTGTTCACCCGCAACGAAAAGGCGCTCAAGGCGCAGCGCAACGTGATGGAGTTCCTGCTGATCAACCATCCGCTGGACTGCCCGATTTGCGACCAGGGCGGTGAGTGCGAGCTGCAGGACCTTTCGCTTGGCTATGGCCGCTCGGTCAGCCGGTTTGTCGAGCGCAAGCGGGTGGTGCCGGATGAAGATCTGGGCCCGCTGGTGGCCACCGAGATGACCCGCTGCATCCAGTGCACCCGCTGCGTGCGCTTCACGGCCGAGATCGCCGGCACGTATGAGCTGGGCGGTATGCAGCGCGGCGAAAACCTGCAGATCGGCACCTACGATGGCCAGCCGTTGATGACCGAGCTGTCCGGCAACGTGATCGACGTCTGCCCGGTCGGTGCGCTGACCAACAAGGTGTATCGCTTCAAGGCGCGTCCCTGGGAGCTGATCGCCCGGCCATCGCTGGGCTATCACGATGCGCTGGGCAGCAACCTGTTCCACCACGTCCGCCGCGGTGAACTGCTGCGCAGTGTCCCGCGCGACAACGAGGCGGTGAACGAGTGCTGGCTGTCCGACCGCGACCGTTACGCCCATGAAGGCCTGTATGCCGAAGACCGCGCCACGGTGCCGCTGATCCGTGATGGTGACGGGTTCCGCGAAGCGTCCTGGGACGAAGCGCTGGCGCGGGTTGCGGACATTCTCAAGGCGCACGCGGGCGATGCCCTGGGCGTGCTGGTCCACCCGGCCACTTCGAACGAGGAAGGGGCGCTGCTGGCGCGCCTGGCCGAGGGTCTGGGCAGTGGCAATCTCGATCACCGCATCGGCCAGCTCGACCTGTCCGATGGTGCCCATGCCGATGCCTTCGGCATGCCGGTCGCGGAGATCGAACACGCCGATGCCATCGTCATCGTGGGCTCCAACATCCGCCACGAAGTGCCGCTGTTGCACCAGCGCATCCGCAAGGCGGTCAAGCGCGGGGCCAAGGTCCACGTGGTCAATCCGGTGGACTTCGACTTCACCTTCGCTATTACCGGCAAGCACATCGTGCCGCCGTCCCGCATTGCCGCCACGCTGGCGCAGCTGGAGATCGGCGAGGCTGCCCGCAGCGCAGTGATCGTGGGCGCGGTGGCGGAAAACGGCCCGTATGCAGCGGCCATCCGCAAGGCGGCGGCCGAGTTTGCCGCGGCCAAGAATGCCAAGCTCTGCCGCATTCCGCAGGGCGCCAATGCGCTCGGTCTGAGCCGGCAGGGCGTGTTGCCGCGTGGTCTGGATGCCCAGGCCATGCTGCGTGCTCCGCGTCAGGCTTACCTGCTGTACGGGATCGAGCCGGGGCTGGATTTTGCCGATCAACCGGCTGCCCTGAAGGCGCTGGGGGCGGCGCGCGTGGTGGCGCTCAGCCATTTCGCCTGTGCCTCCACCCGTGCGGTGGCCGAGGTGATCCTGCCGATCGGTCTGCTGCCGGAAATCGATGCCACCCTGACCAATCTCGACGGGTTGGAGCAGCAGGCAGTGGCGGCGGCACGTCTGCCAGGTCAGGCGCGTCCCGGCTGGAAGGTGCTGCGTGCGCTGGGCGGCCTGCTGGCGCTGAAGGGCTTTGAGTTCACCGATCTGGACGGTCTGCGCGCAGAGATGACCGCTCGACCTGTGCATGTGGCAGGGAACGGAGCCGCCCCGGCTGCCGAAGCGACCGCCGCGCATGGGCTGGAGCTGGCCGTTTCACCGGCGATCTACCGCGTTGATGCGGTGATCCGCCGCGCGACTGCCTTGCAGCTGCATCCGCTCAACGCCGGCCCGCACGCTACACTCAACCCGGCCGATGCTTCGGCGCTCGGTCTGATGGAGGGCGCGATGGCTCGCTTTGCGACCGCCGCCGGTAGCGCCACCTTGCCGGTCAAGGTGGATGCGCGCGTGGCTCAGGGCTGTGTCTGGATCGAGTCCGGTCATGGCGCGACTGCGCCACTGCTGGCGTCCGCCCGCCTGGAGGTGGCCGCCGTATGAGCCTGGCCTTTCATTCCATGTCTGCCAATCCGTTGATGCAATACGTCATCGAGCCGCTGCAGGCGGCGCTGCTGTCGCTGGGAACGCCGGGGCTGCTGCTCTGGATCGTGCTCAAGATCCTGGCGATCACCATGCCGGTCATCATCACGGTCGCGTTCTATGTGGTCTGGGAGCGCAAGGTGATCGGTTGGATGCACGTCCGCCACGGGCCCATGTACGTCGGCTGGGGCGTGTTGCAGGCATTTGCCGACGTGTTCAAGCTGCTGTTCAAGGAAGTGGTGCAGCCGACTGCCGCCCATCCGGTGCTGTACCGGCTGGCGCCGCTGCTGGGCCTGGTGCCGGCGTTTGCCGCCTGGGCCGTGGTGCCGTTCGATGACCGTGTGGTGTTGGCCAATGTCAATGCCGGCATGCTGTATCTGCTGGCGATGACCGGCCTGGGCATCTACGGGATCATCCTGGCCGGTTGGGCATCCAACTCCAAATACGCGTTTTTGGGCGCCATGCGTGCCTCGGCGCAGATGATCAGCTATGAAATCGCGATGGGCTTTGCCCTGGTCGGCGTGCTGATCGCCGCTGGAAGCTTAAACCTCTCGGAGATCGTGAAAGCGCAGGCCGGTCACGGTTTCCTCAGCTGGTTCTGGCTGCCGCTGCTGCCGCTGTTCGTGGTGTATTTCATCTCCGGTGTGGCCGAGACCAACCGTGCGCCGTTCGACGTGGTGGAGGGTGAGTCGGAAATCGTTGCCGGTCACATGGTGGAGTACTCCGGCTCGCAGTTTGCGCTGTTCTTCCTGGCCGAATACGCCAACATGCTGCTGGTCAGTTTCCTGACTTCGATCTTCTTCCTCGGCGGCTGGTTGAGCCCGTTCCACGGCTGGGGCATCCCGCTGCTGTCGGTGGATGGCTGGTGGTGGCTGTTTGCCAAGGTGTTCTTCTTTGCCACCTGCTTCATCTGGTTCCGCGCTGCCTTCCCGCGCTATCGCTATGACCAGATCATGCGGCTGGGCTGGAAGGTGTTCATTCCGATCACGCTGACCTGGATCTTCGTCACTGCGCTGCTGGTGTATTTCGGCGTGATCGGCAACGCCACGGGGGCGATGGCATGAACAGGATCATTTCCTACCTCAAGAGCCTGCTACTGCTGGAACTGCTGGGTGGCCTGTGGCTGACCCTGAAGTATCTGTTCCGTCCCAAGTACACCCTGATGTACCCGATGGAAAAGTTCCCGCAGTCGCCGCGCTTCCGTGGCGTGCATGCCCTGCGCCGCTATCCCAATGGCGAGGAGCGTTGCATCGCCTGCAAGCTGTGCGAGGCCGTCTGCCCGGCACTGGCCATCACCATCGAGGCCGGCCCGCGTGCGGATGACGGCAGTCGCCGGACCACCCGCTACGAGATCGACCTGTTCAAGTGCATCTTCTGCGGCTTCTGCGAGGAATCCTGCCCGACCGACTCGATCGTGGAAACGCACGTGCACGAGTACCACTTCGATCGGCGCGGCCAGAACATCCTGACCAAGCCGCAGTTGCTGGCCATCGGCGACCGCTTGGAGGCGGAGATCGCCGAACGTCGCGCCGCCGACGCCCCTTATCGTTGAGGCAGGACACGCATGGCTCTCGATTTCCCAACCCTTGCCTTTCTCGGCTTTGCCGCAGTGGCCGCAATCGCGGCGCTGGCGACAATCGCCGCCCGCAACCCGGTGCATGCCGTGCTGTGGCTGGTGCTGACCTTCTTCTCGGTGGCCTGCACCTGGATCGTCGGTGGCATCGAGTTCCTCGGTATCGCGCTGGTGCTGGTCTACGTCGGCGCGGTGATGGTGCTGTTCCTGTTCGTGGTGATGATGCTGGACATGGACAAGGCGCCACTGCGTCAGGGGTATGTGCGCTACCTGCCGGTGGGTTTGCTGGTGGCGGTGGCGATGCTGGTGGAAATGCTGGCGCTGATCGGCGTGCGCAGCGCGCTGCAGACACCGCTGGCTGAAAATGCGGCCGTTTCGGCTGACGTTCCCAACACCACCTGGCTGGCCCGCGCGCTGTTTACCGATTTCCTGCTGCCATTCGAGGTCGCGGCGGTGATCCTGACGGTGGCGGTGGTGGCGGCGGTCATGCTGACCCTGCGGCGGCGTCCGGGTGTACGCCACCAGGATCCGTCCGAGCAGGTGCGGGTGCGTGCAGCCGACCGGCTGCGCATGGTGAAGATGCCGGCTGAAGTGGCGGCCGCCAAGGACGAGAGCGGGGAGGGTGCCCGATGAATCCGCTGATTTCTTCCCTGACGCTGGGCCACTATCTGGCGCTCGGCGCGGTGCTGTTCTGCATCAGCGTGGCCGGCCTGTTCCTCAACCGCAAGAACGTGATCATGTTGCTGGTGTCGCTGGAGCTGATGCTGCTCTCTGTGAACATCAACTTCGTCGCGTTCTCGCGCGCGCTGGGTGATGCGGCCGGCCAGGTGTTCGTGTTTTTCATCCTGACCGTGGCCGCCGCGGAAGCGGCGATTGGCCTGGCGATCCTGGTGACCCTGTTCCGTAACCGCCGCACGATCGACGTTGCGGATATCGACAGTTTGAAGGGCTGACGGATGCTGATCTCCAAGACCCAACTCGTCCTGATCGTGCTGCTGCCGCTGCTGGGCAGCCTGCTTGCCGGCCTGTTTGGCCGTCAGATCGGCCGTGCCGGTGCGCACACCGTTACCATTCTGGGCGTGGCCATCAGCTGCGCGCTGTCGATGCATGTGCTGTGGCAGCTGCTGCAGGGTGCGCCGGTGTTCAACGAAAACCTCTACACCTGGCTGCAGGTGGGGGACATCTCGGTCAATGTCGGCTTCCTGGTCGACAAACTGACCGCGATGATGATGGTGGTGGTCACCTTCGTCTCGCTGCTGGTGCACATCTACACCATCGGCTACATGGCCGACGATGACGGCTACCAGCGCTTCTTCAGCTACATCTCGTTGTTCACCTTCAGCATGCTGATGCTGGTGATGAGCAACAACTTCATGCAGCTGTTCTTCGGCTGGGAAGCGGTGGGCCTGGTGTCGTACTTGCTGATCGGCTTCTGGTACAAGCGGCCGACCGCGGTGTTTGCCAATCTCAAGGCGTTTCTGGTCAACCGTGTGGGTGACTTCGGTTTCCTGCTCGGTATCGCTGGTGTGCTGCTGTGGCTGGGGACACTCGATTACGCGCACGTGTTTGCCAATGTCGATCAGATCCGGGGTGCGACGGTCGAGATCCTGCCTGGACATGTCTGGTCGATTGCCACCGTGATTTGCATCTGCCTGTTCATCGGTGCCATGGGCAAGTCCGCGCAGGTGCCGCTGCACGTGTGGCTGCCGGACTCGATGGAAGGCCCGACGCCGATCTCGGCGCTGATCCATGCCGCGACCATGGTGACCGCCGGCATCTTCATGGTGGCGCGCATGTCGCCGCTGTTCGAGCTGTCGGAAACCGCGCTTGCATTCGTCCTGTTCATTGGTGCCACCACTGCGTTCTGGACTGGCCTGATCGGCATGGTGCAGAACGACATCAAGCGCGTGGTGGCCTATTCCACGCTCTCGCAGTTGGGGTACATGACGGTGGCGCTGGGCGTGTCGGCCTATTCGGCGGCGGTCTATCACCTGATGACCCACGCCTTCTTCAAGGCTCTGCTGTTCCTCGGCGCCGGCTCGGTGATCATCGGTATGCATCACGAGCAGGACATGCGCAAGATGGGCGGGCTGCGCAAGTACATGCCGATCACCCACGTCATGATGTGGGTCGGCACGCTGGCGCTGGTCGGTACGCCGTTCTTCAGCGGCTTCTACTCCAAAGACACCATCATCGAGGCGGCTGCCGAGCATGCCCATGCCAATGCTGGCTGGATTGCCCAGTACGCCTATTGGGCGGTGCTGTTGGGGGCTTTTGTCACCAGCTTCTACAGCTTCCGCTTGCTCTACCTCACCTTCTTTGGCGAGGAGCGCTTCCGTGCGGCGCACGCGCATGACCACCACCATGCCGCCCATGACGACCATGGTCACGGGCATCATGGCGGGCATGAACCGCATGAGTCGCCGTGGGTGGTGACGCTGCCGCTGGTGTTGCTGGCGATTCCTTCCGTACTGATCGGCTTTGTCACCGTCGGTCCGATGCTGTTTGGCACCGACATGCTGGGGCATGTCCGGCAGCTGCCGTTCTTCGCTGGCGCCATTCACGTCCTGCCGGAGCATGATGTGATTGCAAGGCTTGCGGAGGAATTCCATGGCCCGGTGGCCTTTGCCCTGCATGGCTTCATGGCGCCCGCGTTCTGGTTGACCCTGGCTGGCTTTGCCCTGGCCACGCTGCTGTACCTGGTCAAGCCGGATCTGCGTGCGACCGTCACCCGTGCGCTGGCTGGGCCGATCCGCCTGCTGGAGCGCAAGTACTACATGGACGATCTTTGGATCGGCGGCCTGGGTGGCGGCGGCCTGCAGTTGGGCAAGGCCTCGAGTGCAATCGATGCCGGGTTGATCGATGGTGCGGTGAATGGTGCTGCTCGGCTGGTTGCGAGCCTGGCTGCGGTGCTGCGCCGGATTCAGACCGGTTACCTGTACCACTACGCGTTTGCAATGATCCTGGGCTTGGTCGCGCTGCTAGCGATGGCCCGCTATTACTGGCAGTAAGCCGGAACTGACGACGAGATGGAAACCACAAGCGTGACCCACTGGCCCCTGCTCAGCCTCCTGATCTGGCTGCCGATCCTTGGCGGCGTGTTGACCCTGATGGCCGGCAACCAGCGCCCGCAACTGGCGCGTTGGACTGCGCTCGGCTTTGCGATTGCGACCTTCCTGCTCAGCATCCCGCTGTTCACCGGATTCGAGTACGGCACTGCGGCAATGCAGTTCGTCGAGCAGCGGCCCTGGATTCCGGCCTACGACATCCAGTATCACCTCGGTGTCGATGGCCTGTCGGTGCCGCTGATCGGCCTGACCACCTTGGTCGGCGTGCTGGTGTTGATTGGCGCCTGGGGCTCGGTCGAGAAGCGGGTGGCCCAGTACTACGCCAGCCTGATGCTGCTGGAAGGCGCCATGGTCGGCGTGTTCTGTGCGCTTGATTCGGTGCTGTTCTACGTGTTTTTCGAAGCCATGCTGATCCCGATGTTCATCGTGATCGGCGTGTGGGGCGGTCCGCGTCGCATCTATGCCGCGCTGAAGTTTTTCCTGTACACCTTCCTCGGCTCGGTGTTCATGTTGGTCGGTCTGATCTACCTCTACCTCAAAGGGGGGAGCTGGCAGATCGCTGACATGGCTGCACTGCCGCTGACCATGACCGAGCAGACCTGGCTGTTCTTCGCGTTCTTCGGTGCTTTTGCAATCAAGGTGCCGATGTTCCCGGTGCATACCTGGTTGCCGGATGCGCACGTCGAAGCGCCGACGGGCGGCTCGGTGGTGCTGGCGGCGATCATGCTGAAGATCGGTGGCTACGGCTTCCTGCGCTTCACCCTGCCGATCGTGCCGGACGCCGGTCACCAGTTCGCCTGGTTGATGATCGCCTTGAGCCTGGCGGCCATCGTCTATGTGGGCCTGGTGGCACTGGTTCAGGCCGACATGAAGAAGCTCATCGCCTATTCGTCGGTGGCCCATATGGGCTTCGTCATCCTCGGCACCTTTATCGCGTTTTCGCTGGTGCGTGACCGTCAGCTGATGGATGCCGCCCGGCTGGGCCTGCAGGGTGCGATGGTGCAGATGGTGTCGCACGGTTTCATTTCCGGCGCGATGTTCTCCTGCGTCGGCGTGCTGTATGACCGCATGCACACCCGCATGATCAAGGACTATGGCGGCGTGGCCAAGGTGATGCCGTGGTTTGCGCTGTTCTGGGTGCTGTTTGCCATGGCCAACAGCGGCCTGCCGGGCACCAGCGGTTTTGTGGGCGAGTTCATCGTGATCCTGGCTGCGTTCCAGCACAGCCCGCTGGTTGCGCTGGCGGCGGCGCTGACCCTGATCATCGGCGCGGCGTACTCGCTGTGGCTGACCAAACGCATCATCTGGGGCGATGTCGCCAATGCGCATGTGGCCGAACTGAAGGACATCAACGCACGTGAATGGATCGTGCTAGGGGTGTTTGCTCTGTTCACCCTGGCGCTGGGTATCGATCCCAAGCCGCTGACCGACATGATGGAGCCGTCCATCGCGCAACTGGCGGGCCAGCTCGCCGCCACCAAGCTTTGAAGGACATGACGACGATGCAGTCCACTCTCGCCATGCCGGCAGCCACCGAACTGCTGCCGCTGATTCCGGAACTGGTGCTGGCCGGTGCCGCCTTCCTACTGTTGATGCTGGATCTGTTCCTGAAGGACGGCCAGCGTGCGCTTACCCATGCGCTGTCGATTCTGACCCTGCTGCTGGTCGCCGGCCTGCTGCTGGCCGGGGTCGGGGCCGGCAGTGAGCCGTCGGTACTGTCGGGCATGTTCGTCCGGGACACCATGGCCGACGTGCTCAAGGTGGCCACCTGCGTCATTTCTGCGGTCGCATTGATGTTCTTCCGCCCGTATTTGCTGGAGCGCGGGTTGTACAAGGGCGAAGTGTCGGTGCTGGTGCTGTTTGCGGTTCTGGGCATGCTGCTTTTGATCTCCGCAGGCAGCCTGATCATGGTCTATCTGGGCCTCGAACTGCTGGCGCTGAGCTCGTATGCGCTGGTGGCGATCGACCGTGACAGCACGCTGGCGTCCGAAGCGGCCATGAAGTACTTCGTGCTGGGTGCGCTGGCCTCGGGTCTTTTGCTGTATGGCATGTCGCTGGTCTATGGCGCCACCGGCAGCCTGGATCTGGGCGTCATCCGCGCCTCTGCGCCGACAGTGGATCAGCCGACCCTGCTGCTGGCAGGCGTGGTGTTCATGCTCGCCGGCATTGCGTTCAAGTTTGGTGCCGCCCCGTTCCATATGTGGCTGCCGGATGTCTATCACGGTGCGCCCACGCCGATCACCCTGTTCATCGGCTCGGCTCCAAAACTGGCTGCATTTGCCATGGTGGTGCGCCTGTTGGGCGTCGGAGCCTCGTCTCTGGCGGCACATTGGCAGCCGATGCTGGCGGTGCTGGCCGCGGTTTCGCTGCTGGTCGGCAACGTGGTCGCACTGATGCAGACCAACCTCAAGCGCATGCTGGCCTATTCGACGATTTCTCACGTCGGCTTCCTGTTCCTCGGGCTGGCCGGGGGCGGCGCCGGTGGCTATGCCGCGGCCATGTTCTACGCGATCAGCTATGCGCTGATGGCGGTCGCCGCGTTCGGTGCCATCGTGCTGCTGTCCCGGCGCGGCTTCGAAGCCGACACCATTGATGATTACAAGGGCCTCAACGCGCGTGACCCCTGGAGCGCCGGCATGGTGCTGTGCGTGATGGCGTCGCTGGCCGGCATTCCGCCGTTCCTCGGGTTCTGGGCCAAACTGGCGGTGCTGCGTGCTGCACTCGAAGGTGGCATGTTGTGGCTGGCGATCACCGGTATCGTGTTTGCGGTGATCGGTGCGTTCTACTACCTGCGCGTGATCAAGGTGATGTACTTCGACGAACCGGTCGGCGAGCCGATGCGTCCGCGTGACGACCGCGCCCTGCGCGTGGTGTTCGGCGTCAACGCCTTGGTGCTGCTGGTGTTGGGCCTGGCCTGGAACCCGTTGATGGCCTGGTGCCAGGCAGCTTTCGCCTGATTCGGGCGGTTTGAGGTCAACGACGACGGGGCGCTCTTGGGCGCCCCGTTTCGTATTTGGCTGCCAGTGCGTGGGCAAAAAGAAACGGCGATGCGGTTGCCCGATCGCCGTTTCGCTCTTGCTGAATGTGGTAGCGGGGGCAGGATTTGAACCTGCGACCTTCGGGTTATGAGCCCGACGAGCTGCCAGACTGCTCCACCCCGCAGCAGAGACGGACAATGATACGTGCGATCTCGGATTGATGCAACACTTTGTATGAGTCCACCACCTTTGGCACTCGGGTTGGTGTTGGAGCAGGAAGTGTAGCGGGGGGCACAGGCCTAGGCCGTGGCGGACAAGGGGGTTGCCGTTGGGTGATCCTCCGTCAAGGGAGTGGGCTGAGTCGGCGTGACGAAGACTGGCTCAGATCGACTGCATGCGACCGCCGTCCACTGCGATGGACTGGCCGTTGACGTAGGCGGCAGCGGGCGTGCACAGAAAGGCGATCATGCCCGCAGGCTCTTCTGGTTCGGCAAAGCGTCCCGCCGGAACGCTTGCCAGCATTTCCTGCGCCACCTCGTCCGGCGTCTTGCCGGTGGCGGCACTGCGATCGGCCAGGATCTGTGTCAGGCGTTGCGTGCGTGTGTAGCCCGGCAACACGTTGTTGACGGTGATGCCATCCGCCGCCAGTTCACGCGAAAGTGTCTTGGCCCAGCTCGCCACCGCGCCGCGGATCGTGTTGGAGACACCGAGATTGGGAATGGGCTCGTACACCGAGGTCGAGATCACATTGACGATGCGCCCCCAGCGCGCTGCCCGCATCCCGGGCAACAGCGCCTGCACCAGGGTCTGGCCGGCGATCAGGTGGCGCTGGAACGCGTCGAGATACGCTTCGACCAGCGCCCGATGCGCCGGGCCGGCCGGTGGACCTGCGGTGTTGTTGATCAGGATGTGCACTGGCTGAGCGGCTGTCAGCGCCTCCACAGCAGCGCGTAGTGCTGCGGTTTGCCCCATGTCGGCCACCACAATCCCATGTTGCTGGCCATGCTGGCGGGGCAAGCCTTCAGCGACCGCACGCAGGGCCGCTTCCCGCCGTGCTAGCACGGTGACGCTGGCGCCCAGCGCGGCCAACTCGATCGCTGCCGCCCGGCCGATCCCCTCGGACGCGCCGCAGACCAGCGCATGTTTGCCGCTCAGTTGCAGATCCATCGAGACATCCTCGGGGTGTGCACGTGGGATGTCGGCATTGTAAAGAAGCGTTGAGCGAACCAGTGGTTGCACTTGCACGGGTGGCTGAGTGCCCGACAGACGCGCAGGCGATTGCGGGGCCGACGCAGCGCAAGGTGTGCGCTGTATGTGGCGTGGCCAGGCGGTGTCCTGGCAGGTGGATTTCACAGCGTCCCGATCAAATCAGCCCGCTGCCCGTCTCGGCCAGCCAAAGCGAGGTCAGGGCCAGCCCACCGCCTAGGCCCGTGGCGGCCAGCACGTCACTGGGATAGTGCAGGCCCAGCACCACCCGGGAGACCGCGACGCTTGCGGTAAACGGGACCAGCAGCCAGGCCAACCCGGGGTAATACGCAATGGCCACCACGCTGAAGGCGACGGCATGCAGCGTGTGTCCGGACGGGAAGCTGAACTCGTCCAATGGCGCCACCCAGGCGCGGATACGAAGATCCCGGGCGAAAGGTCGTGGTCGCCGTGTCCAGCGCTTGAGGCATGTGTACAGCAGGAGCGCGACCAGCCCGGTCGCGGCCAGATGGAGGCTGGCACGCAGTCCATCCAGGCCATCTGTCAGCACCAGCAGCACCATCAGTCCATACCAGAAGCCGCCATCGCCAAGCCGACTGACAGTGGCGAAGTAATGCAGCGGCAGGCGCCGGGCGCAGAGCGTATTGGCGCGCAGACACCAGTGATGCTCGACGGCGGCAAGACGTTCAGGAGAGGGAGGGGATGGCATCGGCGGTGCTCCCGGTGGCCAACGTATGCAGCAGGTGATCGAAGGCGGTGGCGACCTGGGCCGGATGCAGGCTCGCCACAGTGGCCCGGCAAGCGGCGCGCATTCTGTTGCGCAACGGCGTATCAGTGGCCAGCCGCACGGCGGCGATGATGAACCCGGCCTCATCATCTCTGGCCACGGTAGCCCCCTGCACACCGGATTGCACCCACTGGCGTGCGGCCCCCTGATCGAACGCCACCACCGGAACTCCGCTGGAGAGTGATTCCAGAACGACATTACCGAAGGTGTCGGTGGTGCTGGGAAACAGGAACAGATCGCCACTGGCGAAATGGCGGGCCAAGGCTTCGCCGCACTGGGTACCGCAGAAGATGAAGTCCGGGTTATTCCGTTGCAGCGCCCCGCGTTGTGGGCCATCGCCGATCCAGACGAAGCGCGCCTGTGGGCACTGGTGCTGGATGGCACGGAACGCCTGGACCGCCAGCGGCAGATTCTTCTCGGCTGCGATGCGACCGACATAGAGAACGACCAGTGCGCTTTCGTCCACTCCCCACGTGGCGCGTAGAGCGGGATCCCGACGTGCCGGATCGAACAGGTGTGTGTCCACCGCGCGCGGCAGCAGGACAACATGGCGAAAGCCATGGTGTTGCAGGAAGCCCTGCAACTCGTCGGTCGGTACCAGCGTGGCCTGGGCAGAGTTATGAAAATGGCGCATCCAGCGCAACGCCGTCCCTTGCAGCCACGGTGCCCCATAGCTGCGCATGTAGTCATCGAAGCGGGTATGGAAACCGCTGGCGACTGGAATGCCGAGTCGGCGTGCCGCACGCAGTGCCGACCATCCCAGCGGGCCTTCGGTGGCCACATAGATCGCGTGCGGTCGTTGTTGCTGCCAGTGCCGCAACAGACGGCGCGTGGCCGGCAGTCCGAAGCGCAGGCCGGGGTAGCGCGGTAGCGCCGCGCCCGGCACGAGTAGCGTATTGGCAGGGGCGGCGCTGTCTCCTGGTTGGCGAGGGCGCACCAAATGCACCTCATGGCTGCGTGCTTGCAGTCCCTGTGCCAGGCTTTGTACGGTCAATGCCACCCCGTTCACTTCAGGTGGATACGTCTCGGTGACGAGGGTGTAGCGCATCGCCGGTACTCGCCGGTGGCCGATGCTGCACAGCATCGCGGCAGGCCATGACCGCTGCGTGTCGGTGGAATGAAGCGGCGGTGACGAAGTGCAGGCGACCTTGGCGCTTGCACGAGGTATCACGCCGAACACACGGCGTTTGGCGCATGCTGGCAGCCGATAGGTGCGTGATTGCGCGGTCTGGTGTGCCGCAGCAGGCGCACGCGACCGCGGCAGCCAGCGTGTCGTCTTGGGGCGACACGCTGAAGGACGATGCCGCGGATCAGTCGATGGTGTCGGTCATCAGGCAGGACTGCTCGCGCACGTACCAGTCGTCCTGGTCGTGATGGAACCGGGCGCACTGCATCAGTGGCGCCTGGTACACGTGCACCGACACGGCCACCGCGTCGTCGTGCGGGTTGCGCAGGATGTGGTATTCGTGCGGTGGAATCAGGCTGCCGGCGCTGCCGGGGGCAGCCCGCAGGGTTTCGGCAAGGTAGAAGCGGGCGCGTTCGCCGTCGCTGTCGATCAGCTCGTAGCGGCTGACTTCCAGCTCGCCTTCCCAGACGCCCTCCACGCACCAGCGGCCGTCGTGGTCGTGCAAGGGGGTGCTCTGACCCGGCCCCCAGGTCATCGCCACCACGCTGTAACCGTAGCGCGGGCTGCGGTAGAGCTCACGGCGGGCGTAGTGCCCGGCGACGGGCTGGCGAACCGCGTCGGGCAGGCGGATGGAGGGGTCGTGGATCAGCGTGATCAGCGCCTGGCGCAGTGCATCGGTGACGGCCTCGGGCGTGCCCAGCGCCACGGCGGCATCCAGCAGGGCGTAGAAGCGAGCGCAGCCCGGAAACTCGGTGTACGGCAGATCAGCAGCGGCAGTGGCGGTGTGCATGCGCGGAGTCTACCGCCTTTACCGCCTGTGATCACATCCAGGTATTTCGGTATGCAAAATCGGAATCAAGCATGCCGGGCAAGGCCGACATATGAAAAACCCCCGCAGGGCGGGGGTGCATGCTGGTGCCGGAGGTGGGACTCGAACCCACACGCTTTTAAGGGCGGCGGATTTTGAGTCCGCTGCGTCTACCAATTCCGCCACTCCGGCGCGGGCGCGCAGTATACCTGAGTCTGCGCTCAGGCAACCTTACCAGGGTCGTGGGCGTGCAGCGGCACGGTGTGCAGGAACTCTGCCAGGGCCGGGCCGAAGCGGGCTTCGTCCACCAGGAAGGCGTCGTGCCCCTGTGGTGAGGGCATCGCCAGGAAGCGGGTCTGACAGCCGGCGCTGCGCAGGCCGGCGGCGATTTCTTCCTGTTGCTGGATCGGGAACAGGATGTCGGTTTTGACGCCGATGACCAGGGCCTGGCGCAGGCCGGTCAGGGTGGCAAGTACGGCGTGGACATCGCCGCCGTGGGATTCGCCCAGGTCGAACCAGTCCATCGAGCGGCTGAGATAGAGATAACTGTTGGGGTCGAATGCGCGGACGAAGCGCCGGGCGTGGCCTTCCAGGTAGCGTTCGACTTCGAACTCCAGCCCGAAGGGGGTGTCGTCGTCGCGCTGTTCGGGATCCAGCCGAACCCGGCCGAAGCGGCCATCCCATTCCAGGGCCGAACGGTAGGTGATCACCCCCAGCTTGCGGGCGATGCGCATGCCGGTTTCGGGGTAGGCCTGGTCGTCGTACTGGCCGTCGTTCCAGTGTGGATCGAGCCGGATCGCCTCGCGTTGCAGCGAGCGGATGGCGATGGAAAACGGCAGCGCGCGCGCCGCACCGCAGATATTGACGTGGCTGCGGGCGATGCCTGGATGGCGGGCCAGCAGTGCCAGCGCGGCCATGCCCCCCATCGAGTTGCCCACCACGCAGGCCAGTTGGGTGATGCCGAGTCCACGCACCAGGTGTGATGCGGCATCGGCCATGTCCTCAATGGACAGTTCGGGGAAGCGCAGTCGGTAGGGCTGGCCAGTGGCGGGGTCGATCGAGGCCGGCCCGGTGCTGCCTTTGCAGCTGCCCAGAGGGTTGACGCAGACCACGAACCAGCGGCGGGTGTCGATCGGCTTGCCAGGGCCGATCATCCAGTCCCACCAGCCGGGGCGGGGATCTGCCTCGCTGTGCGCAGCATGGGCATCGGGCGACATCCCCGGCAGGATCAGGATGGCATTGGAGGCATCGGCATTGAGCCGGCCCCAGGTTTCATACGCTAGCCGCGCTCCATGCAGCTGCCCGCCGCGCTTCATGGGAAACGGCGAGGGCAGGCTGTACCAGGCGGTTCCGGGCGGGATGTGCTCGCTCATGGGTGAGGTGGAGAATGGCAGACGGGCATGATCGCCTGCCACGTCTGGCTGGGTCATTCCGGTTGGGAATAAGGGTATGTGCGGGGCGCGTGGTCTGTGCGCGTACGTCTGGATCAGGGCGCCTGGATGCGCAGTGTCACCGGCCCGGTTGCCGGCAGGCGCACGCGTACCGGCGGCGATTCCAGGTCGCCTGGCTGGCGGATGGCCTGGCCGCTGGCCGAAAGCCGGGCCAGCAGTTCGACTTCACGCAGCTGGGAGAGCGTGCGGGTCGGCATCGGGCTGTCGGCATCGCTGAGCGTGACGGTCAGGGGCAGTTCCTGCAACTGGTGTTTCTGGACCGCCACGGGCATTGGCGGGCCGCCGACTTCGCGGGCGATGACGAACACTGCGCTTGCGGGCGAACGTCGCGCCTGCACCGCCAGGGCCGGATCCAACACGACCTGCACGGTGACCAGGTCGGCGGGTGCGACGGGGGGTGGCAGTGGCGGCAGCCCGGCCTCGGTGCGCGCGGCATTGATCTCCTGCCGCAGGCTGGCGGCGGTGGTGGCATCGACCTGGGTCAGCAAGGGGGCCCAGGTCGCGGCTGCCTCGGCGTTCCGACCGGCCTGCCGCTGCGCCACGCCCAGATACCAGCGGGCACGCTGATGGCCAGGGTTGTGCGCCAGGGCGGATTCGAGCAGCGCCACTGCCTGCGCGTCGAAGCGGTGGGCCGGGTCGGCCAGTGCACGTGCCTGTGCGGCGTCGGTCAGGATGTCCGGGTTGCTGGGTGTCAGGCGGGCGGCCCGCGCCAGCGCCTGCATGGCGCGGGTGGCGTCGCCCAGGCGCAGGTAGGCCTGGCCTAGCAGGGCCCAGCCTTCCGGTTGTTGCGGATTGCGTTCCAGCGCCGCCTGCAGTTGGGCCACGGCCTCCTGCAAGGTGGCCGGTGCCCGGCGGTTGGCCGGATCGAGCGCCTGCGGTGCGCCCAGCAGCAGGTACAACAGGCCAGCCGATAGCAATGCAACCAGGCCGGTGCCCAGCGCCAGCGGGCGTGCGTCACGCCACAGTGGCCGCAACACGGTGGCCAGAGCGAGCAGGCTCAGGGCAAGCGCAATGACGATAAAGGCCGCCATCACCACTCCTGCGATGGGTCTTCGGGGATCGGATCGGCCTGTCGCCGTCGCCGCACCAGCGCCGCCACGACACCGGCACCGGCTAAAAGAACCAGCACCGGGCCGGCCCATAGCAGCAGGGTGCGGCCGCTCAGGCGGGGCTTATAGAGGACGAACTCGCCGTAGCGCTGCACCAGGTAGCGTTGGATGTCTTCGTCGCTTTTGCCGGCCCGCATCAGCGCAAGCACTTCGCGGCGCAGTTGCAGCGCGATCAGGGCATTGGAGTCGGCCAGCGACTGGTTTTGGCACATCACGCAGCGCAGTTGTTCGGTCAGCGCGTGAAAGCGGGCTTCTTCTGCGGCATCACGAAACTGCAGGGGCGCGGCATCGTCCTGCTGCCGGGCCTGGGCAAATGCCGGCAGTGCGGCCAGCCACAGCAGGGCGGCAAGCAGCAGGCGGCTCATCGTGCCCCCTCGATCTGCGCCAGCAGTGGCAGCAGCTCACGGGCGATGAGCTCGTCGGTCAGCGGGCCCACATGTTTCCAGCGCACGATGCCCTGGCCGTCGACCAGGAACGTTTCCGGAGCGCCGTACACCCCCCAGTCGAGCGCCGTCCGGCCGTCCACGTCGGAGAGCACCACCATGTATGGATTGCCAAACTGTTCCAGCCAGCGCAGAGCGTCGGCTGGCTCGTCCTTCCAGTTGTAGCCGACCACGCGGATCCGTTTGCTTTCAGCCAGCCGGGTCAGCGCCGGGTGCTCGACCCGGCATTCCACGCACCAGCTCCCCCAGACGTTGAGCAGGAACGGTTGGCCGCGCAGGTCGGACAGTTTGACCGTGTAACTGGGGTCGTGCAGCACCGGGAGCGCGAATGCCGGGGCGGGTTTGCCGATCAGGGTGGAGGGCAGGGCATCCCGATCCGGTTTGCGGCTCATCCACACGCCCGCTGCCAGCAATGCGGCGAGCAGGGCGAACACGGCCAACGGCAGCCAGCGTCCCAGTTTCATGCAGGCTCCTTGCGGGTCGGCTGGAAACGGCGGTCGGTCGCGGTGACAAGGCCGCCCAGGGCCATGAGCAGTGCGCCGGCCCAGATCCAGCGGACGAACGGTTTGACATACAGGCGCATGGCCCAGGCATCGCCGCCCAGCGGCTCACCGAGGGCCACATAGGCATCGCCCAGCAGGCTGCGGGCGATACCGGTTTCGGTCATCACCTGGCCCCCGGCCAGATAGCGACGCTTTTCCGGATACAGCGTGGCGATCGGCTGATCTGCGCGCAGCACCTGCACGGTGGCGCG
Source organism: Thermomonas hydrothermalis (assembly GCF_900129205.1). GTDB lineage: Bacteria > Pseudomonadota > Gammaproteobacteria > Xanthomonadales > Xanthomonadaceae > Thermomonas > Thermomonas hydrothermalis. The sequence continues at coordinate 72,888 of NZ_FQUK01000003.1, read as the reverse complement.
ATCAGCCTGGTAGTTGGGGCCACGGACCGGCGCTACGCCCTCGAAGCGGAAGCGGTAATCGCCCAGCGCCACGGTGTCGCCAGGTTTGACGGCCCGTTCGTGCTGACGGCCCAGGCCTTCCACCAGCAGGGCGCCGATCAGGAACACCGCAATGCCCAGGTGCGCCAGCGTCATGCCCCACATTTCCCGGGTCAGGCGACCGCTGCTGCGCAGCCGCAGCCAGACGAAACGCAACGTGCCAGCCCCCACCCAGACGGCGCCAGCGATTCCCAGCGCGGTTTTCCAACGGCCCTGCGGGGCCAGGAAAAAGGCCAGAACACCCAGCCCCAGCGCCAGCACCGCCCACGGCCAGAGCAGCCGCAGCGGGGTGGTCATCTGTTCACGCTGCCAGCGGGTCAGTGGGCCGAACGGCAGCAACAGCACCAGCGGCGTCATCAGCACGGTGAACATCAGTGCGAAATAGGGCGGCCCCACCGAAATCTTGCCCAGCGCCAGCGCATCGGCCAGCAGTGGGTACAGCGTGCCCAACAGCACCATCGCGCAGGCGGTGGTCAGCAGCAGGTTGTTGATCAGCAGCAGCGTCTCACGTGAGCCGGCGGCAAATGGCCTCGGGGCCGTCTGCGGGGCGCGCAGGGCATACAACACCAGTGACCCGCCCACCACTAGGCCAAGAAAGATCAGCACGAACAGACCACGGCCCGGGTCGGCCGCAAAGGCATGCACCGAGGTCAGCACGCCCGAGCGCACCAGGAAGGTGCCCAGCAGCGATAGCGAAAAAGCGGCAATGGCCAGCAGCAGGGTCCAGCTGGCAAAACTGCCGCGCTTTTCCGTGACGGCCTGCGAGTGCAGCAGCGCGGCACCCACAAGCCAGGGCATAAAGCTGGCGTTTTCCACCGGGTCCCAGAACCACCAGCCGCCCCAGCCCAACTCGTAGTAAGCCCACCAGCTGCCGATGGCGATGCCTACGGTCAAAAACGCCCAGGCGACGTTGGTCCAGGGACGTGCCCAGCGCAGCCATTGCGCGTCGAGGCGGCCGTCCAGCAGTGCGGCGATGGCAAAGGCGAACGGGACGGAAAACCCGACATACCCGGCGTACAGCATCGGCGGATGGATGATCAGGCCGGGATCCTGCAGCAGCGGGTTGAGGTCGCGGCCGTCTGGCGCGGCCGGCAGCAGCCGTTCGAACGGGTTGCTAGTGAACAGCAGGAAGGCCAGAAACCCCAGCGCCACCAGGCCCATGACCCCCAGTACCCGCGCCACCACCGGCAGCGGCAACGCGGTGGAGAAGCGCGCGACCGCCGCTGTCCATATCGCAAGCACCAGCGCCCACAGCAGCAGTGAGCCTTCGTGGGCACCCCAGACGGCGGTGTAGCGGTAGATCAGCGGCAGCAGGCGGTTGGAGTTTTCGGCGACGTAGCGCACCGAAAAATCATTGGTCACGAAGGCGTGAGTCAGGACGGCAAAGGCCAGCCCGACCAGCATGAGTTGCATGTAGGCCGCCGGCCGCGCCACGGCCATCAGCGCCGGCAGCCGGCGCCACGCGCCCACTAGAGGCAGCACCGCCTGCAGGGCGGCGACCAGCAGGGCCAGAATCAGCGCGAACTGTCCAAGTTCCGGCAGCATCAGCGGGCATCCGGGGCCGGTGTGGCTGGCGTGTTGGCAACCTGGTGCTTGCGGTGGGCGGCTGCCATCTTGTCGGCGACTTCCTTGGGCATGTAGGTCTCGTCGTGCTTGGCCAGCACTTCATCGGCCACGAACACATCGCCCTGCATGCGACCGGTGGCGATCACCGACTGCTTCTCGCGGAACAGATCCGGCAGGATCCCGGTGTAGACCACCGGCAGACGGGCATCCCCATCATCCACCTCGAAATGCGCTTCCAGACTGCCGGGCGCGCGCCGGAACGAACCGGCGGCGACCATTCCGCCCAGCCGGAAACGCGCCTGGCCGTTGCGCACGCTGTCACCCGCAGCACCGCTGAGCACTTCGTGCGGGGTGTACAGATAGGCCACGTTCCGTTGTAGTGCCAGGGCGATCAGGGTCACCGCCAGACCCGCGGCGGCGAGGACGGCAAGAATCAGCAGCAGGCGACGTTTGCGGGCAGGGTGCATGGGCAGGGTCAGTCGCGGGACAGGGGGAGATCGGGCGCGGGGCGCGCGGCGGTGCGTCGCCGGGCCTGCCGCTGCGCCAGCCGGCGGATGGCGCGCACTTGCAGGGCCGGGGTGAGGGCATCCCAGAGCAGGAACAACGCAAACACCGCGTAAGCAGCGATCACGTACTCGCGGTAGCTCATCCGGCGTCTCCCGTGGTGGTCTGCTGCAGCACCCAGTCCTTGCCGGCTTCCCGGCGCAGATTGTCGGCGCGAGCCCGGGCCAGCAGTGAGCCGATGAACCACAGCTTGGTGCCGATAATCATCCAGATCAGCGGCGGCAGCATGCTGGCATCCATGCTGGACGGGCCGAACAGGCGAATGGTCTGGCCCTGGTGCAGCGAGTTCCACCACACCACCGACCAGCGGATCACCGGCAGCAGCGCCACGCCGACGATGGCCAGCAGCCCGGCCGCGCGCGCAGCGTTGCGGCGGTCATCGATGGCCGCATACAGGCCCATCACGCCGAGATACAAAAACAGCAGGATCAGCTCGGTGGTCAGGCGTGGATCCCAGTCCCACCAGGTGCCCCACATCGGTTTGCCCCAGATGGCGCCGGTGAGCAGGGTGACGGCGGTAAAGCCGGCGCCGGTCGGCGCACAGGCCATGGCCAGGATTTCCGCCAGCTTGATCCGCCAGATCAGCCCGATCGCCGCATACAGCGCCATCAGTGCGAACACGGCCATGCTCATCCACGCCGATGGCACGTGGATGTAGAGGATGCGAAAGCTGTCACCCTGCTGGTAGTCGGCAGGGACCACGAACAGGGCGCCATAGGCGCCGATCAGCATCGTCACCAGCCCCAGGCCATGACACCACGGGGCCCACCGCGCAGCGAAGCGGTCAAAGTACGGGGGAGAGCCGAGTTGATGGAACCAGCGGATGAGCGGGTGCATCGGAACCTGGGGCGGGCGGCAGGGGGTGGCCGCGGAAGGTGGCAAGGATAACAGCCTGCCTCCGCGCCGGTTTGTCCTGGATCAAGTGCCCGCAAGCGAGGGCGAGCATCGGCGCGGCATGTCCCTGACCGGAGCGCCTTCAGGAATGGGCGATTCGCAATGCGGCGGCGGCGGTGACGGGTGCCAGCACCAGGGCCAGCACCAGGCCAGCTGCAAGCAGCAGTAATGCCCCGGTCGCATCCAGCCCCTGTGCCTGGGCGGCGACCGAGCCTGCCCCAAACACCAGCACCGGCACATACAACGGCAGTGCCAGCAGCGCCACCAGGATGCCGGCGCGGCGCATCCCTACGGTCAGGGCAGCCACCACGGCCCCTAGCAGGCTCAAGATCGGCGTGCCGAGCAGCAGTGAGGCCAGCAGCACCGGCAGCTGCGTGCGGGGCAGGTAAAGCAGTTCGGCCAGCAGCGGGACCGCCAGAATCACCGGCAGTGCGCTGGTGGCCCAGTGCATCAGGGTGCGGATCAGCACCAGCCACCACAGTGGCACCGGGGCCAGCATCCATTGCTCCAGCGAACCGTCTTCGGCATCGCCACGGAACAGATGATCCAGTGCCAGCAAGCCGGCCAGCAATGTCGCCAGCCACAGCACGGCAGCGGCGACCGGTGCCAGCGCGCGTGCCTGGCCGCCCAGCCCCAGTGCGAACAGCACCACGGTCAGCAGCGCAAACAGCAGGGGTTGCAGAGCATCGCCACGCCGTGCCCAGAGCAGGCGCAGATCACGCAGAACCAGGGCGCGGGCGGCTTGCCACATCATGCGTCGGGTCGCTTGAGAACCAGCAGCCGAGTCCGCACCGGCGGTGCGGCATAGGCGCCATGGGTGGTGATCATGGCCGCTCCGCCAGCCTCCAGATGCGCTTGCACCATCCGGTTGACCAGCTGGATGCCTTCCAGGTCGAGGTTGGCGTAAGGCTCGTCGAGCAGCCACAGCGGGGCAGGCGACAGCCACAGCCGTGCCAGGCCCAGCCGTTTTTTCTGCCCGGCGGACAGGGTGCGCAGCGGCGCATCCTCGAAACCGGTCAACCCCACCAACGCCAATGCGGTGTCGATCTGCAGGCGTGCCCGACGGCCGTGCAGGCCGCACAGATATTGCAGGTTGTGCAGTGCCGACAGATCGGCTTTCAGGCCCGGCAAGTGCCCGAGATAGGCGATCTGCTGCGCGCGCAGGGTCGGGTGGGCGGGCTGGCCTGCGAGCATCACCGTGCCGGAATCGGGGCGCAGCAGCCCGGCCAGAACCCGCAGCAGGGTGGTCTTGCCGGCACCATTGTCACCCTGCACCAGCAGGGCTTCGCCCGCGCCGACGTGCAGTGACAGCGGGCCGAAAATGGGCGTTTCATCGCGTGAAAACGCAAGGTCGAAGACGGCAAGCAGCGGCGGCGGGGCGGCAGCGGGCATGGGCCGGGCATTCTACAGGGCTCACCGTCGGCCCGGGTTCGTGCCGGTGTGATGGTGCATCCGCGTGCCGGCATTTTCCGTACACTCACACGCCCCTTCCACGGGCATGGCCATGCATATCAAGAGCAAACTGCCGAAGGTCGGCACCACCATTTTCACCGTCATGTCGCAACTGGCCGCCGAGCATGGTGCGGTCAACCTGGGTCAGGGCTTTCCGGACTTCCCGGTGCCGCAACGGTTGATTGACGCGCTGGCCCGGGCGATGCAGGCCGGGCACAACCAGTACGCACCGATGACCGGCATCCCGGCACTGCGGCAGGCGATTGCCGACAAGACCGAGGCCTGCTACGGCTGGCGGCCGGACGTGGATGCCGAAATCACCGTGACCAGCGGTGCCACCGAGGCGATCTTCAATGCCATCCACGCGGTCGTGCGTGCCGGTGACGAGGTGATCGTGCTCGACCCCTGCTACGACTGCTACGAGCCGGCCATCGAGTTGGCCGGTGCCACGGCGGTGCATGTCGCCCTGGATCCGGCCAGTTTCGCCCCCGACTGGGCGGCGGTGCAGGCGGCGATCAGTCCGCGCACCCGCATGCTGATCATCAATAGCCCGCATAACCCGTCCGGGGCCATGCTGGGCGTGGCCGACATGCAGCGGCTGCAGGCCATGCTGGACGGCACCGACATCCTGCTGCTGAGCGATGAGGTGTACGAGCACATCGTGTTCGATGGCGCCCGGCATGAATCGGTGCTGCGCTATCCGGCACTGCGCCAGCGCGCCTTCGTGGTGTCCAGCTTCGGCAAGACCTACCACTGCACGGGCTGGAAGCTGGGGTATTGCATCGCGCCGCCGGCGCTGTCGGCCGAGTTCCGCAAGGTGCACCAGTACAACGTGTTCTGCAGCTTCAACCCGGCCCAGCATGCCTTTGCCGAGATGATCCAGGCCGAACCTGGCCACTACCAGTCGCTCGGCGCGTTCTACCAGGACAAGCGCGACCAGTTCCGCGCCCGTCTGCAAGGCACCCGGTTCCGGCCGCTGCCGGTGGCGGGCGGGTATTTCCAGCTGGTGGACTATTCCGCGGTCAGCGACCTGCCGGATCTGGAGTTCGCCCGCTGGCTGACGGTGGAGCACGGCGTCACCGGGATCCCGCTGTCGCCGTTTTATGCCACGCCGCCGGCCGGCCAGCGCCTGCTGCGGCTGTGTTTTGCCAAGGACGAGCGCACCCTGAACCTTGCCATCGAACGCTTGTCCAAGCTGTAAGGCCAATGCCGGGAGGCTGCCATGTCCATCGAAAAGTCCATCGCCCTGCTGCTGGCCATCCTGGTGAGCGCGGCGGTGGGCGTACTGGGCTGGCGGGCCTTGCAGGCGCGGCCGGTGGCGGCAGCATCAGGAGGACGGGTCATGGATAACGCGCAACTGCAGGACATCTACTTTGGCATGGGGTGTTTTTGGGGTGCGGAAAAGCGCCTGCGTGCGGTGCCGGGTGTGGTCGCGGTGGAAGTGGGCTACGCCGGCGGCGATGCCCCGCGGGTTGGCTATGAGGACGTGCTGCGGCAGGAACAGCGGCTGCGCGCTGGGTTGAGCCACGCCCGCAACCATGCCGAGGTGGTACGGGTGCGTTATGACCCCAAGCGATTGGATCTGATGACCCTGCTGGCCGCGTTCTGGGAAAACCATGACCCGACCCAGGTCGGCGGCCAGGGCAACGACATCGGCAGCAACTACCGCAGCGCGATCTACTACACCACCCAGGCGCAGAAGGTGCTGGCGGAACAGAGCCGCGCCATCTACCAGGAAAACCTCACCCGTGCCGGGTTCGGGCCGATCACCACCGAAATCCTGCCGGTGAAGAATTACAACCGGGCCGAGGAGTATCACCAGGACTATCTGCTCAAGAACCCGGACGGCTACTGCGGACTGGGTGGTACCGGGGTCAAGTTCGGCGTGGCCGCGACCGCCGGTGCAACGCCGCCGCCGGATGGGGCCAGCTTGCATCGTGATCGCCAGCTGGTGGTCTATGAGGCGCAGGACTGCCCGTATTGCGAGAAGTTCGAGGCGGATGTCTTGTCCAGCTGGAAGGCAGACGTTCCCTTCGTCCGCACCCGCGCCCAGCGGGCGCCACTGGGATGGACGCTGGCCGGCCCGCTGTTGGGCACCCCCACCATCGTCCTGTTCGAGCAGGGCCGCGAGGTGGCCCGCTATACCGGCTATGCCGGCGACCCCAAGGCGTTCTGGCAGTGGCTTGGGTTCTACCTGCTCACGCCCGAGCAGCGGCGGATCGCCTTCGAAAACGGCACCGAGCCACCGGGCACCGGCGCCCATCTGCACGAATCGCGGCCGGGCACCTATTACGACCCGATCACCGGCGCCGCCCTGTTCCGCAGCGATGCCAAGTTCGACAGCGCCTGCGGCTGGCCCAGCTTCTTCGAGCCGATGCCGGGCGCGTTGCAGTATTTGCCCGATGACAGCTATGGCATGCACCGCATCGAGGTCCGTAGTGCCAGCTCCGGCATCCACCTTGGGCATGTGTTCGATGACGGCCCGCCACCGACCGGCAAGCGTTATTGCATCAATGGCACGGTGCTGAAGTTTGTCCCCGACCCGCCGGCCGGGACGTGACCGGTACGGTCTGGCACCTCTTGCCCACGCACGGTGCTTCGATCTCCCAGGTAAAGTAACCCCCATGCACGATCTTCGCGTTTCCATCGTCCAGGGCGAGACCCGCTGGCATGACCCGGCCGGGAACCGTGAGTACTACGGTCACCTGATCGCCCCCCTGCGCGGCGTCACTGATCTGGTGGTGCTGCCTGAAACCTTCACCAGCGGGTTTTCCAACGACGCCATCGCCCAGGCCGAGACGATGGACGGGCCCACCGTGGCCTGGCTGCGTGAACAAGCCGCCAGACTAGGGGCGGCCATCACCGGGAGCGTGCAGCTACGGGTGGGCGATGCGGTCTTCAATCGCATGCTGTTTGTCACCCCGGACGGCACCCTGGTGCACTACGACAAACGCCACCTGTTTTCTTTCGCCCGCGAGCATGAGCGCTATGCGCCGGGCCGCGAACGTGTGGTCGTGGACTGGCAAGGGTGGCGCATCCTGCTGCAGGTCTGCTACGACCTGCGCTTCCCGGTGTTTTCGCGCAACCGGTTTGATCCCGCCCGCACCAGCCAGGCCGACTACGACCTGGCCCTGTACGTGGCCAACTGGCCGGCGGTGCGCAGCTATCCCTGGAAAACCCTGCTGCGTGCCCGCGCCATCGAAAATCTCTGCTATGTGGTCGGGGTCAACCGGGTCGGTACTGATGGCAATGGTCTCCAATACGCTGGCGACAGTGCCGTGATCGACTTCCTTGGCCACCCGGTCAGCGAATGCACGGACGAGGAAGTGGTGGTCACCACCACCCTGCAGGCGGCTGAACTGCTGGCCCACCGCCAGCGCTTCCCGGCCCTGCAGGACGCCGACCGCTTCCACCTGGACGACTGACACGCCTTTTCCAAAGGCGGCCAACGTGCGGTCATCGTGTAGCGATCTGGCCGGCTGTGCCGCCGCGTCAGGTTGCCTTAGGGGGTAAAGCTGACTTCCAGCGCGGAATAGAACGGTGCCCGTGGTGGGATGAACACGGCGCGGTCGCGGACGTAGCGTTGCAGGCAGATTGCCAGCGGTGAGCTGCCTTCGCGCCAGGTCTGCTGGACGCGGCCATCGGCGTCCAGCTGCATGACGATGGTGAATGGGCTGAAATCGTGCTGCGGCTGGCCCAACGCACACGCCGTCACGCCGGCGTCCAGCAGTTGTCGCTGGGCGGTCAGCATGGTTTGCCGTGCCGGCCCGGTGACGGTGGCCTCGTCACGCGCGGCCAGGCGTTTGGCGTCGTACACCTCCAGCGGCACCGGGTCGGCGGCCTGGGTGGCCGCCAGCCAGAGTGCGAGCAGCGTGGCTGCCATGGCTGTCAACGGCCTCCGCGCGGTCCGCGTTTGCCGCCACCCCGTGGGCGCGGCGGCTTGGCGCCGTATGGGTTGAACGTGCCGGCGTGATCGGACGGGAAGCTGGGGGCGCTGGCCGGATGGCCGTACGGTTTGGCCGGACGCTTCGGCCGGGCTTCGCCGGTTGTTGCACGTTTGCCGCTGGCGGCGCGGGCGCCGCGTGCGCCGGGGTTGCGATGCCCGGCCGGGCCGGTGTCCACGCCTTCCGGGACATACCAGGTGCGCATGGCTGCCGGGTTGTCACCACGCTGCTCACCGGGTTTCATGCGCTGGCCGGGTTGGCGCGGGCCTTTCACTTTCAGGCGCTTGTCGCGTTGTTTGGCCGCCATTTCGCCGGTCACGGTGAGGCCGGTCGAGGTCTTCTGGCCGCGCCGGCCGCGGTCTTCGCGGAACTGGTCAAAGCGGCGCAGTTCGCGGCCTTCGTCGGCCGTGTTGTGCCCGTTGACGTAGCCCTGTCCGCGGGTGTTGGCGGCGATCACGGTCTTGCTGGCCCGGCGTTGGCCCAGCACCGGCATCAGGGTCAGTGCGGAGGGCACAGCATCTTCCAGCCCCACCGATTTGCGCAGCGCTTCGACTTCAGCGGGCGGCAGTTCTTGGAATTTGCCGCGCAGCAGCGGCTGTGGCAGCCGGATCTGGCCATAGCGGATGCGCTTCAGGCGTGAGACCTGGCAGCCCTGCGATTCCCACAGCCGGCGGACTTCGCGGTTACGGCCTTCCTTGAGCAGCACCCGGAACCAGTCGTGGGAGTCGCTGCTGCCAATGCGCTCGATCTCGTCGAACTTGGCCGGGCCATCTTCCAGCGCCACGCCACGGGCGAGCCGATCGACGATCTTGTCGCTGACGTGATCCTCGCCCTCCGGTGGACGCACGCGGCAGACGTATTCGCGCTCGACTTCGTGGCTGGGGTGCATCATCGCGTTGGCCAGCTCGCCATCGGTGGTCAGCAGCAGCAGGCCGGTGGTGTTGATGTCGAGCCGGCCGATGGCGATCCAGCGTGCGCCTTTGAGCACCGGCAGCGCGTCGAACACGGTCGGCCGGCCCTCGGGGTCTTCGCGAGTGGTGACCTCACCTTCGGGCTTGTTGTACATCAGTACCCGCGGCGAGTCGCTAAGGGCGGTGGCGACGAAGGTCTTGCCGTCGATTTCGATTTTGTCGCCGCCGCTGATGCTCATGCCGGTCTGGGCGACTTCGCCATTGACTTTGACCTGGCCTTCAGCAATCCGCTGTTCCAGGGCGCGGCGCGAGCCCAGCCCGGCCTGCGCCAGCACTTTGTGCAGGCGTTCGGTCAGTCGCGGTGCCGTCGTGTCAGTCGCGGTGTCACGTTTCAGGCTCAGGGGGCGGCGGGGGGTGTCGTGCTGGTTCATGCAGTGTGCTCCGACGTGGCGTGCGGCGTGTCTTCGGCCGGTGCGACGTCTGGGGTGTGGGAGGAAATGGAGGAGGTGGCACTTGCGGTGCCGGAAGTGCTGTCAGGGTCAGGATCGGCCGCTGCCAGCGCGCGGGTGGATTCGGCGGGATCGGTGTGCGGGTCGGACGCCGTGTTGGCCGGGATGGCCGGTTCCAACGGCAGTTCTGGTTCCAGCTCGCCGATGTCTTTGAGTTCGGACAGCGGTGGCAGCTCGTCCAGCCGTTTCAGCCCGAAATAGTCGAGGAAGGCCTTGGTGGTGGCCAGCAGTTCCGGCTTGCCGGGCACATCGCGATGGCCGACCACGCGGATCCAGCCGCGTTCTTCCAACGCCTTGATGATGCTGCTGTTGACGGTGACGCCGCGGATCTGTTCGATCTCGCCGCGGGTGATCGGCTGCCGGTAGGCGATCAGTGCCAGCGTTTCCAGCGTGGCCCGGGAATATTTGGTCTGGCGCTCGGTCCACAGCCGGGCAACCCAGGGGTGGACGTCTTGCTTGACCTGGTAGCGCCAGCCGCTGGCCACTTCCACCAGTTCCACGCCGCGCTCGGCGCAGGCGGCCTGAAGGTCGGCCAGCGCCTGTTCGATACTGCCTTCCGGTGCGGGTGCATCCAGCGGGAACAGGCCCTTGAGCTGGACCAGGTCGAGCGGCTGGCTGGACGCCAGCAATGCCGCTTCCACGATGCGGGTGACGAGGGCTTGGTCGATGTCGGTCATGCGTCGGTGGGGGAAACCGGGGTGTCGAATTCGTCGCTGAGGGCGTCGCGGTCCGGGGGCTGCTCGCCAGCCAGCGATTTCACGTAGATCGGGGCCAGCGGGGCTTCCTGGACGATATCGACCAGCTGCTCCTTGGCCAGGGTCAGCAGGCTGAGGAAGGTCACCACGATGCCGAGCCGGCCTTCTTCCATCACAAACAGGCTTTCGAAACGGTGGAAGGCACCATCGGCCAGCCGTTCCAGCAGTTCGCCCATGCGCTGGCGCACGCTGAGCGCCTCGCGCCGGATGGCGTGCTTGCCTTGCAGTTCGGCGCGGCGCAGCACCTCATGCAGGGCCAGCAGCAGCTCGCGCAGATCCACCGGCGGGGGCAGGCGGATCGTGGTGCGATCCGGCACATGGGCCTGCGCCACGCTGGTGTCGCGCTCCAGCCGGGGCAGGGCATCCAAGTCCTCGGCCGCCTTCTTGTAGCGTTCGTACTCCTGCAGGCGGCGAACCAGTTCGGCGCGCGGGTCTTCTTCCTCGCCTTCCTCGCTCGGCGGCCGCGGCAGCAGCATGCGCGACTTGATCTCGGCCAGGATCGCGGCCATCACCAGATAGTCGGCAGCCAGCTCGAAGCGCAGCTCGTGCATGGCCTGGATGTATTCGACGTACTGGCGGGTGATTTCCGCGACCGGGATGTCCAGGATGTCCAGGTTCTGCCGTCGGATCAGGTACAGCAGCAGATCCAGCGGCCCTTCGAAGGCATCCAGGATGACCTCCAGCGCATCCGGTGGGATGTAGAGGTCCTGCGGGATCTGCAGCACCGGCTGGCCGAGCACCACCGCCAGCGGGATTTCCTGCTGCTGCGGATGCGCATTGGCATTTGAGTTTTGCTGGGGCGCGTCGCACATGGCGGCGCTGGCTTCGGCTGTCATCGGGTTGCGGCCCCCTCCGGGCCACCGCATGAATCGGGCAATGGCCGCGACACGGCGGCCGGTGGCATTGCGCTTGCTGCAGATCCGCCATGCCTGGACGCCTGCGCCGGACGGGCACAGCACAACCGGTGGCGGGAAGGCCGGATCGGCGGGCGCGAAGCGGCGTGGGGTGCCGGCGGGTCGCGCGGGCCGCTGGATACGGGCCTGACGTGTTGGCAAGCCTACGCATTCGGCGCGGCCCTGTCCACTGGCAGCAGCGTCGAAACCGTGTGCGATTCAGAAAGCCAGCCGTCACAGCGGCGCGCAGCCCGGCCGGACGGTCCCTACAATGCCCGCTCTGACGCAACGGAGGCGAGATCTTCCATGTGGTATGTCATCGAAGGCTACGACGGGCCGGACATGCTGGCCCGGCGCCAGGCGGCGCGGCCTGCACATCTGGCGCGGCTGCAAGCCTTGCGCGACGAGGGACGGCTGCTGCTGGCCGGGCCATGCCCGGCGATCGATGCCGAGGATCCGGGCGAGGCCGGGTTTAGCGGCAGCGTGGTGGTGGCCGAGTTTGCTTCGCTCGAAGCGGCGCGGGCCTGGGCCGAGGCCGATCCTTATGTGGCGGCCGGGGTCTATGCCCGGATTGAGGTGCGGCCGTTCCGCAAGGTGTTGCCATGAGTGAATGGACCGAAGCCGATATTCCCCGTCTCAACCCGGCGCGGATTGCGCGCATGCGCGAGCTGCTGGAGGCGGCGCTGGCGCCGCAGTCATTGCAGATCCGTGACGACAGTCACCGTCACGCCGGTCATGCCGGCAGCCGCGGCGGGCTGGGGCACTTCCATGTCGAGATCGTCAGCGCGGCGTTTACCGGCAAATCGCTCCTGGCCCGCCACCGGATGATCCACGCCGCACTGGGGCAGATGTTGCAGACCGATATCCACGCCCTGTCGATCCACGCCCGGGCCCCGGACGAGGCGGAGTGAGGCCGTTATACTCGCCGGGCAGTCCCGGCGGGGGCGCAGAGTGGTTGAGTGCCGTCCGCCGGGCCGGATACCCGCGTCAGGCTGGCAACGCCAGGATGGCGTTGTTCAGACCGTCCTTCGGGAGTCCCGATCCATCCATTGTCTGGCAGCACACACGGCTGCCTGGGGTGCACGTCGCGCATGCGTCTTTCCACCATCAAGTTGTCCGGGTTCAAGTCGTTCGTTGATCCCACCACCTTGCATCTGCCCACCAACCTGACCGGCATCGTCGGGCCGAACGGGTGCGGCAAATCCAACATCATCGACGCCATCCGCTGGGTGATGGGCGAGAACGCCGCCAGCCGCCTGCGTGGCGACTCGCTGGCGGATGTCATCTTTTCCGGAAGTTCCGCCCGCAAGCCGGTGTCGCAGGCGTCGGTGGAGCTGATCTTCGACAACAGCGATCACACCATCACCGGCGAGTACGCCGCGTTCAACGAAATCTCGGTCAAGCGCACGGTCAGTCGGGACGGACAGAGCCAGTATTACCTCAACGGCACCAAGTGCCGGCGGCGTGACATCACCGACCTGTTCCTTGGCACCGGCCTCGGGCCGCGCAGTTATTCGATCATCGAGCAGGGCATGATCACGCAGGTGATCGAGGCCCGGCCGGAGGAGCTGCGCGCCCACCTCGAGGAAGCGGCCGGCATCTCCAAGTACAAGGAGCGCCGGCGGGAAACCGAAACCCGCATCCGCCATACCCGGGAAAACCTCGATCGTCTCAACGATCTGCGCGAGGAAGTCGGCAAGCAGTTGCAGCACCTGGCCCGGCAGGCCAAACAGGCCGAGCAGTACACCGCGATCCAGGCCGAACGCAAAATCAAGGAAGCGCAATGGCGGGCACTGGAGTTCCGCACCCTGGACGCCCAGCTTGCCAGTCTGCGGGAACGGCTGCAGCGTGAAGAAACCCGGCTGGAACAACTGATTGCCGAGCAGCGCCATGCCGAAACTGCGCTGGAAACCGGCCGCGCCCGCCGTGAGGCGGCCAGCGAGGCGCTCAATGCCGCGCAGGCAGCGGTCTATCAGGTCAGCGCCAACCTGGCCCGGATCGAACAGCAGATCAACCATCAGCGGGAAATGGCGCAGCGCCTGCTGCGTGCGCGTGACGAGGCGCAGGCGGCACTGGCCGAGCTGGGCGGCCATATCCGCGATGACCAGCAGAAACTGGAGGCGCTGCGGGCGGCGGTGGCAGATGCCGAGCCGCAACTGGACGCGTTACGGGAAGAAGAACTGCAGCGGCAGGATGCCTTGCAGGAGATCGAGGAGCGGCTGGCCGACTGGCAGCAGCGCTGGGACACCTACAGCCGCGAACAGGCCGAGGCGGCGCGCGCCAGCGAGGTGGAGCGCACCCGCATCGAACATCTGGACCGGCAGATCTTCGATGCCGATCGTCGCCGCCAGCAGTTGCGCGAAGAGCGCGCCGCGCTTGATCTCGATGCCCTGGCGACCAGCTTCGAACAGGTGCAGCAGCAGCTCGAAACTCGGCGCGAGGAGGTGGAACGGCTGACCGCCGAGCTGGATGCGCGCCGGCAGGCGGCTGCCGATATCCAGGAGCGCAGCCGGGTGGCGCAGTCGGCACTGGCCGAGCTGCGCAAGCAGGCCCAGGCAGCGCGTGGCCGGCTGGCGTCGCTGGAAACCCTGCAGGCCGCCGCGCTGGGGCAGGAACAAGGCGCCGCCCGGCAGTGGTTGCAGGCGCACGGTCTGGATGATGCCGCCCGGGTGGGCGAACGCCTGCAGGTCGAGCCGGGCTGGGAAACTGCGGTGGAAGCCGCGCTCGGTCAGTTGATCGAAGCGGTGATCGTGGAGGTGCCGCAGGCGCTGGTCGAGGCGCTGGCTGAGCTGGGCGATGGCCGTCTGGCGCTGGTGGCCAACGACGATGATGACAGTGCATACCCGCCAACTTCGCTGGCCGCACGCGTGCGTGGCCCGCGTGCCATCCGGCGCCTGCTGGCGTCGCTGCACGGTGCCGACACCCTGACCGAGGCCCGCACCCTGCTGGCCCGCCTGGGTGAGGGCGAGTCCGTGGTCACCCGCGCCGGTGAGCGGATCGGTGCCGGCTGGGTTCAGATCAATCGCACTGGCGCTGCAAGCCAGGGCGCGCTGCTGCGCGAGCGGCAGATCCAGGCCTTGCGGGCTGAAATCGACGCCATGGTCGAGCGCGAGCACGTGCTCGAAACCGAACTGGCCGAGCTGCGCGACGCGCATCTGGCCGCCGAGCAGCACCGCGAAGATGCTCAGCGCCAGCTGTATCTGGCCCACCGCAGCGTCTCGGAACTGGCAGGCCAGTTGCAAAGCCAGCAGGGCCGTCTGGACAACGCCCGCAGCCGGATCAAACGGATCGATGCCGAGCTGGTCCAGGTCGAGGAGTTGCTGGAGACGGGCAAGACCCAGGCCGCCCAGGCACGGCAGCGGATCGAAGAGGCCCTGGCGCGGATGGGCAATCTGGAGTCCACCCGCCAGACCCTGGAGAACGAGCGCCGGTATCTGATGGAGCGGCGCGAAGCGGCCGCGGCGGCGGCCCGCAAGGCGCGCGAGGCCGCCCATTCGTTGGCCCTGACGCTGGAATCGCAGCGCGTGCAGATCGTGGCGCTGGTGCAGGCGCTGGAGCGCATGGGAGGACAGCGTGGTCAGCTAGACGCACGCCTGTCCGAGCTGGCCGACCAGCTGGCGCAAGGCGATGCGCCGGTGCAGGCGCTGGAGGCCGAGCGGCAGGTTGCACTGGAAGAGCGGGTACGGGCCGATCGGGCGCTGGCCGAGGCGCGCTCGCAGCTGGACGGTATCGATGCCGAACTGCGTGAGCACGAACAGCGCCGCCAGCAGCGCGATGCCCAGGCCCTGAGCCAGCGCGAGTGCATCGCCCAGTTGCGGCTGGAGCAGCAGGCGCTGGCGCTGAAGGCCGAGCAGTTGAGCGCGGCCGTCACCGAGGCGGGATTTGAGATGCAGGCCCTGCTCGATGAACTGCCCGCCGAGGCCACCCCTGCCGAATGGGAACGCGCGGTGGCCGAGCTGGATGCGCGGTTGCGGCGGCTGGAGCCGGTCAATCTGGCCGCCATCGCCGAACACGCTGAGGCGGCCCAGCGCAAGGACTATCTGGACGCCCAGCACGCCGACCTGACCACGGCGCTGGAAACGCTGGAGGAGGCCATCCGCAAGATCGACCGGGAAACCCGCGGACGCTTCAAGGACACCTTCGACCGCGTCAACAGCAGCTTCCAGGCGCTCTATCCGCGGCTGTTCGGTGGCGGCCATGCCTATCTGGAACTGACCGGCGACGATCTGCTGGAAGCCGGTGTGTCGATCATGGCGCGGCCGCCCGGCAAGCGCGTTTCCAATATCTCCCTGCTGTCCGGCGGCGAGAAGGCAATGACGGCGGTGGCGCTGGTATTTGCCATCTTCCAGCTCAACCCGGCGCCGTTCTGCCTGCTCGACGAAGTGGACGCACCACTGGACGAGGCCAATGTCGGGCGCTACACCGCGCTGGTCAGGGAGATGAGCGAGCAGGTACAGTTCCTGGTCGTCACCCACAACAAGGTGACCATGGAGGCGGCGTTCCAGTTGGCCGGTGTCACCATGCGCGAACCGGGTGTGTCGCGCCTGGTGTCGGTGGATCTGGCCGAGGCAGCGCGGCTGGCAGGGGCAGAGTGAGACGGCAGACGGAGGCGGCATGAGCGACATGACCCTGTTGCGGATCGGCATCGCAGTGGCGATGTCAGTTTTGCTCGGCGCGATCATCTATTTCGGCCGCAGCCGCAACGCAGGGCAGGGCCGGCGGGTGGCGCGCGCGACGGGGCGCAGCGGGGAACAGCAGGCTCCGGACGCGGGCACGGTCGATCGCGCCAGCGCGCACGAAGACGTGGCCCAGGACGAGCTGCCGCTGGCGCCGCCTCCCGAGCGGGTGTTGCCGGGCAAGCGTGTCAGCGACCAGTTCGACCGCATCGTGACCCTGTACGTGGCCGCCAAGGCCGGCTGCACCCTGCGCGGCCCGGATATTCTGGTCGCGGCGGAGAAAGCCGGGCTGACCTTCGGCTACATGGACATCTTCCACCGCCTGGTGGATGGCCGTCCGGAGCTGGGGCCGATCTTCAGCGTGGCCAACATCATCAAGCCCGGCAGTTTCGATCTGACCCAGATCGACAGCCTGGAAACTCCGGCGCTCGCCTTTTTCCTGACCCTGCCAGCACCGGTGCCGGCGCTGGATGCCTGGGAAACCATGGAGCCCGCGGCGCAGCGCATGGCCGACCTGCTCGATGGCGTGGTGCTCGACGAAGATCGCAATGCATTGGGGCGGCAGCGCATCCAGTACATCCGTGACGAGCTGCGTGCCTACGATCGCCAGAATGCCGCCCCGCCGCTGGGGCGCTCCACGCGCTGGTGACGTCAGCCATACGCCCGGCGTGCCTGGCACGTAAAATCCTGCGATGCCCACCGTCGCCGAAAAAATTGCCGAACTGCGTCAGCGGATCGAGGACGCCAACCGGCGTTATCACCTGCTGGACGATCCAGACCTGACCGACGCCGAATACGACGCTTTAGTGCGCGAACTGGAAGCGTTGGAGCGCGCGCACCCGGAACTGGCCAGCCCGGATTCGCCCACCCGCAAGGTGGGCAGCGCGCCCTCCGGTCGGTTCCCGCCGGTGGTGCATGCGGTGCCGATGCTGTCGCTGGCCAATGCCTTCAGCGACGAGGAAGTGGCCGATTTCGTGCGCCGCATCAGCGAACGACTCGGCCGCCCCGACGAAGAGCTGGTGTTTTCCGCCGAACCCAAGCTCGATGGGTTGGCGATCAGCCTGCGTTACGAAGGCGGACGGTTCGTGCAGGGGGCCACCCGCGGCGATGGCAGCACCGGCGAGGACGTGACCGCCAACCTGCGCACCATCAAGGTGATCCCGCAGCAGTTACATGGCAGCGGCTGGCCGGAGGTGCTGGAGGTGCGCGGTGAGGTGTACATGGCGCGCGCCGACTTCGAACGCTGGAATGAGCATGCCCGGCGGCATGGCGACAAGGTGCTGGCCAACCCGCGCAATGGCGCCGCAGGTTCCCTGCGCCAGCTGGATCCGCGCATCACCGCACAGCGGCCGCTGAGTTTCTATGCGTATGGCGTTGGCCAGGTCGAGGGGGGCGCGCTGCCGGCGACCCATTCGGCCACCCTGGCGCGTCTGCGCGAGTGGGGGTTTCCGGTCAGCGATCTGATTGCACTGGAGCGCGGTCTGAATGGCTTGCTTGGCTATTACCGGCGGATCGGCGCGCAGCGCGACCAGTTGCCGTTCGACATCGACGGCGTGGTGTACAAGCTCGATGACTACGCAGGTCAGCGCGAGATGGGCTTCGTGGCGCGTGCCCCGCGCTGGGCCATTGCCCACAAGTTCCCGGCGCAGGAGCAGACCACGGTGGTCGAGTCGATCGAGGTCAGCGTCGGTCGTACCGGTGTCGTCACGCCGTGGGCGCTGATGCGTCCGGTGCAGGTGGGCGGCGTCACCGTCACCCGCGCCACCCTGCACAACGCCGATCACGTGGCCCGGCTGGACGTGCGAGTGGGGGATACCGTGATCGTGCGTCGCGCCGGCGATGTCATTCCGGAAGTGGTGAAGGTGGTGCTGGCTCGCCGCCCGCCCGGGACCCACCCGTGGCAGATGCCCACGCACTGTCCGGTGTGTGGCGCCGAGCTGGTGCGCGAAGAGGGCGCGGCCGCCTGGCGCTGCTCCGCCGAGCTCAGTTGCCCGGCGCAACGGGTGCAGGCGGTGCTGCACTTCGCGTCACGGCGGGCGATGGATATCGACGGCCTGGGCGAGCGCTACATCGAGTTGCTGGCCGAGTTCGGCTATCTGCGTGACGTGGCCGACCTGTACCGGCTGACCCTGGACGATCTGCTGGAGATGAAACGTCGCGCGGATGAGCGCGACGGAACCGTGCCGGAGTCCGTCCGCACCGGCAAAGTGGCCACCCGCTGGGCCGAGAACCTGCTGGCGGCCATCGACCGCAGCCGCACCACCACCCTGGCCCGGTTTCTTCATGCCCTGGGGATCCCGCACGTGGGCGAGAGCACGGCCAAGGCATTGGCGCAATGGTTTGGCGACATGGCAGTGATCCGCACCTTGTCGTGGCCGCTGTTCAAGTGCGTGCCCGATGTCGGTGGCGAAGTGGCGCGGGCGATCGGTCACTTCTTCGATCAGGCCGGTAACCAGCGGGTGATCGATCGCCTGTTCGAAGGCGGGGTGCGGATCACCGATGCCCATGCGCCCGACCCGCGTCTGCGTCCGTTGTTGACGCTGGAGCAGCTGCTTGTCGATCTGGAGATTCCCCGGCTGACCCCGCTGCGGGCGACGCAACTGGCGGCGGTGTATTCCGATGCCCAGGCGCTGCTTGCGGCACCCCACCATGCGCTGGTGAGCGCCGGCCTGCCGGACGATGCCGCGCAAGCGCTGTGCGACTGGCGCAGCGATCCGGCCAATGCCCGCCTGCTGCTGCGCAGTGCCCAGGCACAGCAGCAGCTGCGCCAGCGCCTGCCGGACACAGCCACCGCCACCGGCGGCCCCTTGACCGGCAAGACCGTGGTGCTCACCGGCACCCTGTCCAGCATGACCCGCGACCAGGCCAAGGAAAAACTCGAAGCCTTGGGCGCCAAGACCGCCGGCAGCGTGTCCAAAAACACCAGCTTCGTGGTGGCTGGCGCCGAGGCCGGTTCCAAGCTGACCAAGGCCGAGCAGCTGGGGATCGAGATCTGGGACGAAGCCCGGTTTCTGGACTTTCTGCGTGAGCATGGCGCATGAGTCAGCAGTGGCGTCCGACCGCGACTTACCCGGCATTGCAGCTGCGTGCCCGCTTCAATCGGCTGGTGCGCGAGTTCTTCCATGCCCGCGGTGTGCTGGAAGTGGAAACGCCGGTGCTGTCAGTGGCGGGCAATACCGAGCCCAACATCGCCTCGTTTTCACTACGGTTTTCTGGCCGCACCGACGGCGCGCCACCAACCCGCTGGTTGCGCACCTCGCCCGAGTTCGCTCTCAAGCGGCTGCTGGTGGCTGGCATTGGTGACTGCTACGAGCTGGGCCGGGTGTTCCGCGATGGTGAAGCCGGCAGCCGTCATAACCCGGAGTTCACGCTGCTGGAGTGGTACCGGGTCGGCTGGGATCATCTGCGCCTGTTGGAAGAAACCATCGAGCTGGTGCAGGCCGCGCTGGCGCTGGTCGGGCGCACGGCGCGGGTCGAGCGGGTGAGTTTTCGTGACCTGTACTGGCAGCAGCTTCAGGTGGACCCGTTCCAGGCCGACCTCGACACCCTGGCCCAGGCATTGGGGGATGTGCAGATCGACCCGACCGGTCTTGGTCGCGATGACTGGCTGGACCTGCTGATGACCCATCGCTTGCAGCCGGCGTTTGCGCCCGACCGGTTGCTGGCGGTGTATGACTGGCCGGCCTCGCAGGCGGCGCTGGCGCGCATCCGTGCCGGCGATCCGCCGGTGGCCGAGCGCTTTGAATTGTACCTAGGCCCGCTGGAGCTGGCCAATGGCTATCACGAGCTGTGCGATGCCAGCGAGCAGCGGGCCCGGTTCGAACGCGATGTGGCGGTGCGGGCGCAGCGTGGTTTGCCGGCGGTGCCGATCGACGAGGCGCTGCTGGCGGCGCTGGCGCATGGCATGCCCGCCTGCGCGGGCGTGGCCGTGGGAGTGGATCGCCTGCTGATGGCGCTGCTCGACACGGACCGCATCGCCGAGGTGCTGGCGTTCGATTTTGCGCATGCCTGAATGACCGTCGGCCGGGCAGTGCCCCGTTACGCGTCCGCAAGCGCCGCAGCCCGAGGGCCCGCGCAGCGGATGGATATGTACGGCAATCTGCCGTATCATTGCGTGCGGAGGATCGCCGTCATGCCCGCACCCGCCTCGACTGCCCGCCTCGAAGCCAGGATCAGCCCGGAACTGCATGCGCTGCTCAAACGTGCCGCCGAGCTTCAGGGGCGCACCATGACCGATTTCGTCGTGACGGCGGTGCAGGAGGCAGCGCAGCGCGCCATCCAGCAAGCCGAAATCATCCGTCTGTCGCTTGCCGATCAGGAATGCTTTGCGCAAGCCCTGTTGTCGCCGCCAAAACCAGCGCCTGCGCTGAAACGCGCTTTCGCTCGTCGTCGCAAGCTTCTACGTGCTGAATGAGTCGTGCGCCGTTCCTGCTGGCGCCGTTCGATGCCAAGTATGACCGCGCCGCGTTCGACAGTGGTTCGGAGCCGCTGAACCGTTACCTGCGCGAACAGGTCAGCCAGGACATTCGTCGTCGCGTGGCTGCCTGTTTTGTGGCCTTGGCGGACGGGAATCGCATTGCCGGGTACTACATCCTGGCGTCGGCAAGTTTGTTGCTGACTGATCTTCCGGCCCGCATCGGCAAAAAGCTGCCGCGCTATCCCACCGTGCCAGCCGTTCGTATGGGCCGCCTGGCTGTCGATCAGGCATTCAAAGGGCAGGGGCTGGGTGGCGCTCTGCTGGCCGATGCGATCGACCGCGCCGCCTGTTCGGAGATCGCCGCCTTTGCGCTGATCGTGGATGCCAAGGATGCGGGCGCTGCGGCCTTCTATCGGCATCATGGCTTTATCGCGCTGCCCGATTCGCCGCTGACGCTGTTCCTGCCGCTGGCAACCGTCAAGCCGTCTTGAGGTTCGTTGCAAGCGTATCCCGGAGTGCCTGCTCTTCTGCGCCAACGCGAGCTACGCGATGTCCTACACGCAAGCCGACCTGGAAGCCCTCGAGTGTCCGTTGATCAGATCTGCGCCAACGTGAGCTACG
>NZ_FQUK01000003.1:0-49840 GCF_900129205.1 Thermomonas hydrothermalis | reverse complement strand
TCGGCGTGTCCGTTGATCAGATCTGCGCCAACGTGAGCTACCGCCGTCATCAAAACCTCTTTCCAAACAAGAGGTTAAGGTGCCCGCCGCGAGCGTGCGCTAGCTTCAGATGCTTGCGCCGCTTGGAGTCCACGCCCATATGGGCTGGATTGCTCTGGTTTCGGCAGTCCAAGGCGGTGCGAGCGTCCCTCGCCCCCCCCCTTGCACCACCTCCGCACTCGCAGGCCTTCATTTCTAAAGAGCATGCGCCCGTTGGCAAAAATCTGGTCAACGCGCGGTGCCAAGCCCATTGAAGGGGAAGACACGTACCGCGATTTCTACTCTCCTGTAGAGAGTATGGCCAGTATAACTAGCCCGAAAGCGCAGGTCAAACAACAACGATGGTGCCAGGGTTCTGATCGGGCAGCGCCTTCCCGATCACCGTCAACGCCTGCCGGGCCTCTTCCTCGTTCGGCCCAAGATCCAGGATCAACGTCTGATCTTCGTTCAGATTCATCTGCTTCTCGAGATCGGACTGTAGTCGAACACGATCAATGTCCTTCAGCACGCAGAAGAATACCGAAAACTGCACGGCCTCGCCGTATCCCTTGAGGGTCTTGTGGACACGCCGCAGGCGCTTTGGATTTCGAATGTCGTAGCAGACCAGGTAGCAGCGGCGCATTGGTCTTCCACCATGGTTAGCGTGTCATCAGAAACGCAAGCGACGGGATCTCCCCAGCGAGCCAGGCGGCGATCATGCGTGCGTGGAGAACGATCATGCGTCGGTAACTCAGGCGATATTTGAAGACCGGGTGCGTCACTTCCGTGTCCATCCTGCGTCCGTATGCGCTGAAGAACGCCTTGCGGCCTGCGTCCGTGAGGGCACAGCCGGCCGCTGTGCGCAGGAAGTGCCCCTCTGTCAGCTCTCCCCGATTGAAGGTTGAGATGGCCACTGAGTCGGCGATTAGAGGCCGGAACGGCTCCATCAAGTCCAGAGCGAGCGCAGGTCGGCCTGGCTTGGAGGTGTGAAAACCGCCGATCGATGGTTCGAGTCGCGCGACCCGAAGTGCCGCTACGCATTCATGCGTGAGCATTGAGTAGGCAAGCGAGAGACAAGCATTGATCGGGTCGGGCGGTGGACGGCGTTGCCGACCGTTCGAGTTGAACTCGCTCGCAAGTGGCCCTTTGAACATCCCGGAGAAGTGAGCAAAGTAAATGGCCGCGGCCTGGCCCTCGTGGCCGCGGACGGCATCAAGAGACTCCGCGGTGGCTGCCCGCTCTGCCTCTCGTGCCAAGTCTGTGGGGACAGTTGGGGGGAGCGAGGCATGATTGCGCATGAGCAGCGTTCGCTGATTCATGATCTTGGCGGCGACGAGTGCGCGTGCGAAATCAAGGCAGATCTCTGGCTGATCGAGTTTCCGGATCTGCGCCCGCCGAACTTGGGCACTGGCGGAGTCGAGTGGATCGACCATCGCGATCATCCGCCCTGACGCAGACAAAAAGGCGATTGGGATTCCCCGGTTGGCCAGGGCGTGGAGCGCCTGGGTGCTCATCTGCACCGAGCCGAGGAGAGAGAGGCTTTCGACGCTGGCCAGCGGGATTGTTTTGACCGTCTCCCCTTGACTGTTCGTAACCTTGAGGGCCATCCCTTGGATCCCGATCTTCGTGCCGTTCTGCTGAGCGATGATGTGGATCCCCTCGTCGCGGGGCGGCCAGATTTTCCTGGGCCGGAGTTCATCGGTCGGTTCCTGAGCGCGTTGGTGGTTGATTTCGTCCGGCAGGCAGATAGGTTGAAGCGAACACCGGACGCAACGCGGGTCGTGGACCAGCGGCAGGGGGCGCGGGCCCTTCGCGCACTCCTTCGCCGCCTCCAAAGTCGCCAGGGCTTCCGCCTTGAGGTTCGCGTCCACGTCAATCTTGAGACGTAGCTTCTCCTCCGCGTAGTAGATGACTGCTTCGGTGACCGTGTAGCCATTTTCCTCGAGGAGAATGGCCTGGAGACCGATTTGAACACGATCCGTCGGCCATGCCTCCTTGATCGAGGCGGGCGGAGCGTCAGCCTGTCCTGGGTCATCCGGTGACGGGGGCATGATGTGCTTCGACCGCCCCTTTCGGTATTCGACAGGAATGGCGACTTGTCCCGCGATCTCAGCGAGATCCAGTGTCGCGGTCAGACCGAGCGTCTTGCTCGTGAGAGTCAAGCTTCGCACCGCTTTGGGGTGTTTGGGGTCTGTCGCCGTTGCTTCGTCGTTTTTCGGGGCTGCACTGGGCTTGTCCACTCGCCGATGAACTGCGACGCCTTGCTCGGTGTCGCTGCTGGGCAAAAAGATGCCCTCGACCTGCATGTAGTAGAACAGGCGAGGGCAGTAGGCATACTCGGCGACGTTCCGTGCCGGCCAGAGGCTCTCATCCATGGCTGGCTCCGCTTCTATGCTTCGTATTGGCGTTATACCCCGAAGGGTAGTAATGCATTCTCGTCCAGCACCGGCCCGCAATCAGCTGGTGGGGAGGCCAGCGTGGCGCCGAAGCAGCTCGATGACCCGCGACTGCACGGTGTCCCAGTAGGCTCGGGTCGGACTCCATGTGCCGCTCTCCAGGCTGTCGCCCGAAGGGTCCCGCCAGAGGTTCTCGATCTCCCTCGGGGCTCTACGCGAAGAGTTATCACCGGTCGGAAGGCTTCGCACGTCATTGAATGCAGTGCTTCCCTCGATACGATCCAGCGCTGGCTCTGACGTGCCGTCCTTGCAGGGGACGTACCACCAGCGGCCGCGCCAGTCAGGGTCGAGCAGGGCACGGAGGCCGATGTTGGCGGCAGCATTGAGGTCGGCTTGGATCGCTCGCCGTTCCTTATTGGTATCGTCCAGCTGAGCGCCGGCGATGAATAGATTACCGCCTTGTCGCGGAACCCGCACGGTGGCTGGTAGCGCTTCCCCTTTCGACTGAAGGTTGTTGAGATGGTCGTAAAGATCAACCAGGAAACGATCTTTGGCGTCGCCGCCATTCTTTTCCCGTGCCGTATTGATGGCCCTGCGCCACCAAGGCGCTTTCAGAAAATCGCCCGTCGGCACATCGTCACAACGAATCCCCGGAAGGCCCGTGCGGCTGCACTGACGGCTGGTGTAGTTTGCGGGCACTTCGAGGAAATGGAGGCCGTAAAGCTCGCACCCTTCCTTGAGGTATTTCCGCACCTTGGCGCTGGACCACTGCATCAGCTGTCGGTTCTCTCGGCGCGTGCGAAGATCGTCAGGGCGATAAGTCTTAAGGGATTCGATGACCACTGCGTGGCAGGGAGTATCCACCGTGGTGCGTGGGCGTTTGGGCAGTTTGCCGTTCTTCGGAATCTTGATGCGCCCAACGCCGAGTGCTGCCTCAATGATTCGGCTTGCGAGTTGCTTGACCCGCTGTTCGCGGAGGCGGTCGCGCGCCTCTAGCAGACGGCGGTTGAAGTTCTCAAGCTCATCGTCGCCCTTCTGTGGGATGTTTTTCCGTAGGTCGTCCGGCTCCGGTCGCATCTTGAAGGCTTTGAGGATCTGATAGAGACCCGAAATCGTGTTGATGCGAGTGATTGAAAGCCCGCCCACATGGCGGATGCTTGGATTATCTTCGGCCTTGCCACGGGGGAAAATCCAGTCCTTGAGCGAACGAAGCCGCTCTTTCCACTGCTGGTCGTCCGACTCCCAGCGCTCCTTCCAGGTGTCGTGCAGGTGCTGGCGAAGCTGATCGTTCTCCGCAAGCGCCTTGGCTGCTGTGCGCAGCTTGTCTCTGTTTTCCTTGCGCTTCTTATTTCTTTCTACGCGCTTCAACTCTGCGCTGATTTCCTCTGGCGTTTGGTAGTTCGGCAAAGTGGCGATGTGGTTCTGCCAGAGCTTCTTGGCCTCGTTATCTTCCCAGTCCGGTGATGAAAACAGATCGTGCCACAGGGACAGCGCGTCCTGCAGAAACTCGATTTGATTGTCGCGTCGTTTCGTTTCGTCGTCATTTTTTGACGCTTCTTTTGCCTCATGAAAGTAGTATTTTTGGCCGCCTGGCATGGGTTTGTAGTCGGCTGTCATGGCGAAAGCGATTCGAGCACGGTTGCCGTGGCGTTTTAACGCGAGCCGCAGGGTGCCCAAGGCGGAAGACATTAATTCGTCGACAGAACGGGAGATCGAGCGGATTTCGCCTTCCTTTTCGTCGGTTTCAGCGGACGGCTCGTTGGGCATTGCCGAGATCCATCCCAACTCGCGCAGCTTCTTCAATCGCTCTTTCTGCTTTTCGGTCTTCCCGAAACCACTTCTTACCATGCGGTCGATGAGCGGAACCGTCCGCCCCACTTCCACCTCCAGCTTGTGTACCGTCCAGAGTTCTTCGTTCGATGCCTCGCGAACTCCCTCGTCCTCTCCCTGTAGCTTGATGAGAAACTGCCGATCCAACCGGGCCCACGGGGCTGGATGGGGCGTATTGTCCAAAAGCTGATCGGGGCCGATGCGGCGATAGACGACGGTACGGCGTTTGCCGTCGTCGCCGGTCATTTCGACATGAAGGAAGAGGTCGCCCTCGCCGGATCCGCCGGCCAGCACGTTGAGACCCTGAATCTCTCTGCGGAACGCGTCGGAGCTGAGGGTCTCCCACACCGCGCAGGCGGCGGCGAACCGATGGCCGAGGTCGACAGAGAGAATGCGCAGATCCGGAAGGCGCGAAAGGATCAGCTGGGCGAGCCTCGCGCGTCCCTTGTTCGCCTGCGCATGGGGGGCGTACTGACCGGACCTCTTCGGCTGGATGTTGTGTTGCCCCGCATAAACGATGAATGGCCCGGAGGGACTCAGGCACGGCGAGAACGAGACGTACCAGCGCAGGCGCTTCCGTAGTTTTTCAGCCTGCTCTGTCTTGCCTTGTTCTTCAAGCTTGGCAATCCGATCCAGCTCGGCACGCGGTGCCTGAAGCCGCCCGTTCCACTCTTTCTCATTGAAGACATTTTTGATTTTCACGTGGTCGAACGCACTGGAAGCGGCCCTGCCCAACCGATCTGCTCGCGTGACCTCGGTAGGATTTGGATTGGGATTTTGGTCGAGCGCCAGGTCTGCGGTGAGACGTTTGGAAGACCAGTGCAGGTTGACATCAGTCATGCTTCTGCCGTTCCACAGGCGCATTTTCAGGCCGTGGCGGTTTTGAAGCTGCCTCGTATCCTGCTTGGCACCCTTGTCTCGGTCCCTGATCTCTTTATGGATGGCGAATTGGATCGACCATCTGGAGTTCCCGAAGTCGCAGAAAACCGGGTGTCGAAGTTCGTCAGGATGGCGATAGGCCGGAACTTTGAATCGCTTCTGGTTGTGTTCTGCAGTTTTGCCCGTCACGTAGTCGATCAGGATGGACGGGTTTTGGGTGCCTTCCTGATCGCGCCATACGCAGATAGCCTCGTCCGCAGCGAGGGCCTCAAAAAGCTGTATATCTCCGAACTTCTCAATTTCCGGATCGGCCTGGACTTTCCGAGCAGCCGCGATCCGTTTGTCCTCGGTGTCGCAGGACGCCTCCGCCCAGGCCTGGACGACATAAGACCATCCTTCAATGGCCCGCTTGCGGATGCGGTAGCCGGAGCCGGTGTTCGCCCCTGTCGTCATTGAGCGGCTTTCGCAGAACCGATCAAGCCATTCGACGGCACTAGGCGCGCGTTCCTGCAAATTCTTTAACTTTTGCGCGTCGCTTTCGAATTGGCGTCGCCGCTGCTCCGCTTTCTTGATCCAGGAATGCGCCATCGACACACGCCGGGCGGCGTGGTCCAGCATGACGGAAAACTCTCGGTGCCGAGCCGGACTGTTATCCTGGAGGTATGTGAGCTCGCATGAGTTCTCCACGTCTTTCAAAACTTCATCCGCCCATGGCTTTTTTCCTTTCTTCCCAACTTTTTTCCTGCAATTGCGGGCATCCTCATCGGCGAGCTTCCTTAGCTGATTCAGATCCTCTTGTGTGACTGTGCTCTTTTTATCCAGAGTCTTTAGGTATTCGCGCGTTGCGCTCTTGTGGCCAGGGCCGCTGATGCACTTGAGCACAGTGTCGAGGGTCGGGGGCTCCGATGGGCGGAGGGCGCACGCCAGTTTCTCTATCGTCGCCTTGCCATTATCACCATTCTGCGCTTGGGAAGCCCACTTCGCGATCTTCTCGTAGGCTTCGGCCATCGACATGAAGTCAGCACCTGTTCCGATCCCAAACCGGGCACTCAGCCACTGCCCGGCCTTTTGGACGAGATCCTTTGCCTTCTCGCCTTGCCGTGCAGGTCCTTCCGCATCATCCTTGTCTTTCCCGTCGCCGATTCCGGCGAAGTATTGAGTGCCAAAAAACGGCTCCAGAAAGTCCCAGGCCTCTTCCCACGTCAACGTCTTGATGCGTTCGACCGCCGCGTCGAAGAGGGCCCTCCTGTTCACCCATACGGCATCTTCGCGGATATGCGCTTTCAGCGACGGGCCACAGTCTTGCAGCCAGGCGTCGATCTCATGCTCCTGAAAATCTCGTTTTTCGAGAATCTCGCGCAGTTTTTCTTCGACTTTTTTGGCCCGGTCATCGGCTGAGTCTCTTCCTGTGGCGACAATAAATTCTTTCGGCGCACCATGCTCGTCTTCCACGCTCAACCACGACAGGGCCAGCAAGACCCGTCGGTCGCGCCTCTCCTGATCGGTCGGCCTTTGTGGCGGGTTATTTCCCTTCGCGGGTACCTCCATCTCCACGAGCGTGTGGCAAAGCCCGCCGCGCAGCGTCAGCAGCCAGTCGCCGAAAGCCTTCGCTCCGCGGTTAACAGCCTTGTGAGTCGCCCAGAGCGCGTCGTGCCAACAATCGCAAGAATTGTTTTGACACACGGCGCACTCGCCAGATGCGCGGTTCAGGCGGAGCGTGTAGGCGCGCTGGGTTGTTTTCTCTGACATAGGTTTTCTGCCTCCATTAGCGGGTGGTTGGAGTCCGGGATGATGGTAGGGGATGTCGATTGTTTACATGCTGCAGATATGCACGACAAGGGTGAAGTTGCTCGATGGGCGGGCTATGCTGGTCATATCACTGTTTGTCGCCGTAGCGCGCAGCGTGGTTTGCCGGCGGTGCCGATCGACGAGGCGCTGCTGGCGGCGCTGGCGCATGGCATGCCCGCCTGCGCGGGCGTGGCCGTGGGGGTGGATCGCCTGCTGATGGCGCTGCTCGACACGGACCGCATCGCCGAGGTGCTGGCGTTCGATTTTGCTCATGCCTGAATGACCGTCATGGTGCTTGCATGCGCCGGCGACAAAGGCTGGTAACGTCCAGCCAATCCTGTTGCCGGAGCCGATTCATGCGCATGCGCTTCGTTGTCCTGATCGGGTTGGCTGCCCTGCTGACCATTCCCCAAGCGTCAGCCCAGGGCTCGTCACAAGCGGGGACGGTGATCCGTTGTGAATCCAGCGATGGCCGTACTCGGGAGTGCCGGGCGCCTGTGGGCCGGGCGGTGCTGCAGCGCCAGCTTTCCCGGGCGGCCTGCATCGAGGGGCGCAGTTGGGGGCAAAGCCCCGACGGTATTTGGGTTTCACAAGGCTGTCGGGCCGAGTTCCTGGTGCTGCCTTGGGGCAGGCCAGGAAATACGGGCCTGGTGCGCTGCGAGTCGGAGGATGGCCGTTATCGCCGCTGCGCCCTGCCGGGGCGTGGGCGCGCCGTGTTGGTCCGGCAACTGTCCAAAAGCGCCTGCATCGAGGGGCGTAGTTGGGGCGATGATCGTGGCGCGGTTTGGGTGGATCAGGGATGTCGGGGCGAATTCAGCGTCGAACGCGGTCGTGGACGCTGGGACGATGACGACCGTCCCGGTTCGTCGGGTCGGGTCTTCCGTTGCGAATCCTCGGACGGGCGCTATGTCGAATGCGCCGCCGAAACCCGCTGGGGCGTGCAACTGCTGCGGCAGCTGTCAAAAGCGGCTTGCATCGAGGGCCGCAGCTGGGGCTATGGGCGCGGCGTGGTCTGGGTGGCGCAGGGGTGCCGGGCGGAGTTCCGCAGTTTCTGATCCCAAGCCAGGCCATTGCTCGGAACGGTACGGGATGGGGGCGGTGCATGGTTAAATGTGCGGATGAATAATCCCGCACTCGCTCCTGCACCCGATTCCGCCATCGACTACGACCGGTACGATCACGTCCGTCCGATTCGCTGGACCGGACAAGCGCTAGAACTTTTGGATCAGCGGGTGCTGCCGTTCACCGTCGTGCACGAGGTCTGTCGCACCAGCGATGAGGTGGCGGAGGCGATCGCCGCTCTGGTGGTGCGTGGGGCGCCGGCGATCGGCATCGCGGCCGCCTGGGGCGTGGTGCTGGCGGCTGCGGGGATCGACACCGATGATCCGGTCGAGGCCGCGCAGCAGCTGGAGCCGGCCTTGCAACGGCTCAACGCAGCACGGCCGACGGCGGTGAATCTGGCCTGGGCCTTGGCGCGCATGCGTCGGGTGCTGGCCAGCGCGGGGGCAGATTGGCGCGATGCGCTGGCGCGCGAGGCGCATGCGATCGAAACCGAGGATCTCGCCGCCAACCGGGCAATGGGGCGGGCGGGTGCTGCGCTGATTGCGCCCGGTAGTGGCGTGTTGACCCATTGCAATACCGGTTCGCTGGCCACCGCAGGGTTCGGCACCGCGCTGGGGGTGATCCGTGCGGGCGTGGCGCAGGGCCGTATCGCCCGGGTGTTTGCCACCGAGACCCGTCCCTGGAATCAGGGGGCGCGCCTGACCGTCTGGGAGCTGCAGCAGGACGGCATCCCGGCCACCCTGATCGCCGACGCGGCTGCGGCGCATTTGATGAAAACCGGCCAGGTGCAGTGGCTGGTGGTCGGCGCCGATCGCATCTGTGCCAATGGCGATACCGCCAACAAGATTGGCACCTACCAGCTTGCCATCGCCGCGCGCCATCACGGCGTCAAGGTCATGGTGGTGGCGCCATCCTCGACGGTGGACATGGCCACGGCGCATGGTGATGCCATCGAGATCGAACAGCGCGACCCGGCCGAGCTGCTCAGCTTCCGCGGGCAGCGCGTGGTCGCCCCTGGGGTGTCGGCATGGAACCCGGTGTTCGATGTCACCCCGCATACGTTGATCGATGCCATCGTCACCGAACATGGGGTGATCGAGCGCCCGGATGCTGTGCGTATGCAGGCCCTTGCCGCGTACACGAATCGTTGTGCACAGCACAGTTGATCCGACGCCGGGATGGCCGGCCCGAGTGCCGGTCGCGTAAGCGATTGCGTTGCTGCAAGACGCGCCAGGACAGCGGCTTTGTTTGACCTTGGGCGGGGGCGGCTGCACCCGGCAAACCCGCGCAAATGCTTGATTCCCACAGTGAATCAGTGCGGCGCGGAGTGCGTGCGGATGCTACAATCGCAGGCTTGTAAACCCCTTTGAGCCCATCCGCGGGCGTTGTCCCGCGGGGACCGTGCCAACCCTGTTTGCGGGTTGGCAGGTCATGATCAGGAAACCCACGCACGATGGCCGATCTCGCCAAGGAAATCATCCCCGTCAAGCTGGAAGACGAGATGCGGCGCAGCTACCTCGATTACGCCATGAGCGTGATCGTGGGGCGTGCGCTGCCGGACGTGCGCGACGGTCTCAAGCCGGTGCACCGCCGCGTCCTGTATGCGATGAACGAACTGGGGGCGCATAGCAACAAGCCCTATTACAAGTCGGCGCGCATCGTCGGTGACGTGATCGGTAAGTACCACCCGCACGGCGACAGAGCGGTGTACGACACCCTGGTGCGCATGGCGCAGCCGTTCTCGCTGCGCTATCTGCTGGTGGACGGGCAGGGCAACTTCGGCTCGGTGGATGGCGATGCGCCAGCCGCGATGCGTTACACCGAGGCCCGCATGTCGCGGCTCAGCCATGAGCTGCTGGCCGACATCGACAAGGACACCGTCGATTTCCAGCCCAACTACGACGAAAAGGAACTCGAACCCACGGTCATGCCGACCCGGGTGCCGAACCTGCTGGTCAATGGGTCGGCCGGCATCGCGGTGGGGATGGCGACCAACATTCCGCCGCATAACCTGGCCGAGGTGGTGGATGCCACCATCGCCCTGATCGACGATCCGCAGATCGACATCGATGGGTTGATGGAACACATCCCCGGCCCGGATTTCCCCACTGCCGGGATCATTAACGGCGTGGGTGGCATCCAGCTGGCGTATCGCACCGGTCGGGGGCGGGTCAAGATCCGTGCCCGCGCCGAGATCGAGGTGGCCGACAATGGCCGCGAGGCGATCGTGGTCACCGAGATCCCCTACCAGGTGAACAAGGCGCGGCTGATCGAGAAGATCGCCGAGCTGGTGAAGGAAAAGAAGCTGGAAGGGATCAGCGAGCTGCGCGACGAGTCCGACAAGGACGGGATGCGCATCTACATCGAGGTCAAGCGCGGCGAATCCGCCGAGGTGGTGCTCAACAACCTCTACGCGCAGACGCCGATGGAGTCGGTGTTTGGCATCAACATGGTGGCGCTGGTCGATGGCCGGCCGCAGCTGCTCAACCTCAAGCAGATCCTGGAAGCCTTCATCCGTCATCGCCGCGAGGTGGTCACCCGCCGCACCATCTTCGAGCTGCGCAAGGCGCGTGCCCGTGCCCACATCCTGGAAGGCCTGACCGTCGCGCTGGCCAACATCGACGCGATGATCGAGCTGATCAAGACCTCGGAGACGCCGCAGGTGGCCAAGGAGCGCATGCTGGCGCGCACCTGGCAGCCGGGTCTGGTCGGCAGCCTGCTGGCCGCGGCTGGCGCTGAAGCCTCGCGGCCGGACGATCTGCCGGAGGGGGTCGGCCTGCGTGACGATGGCTATCAGCTCACCGAGACCCAGGCCCAGCAGATCCTGGACATGCGCCTGCACCGGCTGACCGGGCTGGAGCAGGAAAAGCTGACCGAGGAATACCGCCAGCTGCTCGACGAGATCGCCGGGCTGATCCGCATCCTCGAGCATCCCGACGTGCTGCTGGAGGTGATCCGCGAAGAGCTGCGTGCGCTCAAGGCCGAGTTTGGCGATGCCCGCCGCAGTGAGATCCGGCACTCCGAGGAGGATCTCGACATCCTCGATCTGATCGCCCCTGAGGATGTGGTGGTCACGCTCTCGCATGCGGGCTATGCCAAGCGCCAGCCGGTCAGCGCCTACCGTGCCCAGCGTCGCGGCGGCAAGGGCCGCAACGCGGCCGCGACCAAGGACGAGGATTTCATTGACCAGCTGTGGCTGGTCAACACCCACGACACCCTGCTCACCTTCACCAGCCGTGGCCGGGTGTTCTGGCTGCCGGTGTATCAGCTGCCCGAAGCGGGCCCCAATGCGCGTGGGCGCCCGATCGTCAACTGGATCCCGCTGGAAGAGGGCGAGAAGGTGCAGGCAGTGCTGCCGGTGCGCGAGTACGAAGAAGGCAAGTATGTGTTCTTCGCCACGGCCCGCGGCACCGTGAAGAAGACCGCGCTGACCGAGTTTGCCTTCAAGCTGGCGCGCGGCAAGATCGCCATCAGCCTCGAAGACGGTGATGCCCTGGTCGGTGCGGCGCTGACCGATGGGCAGCGCGACATCATGCTGTTTGCCAGCAACGGCAAGGCGGTGCGCTTCGACGAGGCCAGCGTCCGGGCCATGGGCCGCACCGCCACCGGCGTGCGTGGCATGAAGCTGGCCGAGGGTGAACGGGTGGTGAGCCTGATCGTGGTCGATGGCGAAGGTGACATCCTGACCGCCAGCGAAAACGGCTATGGCAAGCGCACCGTGCTGGACGAGTTCCCGAAGAAGGGGCGCGGCACGCAAGGCGTGATCGCGATGAAGACCAACGCGCGCAATGGGGCCCTGGTCGGTGCGATCCAGCTGTCCGATCATCACGATGTGCTGCTGATTTCCGATGGCGGCACCCTGGTGCGCACCCGTGCCGCCGAGATCTCCCAGGTCGGGCGCAACACCCAGGGCGTCACCCTGATGCGCCTGGCCGAAGGCGAGAAACTGCAGGCGATCGAGCGTCTCGATGCCTCTCTGGAGGAGGGGGACGACGGCGCAGGCGAGGCCGAAACCTCTCCGGATCAGACGCCTGACCAGCCCGCTGGCTGACGCCCGCTCGCCGGTCGGGCGCCGCGTCGGTTAGTCTCTGCAGTGATCGCAGGGATGTTTGAGGACATACGGATGACACTGACCGGCGTGTGGGTGGGGCTGGGCGTGCTGCTGGTGGTCGCCATTGGCGTCTGGCTGCTGCGCAGACAGACACACGCCAGTCCGGCGGCGCCGGCGAGGTTGCATTCGTCCGATGCAGACGATGCATTACCGGCGGCGCCGTTGCCGGAGGATGCGCCATCGTCGACCGACGCGGATGCAGGCGATCTTCCGACCGGCCGCGCGTTGACCCGCACGTTGTTTGCGCTGGCGGTGGATCTGCCGGCGTCGCAGAACGGAGATGAGGCCGCATTCCAGGCGATTGCCGCCACCTGCGGCCATTTGCTGGCGCGTCCACAGTTTCAGCAACGGCATTTGCCGCGTCGGCCCCTGTTGTTGCCGAAGCTGATGCGTGCCTTGAGCGACCCCGAAATCGCGCTCGACCAGATTGCCCAGATCGTGGCTGAGGATCCGGCGTTGTCAGCCAATGTGCTGCGTATTGCCAACAGCCCGTTCTATCGAGTCCAGCAGACACCCGTGGAGAGCCTGCCGCGGGCGGCTGCCCTGCTGGGCCTGGACGGCTTGCGTGCGGCGCTCTCCACGGCGCTGTTGCAACCGGTGCTGCCACCCGCCAGCGGGCCGCTGGGACGGCTGCCGGGGGTGGTGTGGGAACACACCGCCTTGACCGCAGATGTGGCAAGCGGCCTGATGTGTGAGGGCCCGGCCCGTGCTGATGCCCCGGTCGCCCAGATGGCGGCCTTGTTGCACGGGCTGGGGGCGATCGCGCTGGTGCAATGGTTGCGCGAGAACGCCCATCTGGTGACCGATGCCACCACCGTGGCGCGGGTGCTGGAACTGTATGCCGCCGAGGTGGCACACCAGATCGCGCTCGCCTGGGAGTTGCCGCCGCGGATCGTGGCGGCGCTGGATGCACAACGCAGTGACGCCATGCCGACCGACCCCTTGGGCTTGGCGTTGCGAGCCGGCCGGTTGACGGCGGCGCTGACCCTGCTGTGCCGGCAAGGCCAGCGTGACCCCGAAGCAAGCCTGGATGTGCTGCGCGCCTGGGCGGCGCGCCACGGGGTGGCGGCGGATGTCGATGCGCTCTGGGCGCGACTGAATCCCTGAGCAAACCACGTTGCCCATGGGCTGAGCGCTGGGGCCGCCAGTGTGGCGGCCCCAGGCAAGACCCGGTCAGCCCTGTGCCTTTCCGGCCAGTTGCCGCAGCACGTAATGCAGCAGGCCGCCGTGGCGGGCGTACTCCACCTCTTTCGGGGTCAGCAGCAGCACGTCCACGTCGAACTCGACACGGCTGCCATCGGGGCGCCGGGCACTGACCCGGGCGATCTTGGCCTGGCCGTCCTGCAGGCCGGTGATGCTGTAGGTTTCCTGGCCGGTCAGGCCCAGGCTCGCAGCGTTTTGACCGTTGCGGAAGCGCAGCGGCAGCACCCCCATACCGACCAGGTTGCTGCGGTGGATGCGCTCGAAGCTTTCGGCGATCACGGCCCGCACGCCGAGCAGGCGTGTGCCCTTGGCGGCCCAGTCACGGCTGGAGCCGGTGCCGTATTCCTTGCCGGCGATCACCACCAGCGGCACGCCGTCGTCCTTGTAGCGCATCGCCGCATCAAAGATCGACAGTTTTTCGGTGCGTCCGTCACGGCTGAAGTACAGCGTGTTGCCGCCTTCCTCGCCACCCAGCATCAGGTTCTTGATGCGGATGTTGGCGAACGTGCCGCGCACCATCACGGCGTCGTTGCCGCGGCGACTGCCGTAGCTGTTGAAATCGGCTGGCTGTACCCCGCGCTCCATCAGGTAACGCCCGGCTGGCGAGTCTTTCTTGATGCTACCGGCGGGGCTGATGTGGTCGGTGGTGATCGAGTCGCCGAACAGCCCCAACACGCGTGCATCGTGGATGTCTTCGACGTGCCCCACCGCCATCGTCATGCCCTCGAAGTAGGGCGGGTTCTTGATGTACGTGGAGGCCTCATCCCAGGCGTACAGCTCGCCGTCTGGCGAGGCGATGCTGTTCCAGCGCTCGTCGCCCTTGAAGACATCGGCGTAGTTGGCCTTGAACAGGTCCGGGCCGAGGGTGGCGGCGATGGTGTCGGCCACGTCGCGGGCGCTGGGCCAAAGCTCTTTCAGATAGACCGGCTGGCCGTTGCGGTCGTACCCGAGCGGTGCGTTGAGCAGGTCGATATTGGTCGAGCCGGCCAGCGCATACGCCACCACCAGTGGCGGGCTGGCCAGGTAGTTCATCTTCACCTCGGCATGGATGCGGCCTTCGAAGTTGCGGTTGCCGGACAGCACCGCCGATACGCACAGATCGCCGGCGGCGATCCCGGCGCTGACCTCCTGCGGCAGCGGGCCTGAGTTGCCGATGCAGGTGGTGCAGCCGTAGCCGACCACGTCGAAGCCGAGTTGCTGCAGCGGTTCCAGCAACCCGGCCCGGCGCAGGTAATCGGTCACCACCCGCGAGCCCGGGGCCAACGATGTCTTGACCCAGGGTTTGCGGGTCAGCCCGCGGGCGGCGGCATTACGGGCCAGCAGGCCGGCCGCCACCATCACCGCCGGGTTGGAGGTGTTGGTGCAGGAGGTGATCGCAGCGATCACCACTGCGCCATCCTCCAGGGTGACCGGTTGGCCGTTGATGTCGATCTGGGCACTGCCTTTGCGGTGTGCCTCGTTAGCGATGGCGCTGGCCCCGCCTTCGTCCATGAAGTCGCTGACCGCCGCGCCGTTGCGCTGGTCACGGCTGGCGGTGAGCTGGGCGATGGCCGCCCGGCTGTTGGCCGGCATCTGGCTGAGCAGGACGCGATCCTGCGGACGCTTGGGGCCGGCCAATGACGGCTGTACCGTGCTCATGTCCAGATGCAGAGTGCTGCTGTACTGGGCGTGCGGGCTGTCTGGCGTGTGCCAGAGCCCCTGTGCCTTGGCGTAGGCTTCCACCAGAGCGATCTGTGCCTCACTGCGTCCGGACAGACGCAGGTAGTTCAGGGCCTCCTGGTCGATCGGGAAGATGCCGCAGGTGGCGCCATATTCCGGCGCCATGTTGCCGATGGTGGCGCGGTCGGCCAGCGGCAGGTGCTGCAGGCCGTCGCCATAGAACTCGACGAACTTGCCCACCACCCCGTGCTGGCGCAGCATCTGGGTGACGGTCAGCACCAGGTCGGTGGCCGTGGTGCCTTCCGGCAGTTTGCCGGTCAGCTCGAAGCCCACCACCTGCGGGATCAGCATCGACGACGGTTGCCCCAGCATCGCTGCCTCGGCTTCGATGCCGCCCACGCCCCAGCCCAGCACGCCAATGCCGTTGATCATGGTGGTGTGACTGTCGGTGCCAAAGACGGTGTCGGGGAAGACCCAGGTTTCACCGTCGATGTCCCGGGTCATCACCACTCGCGCCAGATATTCGAGATTGACCTGGTGGACGATGCCGGTGTTGGGTGGCACCACCCGGAAGTTGGCGAAAGCTTTCTGGCCCCAGCGCAGGAAGGCATAGCGCTCGGCATTGCGTTCAAACTCCAGGCGGCCATTGATGTCCAGCGCATCGGGGCGGGCGAAGGCATCCACCTGGATCGAGTGGTCGATCACCAGCTCGGAGGGGATCTGCGGATTGATCTGCGCCGGACGCCCACCCAGGCGGGCGACCGCGTCGCGCATCGCCGCCAGATCCACCACACAGGGCACGCCGGTGAAATCCTGCAGGATCACCCGCGCCGGCATGAAGGCGATCTCGGTCTCCGGCTCGGCCTGCGGGTTCCACCGGGCCAGCGCCTCGATGTGGTCGCGGCCCACGGTCATGCCGCCGTCTTCGTGGCGGAGCAGATTTTCCAGCAGGATCTTCAAGGAATACGGCAAGCGGCCGATGTCGAAGTGCCGGCCCAGTGCGCGCAGACTGTGGAACGCGTACCTGTGGCCGTCGAGTTCCAGGTGGTCGAGGGTCGAAAATGAATTATGCATGGGGGAGCTCCGGGGGTAGGGAATGCAGGTGTACAGGCCGGTATTCTGCACCTTCGATGGTAAGCCGGATTGGGCCCGCAGGAGGATGCCGATGATGCAGGCAGGTGGAGTGGGAATCGGGCTGATGGTGCCGCAGGCGCCGCCGGCCGCGATGGCGGCGGCAGGGGTGCCGGGCTGGCAGGTCATCATCGCCGTGCTGCTGGCGCTCGCGCTGGGGGTGGTGCTGGCCTATGCGCTGGGAGGGCGAACCCGGCGGCAGGTGGCGCATCTTGCGAAAACGCTGGCGGCCCGCGAGGCGGAGCTGCGGCGTCAGGGTGAGCAGGTGCTGGCGCTCCTGCAGGAACGTGATGCCTTGACGGCCAGGATGGAAGAGCGCGAGCGCGAGTTCTCCCGGCTGGCGTCCGAGGACGCATTGACCGGGCTGCCCAATGGCCGTGCGTTCGACGAGCAGCTGGCGCTGCAGTTTTCTCGTAGCAAGCGTCACGGTCAGCCATTGAGCCTGGTGCTGCTGGACATCGATCACCTCAAGCAGATCAATGACAACTGGTCGCACGCGGTCGGCGACCATGTGCTGGTGGAAGCGGCGCGGCTGTTGCGCAGCGTCTGCCGGCGCTCCGATCTGCCGGCACGGCTGGGGGGCGATACCTTCGCCGTCCTGCTGACCGATACCGACCGGGAAGGCGGCTGGCGGTTGTGCGAGCGCCTGCAGCGGGCATTCGCCAGTCATGCGGGCTGGAATCTCAATGGCGTAGGTCCCAACTACGTCACGTTCAGTGCCGGCCTGGTGGCCATCGGCCCCGAGGATGAGGCGCCGGTCCAGCTATTCCAGCGCTGCGATCGGGCGCTGTATCTGGCGCGTCAGGCCGGCGGTGCCCGCACCGGGCTGGGGTGAGGCGAGGCGGCTGGCATCGAGGTATGCATCGAAAAGTATGTATAATCCATGCCTACTTCATCCCGGAAAGCTGCCATGGACGCCATCGTTGCCGAGCGCGGCCAGATCACCCTGCCCAAGGCGGTGCGCGATGCACTGGGCCTGACCAAAGGCAGTGTGCTCAAGGTCGAGCTGGAGGGCAGCCGGATCGTGTTGAGCAAGCGCGTGGACGATGCCATCTCGCGGGTGCGCGGCAAATTCGCACGTGAGGCCGCAGCGGACGGAGACTCGGTGGCGTGATTGCGGTCGATGCCCCTGTGCTGGCTGAGCTTTTGACCGACGGTCCGCGTGCCGACGCGGTTGAGACCGCCTTGCGTCAGGCCCTGGAAAGCGGGCGGGTGGTGGTGTGCGATGCCGCGCTCGCCGAGCTGGCGGCCAGCCTGCGCAATGGCGCCGAAGTGCTGGCGGCGCTGGAGGAGATGGGCATCCATTTCAGCCCGCTCGAATCCAAGTCCGCCCTGCGGGCGGGCGAGATGCAGCGCCGTCAGCGCCAGCGCGAAGGCCGCACCCGGCCGCTGTCGGTCTTTCTGACCGGGGCCCACGCGCTGTTGCAGTGCGATGCCCTGATCACCTTCGATGCCGCGTTCCATCGCGACTACTTCAAAGGCTTGAAGCTCGTCGTTCCCGGCGACTGATGGCCTGATGTTTCCCCTGCCTGCCACAAGGACCCATCCCCATGCTGGACGCCTATCGTAAACACCAGGCCGAGCGCGCCGCGCTCGGTATCCCGCCGCTGCCGCTGTCTGCGCAACAGACCGCCGAGCTGATCGAGCTGCTCAAACAGCCGCCTGCCGGTGAAGCCGAGTTTCTGCTCGATCTGCTGATCAACCGCGTGCCGGCTGGCGTGGACGATGCCGCCCGGGTCAAAGCGTCGTATCTGGCGGCGCTGGCCTTTGGGAGCGAGCACAATCCGCTGATTTCGCGGGTGCGTGCCACCGAGCTGCTGGGCACCATGCTTGGCGGTTACAACGTCGGCCCGCTGATCCAGCTGCTTGATGATGCCGAGGTGGGCGCCACCGCGGCCGAGGCGCTCAAGCACATCCTGCTGGTGTTCGATGCGTTCCATGATGTCGAGGAAAAGGCCAAGGCCGGCAACGCCAATGCCAGGGCGGTGCTGGAAAGCTGGGCCAACGCCGAGTGGTTCACCAGCCAGCCGGAGGTGCCCGAGTCGCTCACGGTGACCGTCTTCAAGGTGCCCGGCGAGACCAATACCGACGATCTTTCCCCGGCGCCGGACGCCACCACCCGCCCGGACATCCCGCTGCACGCGCTGGCCATGCTCAAGAACCGGCGCCCGGACGCCCCGTTCGAGCCGGAAGAGGACGGCAAGCGCGGTCCGATCGGCGAGCTGTTGCGGCTGAAGGAAAAAGGCCATCCGGTTGCATATGTCGGCGACGTGGTGGGCACCGGTTCCAGCCGCAAGTCCGCCACTAACAGCGTGCTGTGGTGGACCGGCCGCGACATTCCCTACATCCCCAACAAGCGGGCCGGTGGCGTCTGCCTGGGCGGCAAGATCGCGCCGATCTTCTACAACACCATGGAAGACGCGGGCGCGCTGCCGATCGAGCTGGACGTGTCGAAGATGGAGCACGGCGACGTCATCGAACTGCGTCCGTACGAGGGCAAGGCGCTCAAGAACGGCGAGGTGATCGCCACCTTCACCCTCAAGTCCGAGGTGCTGCTGGATGAAGTGCGCGCCGGTGGCCGCATTCCGCTGATCATCGGCCGTGGGCTGACTGCCAAGGCGCGTGAGGCGCTGGGCCTGCCGCCCACCACCCTGTTCCGGTTGCCCAAGGCGCCGGCGGACAGCGGCAAGGGCTACACCCTGGCGCAGAAGATTGTCGGCCGTGCCTGCGGCCTGCCGGAAGGCAAGGGCGTGCGGCCGGGCACCTACTGCGAGCCGAAGATGACCACGGTAGGCAGCCAGGACACCACCGGCCCGATGACCCGCGATGAGCTCAAAGACCTGGCCTGCTTGGGCTTCTCGGCCGACCTGGTCATGCAGAGCTTCTGCCACACCGCCGCCTATCCCAAGCCGGTGGACGTGAAGATGCACCACACCCTGCCGGAGTTCATCACCACCCGCGGTGGCGTGTCGCTGCGCGTCGGTGACGGCATCATCCACAGCTGGCTCAATCGCATGCTGCTGCCGGATACCGTTGGCACCGGTGGCGACAGCCACACCCGGTTCCCGATTGGCATTTCCTTCCCGGCCGGCTCTGGCCTGGTGGCGTTTGCCGCTGCCACCGGGGTGATGCCGCTGGACATGCCGGAATCGGTGCTGGTGCGCTTCAAGGGTCAGCTGCAGCCGGGCGTGACCCTGCGTGATCTGGTTCACGCCATCCCGCTGTATGCCATCAAGCAGGGTCTTTTGACCGTGGCCAAGCAGGGCAAGAAGAACATCTTCTCCGGTCGTATTCTGGAAATCGAAGGCTTGCCTGATCTCAAGGTGGAGCAGGCGTTCGAGCTGGCCGATGCGTCTGCCGAGCGCTCGGCCGCTGCCTGTACCGTGCGCCTGAACAAGGAGCCGATCATCGAGTACATCACCAGCAACATCACTCTGCTGAAGTGGATGATCGCCAACGGCTATCAGGACGCCCGCACCCTGCAGCGCCGCATCCGCAAGATGGAGGAGTGGCTGGCCAATCCGCAGCTGCTGGAACCGGATCCGGATGCCGAATATGCGGCAGTGATCGAAATCGACCTCAACGAGATCGTCGAGCCCATCGTCTGCTGCCCGAATGATCCCGACGATGCCAAGACTCTGTCGGATGTGGCAGGGGCGAAGATCGACGAGGTGTTCATCGGCTCCTGCATGACCAACATCGGTCACTTCCGCGCGGCGGCGAAACTGCTGGAAGGCAAGCGTGACCTGCCGACCCGGCTGTGGATCGCGCCGCCGACCCGGATGGATCAGCAGCAGCTGACCGAGGAAGGCCATTACGGCACCTTCGGCACCGCCGGTGCGCGGATGGAGATGCCGGGCTGCTCGCTGTGCATGGGCAACCAGGCGCAGATCCGCGAGGGCAGCACCGCCATGTCCACCTCGACCCGCAATTTCCCCAACCGTCTGGGGCGCAATACCAATGTGTACCTGGGGTCGGCGGAACTGGCGGCGATCTGTGCCCGGCTGGGCCGTATTCCGACCCGCGAGGAATACCTGGCCGACATCGGCATCATCAATGCCAAGGGGGCCGAGATCTACCGGTACATGAACTTCGACCAGATCGAGGACTACCGCGAGGTGGCAGATACCGTTGCGGTCTAATGCCGCCGGTTGATTGCATCATGACGCCCGGGCTTGCCCGGGCGTCTTTTTATGGCAGGGGCGGTAACTCCACGTTGCGCTGGAACTCGAAGATCAACCGGGTTT
This sequence comes from Thermomonas hydrothermalis, assembly GCF_900129205.1. Taxonomy (GTDB): domain Bacteria; phylum Pseudomonadota; class Gammaproteobacteria; order Xanthomonadales; family Xanthomonadaceae; genus Thermomonas; species Thermomonas hydrothermalis. Next base: position 29,516 of record NZ_FQUK01000003.1, on the reverse strand, counting down.
CGATATGCGCCACTTCCTCACGTTCGGTGAGGGCGCTTAAGGTGAACTGGCGCAGGTGCTCGCTGTCGCGCACGCCGACATGGGCGAGAAAATCGTCGGCACCGGCCACGTGGTAGCAGGCCAGCACTTCCGGCAGCCCCAGCAGATGACGGTGGAAGCCGTCCACCAGGGCGCGCGAGTGGCGCGCCAGCCGGATCGAAATCATCGCCTGCAGGCCAATACCGATCGCTTCCGGCGCGATCTCGGCGTGGTAGCCCAGCAGGATCTTCGCCTCACGCATCCGGCGCACCCGTTCCAGCGCGGTGGAGGGGGCGATGCCGGTTTTTTCCGCCAGGTCCTTGTTGGGCAGGCGTGCATTCTTTCGCAACAGGCGCAGCAGGGCGTAGTCGATTCGGTCGAGCATCGGGATTTCCGGCGAAATAAAAATATTGTTCGGATTTGTGCATCGTAAGCGAACGAATGCATAGGATGCCAAGATCTGACCGTATCGAGGGTGCCATGCCGCGCTTCCAGACCACCGCCGTCCATGCCGGCCGCGAAGATTTCGTCGAACTCTGCGTGCACGCGCCGCCGCTGGATCTGTCCACCACCTATCCAGTTCCCGATCTCGACGTTGGCAGCGCCAGCTTCGATGCCCTGGTGGCCGGGCAGGCCAGCGCCCCCAACCCGATCTACGCCCGCCTGCACAACCCCACGGTGGCCCGCACCGAAGGGGCCATCGCGGCGCTGGAAGGCACCCAGGCCTGCGTCGCATTTGCCTCCGGAATGGCGGCGCTGACGGCGGTATTGCTGGCGCGTGCCCAGCACGGCCGGCACGTGCTGGTGGTGCGTCCACTGTACGGCACGTCCGATCACCTGCTGGCCAGCGGTCTGTGCGGGCTGGAGGCCGAGTTCGTACAGGCCGATCAGATCGCGGCGCGGCGGCGGCCGGACACGGTGCTGGTGGTGATCGAAACCCCGGCCAACCCGACGCTCGCCCTGGTGGATATCCGCGCCGTGGTCGAAGCCGCCGGTGATGTCCCGGTGCTGGTCGATTCCACCTTTGCCACCCCGGTGCTGCAGCGGCCCGCCGCCTTGGGTGCGACCTACGTGCTGCACAGCGCCACCAAGTTTCTCGGCGGCCATGGCGATGTGATCGCCGGCGTGGTCTGCTGCGACGAGGCGCACGCGGCGCCACTGCGCACCGTGCGGGCCGCCACCGGCGCATTGCTGCACCCGCTGGCGGCCTACCTGCTGCACCGCGGCCTGCCCACGCTCAAGCTGCGGGTGGAGGCGGCGCAGGCCAATGCCCAGGTGCTGGCCGAACGGCTGGCCCGCCACCCGGCTGTGGCGCGGGTGCACTACCCGGGCCTGCCCGGCGCCGTGAACGGCCATCTGGTCGGCAGCCAGATGGCGGGCCCCGGCACGTTGCTGGCGTTTGACGTGCACGGCGGGCATGACGCCGCCGCCGCAGTGATGAAACGCGTGCAGCTGATCACCCCGGCGGTCAGCCTGGGGTCGGTGGACAGCCTGATCCAGCATCCTGCCGGGCTGACGCACCGGGTTGTCGAGGAAGCAGTCAAGGCCGCCACCGGCATCACGCCGGGGTTGTTGCGGCTGTCGGTGGGGATCGAAGACGTCGAGGACCTCTGGCAGGACCTGACCCAGGCGCTGGCCTCCAGTTGAGCCGGTCGGGGCATGCACACCGCCCCGGGATGACCGGGGTGGTGGACGTGCCGGGCTCGGCATGGGCTGACAACGCCAGGGGGACGTTGTTCAGACCTTCCTCAGGGGCGCAGGTCATAGCGGTCGGCATTCATGACCTTGGTCCAGGCGGCCACGAAATCGCGCACGAATTTCTCCTTGTTGTCGTCCTGTGCATACACCTCGGCATAGGCGCGCAGGATCGAGTTGGAGCCGAATACCAGATCCACTCGGGTGGCGGTCCATTTCAGTGTCCCGGTCTTGCGATCACGGACTTCGTAATGGTCGCCCGCCTTGACCCAGGTGTTGGCCATGTCGGTCAGATTGACGAAGAAATCGTTGCTGAGCACACCCACGCGATCGGTGAACACGCCATGGCGGGTGCCGCCGTGGTTGGTGCCAAGCACCCGCATGCCGCCGATCAGCACGGTCATTTCCGGGGCAGTCAAGCCCATCAGTTGAGTGCGGTCCAGCAGCAGCTCTTCCGGGCTGACCGCATAGGCCTTTTTCTGCCAGTTGCGGTAGCCGTCAGCGACCGGTTCGAGATAGGCGAAGGATTCGACATCGGTCTGCTCCTGAGTGGCATCGCCACGGCCCGGTGCGAATGGCACCGGTACGTCGAAGCCTGCCGCCCGGATCGCCTGTTCAAGCCCAACGTTGCCGCCCAGTACGATCACATCGGCGATCGAGGCGCCGGTGTCGCGCGCGATCGGCTCCAGCACCGACAATACCCGGGCCAGGCGTGCCGGCTCGTTGCCCTCCCAGTCCTTTTGCGGGGCCAGGCGGATACGCGCGCCATTGGCGCCCCCGCGGTAGTCGGACTGGCGGAAGGTGCGTGCGCTATCCCAGGCGGTGCTGACCAGATCGGACACCGACAGCCCGCTGGCGCGGATCCTGGCCTTGACGGCCTCGACGTCATAGGCGCTGTTGCCGGGCGGAATCGGGTCCTGCCAGATCAGGTCTTCCTGCGGCACATCCGGGCCGATATAGCGGGTCTTCGGGCCCATGTCGCGGTGGGTGAGCTTGAACCAGGCGCGGGCGAAGGTGTCCCGGAAATACGCGGGATCGGCCATGAACTTGCGGCAGATCGCGTTGTAGACGGGATCGACCTTCATCGCCATGTCGGCGTCGGTCATGATCGGGTTACGGCGCTTGCTGGGATCGCTGGGATCCAGCGGCTTGTCCTCTTCCCGGATATCCACCGGTTCCCATTGCCAGGCGCCAGCGGGGGACTTGCGCAGCTCCCATTCGTGGTTGAACAGCATTTCGAAATACCCCATGTCGAACACGGTGGGGTTCGAGGTCCATGCGCCTTCGATCCCGGAGGTCATGGCGTTGGCGGCCTTGCCATGCATGTCGGGGTTGGCCCAGCCCAGGCCCTGACAGTCCACGTCGGCGGCTTCCGGTTCCGGGCCCAGCCGATCGGCGCGGCCATTGCCATGGGCTTTGCCGACGGTATGGCCGCCTGCGGTGAGCGCGGCGGTTTCCTCGTCGTTCATCGCCATGCGCTTGAAGGTCTCGCGCACTTCCAGTGCGGTCCTGGCCGGGTCCGGCTTGCCGCCGACCCCCTCCGGATTGACGTAAATCAGTCCCATCTGGACGGCTGCCAGCGGGTTCTCCAGTGATTCGGGCTTATCGTCGCTCTCGTAGCGCGCGCGGCCCAGCCACTGTTTCTCCGAGCCCCAATAGATGTCCTTCTCCGGGTGCCAGATGTCTTCGCGGCCGAAGGCAAAGCCGTACGTCTTCAGGCCCATCGACTCATAGGCGATGTTGCCAGCCAGGATCATCAGGTCGGCCCAGCTGATCCTGTTGCCGTATTTCTTCTTGATCGGCCACAGCAGGCGTCGTGCCTTGTCCAGGCTGACATTGTCCGGCCAGCTGTTGAGCGGGGCGAAGCGCTGGTTGCCGGTACCGCCGCCGCCGCGACCGTCGGCCACCCGATAGGTGCCGGCGGCATGCCAGGCCATGCGGATCATCAGCCCGCCGTAGTGGCCCCAGTCGGCCGGCCACCAGTCCTGGCTGTCGGTCATCAAGGCGCGCAGATCACGCTTGATCGCTTCGACATCAAGTTTCCTGACCTCTTCCCGGTAGTTGAAGCCGGGATCCATCGGATTGGTCTTGGTGTCGTGCTGATGCAGGATGTCCAGATTCAGCGCGTTAGGCCACCAGTGGGTGTTGGATTCCGCCAGTCGAGTGGCTGCGCCGTGCATGACTGGGCACTTGCCGCCGTGTTGAGCTGTGTTCATGGCCTGACTCCTTTCGGATTGGTCGAGGGTGGGGTGGGGCAGAGGGAGTGCCGACGCTTGTCTGGGCCAGGGAGTGGAAGACCGCAAGATGCCTCGGAACCGAGTTCACTGTAGGTGGCTTTTTCCAATAGATGAAGTACAAGTTTTGAATTTGAAGGATAGTCCCAAGCTATTGAATGTCTGTCGGTGCTGGTTTTGGGCGCCATGTCGCGACACCGGCAGATCGGGCCGGGTGGCAGGTTGAGCGGGTTGCTACACTCAAGACCATGACCGAAGCGCGCCGTCGTCGTAAAAAGAACCGCGTCACTTCACTGGATATCGCCCATCGCGCCGGGGTGTCACAGGCCACCGTTTCGCGCGTGCTGGCTGGCAGCCCGCTGGTGAACCCGGAGACCCGGCGACGGGTCGAGCAGGCCGTGCGCGAGCTCAACTACAAGGTGGACCGCCACGCCTCCAGCCTGCGCACCCAGCGTGCCGGCACCCTGGCGCTGCTGTTGTTCGAGGATCCAACCCCGGACGACTCCCACATCAATCCGTTCTTTCTGTCGATGCTGGGGTCGATCACCCGCGCCTGTGCCCGTCATGGCCATGACTTGCTGGTGTCGTTTCAGCAGCTCTCGGACGACTGGCATGCCGACTACGAAGACAGCATGAAGGCGGACGGGTTGATCCTGCTGGGCTATGGCGACTATTTGACCTACCGCGCCAAGCTCGAAACGCTGGTTGCGCAGGGCACCCACTTCGTGCGCTGGGGGCAGGTCGAGCCAGGCCAGCCAGGGGTGTCGATCGGCTGCGACAACCATGCAGGCGGCCGGCTGGCCGGGCAGCATCTGCTGGCCTGTGGACGCCGGCAGGTCGCCTTTTTGGGTGATGCATCCTCGCGGTTTCCCGAGTTTCAGGCGCGCTACCAGGGCTGCGATGCGGCGCTACGTGAGGCGGGGCTTGGTCTGTCGCCCGCGCTGCAGGCAGATGCCGACAGCACTGAGGAAGCAGGCTTCAAGGCAACACGTGAGCTGCTGGCGCGGGGCCAGCCGTTCGATGCCATTTTTGCGGCCAGTGACCTGATCGCAATCGGTGCCATCCACGCCCTCAAGGAGGCCGGCCTACGGGTACCGGATGACGTGTCGGTGGTGGGCTTCGACGGAACCGCGATGGCGCGTCTGGCCGATCCGCCGCTGACCACGGTGGTGCAGGACACCTCGCGTGCCGGTGAGCTTCTGGTCAGTACGCTCCTGCAGCTGGTGCGTGACCAGCCGGTGCAGAGCGTGATGCTTCCGCCGACACTGGAAATCCGCGCCTCCAGCATGCGCTAAACCACGCTCGACGGCTGCCACGTTTTGCATGGGCACACCTGTCGGCAGGTTTACCGTGACCGGCGTGCATCGGCCATGGCGGCATCCAGCGCAGCCGCCAGCGTCGGCTCAGTCACCTGGGCGTCGAGCAGAAAGACCCGCACGCCATGCGCCGGAACCTCGGCGTGCAGCGCCTCGCCAGCCTGTAGGGTCAGCGTCTCACCGCCAATCGCGTCATGCCAGCGGCCGGGTTGCAGCATCGTCTGGACGGCAAAGTGTTCCGGGGCGTCGCCCTTGTTGAGCAGGACCAGCGCGATCTGGTGCACACCGTCGTGCTGGTACACCCGATAGAACGCGGCGCGGTTGCCTTGCAGCTCCAGATTGAGTTGCAGCCCGCGCTGCAGCGCTGGTGAAGCGGCACGCACCTGCGCAATGCGGGTCAGCGCTGCCCGGATCGGGCTTGCCTTGGCGGCGGCAATGCCTTCGGTGCCGAAGTAGTTGCGGTTGCCGCCGTGCTCGGGTCGGCCGCGCATGAAGCCCATTTCCGAGCCGTAATAGACCACCGGAATGCCACGCGCGGTGAACAGCCAGTTGTGTGCATCAATGAAGCCTTCATCGCTGGCATCCAGCCGCGGCATGTCGTGATTGTCGTAGAAGGTGGCCAGCTCGTAGGGGTTGGCATACGGGCCGCCAGTCAGATGCAGCGCCGGTATCATCCGTTCAAAACCGGCCTGCTTGCGCCCGAAGACCTCTTCCATCGCCTGTTTCATCGGGAAGTCCAGCACGCTGGTTTCGCCGTGGCCGGGCAGGGTGTGGGTGGCGATCCTGGCGGCGTCGTAGTCGAAGGCCTCGCCGAACATGAAAAAGCCGGGGTGCTTTGCCCGGATGCGGGTGGTGAAGGCCTGCCAGAAGCTGTCCGGCATCCAGGCGATGGTGTCGATGCGAAACGCATCGGCACCCTGGTCGATCCATTGCAGATAGGCCCCGACCAGATAGTCCAGCACGTCCGGGTTGCGTTCATTGAGATCTGACAGCTGGGCCAGATTGCCGTCGAAGATCGATCCCTTGGCCCCGTCCACCGGGCCGACCGTGTTGTAGAAGCGGTGCAGCGGGTTGTGCTCGGGATCCAGCTGCTGCGGCGGCAGGTTCTGGTGATCGGCAATCAGTGTGCCGTCCTTGTCGTAGATCTTGCCGAACTTGGGCTGGTCGAAGGTCATGCCCCAGGCCGGCGAGCCGTGGTTCCCCACGATGTCCAGCACCAGCTTCATGCCCTTGCGATGCATCGCCGCCACCAGGTCGCGGAAGTCCATGCCTGGGCTGGGCAGGTGCTCGTCCACTTGGTAGAAATTCACGCCCCAGTAGCCGTGATAGCCGGCCTTGCCCTGGTCAGCCAGGATGCCGCCGCAGGTCGGTGCGCTGCCGCCGGTGAAGCGCTGGTCCGGATTGTCCACGATCGGCGTGATCCACACCGCGGTGAAGCCCATTTCGCGGATGTAATCCAGATGATCGGCCAGGCCCTTGAAGTCGCCACCCAGGTAGCCGATGTTGCCGGACACGCCATTGCATGGCGGCAGCGGGATGTCGAACGTGCCCAGGGCGCCGCCTTGGTCGCGGTGGTCGTTGCCGGGGTCGCCGTTGACGAAGCGATCGGTCATCACGAAGTACACTGCTTCACGCGCAAACGGCTCCAGCGTGCCGTAGTAATCGGCCTGCCGGGTCGTCGGGGTGTGTGCACAGGCCGTCGAGGCAAGCGCGCAAAGCAAACTCAGGCCGAGGCGGGCAGAACGCAGGGGCATGGTGATCATCCTTGCACGCGATGGGACACAGGTTCGGGGACGCGCAGCGCCAGCAGTCCGGCGATCAGCATGCTGGTGCCGCCCAGCACGAGAACCTTGGCCGGATCACCAGCGAATAGATGCTTGAGGGCATAGCCCAGCGTGGCCACTGCCACCAGTTGCGGGATGACGATGAAGAAGTTGAAGATGCCCATGTACACGCCCATCTTGCGGGCGGGCACACTGTCGGACAGCAGCGCATAGGGCAGCGACAGGATCGAGGCCCAGGCGATGCCAATGCCGAGCATCGACAGCAGCAGCCAGTTCTCATTGGGCAGAAACGGAATCGACGCCAACCCAAGCCCCCCCAGCGCAAGATTGAGCAGATGGCTGCCGCGCAGGCCAAAGCGGCGTGCCAGCCAGGGGATGACGATCGCGGCGAGCGCAGCAAACCCGTTGTAGGCGGCAAACAACACGCCCACCCAGTTGGCACCGGTGTTGTAGTCGGCCGAGGCGGGATCGGTGCTGCCGTAATACACCGCCGTCACGGTCGGTGTGGTGTAGATCCACATCGCAAACAGGGCAAACCAGGAAAAGAACTGCACCAGTGCAAGCCGACGCATTGCCAGTGGCATGGCATAGATGTCGGTCATCACCTGGGTGAAGCCGTTGTCGCGTTTGCTGGCGGCCAGCGCCAGCAGTGCTACGCCATAGATCGCCAGCAGCGCACCCAGCAGGTACAGCTCGCGCGGCAGGTTTTGCCAGGCCACGCCGGCCAGGCCAAGCGCGCCAATTGTCAGCCACAGCAGGCCAAAGCGGATGGCGCGTGCACGTTCGAGTGGCGGACGATCCAGCGGTGCCGACTCGTCGAAGGCGTCCAGCGTGTCAGGCGGGTATTCGCGTGTCCGCAGCACGGTCCAGACAATGGCCCCCATCAGCACGACCGCACCGGCGTAGAACGCGTAGCGCACGGTGTCGGGCACCTGGCCGGGGTTGGCGGTATTGGCTACGCCCGCTTTCTCCAGCAGCCACGGCAGCAGACTGGCGATCACCGATCCGAGACCGATGAAGAAGCTCTGCATCGCATAGCCCTGCGCCCGCTGCGCGACTGGCAGCTGGTCGCCGACAAAGGCGCGAAACGGCTCCATCGATACATTGATGGAGGCATCCAGCACCCACAGCAGACCGGCGGCGATCCACAGCGTGGGCGAGTGGGGCATGGCCACCAGCGCCAGCGACGCAAGCAGTGCGCCAGCAAGAAAGTAGGGGCGGCGCCGACCCAGCCCGGTCCAGGTGCGGTCTGACAGATAGCCGATGACCGGCTGCACCAGCAGGCCGGTCAGCGGTGCGGCGATCCACAGCGCCGGCAGCGCATCCATGTCTGCGCCCAAGGTCTGGAAGATGCGGCTGACATTGGCATTCTGAAGCGCAAATCCGAACTGGATGCCCAGAAAGCCGAAGCACATGTTCCAGATTTGCCAGAACGAGAGCGCAGGTTTGCTGCGGTGTGGTGCGGCTGTGGCGTGCATGAAGCCCTCATTGCAATGACATGCCCGCCACGTTGGCGCGGGTCGAATGGGCCTAAAGCCTTGCACTCGGTCGCGTGGACGGGCAAGCCTCAGGATGACGGCCGGTAGATATAGCGCAGGCATCGGCAGGCCCGATCTGTAAACGTATTCAGGGCGAGACTCTGCAGCAACGCCGCAGCGCAGCCTGCATAGTCCCGCCCGTTGATGATGAGGTGGCTGGAATGGCGAATGACAACTGGTGGCGGGGGGCGGTGATCTATCAGGTCTATCCGCGCAGCTACCTTGACAGCAATGACGATGGCGTCGGCGATCTGCCGGGCCTGCTGGCGCGGCTGGACTACATCGCCAGTCTGGGCGTGGATGCCATCTGGATCTCGCCGTTCTTCACCTCGCCGATGGCCGACTTTGGGTACGACATCGCCGACTACCGCAATGTCGATCCGCTGTTTGGCACCCTCGACGATTTCGACCGGGTGCTGGCGAAGGCGCATGCGCTGGGGCTGAAAGTGATGATCGATCAGGTCTTGAGCCACTGCTCCGACCAGCATCCCTGGTTCCGCGAAAGTCGGCAGAGCCTTGATAACCCCAAGGCCGACTGGTTTGTCTGGGCTGACGCCAAGCCAGACGGCACACCGCCCAATAACTGGCTGTCGATCTTCGGTGGCGTGGCCTGGCAGTGGGAGCCGCGCCGCTGTCAGTACTACCTGCACAACTTCCTGGCGTCACAGCCCGACCTGAACTTCCACAACCCGGATGTCCGCGCCGCGCAACTGGATAACGTGCGGTTCTGGCTGGATCGCGGGGTCGATGGCCTGCGTCTGGATGCGATCAACTTCTGCTTCCATGACGCGCAGCTGCGCGACAACCCGGCCAAGCCGCCGGAGCTGCGCACCGGGCGGGGCTTCAGCCCGGACAACCCGTATGCCTTCCAGTACCACTGGTACAACAACACCCAGCCGGAGAATCTCGCCTTTCTGGAAGCGTTGCGTGCGTTGATGGACCGCTACCCGGATGTCGGGGCGTTGGGCGAGATTTCCTCGGAAGACTCGCTGGCCACCATGGCGGAATACTGTGCCCCAGGCCGCCTGCACATGGGCTACAGCTTCGAGTTGCTGACCGAGGATGGCAGCCCGGCCCATATCCGCGCCACGGTCGAGGCGCTGGAAGCGAAGATGATCGAAGGCTGGCCGTGCTGGGCCATCTCCAACCACGACGTTCAGCGCGCGGTGACGCGTTGGGGTGGCGCCGATGCCGATGATGCTCTGGCCAGGCAGTTGGTGGCGCTGGTCTGCTCGTTGCGCGGCAGTGTCTGCCTGTACCAAGGCGAGGAACTGGGTCTTCCGGAGGCAGAGGTGCCGTTCGAGGCGCTGCAAGACCCATATGGCAAGGCGTTCTGGCCCACGTTCAAGGGGCGTGACGGCTGCCGCACGCCGATGCCGTGGGATACCAGTGAACACGCCGGTTTCACCCGCGCCACGCCCTGGCTGCCGATCCCCGAGGCGCATCGTGCCCGTAGCGTGGCGGCGCAGGAGCAGGATCCGGGCTCGGTGTTGAATGCGGTGCGCGCCTTCCTGCGCTGGCGCAAAAGCCAGCCGGCGCTGGTGCGTGGGGCGATCCGCTTTTTCGATGCGCCGCCGCAACTGCTGGTGTTCGAGCGGGTTTTGGAAAATGCGCGCCGGCTGATGGTGTTCAACCTGTCGGCCGAGCCCTGCGACTGGACGCTGCCGATGGCAGGTGTGCAGTTGCCGGTGCCAGGCCCGGTGGCTGGACGTCTGGACGATGGGACGGTGCATCTGCCTGCGCGCGCTGTGGTGTGCATCGTGCCTGCAGATTGAACGGAGAATTTCGATGCGAAATCGCATGGTCGCATGGGCGCTTGCCGCAGGTCTGGCGACTGGCATGTGGGGTCGCCAGGTACATGCCGAAACGGTGGCACAGGTGGCCTCCCCGGATGGCCGCATCGAGGTGACGCTCGACCTCAACGGTGAGGGGCGTCTGGCCTATCGGGTGTCGCGCGACGGCGTGCCGGTCATTGGCGATTCGCGCCTGGGTTTCATTTTCCGCAACGCTCGCCAGCTGCTACGCAACCTGCAGCTGGATGGCCAGACGCGGCGCAGCGTCGATGACACCTGGGAGCAGCCCTGGGGTGAGCGCCGCTTCGTGCGCAATCATTACAACGAGCTGCGCGCCACGTTCGTGGAGAAGGATGGCGACCACCGCCGTTTCGACATGGTGTTCCGCGTTTTCGATGATGGGGTGGGGTTCCGTTACGAGGTTCCCCGTCAACCCGCGCTGCAGGACGCGCAGATCGTCCAGGAACTGACCGAGTTCGCCGTCGCACGGCCCGCTACGGCGTGGTGGATCCCCGCGCTGGAGTGGAACCGCGCCGAATACCTCTACCGGCGCACGCCACTGGAGCAGGTCGGCGTTGCGCAGACGCCGCTGACCCTGCGTACGAACGACGGGTTGCATCTGAGTATCCACGAGGCCGCGCTGGTGGACTACGCGGGCATGAATCTGATGCGCGGCGGCGACGGCGAGCTGCGCGCGCTCCTGACTCCGGGCAGCCCGGTGCCGGTGGTCCGCGCCACGCCGTTCACCACGCCGTGGCGCACGATCACCATCAGCGACCGCGCCGGCGGCCTGGTGGAGTCCAACCTGATCCTCAACCTGAACGAGCCGAACGTGCTCGGCGATGTCAGCTGGTTCACGCCTGCCAAGTACGTCGGCGTGTGGTGGTCGCTGCATCTGGACCAGCAGAGCTGGGCCAGCGGGCCCAAGCATGGCGCGACCACTGACAATACCCGGCGCATGATTGATTTTGCCGCTGCCAACGGCTTCCGCGGCATGCTGGTGGAAGGCTGGAACCTCGGCTGGGATGGCGACTGGTTCGCCAACGGCTGGAACTTCGACTTCAGCACGCCAACGCCGGACTACGATCTCGTTGGCCTTGCGGCCTACGCCAAGGCGAAGGGCGTGCACCTGATCGGCCACCACGAGACCGCCTGCGCGGTCAGCCATTACGAGCGCGGGATGGAGGCTGCCTTTGCCTTGTTTCAGTCACTTGGGATCGAGGTGGTCAAAACCGGCTATGTCTGCGACGCCGGCCAGATCGAGCGCCAGGACGCCGTAGGCGGGCCGGTCCTGCGCGAATGGCACGAAGGCCAGTGGATGAGCAACCACCACCTGCGTGTCGTGCAGGCGGCCGCACGTCATCATCTGGCGATCGATGCCCATGAGCCGATCAAGGACACCGGCCTGCGCCGCACCTATCCGAACTGGGTATCGCGCGAAGGGGCGCGTGGCATGGAATACAACGCCTGGGGCAATCCGCCGAATCCGCCCGAGCACGAAGTCACTCTAGTGTTCACCCGCCTGCTGGCCGGGCCGATGGATTACACCCCCGGCATCGTCAGCCTGACCGGACGCAACGGGCAGGAGATCCAGAGCACGCTGGCGCGGCAGCTGGCGCTCTACGTCGGCATCTACAGCCCGATCCAGATGGTGGCCGACCTGCCTGAGCATTACGCGCAGCATCCCGATGCCTTCCAGTTCATCAAGGACGTGGCGGTGGACTGGGACGAAAGTAAGGTGCTGGCCGGCGAGGTGGGCGAGTACGTGGCCATTGCCCGCAAGCAGCGCGGCGCGCCGGTCTGGTTCGTCGGGGCAATGAACGATCGCCATCCGCGCACGCTGGTGCTGCCGCTCGACTTCCTTGATGCAGGCAGACGCTATCGTGCGGAGATTTACCGCGACGGCGAAGGCGCCGACTGGCACGGCCCGGCGCGCTTCCGCTTCGTGCGTGAGACCAAAACCGTCACCCGTGGCGACCACCTCTCGCTCTGGTTGGCCGGTGGCGGCGGCGCGGCCGTGCGGCTGGTGCCGGTGACGCCATAAAGCACATCGACCTGATGCACAGGCACATGAACAGGATGGCGGCGATGACCGGCTTCGGCGTGTTCTGGCCGCGACGTGGCGCCTCTTCTTGCCGGTCGCAGGGCCTTCGGGGCGATGAATACGTATGCAGATGCTTTCGTTTGGACGGGCGCTGTCACATCATCGCAACCGTCATGCATTCACGCGCTGTACAGGCATGAAATCACGGGGGCCACAGAGCACCCGCGTCGATACATTGAGTCACTTCTGGAGGGGAACGATGAAGCAGTTGAAGCGCAATCTGTTGAGCGTGGCGCTGGCCTCGGCCGCACTGATGCTGGCAGTTCAAGCACAGGCGCAGGAGGCTCAGGCCGCCGCGTCGGCACAAGCAAAAGACAAGAAAACCGAAGACGCCAAGAATCTCGACAAGGTGGTGGTGACCGGCATCCGCGGCGGCATCGAGCGTGCCATCGACATCAAGAAGGACGCCACATCCATCGTCGAGGCGGTCTCCGCCGAGGACATCGGCAAGCTGCCTGATGTCAGCATCGCCGAATCCATCGCCCGCCTGCCGGGTGTGGCCGCGCAGCGTGTCGCCGGTCGCGCACAAGTGATCAGCGTGCGTGGTCTGTCGCCGGATTTCGCCACGACCCTGCTCAACGGGCGTGAGATGGTCAGCACGGGTGACAACCGTAGCGTCGAGTTCGATCAGTACCCCTCCGAGCTATTTGCCGGTGCCACGATCTACAAGACCCCGGACGCCTCGCTGGTGGGGCAGGGGTTGTCCGGCACGATCGACATGCGCACCGTCCGTCCGCTGGACTACGACAAACCAGTGATCGCAATCAGCGGACGCTGGCAGCGCAACTCACTCGGGTCGGCGGCCAATCAGGGCGCCACCGGTAACCGCTTCAGCGTGAGCTACATCGGGCAATCGGCCGATAAAACCTTGGGGTTTTCGATCGGGTACTCGCATGCCGATACCCCGATCCAGGAGAACCAGGTGGGCCTGTATGAGCCTTGGCAGGCCATTGGCAATGGCTGGCGGCCGGGTGTGCCTGCGGGCACCTATTACTCCGATGGCATCAAGGCATTGCGCCGCACTGGCTACACCAAGCGTGATGGCGTGATGGCTACCCTGGAGTACCGGCCCAACAGCGTCTGGACCAGTACCCTTGATGTGTTCCACTCCCAGGCCAAACAGGAAGACACCGCCAATCAGTTCGAAGTCCACATCGGTGGTTACAACGGTGGCTATAGCCCTGGGTTGAATGTGGCCAATGCCCAGGTCAACAGCAACGGCACATTCACGGGCGGCACCGCGCAGAACGTCTATCCGCTGGTGCGTGGCATGTACAACAACCGCAAAGACAAGATCGATGCGGCGGGTTGGCGGAACGAGTTTTTCTTTGATGACGGGGTCAAGCTGTCCGCTGACCTGAGCTGGTCACGCGCCAAGCGTGACGAGTTGAACCTGGAAAACAATACCCAGTTGTTGCCGGCACCACAGTTGGATTCGGTGCAGTTGAGCTTTGTCTCCAATGGCTTTTCGCAGCTGCATCCTGGGCGCGACTACTCCAATCCTGCCAACCTGTATCTGGCGAACACCATCTACGGTTCCGGTTATGGCAAGGTGCCGAAGGTGGATGACGAGCTCAAGAGCGCCCGGCTTGTGGCCTCGCTGCCGGCGCCAGCATCGTTGCAGGGCCTGTTCAGCAGTATCGATGCGGGCGTCAACTATGCCGACCGCAACAAGGACAAGACCCAGCCGGAAGCCAGCATTCTGCTGGGCAGTCAGGGCGTGACCCCGATTGCCAATGATCTGCAATACGGCCTTGTCGATCTTGGGTTTGCCGGTGTCGGGCTGATTCCGTCCTGGAACGTGCCGGCTGCGGTCGCCCGCTACATGACCTTCAATCCCAGCGATTCTGCGGCGCCCCATCTGATTCCCAAAGCCTGGACGGTGATGGAGAAGATCGGCACGGCCTTCGTCCAGGGCAATATCGACACCACTTGGGGGTCGGTGCCGGTGCGTGGCAACATCGGCCTTCAGATTCAGCACACCGATCAGGCCTCGCGCTCGCGCGTGTGGGATAGCTCACAGCCGGCAGGGCAGGAGATTCGTCCCTACCGTAACGGTAAGACCTATACCGACGTGCTGCCGAGCATGAACCTGGCGTTCTCGCTGGCTGACGATCAGACGCTGCGCGTGGCGTTGGCGCGGCAGGTGGCGCGGGCGCGTGTCGATCAGTTGCGCGCATCGGTGGAGTTCGGTGTCGATACTGCCACTGGCAAGCCCGGTGCGGGTGGCGGCAATCCGCTGCTGGATCCCTGGCGTGCCAATGCGTTCGATATTTCCTGGGAGAAGTATTTCGGTAACAAGGGTTACGTGGCGGCAGCCTATTTCTACAAGCAGCTGACCAGCTACATCTACACCCAGACCCGCGATGGGTATGACTTCACCGAGCTGCTGAAAGGCTGGGTCCCGCCGCCGGGGATGACCGTGCCGGTGCAGACCACGGGCACCATGACTGCGCCTTTCAATGGCAAGGGCGGCAAGTTGCAAGGTGTGGAGCTGACGGCTTCGGTTCCGCTTGAGATGGTGTTTGGCGACGCCCTGCAGGGGTTCGGTGTGATTGCCAGCGCCAGCTTCACCGATAGCAGCATCAAGGTGCTTGATCCGGAAAGCGCCAGCAGCGTCGGTAGCGGCCCGATCGCGCTGCCGGGCCTGTCCAAGCGTGTGTACAACTTCACTGCCTATTACGAGCGCAACGGGTTCGAGTTCCGCATCAACAACCGTCGTCGTTCGGACTTCATTGGTGAGATTGGAAACTTCGCTGGCAACCGCACCCTGCGCTATGTGGTCGGGGAGAACATCACCGACGCGCAGGCCAGCTATACCTTCGGTGAGTCCAGCCGCTTCAAGGGGCTGAGCCTGCTGGTGCAGGCCTATAACCTCGGTGACGCAGCCTATCGCACCTATGCGGGCAGCAAGGACCGGCCGCTGGAGTACATCAAGTGGGGCCGCACCCTCCTGTTGGGGGCCAGCTACAAGTTCTAAAGCGCTCCCGTTTCACCCCTGGAAGCCCCCGCCGGTGGTTCACGGCGGGGGTTTTTCTATCCACGGATAGACGACCGATGTCAGTGCTGGCGCGGGTTTTTCGGCATCTGCGCCTTCAGGAAGGCCATCTGGTCGGCGAGGATGTTGCGGTTGGAGAGGATCAGATGCTCGATCCAGCTGGGTCGGTACGGGACGGCCAGCAGTGGCATTCCAGCCTGCTGCGGGGTGCGGTTGCCCTTGCGCGAGTTGCAGTGCACGCAGGCGGTGACGACGTTTTCCCAGACATCACGGCCACCTTTTGATAGCGGCAGGACGTGGTCGCGGGTGAGGACGTGGCGAGAAAACTCACGTCCGCAGTACAGGCACAGGTGCTGGTCGCGGGCAAACAGTGCCGCGTTGGTCAGGGCCGGTGTCGGGGAGACTGCCGAGGGGCGAACATGGCCACGTGCGGCGATGATGGGATGCAACTGCAGGATGCTGCGGCGGCCACTGCTGCGATTGATGCCGCCGTGGAGTTCCAGACAGGGCTCGCCCAGGGTCCAGGCCACTGCGCCGCGGGCATACAGGCAGGCGGCGTCTTGCCAGCTCATCCAGTCCAGCGCACGGCCATGGGCATCCAGTGCCAGTAACCGCAGGGCGGGCGAAAAACCGGTGACCTTGGAGGTCGATGGGCTGGCCGCGTGCCGTTCGGCAGCGGATCCGGGGCCGGTATGGGCCAGACGCGAAAGGGCGCTGTCGGTCTCCATCGGAGCCTGAGCTTATACCCCTTCGATGACAGTTTGAACACCGTTCCTGCCACCCAAGGGCGGCAGGAACGGGTGTGAGGGTGCCGCAGCGGCCGGGTCAGGGGCCGAATTCGGCGTCTTCGTGGGCCATCAGGGCCGCGGCACCGGCGTCGATGGCGGCCTTATGGGCGAGGGTGCGCGGCAGCACGCGGGCGTAATAGAAGCGCGCCGTCTTGCGCTTGGCATCCTTGAACGCCTGCGGCCGGTCCGAGGCGTTGGCGGCAGCGACGCTGCGCGCCCACCAGTAGGCCAGCACGACATAGCCGGAATAGAGCAGGTAGTCGGTGCTGGCGGCGCCCAGCTCTTCCGGATTCGTGGCGGCGCGGGTCAGGATGTTGCGGGTCAGTTGCGCCCACTCGGCGCACTTGGCACGCAGCGGGGCGATGAACTCGGCGAGCTGTGCATCACCTTCATACTGCTGGGCGAAGGCGTCCACCTCGGCCAGGAACAGCTTCAGGCCCGCACCCTGGGTTGCCGCGGTCTTGCGGCCGATCAAATCCAACGACTGGATGCCGGTGGTGCCTTCGTACAGGGTGGTGATACGGGCATCGCGGGCGTACTGCTCCATGCCGTGCTCGTGGATGTAGCCGTGGCCACCGAAGCATTGCAGGGCGTTGTAGGTGTTTTCGATCGCCCATTCGGTCAGGCAGGCCTTGGAGATCGGGGTCAGCCAGCTGACCAGGGTTTCGGCCCGCTCGCGCTCACCGGGGTCGCTGGCCTTTTCGGCAACGTCCAGCAGTGAGTAGGCATGCATCGACAAGAGGCGGCCGCCTTCGATCAGCGCCTTCTGGGTCAGCAGCATGCGACGCACGTCGGGGTGTACCAGCAGCGGGTCGGCCGGCTTGTCCGGATACTTCGGGCCCGACAGCGCGCGCGACTGCAGGCGCTCGCGGGCATAGCGCAGTGCGTTCTGGTAGGCACGCTCGGACAGCCCCAGACCCTGCACGCCCACGCCCAGGCGGGCGGAGTTCATCATCACGAACATGGCCTGCAGGCCGCGGTGCGGCTGGCCGACCAGATAGCCCTCGGCGCCGTCGAAGTTCATCACGCAGGTGGCCGAGCCGTGAATGCCCATCTTGTGCTCGATCGCGCCACAGCGCACCGCGTTGCGTTCGCCCACCGTGCCGTCGCGCGCCACCTTGAACTTCGGCACCACGAACAGCGAGATGCCCTTGGCGCCAGGCGGCGCATCCGGCAGCTTGGCCAGCACCAGATGGATGATGTTGGGCACCAGGTCGTGTTCGCCGGCGGTGATGAAGATCTTGGTGCCGGTAATGGCGTACTTGCCGTCGGCGATGGGTTCGGCGCGGGTCTTGATCAGGCCCAGGTCGGTGCCGCAGTGCGGCTCGGTCAGGCACATCGTGCCGGTCCACTGGCCGGCCACCAGCGGCTTGAGGAAGACTTCCTTCTGCCAGTCCTCGCCGTAGGTTTCCAGCGCCTTGACCGCGCCGTGGCTGAGCATCGGGAAGTTGCCCCAGGCCAGGTTGGCGCTGTCCACCATTTCAGTCAGCACGCCACCCAGCAGGGCGGGCATACCCTGGCCGCCGTGCTCGGGCGCGTTGGTCAGGCCGGTCCAGCCGCCTTCGACGAACTGGTCGAACGCCTGTTTGAAGCCGGGCGGCGGGGTGACGTTGCCGGTGGCTTTGTCGTACTGGCAGCCGATTTCATCGCCGACCCGGTTGAGCGGGGCCAGCACGGTTTCGGTGAAGCGTGCGGCTTCGTCCAGCACGGCATCGACCAGCTCGCGGTTGACGTCGGTATGGCCGAGGCGGGCGAACAGAGCTTCGGCGCCCAGCACGTCGTAAAGGGCAAAGCGGAGATCGTCGAGAGGGGCTTTGTAGGTGCTCATGCGATGCAGTCCGGGCATAGGCGGGCCGCCCGTCGGCCCGCGGAAGGCAAGAGCATACTACAGCGTATGGTGAGCCGGAACGGCCCGCAGTGTTTCGTCAGCGCAGGGTGCCCGGCAGGCCCGGTACCGGCGAGAGCGCGCTTTCGTGTTTGACCGTCCAGGTGCGTGGTTTGCCGTCCTGCGCCGCCGCATTCACGCTGCCCGACAGGGTGTACGACAGGCCCGTGCCGTCGGCCAGGGCCGCGGCAAGGCGGGCGCGGCCGGCGGGCAGTGGGGTGAGGGAGGTGCTGGCCACGTCGCCGGATTCGGGGCCGACCTCCAGCCCCGGTGCAAACTCCAGCCGGGCGGCCGGGCCGGTGTCGAACGTCAGGTCAAGGGCCACCCGTTCGAACCGCATGGGCACGCTGCTGTAGTTCTGCAGGCGCAGCTGCACGTCCCAGGTGCCGTCGCTGCGCACGCTCAGCTGCTGGATGCTGACAGAGGGCTCGGACACCCGTCGGATCTGGCCGCCGCTACACGCCGCCAGCACCAGCGCCAGTAGGGCAAATGGAATGTGGCAGATCACACGGGTCAGACGGGTACGCTGGGGCATCGACGGCTCCTGTCACGGAAAAGCAGCGGGTGACTCAGTAACCCTGATCACCACCCGGCACGGGCTGTTCACGGATGTACTGATCCTTGGCGGTGATGAACGCCTCGGCGTAGCGATAGGCCTCGCGTCCCAGTGCCACTCGAGCGTCCATGTCCAGGCTGGCATCGTGCCGGTGAGCGACGAGCTGGGTGTACAGGGTGAAGGCGAGATCGTGAATGTCCATCGGGATGCTCCGCAGGTGCAGGATATGAACATACACCGCCCACCGCCGAGCCGGAACACCTACCCTGGCGGGAATCACGACGGTTGGCTTGATACGGCCAACGGCGAGCCCGGACAAACGCCGGGCTCGCCATGGCCTGATCTGCGTCCTTGCTGGACGCGTTCGAGCTTTGCTTGGATTACCAGATCACCACACGCTGGTCGTCGGCACGCACCATCGGGTCGCCGGCCTTGCAGCCAAAGGCGTGTGCGAAGGCGGGCATATTGCTGGGGGCGCCGATGGCGCGGAAGTTGGCGGGTGCGTGCGGGTCGGTGTTCAAGCGCACCTTCAGCTCGTCCGGCGTGAAGTTGCGGCGCCAGACCGTGGCCCAGTTGAAGAAGAAGCGCTGGTCGCTGGGATAGCCGTCGATCTTCTCGTCGCCACGCTTGCTGGCGGCCTTTAGGGCGTTCTGGTATGCGTCCCAGGCCACGTTCAACCCGCCGAGATCGGCGATGTTCTCGCCCAGGGTCAGTGCGCCTTTCACGTGCAGGCCGTCGATGGCCACATAGTCGTCAAACTGCTTGACCAGCTTGGCGGTGCGGGCGTTGAAACCGTCGCGGTCGGCCTTGGTCCACCAGTTGTTGAAGTTGCCCTTGGCGTCGAACTGGCTGCCCTGGTCGTCGTAGCCGTGCATCATCTCGTGGCCGATCACCGCGCCGATGCCGCCGTAGTTCAGCGCCGGGTCGGCCTTGGGGTCGAAGAACGGCGGTTGCAGGATCGCGGCGGGGAACACGATCTCGTTCATCAGCGGGTTGTAGTAGGCATTGACCGTCTGCGGTGTCATGCCCCATTCGCTGCGGTCCACCGGCTTGCCGATCTTGCTCATCTCCCAGGCATGGTTGAACCGGGCCGCCGCCAGCACGTTGCCGGCGTAGTCGTCGCGGCGCGTGTTCAGGCCATCCCAGCTGCGCCACTTGTCGGGGTAGCCAATCTTGGGCGTGAAACTGGCCCACTTCTCCATCGCCTTGGCCTTGGTATCCGGGCTCATCCAGTCCAGGTTTTCCAGCCGGGCCTTGAGCGCCAGCCGCAGGTTGTCCACCAGCTTGGCCATTTCGGCCTTCGATTCCGGCGGGAAGTACTGCTTGACATACAGCTGGCCCAGCGCCTCGCCGACGCTGCCCTCGGTGGTGTCCAGCACCCGTTTCCAGCGTGGCTTTTGTTCCTTCTGGCCGCGCAGGGTGCGGGCGTAGAAGTCGAAGCGCTCATCGTTGAAGCGGTCTGCCAGGTACGGTGCCATGCCGTCGATCAGCTGCAGACGCAGATAGGCCTGCCACTGTGATGCGGGGACATCGGCCAGCATCCGGTCGAACTCGGCAAAGAAGCGGGGTTGTGACAGCGAGAAGCCGTCGGCCTGGACGCCATTGGCCTTGAAGAACTCAGTCCAGGAGAAATGTGGGGTGAGTTTGTCGGCTTCAGCCAGGCTGACGTAGTGGTACTGATTGTTGGGGTCGCGCAGTTCGACCGGCGACAGCGATGCCTTGGCCAGCCGGGTTTCGAACGCCAGCACATCCGCAGCCTGCTTGTCGGCATCCGCAGCGGCCACACCCGCATTCTGCAACTGCTTCGAGACGTGCTTCACGAACGCCTCGCGGATGGCCTTGTACTTGCCGTCTGGGCCGTCCTCCAGGTAGTAGGCCTTCTCCGGCAGCGACAGGCCGCCCTGGAAGGCAAAGCCGATCTTACGGGTGGCGTCCTTGAAGTCGGATTCGGCGCCGAAGCTGAACACCTCGCCGCGGCCGGCGGCAAACTCGTCGCGCAGGTACTGGGCGATGTCGGCCGGAGTCTTGAGCGCAGCGATGCGGTCGAGCATCGGTTGGATCGGGGCAAGCCCGGCCGCATTGATGCGGGCGGTGTCCATGCCGCTGGCGAAAAAGTCGCCGACCAGCTTTTCGACGCCCTGCGCGTTGGGATTGGCTGCCGCGGCTTCGGCGATGCTGCGGCTGGCGGCCTGGGAGCGCTCGTCGAGCATTTCAAAGCTGCCCCAGGTGGTGCGGTCGGCCGGCACGGGGTTGGCCGCCAGCCATTTGCCATTGACATACCCGGCGAAATCCGCGCAGGCGTTTTTGGTCGTGTCCAGATCGCTTACGTTGAAGGTTGCCAGCGGCGGCAGGGCTGGGGTGGCCGGTTGCGAGGTGGCGGTATTCGCACTGGCCGCGGACTGATCATGCGTCTGGCAGGCCGTCAGCGCGGCGGCAATGGCAAAGGGCAACAGCAAGGGTTTGAGGGACTTCACAGATCAGGCTCCAAAAAATCAAAGACATGCCGGGAATGGTCTTCCGGGCAGGGCGCATCGCCGGTGGATGGCGAGGGTGAGTCTGCCAGAGCGGGCCATGGCGATGTCAGCATGGCGCCTCCTGTGACGGTTGCCATCTGCCGAAAGTCGGGGCGCTGGGATACACTGCGTCCGGGAAGGCTTAAACGCGTCCAGTCGCGGCGGGTCAGGCCATCCCCGGTCGGCAACATCATTTTGAGGAGACACGCCCATGCGTGTGCATTTCCACGGCGCAGCCGGGCAGGTGACCGGTTCGATGCATCTGGTCGAGATCGCCGGCCGTCGCATCCTGATCGATTGCGGCATGGTGCAGGGTAGCCCCGAGGCTGAGGCGCAGAACTTCGCGCCGTTTCCGTTCGACCCCGCCCGGCTCGATGCGGTGATCCTCAGCCATGCCCATATCGACCATATCGGCCGGGTGCCGCGGCTGGTGATGGCCGGGTATCGCGGGCCGATCCTGGCGCAGTCGGCCACGGCCGAGCTGTTGCCGATCATGCTGCTGGATTCGGCGGCGCTGCAGGAGAGCGATGCCGAGCGTCTCAACCGCAAGCGCAAGCCCGGCCAGCCGCGGGCCATGCCGCTGTACACCCGGGAGGACGTGCAGGGAATACTCGGGCAGGTGCGTCCGTTGGCCTATGGGCCGCACCCGGGCATCCTGCCTGGGGTCGATCTAGTCTTGCGCGATGCCGGCCACATCCTGGGGTCATGCAGCGTGGAGTTGCGCGGCGAGGGCCGGGTGCTGGTGTTTTCCGGCGACCTGGGGATGAAAGGCACGCCAATCCTGCGCGATCCGGAGCCAGTTCCGCATGCCGACCTGCTGCTGATGGAGTCCACTTACGGCAACCGTAACCACCGGCCGCGCCCGGAGACGGTGCAGGAGCTGGGCGAGATCCTCGACGCAGCGTGGCGGGATGGCGGCAATGTCCTGATTCCGGCCTTTGCGGTCGGCCGAACGCAGGAACTGCTGTACTGGTTTGCCCGCCATTGGGACGACTGGCAGATGGCGCGCTGGCGGATTTTTCTCGACAGCCCAATGGCGTCGAAGGTGGTGCAGGTGTACGACCATCACCATGGCCTGTTCGATGCGGAGGCGCGTGCGGTCTGGCGCCAGACCCCCAGCCCGTTCCGGCTGCCCAATCTTCACGTCACTCAGTCGGTCGAAGAGTCGATGGCGATCAACCGCATACATGGCGGCGCGATCATCATCGCCGGCAATGGCATGGCCAACGGCGGGCGCATCCTTCACCACATGCGCCAACATCTGCCGCACCGTCAGACCCGGATCATCTTCGTGGGCTATCAGGCCGAAGGAACCCTCGGGCGACGCCTGGTGGATGGCGCGCGCTGGGTGCGTATCCATGGCCACGACGTGCAGGTGCAGGCGCATCGCCATACCGTCGGCGGGCTGTCGGCCCATGCCGATCAGCAGGGGTTGCTGGAGTGGTACGCCGCCTTTACCACACCACCGCCGGTGGCGCTGGTGCATGGCGAGGACTTGGCCCGCGAAGCGCTGGCCGGTGAAATCGCGGCGCGGCACGGGGTACAGGCCCTGTTGCCGCGGCCTGGCATGCAGGCCGAGGTCTGAAGGCGCCGCGGAGTCGGGGGGATTTAGCGCCGGCGTGCGCCGCCGGCACCGGACAGCAGGATCAGGCCGCCGATCAGCCCCATGGTGCGCATGAACAGCACCAGCTGGCTGGCCAGGGCCCCGCCGGACAGTTTCCAGAACGGATGCGTGAGCGCCGCCTCGACCAGAAGAACGAGGGCGGTGAACAGCGCCACTGCGCGCAGCTGCCAGCCGGCGGCCAGCAGCACGCCCAGGAGGACTTCGCCAGCACTCAGCAGCAGTGTGCCGTTGCTGGTGGGCACGCCGTGCAGCGCCTGCCACAGACGGACGCCACCGTTGACCAGGAACACCGCAGCCAGCAGCCATTGAGCGAGTCGGACTTCAAGTTTCATGTCGGATCAGTCATCAAAGAAGTGGGTGGGCCTGTCATGCCGGGGTGGGCCGGGTAAAGCCCACACGTGCAGGTTGCGTGCGAGCTGCCAGCCGCAGTGCCCGGGATCAGCGCGGCAGGGTGTCCAGGGCGGCGGCCATCTGGCGGCGGGCAAATACGAAATCCCACAGGCTGCCGCCCAGTTGCCGCCACAGCACGGCGGCACGCAGAGCCGCCAGCAGCAGGGCGCGGATCTCCGCCACCACGCTGGCCTGGCCCAGGTAATGCGGGTTGCCCTGCACCATCACGCGCGGGCGCAGGGTGCTGAGGGTGTCGGCATACAGCCGGGCCAGGTCGCGGATCACGTCAGGGTGGGTGCTGCCAAGCTGCTCTGCGCGCGGGGCGATCTGACGCAGGCCGGCCTGAACCCGGTCGGTCAGCGGGCGTTGGCGAAGAAACCGGCGTTCCAGTTGCAGCACGGCCAGGGCCAGGCGGCCCAGGGCTTCGTCCCGGTTGCCGCGGGCCAGGGTCTCGCGGAGCTGGTTGAGCCCGACACGCAGCGCCTCGGCGCCGCCAAACACGGCGTCGGTATCGGGCGCGTCGATCCGGAACACGCTGTCCAGGGCAGTCTGCATCTGGGCCTGGCTGGACTGGCCGGTTTCGGCGATCTGGCGGACCTGGGCCAAGGCTTGCAGCAGGCCGGCCAGGGCCAGTACGCGATCTCGATAGGGATGGCTCATGAGGCGTTGTTTCAGCTTCCGGGAACGGGGGCGTCGGTGGCGGCGATCACGGCACCGCCCAGACAGACCTCACCATCGTAGAGCACCACCGATTGCCCTGGGGTCACCGCACGCTGTGGCCGATCGAAGCGAACGTCGAGTGTGCCGTCATCAAGCACGCTGACCTGGCATGCTTCCTCGGGCTGGCGGTAGCGGGTCTGGGCGGTACAGGCAAAGCGTGCAGCCGGCGGCTGGCCGGCGATCCAGTGTGCAGGTTCGCTGCGCAGCGTCCGCGACAGCAGCCACGGGCTGTCGTGGCCTTGATCAACGTACAGGATGTTTTTCGCCACGTCCTTGGCGACCACGAACCACGGCGCCTGTGGACGTCCGCGCACGCCGCCGATCGCTAGCCCTTCGCGCTGCCCGAGAGTGAAGAAAAACACACCCGGATGCGTGCCGATCCGCTGGCCGTCCGGGGTGCGCATGTCGCCTTCCTGCGCCGGCAGGTACTGCGCAAGGAAGTGGCGGAAGTCGCGTTCGCCGATGAAGCAGATCCCGGTGGAATCCTTCTTGCGCGCAGTGCGCAGGCCGTGGGCTGCGGCAATGGCGCGGACTTCGTCCTTGCGCAGCTCGCCCAGCGGAAACCGGGTGGCGGCCAGCTGCGCCTGCCCAAGCTGGTGCAGGAAATAGCTCTGGTCTTTGCTGCGGTCGACGGCGCGCAGCAGCTGGAACCTGTCGCCCTGAACCCCGATACGCGCATAGTGACCGGTGGCGATCGCCTCGGCGCCCAGCTCACGGGCAGCGTCGAGGAAATGCTTGAACTTGATTTCGCGGTTGCACAGCACGTCTGGGTTCGGCGTGCGGCCGGCCGCGTATTCGGCGAGGAAATGGCGGAACACGCCGTCCCAGTATTCCTTCGAAAAGTCACGGAAACGGATCGGCAGGCCCAATGCGCCGCACACGGCCACCGCGTCGCGACGGTCGTCCTCGGCGCGGCATTCGCCGGAGCCGTCATCGGCCCAGTTCTGCATGAACAGACCGGTCACGTCCCAGCCGGCATCGCGCAGCAGCAGGGCGGCGACCGAGGAATCCACGCCGCCGGACATGCCGACGACGATACGCGACGGGGTGTGACTCATGCGATGTGCCGGGCCAGCGACAAGGGGTGCCGGCTGCCGCCAAGATAGTCGGCGACGGTCTGCCAGACCAGCGGGCTACGGTGACGCGCGGCCTCGGCCTGCAGTGCTTCCGGGGTCAGCCACAGCGTACGGACGATGCCTTCATCGAGGGTGGCGCCGGGGATCTCCTCAAGCAGATCGGCGGCGAAGGCGACACGCAGGTAGTGGCGTCCGGTTTCCGGCGCGCGCCACTGATAGAGCCCGACCAGGTGGGTCAGGCGGACGTGCCAGCCGGTTTCTTCGCGGGTTTCACGCAGGGCGGCGTCGAGCAGGCTTTCGTCAGGCTCCAGGTGCCCGGCAGGCTGGTTGAGCACCAGCCTGCCGGCCACGCGTTCCTCGACACACAGCAGGCGCCCGTCGCGGGCCACGACCGTTGCCACGGTCACGTCCGGCTGCCAGAAACGCCCTTCGCGATAGCTCATCAGAATGTGTCCTTGTTCCCAGACAGTTTGATTTCCTTGTCGTCCGCGTTTTGTGCGGCGATCTCGATGGCGGCCTCCAGTTCGGTCGCACCGACGGTGTCCGGCAGTTTGATGACGTAGTACAGGACATCGCCTGCGACTTCCCACGCGCCGATTTTCATCCTCCGGTTTTCTTCGAGGAGTGCGAGCGCCTGCTTGGCTATTCCGTCTTCTTCCACTAGGGCCACCGGTGAGAACACTTCCCGCACCTGGAAGCCAGCCACCGATTGGGTGGCGCCTGAAACGAAGACCAGCTGGGTGCGGCCCTCCGACTTGTAGGAAATCAGGATCTTGTAGTCGCCATCGTCATCGATCTCGTATTTCACTCCGCGCGCCTCAAGCCTGGATTTGACTGAAGCATCACTGGCATAGGCGGACGACGCGGCGAGAGGGAGCAGGCAGGCAAGGGCAAGCAGGGGCAGACGCATGGGGATCTCCAGAGTTGGGTGTGCGATGTCTGCCGAAAGTCGTGGGCCGCGCCGCCGGCAGGGAAGGGCGCCCGTATAATTTGCACATGCCGACCCACCCCGACAAGCCGCAGCACCAGCCCGATCACGGCGTGGCCGTGGCGCCGGCCCGGCCCGAAGTCACGCCGCCGCCGCTGTACACGGTATTGCTGCTGAATGACGATTACACCCCGATGGACTTCGTGGTGGATGTGTTGATGCAGTTTTTCGGCATGTCCCTGGAGAAGGCCACCCAGGTCATGCTGCACGTGCACACCCGCGGGCGCGGGGTGTGCGGGGTCTATACCCGTGAGATCGCCGAGACCAAGGTGGCCCAGGTCAACGAATACGCCCGCCTGAACCAGCACCCATTGCTGTGCACGATGGAGCGGGCTTAAGCCCGCTGGGGGCTTGTGCCGGACGGCAATGCGCCTTACATAGGGAGACAGACTCCCCCCGGATCGTTTCCCATGTTCAGCAAGGATCTCGAGCACACCATCG
This sequence comes from Thermomonas hydrothermalis, assembly GCF_900129205.1. Lineage (GTDB taxonomy): Bacteria > Pseudomonadota > Gammaproteobacteria > Xanthomonadales > Xanthomonadaceae > Thermomonas > Thermomonas hydrothermalis. Next base: position 3,055 of record NZ_FQUK01000003.1, on the reverse strand, counting down.
GCCAGTGCTACAAGCGCGCCCGCGAAGCGCGGCACGAGTTCATGACGGTCGAGCACTTGCTTCTGGCATTGCTGGACAACCCGTCCGCCGAGGCGGTGCTGCGGGCGGTCGGTGCCGACATCCCGCGCTTGCGCGATGACCTCGAAAATGCCATCGAAGTTTCGGTCGGCCGGCTGGCCGACGACGATGGCCGTGACACCCAGCCGACCCTGGGCTTCCAGCGGGTTCTGCAGCGCGCCGTCTATCACGTGCAGTCCTCGGGCAAGAAGGAAGTCACCGGCGCCAACGTGCTGGTGGCGATCTTCGGCGAGAAGGACTCACACGCCGTCTATTTCCTCAACCAGCAGGACATCCACCGGCTGGACGTGGTCAACTACATCAGCCATGGCATCACCCGCCATGCCGGCGACTCCCCGTCACCGGCGTCGGAGGAGGCCGAAAAGCCGGAGGCAGGCGAAGGCGAGGCCGGCAAATCCGATCCGCTGGCCGAGTTCGCCACCAATCTCAACGCACTGGCGGCTGCCGGCAAGATCGACCCGCTGGTGGGGCGCAATGAGGAAATCGAGCGCACCATTCAGGTGCTGTGCCGGCGGCGCAAGAACAACCCGCTCTATGTCGGTGAATCCGGCGTAGGCAAGACCGCGCTGGCGGAAGGCCTGGCCAAACGCATCGTCGATGGCGAGGTGCCGGCGGTGCTCGCCGAGGCGGTCATCTACGCGCTGGATCTGGGTGCGCTGGTGGCCGGCACCAAGTACCGCGGTGATTTCGAAAAGCGCCTCAAGGGCGTGCTGGCGGCGCTGAAGAAGCAGCCCAACGCGATCCTGTTCATCGACGAGATCCACACCATCATCGGCGCCGGTGCGGCCAGTGGCGGCACCATGGATGCCTCCAACCTGATCAAGCCGGTGCTGGCCAATGGCGAGCTGCGCTGCATCGGCTCCACCACCTTCCAGGAATACCGTGGCATCTTCGAGAAAGACCGGGCGTTGGCGCGCCGGTTCCAGAAGATCGATATCACCGAACCCACGGTAGGGGAGGCGGTGGAAATCCTGCGTGGCCTGAAGGCGCGCTATGAAGCACATCACGAGGTCAGCTATGCCGACGAGGCGATCCGTGCTGCGGTGGATCTGTCGGTCAAGCACATTGCAGACCGTCTGCTGCCGGACAAGGCCATCGACGTGATCGACGAGGCCGGCGCACGTCAGCGCCTGCTGCCGCCGGAGGCGCGCAAGCACGTGATCGACGTCGAGGAAATCGAAACCATCGTCGCCAAGATGGCGCGTATCCCGGCCAAGCAGGTCAGTGCCTCCGACAAGGACGTGCTGCAGCATCTGGAGCGCAATCTGAAGATGGTGATCTTCGGCCAGGATCCGGCCATCGAGACGCTGGCTGGCGCGATCAAGCTGGCGCGCTCGGGCCTGGGCAATCCGGACAAGCCGATCGGCAGCTTCCTGTTCGCCGGCCCCACCGGCGTGGGCAAGACGGAAGTCACCCGCCAGCTGGCCCTGCAGCTTGGGATCGAGCTGATCCGGTTCGACATGAGCGAGTACATGGAGCCGCATTCGGTCAGCCGCCTGATCGGCGCGCCGCCCGGTTATGTCGGCTTCGATCAGGGCGGGCTGCTGACCGAAAAAATCGTCAAGACGCCGCACTGCGTGCTGCTGCTGGACGAGATCGAAAAGGCCCATCCGGACATCTTCAACATCCTGCTGCAGGTCATGGATCGCGGCGTGCTCACCGATACCAACGGGCGCGAAGCCAACTTCCGCAACGTGATTCTGGTGATGACCACCAACGCGGGCGCCACCCAGGCGGCGCGTCGCAGCATTGGCTTCACCCGTCAGGATCACAGCACCGATGCGATGGAAGTGATCCGGCGCACCTTCAGCCCGGAGTTCCGCAATCGTCTGGATGCCGTGGTGCAGTTCCAGCCGCTGGGCTTCGAGCACATCCTGCGGGTCGTGGACAAGTTCCTGATCGAACTGGAAACCCAGCTGCACGACAAGAAGGTGAGCCTGACCGCAAGCCCGGCCGCACGGGAATGGCTGGGGCAGCACGGGTTCGACCCGTTGATGGGCGCCCGCCCGATGGCACGGCTGATCCAGGAGCGCATCAAGCGCCCGCTCGCCGACGAGCTGCTGTTTGGCAAGCTGGTCAATGGTGGCCGGGTGGCGCTGGATGCCATCGATGGCGAGCTGGTGCTGGAGGTTCAGGCCGAACCCGAGAAACTGCTGCCGGCCGTGCTGGCGTAACACCGGATGGGTGCGATCCGCCTGTTGCTGAGGCCGGTGGTGGTGGCGGCGGCCGAGGTGCCGACGCAGGCAACAGGCTGGCTGACCCCGGACGAGATGGCGCGGCTTCAGGCGATCACCGAGCCCGTCCGGCGTTCGGAGTTTCTTGCGGGCCACTGGCTGGTGCGGGTGCTGGCCGGGCAGTGGCTGGGCTGCGATCCGCAGTCGCTGGCGCTGGTGGCGGCCTCATTCGGTCAGCCACGGTTGCAGGCGGCGAGGGCGGATGTACCCCTGCACGTCTCACTCAGCCATAGCGGTGGCTGGTTGGCCGTGGCGCTGGCACCGGTGCCGGTGGGGGTGGATCTCGAGCTTTCCCGTCGCCCGCGTGACTGGCAGGCACTGGCACGCGCATTTTTTGCCGAGGAAGAATCCCGCGCCCTGGACGATGCGGCGCCTGCGGCGCGTGCCGCCGTGTTTCATCGCGTGTGGACGCTCAAAGAGGCCTACGCCAAGCGCGATGGTCGCGGTCTGACCCGCACCCGCTTGCGCACGGTGGTGGCGCGGCCGGCGCCAGCCGATCAGGCCGATGCCTGGTGCTGGCCACTGGGCGAGGGCGCGCTGGCGCTGGCGGCAGCGCCGGGAATGGTCTGCCAGGTCGATGGCGCACCGCCGGAGTGCGGGTTGCCGTCGGGGTGGCGGTACCAGCGATTGCAGGCACCCGCAGCGCGGGATGCATAAGTTCAAACACCTTTGGCACTCCTTCGAAGCAGGAGGAGCGCCATGCAAGTGCACCATGCCGGGTACCGAATCCGGGGGTTCTATCG
>NZ_FQUK01000064.1 GCF_900129205.1 Thermomonas hydrothermalis | reverse complement strand
ATGGCATCGGATCGCCCCACCGCCGAACCGCTGCTCCGAAAGTGGGTCTCTTGGGCACGACGGTGTCGGCTGACGCCCTTCAAGAAGCTCGGTGCCACCATCCGCGACCACCTCACCGGCATCCTGCGGCATTTCGACACCGGCCTGTCCAACGGCCAGGTCGAGGCCTTCAACGCCCAGATCCAGGCCGCCAAGGCCCGCGCCAAGGGCTATCGCACTGACGCCAACCTGATCGCCATCAGCTACCTGCTGTGCGCCAAGCTCAGGCATCTACCCCGTCACCCTTGGCTCCATGCTCCCCATCAGACATGAACCGTTTCCACTGGAATCGCGATTGAGCCCGAGTGAGGGGCTCTGCAAACCAACGCCATACGCCAAACCCTAATGAGAGCAACGTCAGAGAGTAGAGCAGGTAAAACGGGCGGGCGAGCTCCGAGAGGAAATCTTCGCTCCGTTGCTCGCCCTTTGGCGTAACAATAAAACTTGGCGAGCGCGGGCTTTTGAGCACGCGGATCAGGCCGGAGAGTGTGTAGATCGATTGCGTCAGTTCGTACAGCTCGGAAACGAACGCCCAGCGCACGCGTCCAAACAGAAAGTCCGAGACGATCACCGCAGCCAGCACATGTGGCAGTGCATAGGCGAAAAACTGCGGCAGATTGGCGTTATAGATGTGCAATCCTAAAATCAGGAATGCCGAGGGCGCCAACACAAAAATCACACGCGCAAAGGCAAAGAACCAGAAAAATGCGCTGTTGAAATACGCCAGTCGCTGCCACCAGTGCAGACCTTTTTGTATGAGCGGGTTTTTCAGCAGTAGGATCTGCAACATGCCCTGCGCCCAGCGAACCCGCTGGGTGATGAAGCCGCTGTAGGTTTCTGGCTGCAACCCAGCGATCATCGGACGATTGATATACGCGCTTTTCCAGCCGCGGGCATGCAGTGACAGCGCAGTTTCAGCGTCCTCGGTGATCGACTGGCCCGACACGCCGCCCACCTCCATCAGTGCGGCGCGGCGCAACACCGCAGCCGAGCCGCAGAAAAACGAGGCCTCCCAGAAGTCCAGTCCACGCTGGATGACGGCATAGAACATTTCATTTTCACTGGGGATCTGGCCGAAGATGCGCAGATTGTGCTCGACCGGGTCGGGGTTGATGAAAAAGTGCGGAGTCTGCACCAGAAACAGCTTGGGGTCGGCGATAAAAGCCCCGACAGTGCGTTCGAGAAAATCGACCGTAGGCACGTGGTCGGCATCGAAAATCACAATCAGATCGCCGCGGGTATGCGGCAATGCAGCGTTGATATTGCCAGCCTTGGCGTTGACATTGTGGGCGCGGGTAAGATAATGCACGCCGATACGGTTGCACAGCGCCTGCAGCGTTTCGTGGCGTTGCTGTGCTGCGGCGGCCTTGATCGAGTCGGGATCGTTGCGCTTCTGCTCGGTGCCACCGTCGTCGAGCAAATAGACCTTGAGCTTGCCCGGCGCGTAGCGCATATTGGCCGCGGCGATCAGCGTGGTCTCCAGGATCTCCGGGTCTTCATTGTATGAGGGGACAAAAACGTCCACGCTCGGCCACAGCGTTTTATCCGCGGGCAGCGGCGGGCTGGCGCGGTCAAGCGGAAGCAGATTGACGAATAACCCCAAACCGTAGATCACGCCGCCGTACAATTCGGCCGCGAAGAGCGCCAGTGCTGCGATAAACGAGGCTAGGCCTTCGTACGTCAGTGTCTCGGTCACCCGCCAGACAAAATACCGCGCGGTCAGCAGCGCCGCCAGGGCGAGAAACAGCAGCCGCAGCCATGCGTAGCGTTGCCCCGGTCGCTTGAGCAGCAGCATGGCGGTCAGCGCTCCATACGCTAGCCATGCCTGGCTTTCGGTGCGTACCGGTATCCAGGCCAGATAAAGCCAGCCAATTGCCAGTGCCGCCCAAACGAAGGTCAGTAAAGCATCGGCGTGGAGGCGGCGCTTATTTGCTGTTTCTGGATTTACAACCACCACCTGCCCCCTGAAGCGACGTCCTCCCGCTTTCAGTTGCGGGGCGATTTTGCGTCGGGGTGGATGATAGTGGATGCCAGATGCTTTGCACAGGGCAGGACGTCAATCCGCCTGGTGCCTTTTTACGCCAGGTCTCGATGACGAGCATGGCTCGGCAGGCGCTATAGGTGCAGGCGAATCGGTGCGCTGCGCAAGTGAGGCCAGACGGCCTCACCCGCACTTGCTGTAGCCGCAGTTGAGGCAGGTGGCACAGCCATCCAGCAGCACCAGCGCCTTGGTCGAACACTTGTGGCACATGCTGGCCGACGGCGGGAACGACGCCCCTTCGCCGGTCACCGCGATGTCGTCGGGATGTGAGGCCGTGCTGCTGGCGTCGGTCACGCCGGCGTCAGCGTTTTTTTTTGAATGCTGTTCGAACAGGCGGCGCTTTTCTGCAATCAGGGCGCGCTGTTCCGGGCTCAGTTCCGGGTCATGCAGCAGGCCGATCGACTTCAGGTGATCCTCGACGATGCAGCCCAGCTCGGCCACCAGCGACGGCATATAGACGCCGCCGGCCTTGAAGTAGCCGCCGCGTGGGTCGAACACGGCTTTCATTTCCTCGACCAGGAAGGTGACGTCGCCGCCCTTGCGGAACACCGCCGACATGATCCGGGTGAGCGCCACGATCCATTGGAAGTGCTCCATCGACTTGGAGTTGATGAAGATCTCGAACGGGCGGCGCTGTTCGTGCTCGGTGCCGGCGTTGAGCACGATGTCGTTGATGGTCACGTACATGGCGTGTTCCACCAGCGGCGATTTGATCTTGTAGGTGCTGCCGACCAGCACCTCCGGGCGCTCGATGCGCTCGTGCATCTGGATCACGTTGCTGACAGGCGCACCGGCCGCGGCGTCGGCGGCAGGGGGCTGGGCGCTTTCCTTGGCCTTGTCGTCGGCGGTGACGACGGAATATCCCTTGATTTTCTTGTCGATCCGGATGGTCATGGTCGGAGGTGTTCCTGGGACGTGCGGGTTTGGGTGACTAGCCCCGCCTGGGCGGGACGGGCTGATACGTCCATCCTGGGCGCATCCACCCATGTCGAGCCCCGCAGAGGGGGCTCGACGTTCGCAAGTCGGCCATCCCTGGCCGATGCAGCCTCTGATGGATCGGGCAGCGCCCAGGCGGGCGCTCCCGATTGGCGATCAGCGGCTGACCTTTTTCGCCACTTTCTTCACCGCTTTCGTGGCGGTCTTTTTGCTGGCGGCCTTTTTGGCGACGGTGGACTTGGTCGCTTTCGTGGCCTTTTTGGCCGCGCTGCGGGCGGCCGGTCGGGAGGCAGCCTTGCGGGGCGCTGCCTTCTTCACGGCCGCTTTTTTGGCGGCGGCTTTCTTCGCGGCGGTCTTTTTGGTCACCGTGGTCTTTGCCGCCTTGCGCGCGGTTTTCTTGGCGGTGGCGGTGCGCTTGCCGGCAACCTTCTTCTTCAGCGCCTCCACTTCCTTGCGGGCTTCCTTGCTGGCGGTGGCAAGCTTCTTCTTGGCGACGGCGACGGTCTTCTTGACCGCCTTCTTCGCCTTGGCCACTTCCGTCTTGACTTTCTTTTCGGCGGACTTGGCCGCTTTGCGGACTTTCTCGACCGTGGCACTGGCGCTGCTGGCCACCGCGTCACTCACTTCCGCGACTTTCTCTTTCGCAGTTTCGACGGCTTCCGACAGGGTTGCCGTCACTCCCTCGCCGTTGCTCATGGGCCCTCCTTCACGGGCGTTGCTGGTGGGTGCGAAGTGATCCTATACCCGAAAACGGCCTGTGTGCAGCAAGGCGGGCAGCCCCGGCACACAGACCGTGCGCGGCCTGGTCAGAACTTGCCGTAATACCCTTCCTTGAGTGCGTCGAACAGGTTGGCGGCGGTGTGCAGTTCGCCGTCGTATTCGATCTGCTCGTTGCCCTTTGCCTCGATCACGGTGCCGTCTTCCAGTTCGAACCGGTAAATGGTGTTTTCCAGGTCCTTTTCCTTGACCAGCACGCCCTGGAAGGCCGCCGGATTGAAGCGGAACGTGGTGCAGCCCTTCAGGCCCTGCTGGTAGGCGTAGCGGTAGATGTCTTTGAAGTCCTCGTACGGGTAGTCGGTCGGGACGTTGGCGGTCTTGGAGATCGAGGAATCCACCCACTTCTGCGCCGCGGCCTGCACGTCCACGTGTTCCTTCGGGGTGATGTCGTCGGCAGCGATGAAATAGTCCGGCAGCTTGGCGTCCGGATCATCAGAGAACGGCATCGCCTTCGGGTTGACCAGGTGCCGGTAGGCCAGCAGCTCGTAGCTGTACACGTCCACCTTTTCCTTGGTCTTTTTGCCCTCGCGGATCACGTTGCGGCTGTAGTGGTGGGCAAAGCTGGGCTCGATGCCGTTGCTGGCGTTGTTGGCCAGCGACAGCGAGATGGTGCCGGTCGGCGCGATCGAGGTGTGGTGGGTGAAACGGGCGCCGACTTCGGCCAGGGCATCGACCAACTCCGGGGCGACCTCGGCAATGCGCTGCATGTACCGGCTGTAGCGCGCATGCAGCACCTTGCCCTGGATCTGCTGGCCCACCTTCCAGCCGTCGCGCACCATCTCCGGACGCTTGCGCAGCATCTCGGCGGTGACCGTGAAGACTTCCTCCATGATCGGCGCCGGGCCCTTTTCTTTGGCCAGTTCCAGCCCCGTTTCCCAGCCGGCGATCGCCATCTCGCGGGCCACTCGTTCGGTGAACGCGCAGGATTCCGGGCTGCCGTATTTCATTCGCAGCATGGTCATGGCGCTGCCCAGGCCCAAAAAGCCCATGCCGTGGCGACGCTTGCGCAGAATCTCGTCACGCTGTTGCTTGAGCGGCAGGCCGTTGATCTCGACCACGTTGTCGAGCATGCGGGTGAACACGCGCACCACTTCGCGGTATTCCTCCCAGTCGAACTCGGCCTGTTCCGTGAAGGGATTCTTGACGAACTTGGTCAGGTTGACCGAGCCCAACAGACAAGCGCCATACGGCGGCAGCGGTTGCTCGCCGCAGGGGTTGGTGGCGCGGATGTTCTCGCACCACCAGTTGTTGTTCATCTCGTTGACGCGGTCGATTAGGATGAAGCCCGGCTCGGCGTAGTCATACGTCGAGACCATGATCATGTCCCACAGGTGGCGGGCCCGGATGTGGCCGTAGATCTTGCAGGCCACCCGGCCATCCTCGCTGACGATGTAGTTGCGTTGGGTCGGCCAGTCGCGCCAGACCACCTGGGTCGGGTCGTTGAGGTCGATGTCGTCGCGTTCCTTGATGTTGACCGGGAACACCAGCGGCCAGTCGGCGTCCTGTTCAACCGCACGCATGAAGTCGTCGGTGATCAGCAGGCTTAAGTTGAACTGGCGCAGCCGCCCGTCCTCGCGCTTGGCGCGGATGAAATCCTTCACGTCCGGGTGCGACACGTCGAAGGTGCCCATTTGCGCACCGCGGCGCCCGCCGGCGGAGGAGACGGTGAAGCACATCTTGTCGTAGATGTCCATGAACGACATCGGCCCGGAGGTGTACGCGCCGGCGCCAGCCACGAACGCGCCTTTCGGACGCAGCGTGGAGAACTCGTAGCCGATGCCGCAGCCAGCTTTCAGGGTCAGGCCGGCTTCGTGCACTTTCTCCAGGATGCCGTCCATCGAGTCCTCGATGGTGCCGGACACGGTGCAGTTGATGGTCGAGGTGGCGGGCTTGTGCTCCTGCGCACCGGCATTGGACGTGATGCGCCCGGCCGGGATCGCGCCGCGCCGCAGCGCCCAGGTGAAGCGCTCCTGCCAGTAGTGACGCAGCTCGGGGGTGGCTTCCACTTCAGCCAGGGCCTTGGCGACGCGCCGGTAGGTGGCGTCGATGTCGGCATCCAGCGCAACCCCCTGCTTGGTCTTCAGGCGGTACTTCTTGTCCCAGATGTCCAGCGATGCCGGCTGCATCGGGATGTCCTGATGGGTTTCGTTTGCCACTGCTTCCAGCCTCGCCGTACTCACTGTCCTGACGCTCCTGTCGGTTCGCCCGCCGCTGGCGGGCCGTTGTTACTGCACTGCGCCGCTCCGATTGGCATCGGAGGGGGCTCTGGCCTGGGGTGGGCCGGCCCTGCCGGGTCGGTCAGGCCGTTTGCCGCGGTGGCGACTGGCGCCGACCCGCTTGCAAACCTGCCCCAAAAGCCCTGACCGAGCGCGACACCTCCCCCCTGCCGTGAACCCCGGCCAGGCGCCCCTTCGCCCCAACCCTTGGGATTCCTTGCGGGCCTAACCACAACATCTTGTGGCTGGCCGGCAAGACCTTAGTCATCCCTCCGGGGCAAGTCAACGTGATGTATGAGTCCACCACCTTTGGCACTCGGGTTGGTGCTGGAGCAGGAAGTGTAGCGGGGGTCGCTGGCCGAGGGCGTGGTGGGGGCGCTCGGC
>NZ_FQUK01000012.1 GCF_900129205.1 Thermomonas hydrothermalis | reverse complement strand
ATCCGCTCGCTCCGGATCGAGTAGAACAGCTGCAGCAGCTGCGCCCGCATCAGTTTCTCCGGCGCGATGGAGGCGCGGCCGGTATCGGCGTACAGCGCCGAAAACAGGCCGCTCATGCGTCTGAGCGCCTCATCGGCCAGCTCCCGAATGGATCGGAGCGGATGGTTCGCCGGGACGAAGTCGGCGAGCTTGGCGACCGTGAACAACGATTCCTGAGTGACGTCTGCACCGCGCATCCCACGCCCTCCACTATGGCTGAGGTCGATATCGCAAACAGAGGGCTTGAAAGCAAGCTCTGGCGCGGGAGAATTTCAACAAGCTGCTAGGTGACCACACCAGTCCGAACGTGGCTGACCGGCTGGTTTCCACATCCAACCCCACGTTCCCGGTGTAAACATCAAACGTGGCAATGTCGTAACTGCCGTCGTCGTAGCACCAGCCATTACTGGCACCTGGATTGGCCAGTCGGCACTGGTAGTAGTCGGTGGCGTAGCGGGTGCGATAGTAGTCGTCGCCTGCGAAAAGATAGTGCATGTCTGGTGCGCGGAAGCCGGTACCGTAGGAGCCGCGTACCAGCAGCGTCTGCAGGGGCCGCCATTCCAGGCCTAGGCTGTAAGTGAACTTGCCGGGCGTCCGGCCGCCATAGCGGTATTGATCGTAGCGGCCCGCCAGGCTGGCCTGCAGATCAGGGAGTACCGGCATGCGTAGCTCGGAGGCGATGCCCCAGTGATGTCGGCTGCCGCTGCCGTCGCCATAGCGTGGGCCCACATAGGCATCGTCGGTCAACGCCAGTGGATCTGGATGTAAGGCATAGGACTGGCGGCCATATTCCAATGCGGCTGCGAAGCCAGCGTCACCGGATGGCAAGCTGAACAGTGCGGGGGTGTCGAGACTAAAGCTCAAGGTGTCGTTATCAGCGCGCGGCCGAAACACCGACATCGCCGCGATCGAGGCGAACTCGGCCTCGGTGAGTGGCTTGAACAATCGCGCCGGATCGGCGTCGTAGATGGCATACCCGTCAGCGTCGTATCCCAGCCGTGGGCCTAGGAACAAGGTGTTGGCAGCGGCTGCCTTGATGCGCGGCATCGCGACGTCTGCCAGATATTGGGAATGGTTGTAAGCGCCTTCCCAGTTCCAGGCTTGACCGAACATTCCCTGCAGGCCGGTCGTGATCGCCAAGGTTTTTTCGATCGTAGTGTTCATGCGGTTACGCAGTCCGCCCATTTCTTCTGGGGTGAACTGGCGTGACCAGATCTCGTAATGGCCAGTGGCCTGGTTGAAGAACACCTTGTTGCGGTAGTTGTCGGTCGACGCCGGGTCATGGAACTCCCAGCCCATGTGATCGCTCACGACATCATTGCCATTGGTACCGGTCAGCAGGCGCACGGTTTGCCGGGCTGCCTGCAGATCAGCAAACCAGGAGAGGGCATCGGAAAATCGGTACTGGAAGGTCCCGTAGAGACTGGTGCCGATGCGCTGGTTGCGGATGGTGCGGTAGGCGATGGCGCGTTCACTTCCGCAATACGGCTCACCGTAGCGGTCATAGGCCAGCTTCGTGGTGCCCTCGTTGAGGCCAGCCATGGCTTGACACCCATCCGGCGGTGCCAGGTTCACATCATCATCCCAGTCGTAGATCTGTGCGATCAGGCGGGGCAACTGGCGGCGCGGCGTGGGTGCATCGAGAGTGGAATCCTGAATCTTGCGCTGGTAGCCCCACAGCGGGTGTTGGTCGATTCGTTCCAGCCCCAGCACGGCACTGAAGTTGCCACGTTCAAAACCGGTAGTGACGGTGAGATCGTGCGACTCTCCGCCGCCTTCGCTGGTATCACCGTAGCGGTAGTTGAAGGTGGTGCCGTCAGCGGATTTTTTCAGGATGAAGTTGATCACCCCAGCCATGGCGTCAGAGCCGTAGACCGCCGAGGCGCTACCGGTGAGCACTTCGATGCGGTCAATCATGCCGAGTGGAATGTTGCCGATATCGGTGAAATTGCTCCGGCTGTTCAGGGGCAGTGGGAAATCTGCCACCCGGCGGCCATTGATCAGCACCAGGGTGTGGTTGGGGCCGAGCCCACGCAGATCCACTGCCTGGGCGCCGGGGGTGGACTGGGCGCTGGTGGTGTTCTGTTGACCCTGTACGCTGCCGCTGTTCTGGCTGAGGGAACGCAGCACATCCGGGACTGTGGTTAGTCCTGCTGCCTGGATTTGTTCTGCAGTGACGATGGTGATCGGCGCCGGGCCTTCCACCTGTGCGCGCGGAATCCGCGATCCGGTGACCTGGACGGCATCCAGATCCGTCACGGTGGGCTTGCCTCGGTCGGCAGCGGGGGTGTCTGAAGTTGATCGAACTGGAGTGGAGCCTACGATCGGGACGATCAGCAAGGCGCCGGACCCATCGCGGCGATAAGTAAAGCCACTGCCTTTCAGCAGCGTATCAAGGGCCTGTGTGGGGCTGCCAGCCTGGCCATGTAGACCCGGGCTGCGCGCACCCCGGAGCTGATCGGCGCGATAGACCAGTTGTGTGCCGGTCTGGCGTGCATACGCATCCAGAGCGGTAGCGAGATCCCCTGCCGGAATGTCAAGGCGAGGTGTGGTTTGTGCTTGGGCCGCCAGTGCGGCCGCGCAGGCGAGTGAAAGAACTAGGATCCGTAGTGGTGTGTGCGCGCGCATATCGTGTTCCCCAAAGATGTTCCCTAAGCGAGGGGCTTGGCAGTGTGGTGAAGAACCCAGGAGCAAAAGACGAACGAGCCAGGTAAATCCCGCCCTTCCGGATCAACGCGCCTGCAGTAACAAGATGCGTCCGTCGGCCATCGTCTTGGCACGGACAGGGAAGCCGGCTTGCAGCAGTCGTACGAATCCGTCCAGGTTATCCCAACGAAAACTGCCGCCGATCGATAACTGTCCGGTGGCGGCATCGCCTACCACCAGCTTGCGCGTGTTGTAGCGATTGAACTCGCTTGCCGCCTCGGCTAGCGGAGTGGAATGGAAAACCAGCCAGCCGCTCTGCCATTCCAAGAGGTCCTCGGCCGTCCCTGGTGGCAGTGTCCGCATCAGTACGCCTTCTTTCCCTGCAAGCACCAAGCTGTTTGCCGGCAGCAGTGCCAATGCCCGGTCGTTCCCGCCGGTGGCTTCCAGTCGCACCGTGCCTTCGGTCACCACCACTCGCAGCGCTGACGCGTCGCGTCTGACGGCGAAGCGGGTGCCGACTGCCACGGCACGGTATCCATGCGCATGAACTGTGAAGGGCCGTTCCGGTGCCTTGGCGACCGTGAAGATCGCCTCGCCGCGCAGCAGATGCACATCGCGCCGGTATGTGGTCATGTGCACCACGATGCGGCTGTCAGATGACAGGGTCACCCGTGAGCCATCGGCCAGCCGCAAGGAGCGCAGGTGGCCAATATCGCTCTGATAGGCCGCAGGAGGCGTGCTGAGCGTGGGTGGGCGCGCTAAGGGGAATAGCAGGGCTACGAGAAACACGGAGGCTGCGGCCAGGCGGCGCAGTGGGGTATGGCGATGACCCGGGGCGGAGCGATAGGTGTGTGCAGGACGTGGCGACCAGGGCGCATGCAACGGCCTTGGAGGATGTCGGGGAGCCAGGGCGCGCAGACGTACGGTTTCCTCCCAAACCGTTTGCAGACGCAGGAATGCCACCCGGTGTGCCGGCGATGCCGCCAGCCATTCCTGCAGAGCGGCCTCCTCGCTGGCGCTCAAGCCAGCGCCGTCACGGCGTGCCAGCCAGTCGGCCGCCACGGCCTCGGGCGTGCGCTCAGGCTTGGTCATAACCACTCCCGGGTCGTCTCCGGCGGGACGCGATGCGCGCGATGTCGGCGTCCTCAGTGCTGACGAGTAATGCGTCAGCAAGCAGCCGCATGGCCTTGGCGATATGCTTTTCCACGGTCTTTTCGCTGATTCCGAGCCGAGCGGCCACCTCTTTCTGGGATAGGTCTTCTACCCGTCGCAGCCAGACCACCTCCCGGCAGCGTTCCGGCAATGCATCCAGTGCATGTGCCAGTTGCCACAATGATTGCCGGTTGCTGCACCAGCGCTCGGGCGAAACCTCATCTACCGGGACGAGCGAGGGATACAGATCACCCATCGGCTCGATCGAGACAACCCGGGCGCGACGTAGCCGGTCGGTCAGGAGATGGCGGGCGCTGGCGAACAGGAATGCTCGGGCATCGTGCGGTAATGCCCGTGACGCGGCTTCGTAGATGCGGGTGTAAAGCTCTTGGCGCAGGTCGGACAGGTCATCGTGGTGCGGCCAATGCCGCAGCAGGAAGCGCATCAAGGCCCCCTCGTGGGGCAGGATTTCGCGGATAAACCACTGATCGATCTCAGCCTGCATGTGCCTACCATAAAGCAAGCACCAGATGCGTTCATCTGGAACCTGTCTGGGTACGGGTTTAACGTGCGTAGACGCAGTCGCCCATGCGACGCTTTCGCGAGCTGGCGATCCCTGTTGAGCGCAGTCTCTGACGCGACAGAGATCCCCAAACGGCCGGACAGGAGGGGGAAACCTCAGGTTTGTTCGTCTTGTGAGCACGGAAAACTCGCAATCGGAGAAAGCGAAGATGAGGGGAATCGACACGATGCGCTGGCTTCTGGCTGCGCTGATGGGCTTTATGTGCATCGCAGCACAGGCGGCAAACGTGGATCACTACGTGCTGGGCAAGCCGACTGCCAAGACCCCTGGGCGGGTGCAGCCCGGATTGCTTTTGATGGGCGGGGGTGATCGCAACTTCGAGGCCCTGCACTGGTTCATGGACAAAGCCGGGCATGGCCATATCGTGATCCTGCGAGCGTCCCAGGGTGGCGAGATCGGTGAGGAGTTCTATAGAAAAGTAGGGGGCATTGCCTCCGCCGAGACCTTCGTGTTCAAGGACCGGGAGGCGGCCAGCGATCCGGCCATTCTGGCCGTGATCAGGCGTGCCGATGGCATTTTCATTGCAGGTGGCGATCAGTCGCGCTACGTACGGTTCTGGCGCGGGACTCCATTGGCCAAAGCACTGGACGCGCATGTGCGTGCTGGAAAGCCGCTGGGCGGAACCAGTGCCGGGTTGGCCATCTTGGGGGAATACCTCTATGGGGCGATGGATGGCGGTAGTCTGACCAGTCCCCGTGCGCTCTCCGATCCACTGGGTGAGAGCAACACGATTGAGACCGGTTTTCTCAACCTTGCGCTGCTGGAGGGGGTCGTGACCGACACCCATTTCAGTGAGCGGGCTCGGCTGGGGCGGCTGGTTGCGTTTTTGACCAAGAGCGAACAGCTGGCGGGGCGTCCCTTGTTAGGGCTGGGCGTAGATGAGAATGCCGCACTGGCGGTCGAGGCCGATGGGCGTGCGCGTGTGTTCGCTACCGCCCCAGGGGCTGGTGCAATCGTTGTGCATGGTGGCTTCGATCGTAAAGTGAAGGACGGCGCACCACTCCAGATCGAGCAATTGCGGGTGGTCGGGGCGGACACCAATTCGGTCGTGCATCTGCCGTCGGGCGAGGTGGAGCGGCCAGCCTTCCTCCGTCGCTACGCGGTGCGTGAAGGCGTGCTGGTCGCATTGGATCAGTCCACCCTGGTCATCCACGGCGGTGCTGGTGTTGCACCCGGCGATCTCACGCCAGAGGAGGAAGCCCAGGCGCGGGCGGCGCTGGAAGCGGCGCTGCGCGCAGGCTATGCCCGGTTGCAGGGCGGCGGCACGGCGCTGGATGCGGTGACGGCGGCGATCACGCTGCTGGAGGATGCGCCGCAGTTCAATGCCGGGCGCGGTGCGGTGTTCACGCATGACGGCCGCAATGAGCTGGACACTTCGATCATGGATGGTGCCACCGGCAACGCCGGGGCTGCGGCCGGGCTGCATCGGGTCAAGAACCCGATTTTGCTGGCGCGGGCGATCATGGAGAAATCGCCGCACGTGATGATGATCGGCGCAGGCGCCGAGCAGTTTGCCGAAGCGCAGGGCATCCCGCTGGTCGATCCCGCCTATTTCCGCACGGAAAAACGCTGGCAGCAGCTGCAAAAAGCGTTGCAGGCGGAGGCGCGCGCGCAGGCCTCGAACCAGCCGCTGGTGCTGCCGGGTAAGGCCTACTTTGGCACCGTCGGGGCGCTCGCCCTGGATGTGCAGGGGCATCTGGCAGCGGGCACCTCCACCGGGGGCATGACCAACAAGCGCTACGGACGTGTCGGTGATTCGCCGATCATCGGCGCCGGCACCTGGGCCGATACCGGCTGTGCGGTCTCGGGCACGGGCTGGGGCGAGTACTACATTCGTGTCGCTGCCGCGCACGAAATCTGCGCCCGGGTGCGGCTGGCCGGCGAGCCGCTGCCGAAAGCGGCCGAGGCGGTCATCAATCAGGTCATTCCGCGCATGGGGGGCGACGGTGGTGCGATCGCATTGGGTGCCGATGGCGTGTTCGCGTTTCCGTTCAATACGCCAGGCATGTATCGCGGCTGGATCGGCCCCGATGGGGTGCCGCACGTCGCCATCTACCGCGACGACCCACTGCCGATGCCGGTTCGCTAGTGCCTTTGCGGGCAGGCGAAAAAGTGCCCAGGCGGTCAGCGTTCGGAATGGCCGCTTTCGTCATAGCCGCGCGGGGCCAGTGCCTGCGGCTGGATCAGGCCGATGAAGGCACGAGCCTGCGGTGACAGCACCTTGCCGCGGCGAACCACCACGCCATAGCTGCGCGAAGGAAACCAGCGCGCCAGCGAGCGTGCGGCCAGCCGCTGCCGGTCGGCGTCGGTCAGGCAGATGGCGGTCACGATGCTGATGCCCAACCCCATCGCCACGTACTGCTTGATGATCTCCCAGCCGCCGACTTCCAGCGTCACCGTGTAGGGCACCCGGTTCTGCTGGAACACCAGATCGATCAGCCGGTAGGTGGTCAGCCGTTTCGGCGGCAGGATCAGGCCATAGGGCGACAGATCCTCCAGCGCCAGATCGGGTTTGTGGGCCAGGGGATGGTCGGGTGGGGTGATCAGCATCGGCTCGAACCGGTAGGCCGGGCTGTACACCAGGTCGGCCGGCACCTCCAGCATCGACCCCACCGCCAGATCCACCGCGTCGTTGCGCAGCAGATCCAGGCCACTGGCACCGGTGACGTTGTGCAGGGTCAGCCGGACTTCGGGGTGTTGGCGGCGGAACTTTTCCACGATTTCCGGCAGCAGGTAGAGGATGGTGGAGCTGCCGGCGGCCACGTTCAGCTCGCCGGCATCCAGCCCACGGAGTTGCTCACGAAAGCGGGTGTGCAGGCTGTCTAGCGCCTCGACCAGCGGCCGCGCCATCTCGTACAGCAGCTCGCCTTCCCGGGTTGGGGTTAGGCGACGACCACTGCGCTCCAGCAAGGGCACGCCCAGTTCCCGTTCCAGCGCCTGAATCTGCAGCGTGACCGCCGGCTGGCTCAGGTACAGCGCCTCGGCGGCGCGACTGATCGACCCCAGCCGGGCGACCTGGCAGAACGCACGCAGCGGCTTGAGCCGGGAACCCTTGTAGGAAAACCGGGGAGTGGCGTTCTGGCGAGTCATTGGATTCAAGTATTTTCAAAACTAATACTAATCATTGACAAAACTCGTTTGTCAAATACCACACGGCAGCGGATGGTAGCGCCCCACGTGTCACCCAAGGAGCGCATCACGATGTCGGCAGTGCTGAACCAGATCCCACAGGCAGAGTTTGATGCAGGAATCGACGTGACCGGCCGGGTGCAGGGGCAACAGGCCCTGCTCACTCCGGCTGCGCTGGCCTTCCTGGCCGGCTTGCACCGGGCCTTCGAGCCGGCCCGTCAGGCCCGGCTGGCGGCCCGGCAGGCACGCCAGCAGGCGTTCGATGCCGGTGCGCTGCCGCAGTTCCGGGCGGATACCGCGCATCTGCGCGCCGGCGACTGGACGGTGACGCCGGCACCCGCGGCGCTGCGCGACCGCCGAGTGGAGATCACCGGCCCGGTCGATCCCAAGATGGTGATCAACGCGCTGAACTCGGGCGCCAACTGCTACATGGCCGATTTCGAGGACAGCACCAGCCCCACCTGGGCCAACCTGATCACCGGCCAGCAGGCGCTGCGCGCGGCGATCAGCGGCGATCTGGTCCATGAAGCCAACGGCAAGCGTTATGAACTGCGTCCGCAGGCCGAACAGGCGGTGCTGATCGTGCGGCCACGGGGTTGGCATCTGGACGAAAAGCACGTCCTGGTCGATGGCCGACGCATGTCGGCGGCCCTGTTCGATGCCGGCCTGTTCTGCTTCCACAATGCAAAGGCGCTGGCCGAGCGCGACCGTGGCCCCTACCTCTACCTGCCCAAGCTTGAGTCGATGGAGGAGGCAGCGCTGTGGGGGCAGGTGCTGGATGACATCGAGGCCCGGCTGGGGCTGCCGCACGGGCAGATCAGGGTCACCGTGCTGATCGAGACGTTGCCGGCGGCGTTCGAGATGGACGAGATCCTGTACGCCCTGAAAGACCGCATCGTCGGCCTCAACTGTGGCCGCTGGGACTACATCTTTTCCTACATCAAAACCCTGCGCCGGCACCCTGACCGGGTGCTGCCGGAGCGCGGCCAGGTGACCATGACCCAGCCGTTCCTGCGCGCCTATTCCGAACTGCTGATTCAGACCTGCCATCGCCGTGGCGCCCATGCCATGGGCGGCATGGCGGCACAGATCCCCATTCGTGACGATGCGGCCGCCAATGCCGCCGCGCTGGCCCGGGTGCGCGCCGACAAGCTGCGCGAAGTGACCGCAGGCCACGATGGCACCTGGGTGGCGCACCCGGGGCTGATTGCAGTGGCACGCGAAGTGTTCGATGCCCGCATGCCTGGCCCGAACCAGCTCGACAACCGGCGCGAGGACGTCCACGTGGAGGCCGCCGATCTGCTGCAGCCCTGCCTTGGCACGATCACCCGCGCTGGCTTCGAGAACAACGTCGAAGTCTGTGTTCGCTACCTGGCCGCCTGGCTGGACGGCAACGGCTGCGTGCCGATCCATCACCTGATGGAAGACGCTGCCACGGCCGAAATCGCCCGCGCCCAGCTCTGGCAGTGGCTGCATTTCCCCGAGCTCGGCGGCGGCCTGCTGCATCTGGATGACGGCACGCCGGTCGATTTCGCCCTGCTGGAGCGCGCGCTGATCGCCCTGCCTGGCCGGCTGCGTGCCGAGCCCGGGCTCCCTGGCATCGCGCGCGTCAGCGAGGCCATCGGCCTGCTGGATCGGCTCACCCATGCCGAGACGCTGGCGCCCTTCCTCACCCTGCCGGCCTACGAACGGCTGGACTGATCTGTCGATGTCCCTCACCACCACCGCCCATCACGAGGTGCCTGCCATGTCATACCGCCTGCCGACCGCCGAACAACTGCAACAGGACTGGGCCAGCAATCCGCGCTGGGCCGGCATCACCCGCCCCTACACCGCCGCCGACGTGGTGCGTCTGCGCGGCACCGTGCCCATCGAGCATTCGCTGGCGCGACTGGGCGCTGAAAAGCTGTGGCGTTATCTGCACACCGAGCCGTTCGTCAACGCGCTGGGCGCGCTTACCGGCAACCAGGCCATGCAGCAGGTCAAGGCCGGGCTGAAGGCAATCTATCTCTCCGGCTGGCAGGTGGCTGCCGATGCCAACCTGGCGGGCGAGATGTACCCGGATCAGTCGCTGTACCCGGCCAACTCGGTGCCGCAGGTGGTCAAGCGCATCAACAACACCTTGCTGCGCGCCGATCAACTGCATCATGCCGAGGGCGATGACAGCATCGACTTCCTGCAGCCGATCGTGGCCGATGCCGAAGCTGGCTTTGGTGGCGTGCTCAATGCCTACGAGCTGATGAAGGCGATGATCGAGGCCGGTGCCGCCGCCGTGCATTTCGAAGACCAGCTGGCCAGCGTGAAGAAGTGCGGTCACATGGGTGGCAAGGTGCTGGTGCCTACCCGCGAGGCTGTCGAGAAGCTGGTGGCCGCGCGTCTGGCGGCGGATGTGTGCGGTGTGCCGACGCTGATCATCGCCCGTACCGACGCCGAGGCGGCCGATCTCATCACCTCCGACATCGACGACAACGACACGCCGTTCTTGACCGGCGAGCGTACCGTCGAAGGCTTCTACCGCACCAAAAAGGGCCTGGATCAGGCGATCAGCCGCGGCCTGGCCTATGCGCCGTATGCCGATCTGGTCTGGTGTGAAACCGGCAAGCCGGATCTGGCGTTTGCGCGCAAGTTTGCCGAGGCGATCCACGCCAAGTTCCCGGGCAAGCTGCTGGCCTACAACTGCTCGCCGTCCTTCAACTGGAAGAAGCACCTGGACGACGCCACCATCGCCAACTTCCAGAAGGAACTGGCGGCGATGGGCTACAAGTTCCAGTTCATCACCCTGGCCGGCTTCCACAGCCTCAACTACGGCATGTTCGAGCTGGCCCACGGCTATGCACGCCGGCAGATGAGCGCCTTCGTCGAGCTGCAGGAAAAGGAGTTTGCCGCCGCCGAACGCGGCTTCACCGCGGTCAAGCATCAGCGCGAAGTCGGTACCGGCTACTTCGACGCCATCACCCAGACCATCCAGGGCGGACAAAGCTCCACGGTGGCGCTCAAGGGCAGCACCGAGGAAGAGCAGTTCCAGGACGCCCGCCGCGCCGACGCTCGCGTCGCGGCCTGACGCCGCAGCCAGGGCATGCCACGCCGGTGGGCGACACGCCCGCCGGCGGTGCTATGCTTGATCTGCCCGGAATGGGCAGATGCACCGGGGGGGCGTGTGGGCGCAGGGGCGCACGACGGTGAGGCATGGACGCAGGGCGGGGCTGGCATGTTTGCGCTGGAGGATGGCGAGTACGCACTGTTTGCCGAAATGGCGCGGCCCTGCCAGGCCGAGGCCGGGCAGTACCTGTTCCGCCGCGGTGAGTCGGGCGATGTCATGTATGTCATCGGCCGTGGCCGCATCGAGCTGGATTTCGGGGACGACCAGCTACGCAGGTGTCTGGGCGCCGGCGCCTGTTTCGGCGAGCTGGGGTTTCTGATCGGCAAGCACCCGCGCAATGCCGATGCGCTGGCACTGGAAGACAGTGCGCTGCTGGCCCTTGGCCGCGATGTTTTCGAGACGCTGGCCCGCCGCGATCCGCATGTGCTTGCGCAGTTCCTGCGCCGCATCACCTTGCGGATGCTGCTCAACGAACACAAGCTGATTGGCCGCCTGCGCCGGCGCAATCAGGCGTTGCAGGAAACGCTGGATGCGCTGCAATCGGCCAGCCACCGCCTGGATCAGAGCGAAGCCCTGGCGCGCACCGACGAGCTGACCGGGCTCACCAACCGGCGTGGTCTGCTGCTGCATCTGGAGCGGCTCCAGCGCGAAGGTCGGCTGGCCAGTCACGCCTTGATCCTGGTCGATTGCGACCGCTTCAAGGCCGTCAACGACGTGCATGGGCATCTGGTGGGTGATCGCGTTCTGCAGAGCGTGGCCAACCTGCTGCGTGCCGTCGCTGGCAACGACGATCTGGCGTGCCGCCTGGGCGGCGATGAGTTCTGTCTGCTGCTGCAAGGGCATGACCGCGAGCAGGTTGGCCGGATCGCCGGGTATATCGTTGACAGCGCGCGCATGTTGGAGCGCATGCATCGCCATCCGCCGCAGATGGTGACGCTCAGTGTCGGCGTCTGCATGATCGATCCCGAGCATGCCACGAGCTGGGAGCGCTGCTATGCCCGGGTCGATCAGGCGCTGTACCGTGCCAAGCGGCGTGGTGGCGGCCAGGTGCAGTGGCTGGAGTGAGACAGCAGCAAAGGCTGCTTGCGGTCATGCCGCCGGCCGCGCACGGCCGCGCTCCAGGGCGCGATAGCCGATCGCTTCGGTCAAATGCGGGGTTTCGATCGCCGTGCTGCCGGCCAGATCGGCGATGGTGCGGGCCACGCGCAGGATCCGGTGCAGCGAGCGTGCCGACAGTTGCAAGGCATCCACCGCGCGTTCCAGCAGGGCGCTGTCACGGGCGGACAGTCGGCAACAGGCCTGCATTCCGGTTTGATCGAGCTGGGCATTGAGGACGCCGGATCGGGCCAGCTGGTGTTGCCGTGCCGTCACCACGCGCTGACGGACGCTGGCACTGGATTCGCCCGGCGGAGCATCGGTGCGCAGCTGGGCGGGCGGCAGGCGGGGGACTTCGACATGCAGGTCGATGCGTTCCAGCAGCGGGCCGGAAATGCGGGCGCGATAGCGGCGGATGGCCTCGTCATGACACAGGCAGCGCCCGGACGGATCGCCTGCCCAGCCGCAGGGGCAGGGATTCATCGCGGCCACCAACTGGAATCGCGCCGGGAACTGGCAATGGCGGGCCGCTCGCGCGATGTGGACACAGCCGGATTCCAACGGTTCGCGCAGTACTTCCAGTGCCTGCCGGTTCCACTCCGGCAGCTCGTCCAGAAACAGCACGCCGTGATGGGCCAGTGAGATTTCTCCAGGGCGGGGGTCGGCGCCGCCGCCGACCAGCGCCACCGCGCTGGCGGTATGGTGCGGTGCGCGGAACGGCCGCTGGCGCCAGCGCTCGAGGTCCAGCCCGCGGCCGCTGGCCGAGGCAATGCTGGCGGCTTCCAGCGCTTCGGCATCGGTGGGCGGCGGCAGGATGCCGCACAGGCGCGAGGCCAGCAGGGTCTTGCCGCTGCCCGGTGGGCCGATCAGCAACAGATGGTGGCCGCCGGCAGCGGCAATCTCCAGCGCACGCCGGGCCTGGGCCTGGCCGCGGACATCGGCCAGATCCGGCATCGACGCCTCGCTGCAGGGGCGCGGGGTGGGCCGGGGCAGCGGCCGGTCGGCCTGCAGGGCGGCGCAGACTTCCAGCAGTGTGCGCGCGGTGCGAACGTCCACCTGCTGCGCCAGCGCCGCTTCTTCGCCGTTGCCGGGGGCGACCAGCAGGCGACGGCCGGTTTGCGCCACCGCCAGCGCGACCGGCAGCACCCCATCGACCGGGCGCAGCTCACCGGTCAGAGCCAGTTCGGCGACGAACTCCCAGCCGTCCAGCGCTTCGACCGGAAGCTGCCCGCTGGCGGCCAGGATCCCCAGGGCGATGGCCAGGTCGTAGCGGCCGCCATCCTTGGGCAGGTCGGCCGGGGCCAGGTTGACGGTGATCCGGCGCGCCGGAAACTCCAGCTGGGCGCACTGGATGGCGGCACGAACCCGGTCCTTGGCTTCGCGCACTGCGGCCTCGGGCAGGCCGACGATCGACATCGCCGGCAAGCCACCGGCCAGGTGCACTTCGACCCGGACTTCGGGCGCATGCACGCCGACCCGTGCACGGCTGTGCACGATCGCAAGGTTCATGGCCGTTGCCCTGTGTCAGTGCCGTGCGGCGTCGTCGGTGCGGGTGGCGTCCATCAGCTCGGCCAGCTGGCGTTCCAACTGCTCCAGCTTCTGCCGGGTTCGGGCCAGCACCTCCCGCTGGACGTCGAACTCTTCGCGGGTGACCAGATCCAGACGCGCCAGCCCGGCCTGCAGGACGGCCTTGATGTTCTGCTGCAGCTCCTCGCGGCCTTCGCGCAGACCGGGCGGTACCAGGGCGCTGAGGCGGCGGGCGAGGTCGTCGAGTTGGGCCAGGTCGATCATGGGTGCGGGGTTCATGGGATGTCTCCTGCCGGGGTGTGACCAGCATGCGCGCGGCCGATCCGGCAGGCACTCGGCACGCCGCCTGCGCATCTGTCGGAAAATGCCGGCAGGCGTGGTCAGTATGCCCGCAGCGGCCGGGTTATGCTCGACGCCCTGCAACCGGAGGCATGCAAACGATGAAGATGGTGATGGCGGTGATCAAGCCCTTCAAGCTGGACGACGTGCGCGAGGCGCTGGCCGAGGTGGGAGTCACCGGGATCACCGCCACCGAGGTCAAGGGTTTCGGCCGGCAGAAAGGGCATACCGAGTTGTACCGCGGGGCGGAGTACGTGGTCGATTTTCTCCCCAAGATCAAGCTGGAGATCGCGGTCACCGACGACCGGGTGGAGGCGGTCACCGAGGCGATCATGAAAGCGGCTGGCACCGGCAAGATTGGCGACGGCAAGATCTTTGTCTGGGATCTGCAACAGGTGGTGCGTATCCGCACCGGCGAGCTCGACGCCGACGCGCTCTAACGCATGCCAATGCGTGCCGGGTGGCGCAGCCGACAGACTCGCGGGTGGAATCAGGGGGCGCGGGTGCTTCCTCAGGGCGCGACAGCCGAGGCGCGGATGGAGCGGTCGCGGCCGTCCTGTTTGGCCTGGTAGAGCGCCACGTCGGCGCGGCGCAGCAGGCGTTCGCGGCTGTCATCGTGCTGCGCCTGGCTGATGCCGATGCTGGTGGTGATCCGTAGCCCCGGATCGATGGCGGACAGATCCAGGTGGCGGGTGGCGTCAAGCAGGCGGTTGGCGATCACCTCGGCCTGCGCCTCGGTGGCACCGGGGCAGACCACGGCGAACTCCTCCCCGCCCAGCCGGCCCAGGCGGTCGTCGTCGCGCAGCTGGGTCTGCCAGGCCTGGGTCACCAGGCGCAGGACGGTATCGCCGGCGGCATGGCCATGGCCGTCGTTGATCTCCTTGAAGTGATCCAGGTCCAGCAGCAGGACGCTGAGCGGGCGGGCGTGCCGGTGGGCATCGGCCAGTGCGGCATCGAGGATTTTCTCGATCGCCAGCCGGCTGGCGGTGCCGGTCAGCGGGTCGGTCATGGCCAGGGTGCGCAGCTGGCGCGCGCGTTGCCATTGTCGCCAGGCGAGGACGGCCAGTACGCCCAGCAGCAGTGCGCCGAGCAGCAGGGCCAGGCTCTGCCAGCGCCGTTCACGCTGCAGCAGGTTCAGCTGTAGCTGGCGGGACTGTGCTTCCGCCTGCAGGCGCCGGTTCTCGAAATCGCGCCGGCGGATCTCATATTCGTATTCCAGCAGCCGGCTCTGTTCCAGCCGCATCTTGCTCTGCAGCTCGGCGTAGCGCTTGTAATCGGCCAGGGCCAAGGCCAGCTGACCCAGCGCCTCCTCGCTGGCGGCGCGGGCCTGGTAGAGCAGGGCCAGATAGCGCAGGTTGCCGTCCTGCTCGATCTTCGGCAGCGCCAACTGGTAATGGGCCAGCGCCACCCGGTGCTCGCCCTTGCCTGCGTATGCCTGGCCGGTCACCAGCAGCAACAGGCCGTCATTGCCGGCGAACCCTTCTGCCGCAAATGCGGCCCGGGCCTGGGACAGCGCCGTCAGTGCCGCATCGAATTCGCCCTGGGCGATCAGGGCCGAGGCCAGCCCCAGCCGGGCACCCGCCACGCTGAGGCGATCCTCGTGCCGAAGCGCCAGGGCCAGCGCGTCTTCGAAGGCCTGGCGGGCTTTCGGCAGCTGATCGGATTCCTCATACAGATAGCCCAGCTGGGTCAGATCCAGAAGCTGTTGCTCCCAGTCGCCCGCGGCCCGCGCGCGGGCCAGGTCACGCTGGAAATAGACTTCCGCCTGGGCGAAGTCGCCCATGCGGCGGTAGGCCGTGGCGATCTGCACCAGCAGCGCGTTCACCTCGCGATGGATGCCGGCAGCGCGGAATGCCGCCCGGGCGCGCTGGAAGTCCAGCAGGGCGCGTGCCTGCTCGCCCACGTCCGACAGCAGGCTGCCGCGCAGCATCAGGGCCTCGCCCAGCAGCTGCTGTTCGGAGGAATGTTCCAGCAGCGCCACCATGCGGTCGGCGTCTGTGATGGCCTGGCGGGTGCCACGCAGCGTCTGCACGAAATTGGTGCGGCAGAACAGGGCGCGCCCCTGCGAGGCCAGGTCGCCGACAGCCTGGGCGGCTTTGAGGGCTTCATCGCTGTAAGCCAGCCCCTGTTGCGGGTCTTTCCAGCGCGGGCTGGTGCAGTACACCGAGCGGAACTGCACCTCGCGGGTGCGATCACCGGGGGGCAGCAAAACCCGCAGCTGTTCCAGCCAGGCCGCGTAGTCGCTGGTGCTGGCATCCATCGACTCCGGGCCGATCACCTTCTGCAATACCGCGTCGAAGCGGGCGGCGCGCGTGGGTGCGGCAGGTTCGGGCTCCAGCAGCGGGGAAAACGCCGGCGCTGCCGCGGGCAGCAGGGCCAGCAGCAGGGTCAGTGTTGGCAGCCAGCCGGCTGGACGCATCCGGACTCCTTGGGGCATTGCTGTCACTGTAAGACAGCCCGGGCATCGCGATTGTGCCGGATTTCGCGGTTTGTGCGTGCCAAAAGGCCCTTGACCGGATCAAGGGCCTGCCATACGGGAGTGGCCGGTACGGCGAACAAACGCCTCCGTGATGGTTCCGACGCTCGCAAAGAGTCGCAGGCCACCCCTACAGGCCGTATCGTCGCAGGATGCGCGAATGGGTTGGAGCCGCGTGGATCAGCCCTGCAGCGCCTCGGCCACGAACGGCGGCAGGGCCTGCGCGCCACGGTGGACGTCGGCGCTGTAATAGCGGGTGGCAAACGGTTTGGCGCGGGCATCGGCTTCACGGAAGCCGAAATCGGCGTGCGCGGCTTTTTTGGCCATCGTGCAGCTCCACCAGCCGGTGGGGTAGCAGGGCTGCGGGAACGGCAGGGTCTGGAAACTGGCAAACCCGGCCTTGCCCATTTCCGCGCGCATTTCCTTGATCAGTTCCAGCAATGCCAGCGGCGATTCGCTCTGCTGCACCAGAATGCCGTCGTCTTTCAGTGCGCGGTGGCAGCTGGCAAAGAACGCCTTGTTGAACAGCCCCTCGGCCGGGCCGACCGGATCGGTGGAATCCACGATCACGATATCTACGCTGCCCGGCGCACAGTTGGCCATGTAGGCGATGCCGTCATCCCACAGCAGTTCGGCGCGTGGATCGCTGTTGGATTCGCACAGTTCGGGAAAGTATTTCTCCGCCATGCGCGTGACCTGCTCGTCGATATCGCACTGCACGGCTTTTTCCACGCCCGGGTGGCGCAGCACCTCGCGCAGGGTGCCGCAGTCGCCGCCGCCGATGATCACCACGTGCTTCGGGTTCGGGTGGGTGAACAGCGCCGGGTGCGCCATCATCTCGTGGTAGAAGAAGTTGTCGCGGCTGGTCAGCATCATCGCGCCGTCGATCAGCATGAGATTGCCCCAGTCGGTGGACTCGTAGATCTCGATCTTCTGGAACGGCGACTGCACCTCGTCCAGCTTGCGGGTGATGCGAAAGCCGATCGATGAGCCGGTCTTGTCGAACTGTTCGTGCAGCCAGGTGGATGGCGTCATGACGGAAATCCTGTGCGGGGCGCACCGGCGATACGGGCGCGCGGTTGATGAGGGAAAGGCGGGGTGGCATGGCCGGTGGCCGCAGCCTCGCCCGGGGCGGGGCAGCTGGCGCGGCGGGCAACGGCGCGCATTGTAGCGCCGGTAGAATGCGCGCTCTCTCCTCGTTGCCCGGATTTGCGCCATGCCCCACTGGTCGCCTGAACTTGCCCGTAAGACCTATTCGATCCCGCATTGGGCCGACGGCTATTTCGACGTCGATGCGCAGGGGCGCATGGTGGTTCGGCCGCGCGGTGCGGAGGGGCCGGTGATCGCGTTGCCCGAGGTGGTGGACGCCTGGCGCGCGCGCGGTGGCCACCTGCCGGTGCTGGTGCGGTTTCCGGACATCCTGGCCCATCGGCTGGGCAAGCTGCAGGCGGCCTTCGCGCAGGCGCAGAAGGACTGGGACTATGCCGGTGGCTATACCGCGGTGTATCCGATCAAGGTCAACCAGCATGCCGGCGTGGCCGGGACGCTGGCCTCGCACCACGGCGAAGGGTTTGGGCTGGAGGCCGGCAGCAAGCCGGAGCTGATGGCGGTGCTGGCGCTGTCGCGCCCGGGCGGCACCATCATCTGCAATGGGTACAAAGACCGCGAATACATCCGGTTGGCGCTGATCGGCCGCAAGCTGGGGCTTGAGACCTTCATCGTCATCGAGAAGCCGTCTGAACTGCGACTTGCCCTGGAGGAAGCCCAGGCGCTGGGTGTACGGCCGGTGCTGGGCGTGCGCATGCGGCTGGCGTCGCTGGGTGCGGGCAAGTGGCAGAACAGCGGTGGCGACAAGGCCAAGTTCGGGCTCGACCCGCGCCAGCTGCTGACGCTCTGGAAGGAGCTGCGCGATGCCGGCATGGGCGATTGCCTGCAGCTTCTGCATTTCCACATGGGCAGCCAGATCAGCAATGTGCGCGACATTGCCGCCGGCATGCGCGAGGCCACCCGCTATTTCGTCGAGCTGTCGCGGCTGGGCGCCAACATCCGCCATGTCGATGTCGGTGGCGGGCTGGGTGTCGATTACGAGGGCACCCGTTCGCGTTCGTACAACTCGGTCAACTACGGCATTCACCACTACGCGTCCAGCATCGTGCAGCCGCTGGCAGAGGCCTGCCGCGACGAGGGGCTGACGCCACCGCGCATCCTTACCGAGTGCGGGCGGGCGATGACCGCGCACCACGCGGTGCTGGTGGCCAACGTGAGCGAGGTCGAGCGCGCTCCCGAGGGGCGGGTGCCGGAGCCGCACGAGGACGAATCGCTGCCGGTGCGGCGCCTGCGCGAGCTGCATACCGAAATGGCGGAGCGGCCGGCGGTGGAAGTCTTCCACGAAGCCAGCCAGGCTCACGCCGAGGGCTTGAGCCTGTTTGCACTGGGGCAGCTGGATCTGGTGCAGCGCGCCCGTATCGATGATCTGTTCTACGCCATCGCCCATGCCGTGAAAGCGCGGCTGAGCTACGACGAAAAGAGCCATCGCGATCTGCTCGATGAGCTCAACGAGCGGCTGGTGGACAAGTATTTCGTCAACTTCAGCGTGTTCGAGTCGATGCCCGATGTGTGGGCGATCGACCAGGTGTTCCCGATCGTGCCGATCGAACGTCTGGACGAGCCGCCGAGTCGGCGCGGGGTGATCTGCGATCTGACCTGCGACTCCGACGGCAAGATCAGCACCTACGTCGAGAACGAGGATCTCGACTCGGCGCTGCCGCTGCATGAACTGCGCAAGGGCGAAAGCTACCGGCTGGGTTTCTTTCTGGTCGGCGCGTATCAGGAAATCCTGGGTGACATCCACAATCTGTTTGGCGACACCGATGCCATCGAGGTGCGCTGCGACGGCGACGGCTTTGCCATCGGCCCGCAACGTCGCGGCGACACCGCCGACGTGATGCTGGATTACGTGGGGTATCGCCTCGACGACCTGCGTCGGCGCTATCGCGCGCTGGTGGCGGCCGCTGGGTTACAGGGGCCGGAGGCCGAACGCTTGGGCGAGGCGCTGGAACACGGCCTGACCGCCTATACCTACTTAAGCGACGAACCGCTGGACTGACGCTCACTCAAAAGCATCGCGCTGTCCCGCCATGGTCACCGCTGCGCCGCGTCCGGACGTGCCGGGCGTGGTGTCGGCTGACAGCGCCAGGCGGGCGTCGCTCAAGCCTCTGGAGTGCGGTGGACCTGGAAACCGGCAAACGACTGCGAGGTCGGCATCAGCTCCAGCCGATTGACGTTGACGTGCGGTGGCAGGGTGGCGACCCAGAAAATCGCCTCGGCGATGTCCTCGGCGGTCATCGGATGGGCGCCTGCGTAGAGCCTGTCCGAGGCGGCCTGATCGCCGTGGGTACGCACCAGGGTGAACTCGGTTTCGGCCATGCCCGGTTCGATGCTGGTCACGCGCACGCCGGTGCCGTGCAGGTCGCTGCGCAGGCCCAGCGAGAACTGGGTGACGAAGGCTTTGGTGCCGCCATAGACATTGCCGCCCGGGTAGGGGTAGCGGCCCGCCACCGAGCTGAGGTTGATGATCGCGCCCTTGCGGGCGATCAGGGTGGGCAGCAGGGCATGGGTGAGCGTCACCAACGCGCGCACGTTGGTGTCGATCATGGTGTGCCAGTCGACCAGTTCGGCTTCCTGTGCGGGCCGGGTGCCCAGCGCCAGGCCGGCGTTGTTGACCAGCAGGTCGATGCCAGCAAAGCGTTCCGGCAGGGCATCCAGCGCGGCGCGCATGGCGGCCTCGTCGCGGATGTCGAAGCAGGCCGGATGCAGGGCGTCGCCCAGCTCGGCACGCAGGGCGTCGAGACGATCGGCGCGGCGGCCCGTGGCGATCACCTGCCAGCCGGCGGCGATGAAGCGGCGTGCGGCGGCGCGGCCGAAGCCGGCGGTAGCGCCGGTGATCAGGGCGGTGCGGGGTGTGGATGCGGTCATGGACAGCCTCGCAAGACGCGTCATTCGCTGCGGATGGCCGCCGCGGGCAACCCGTTTTCGGCCAGTTTGGCCTTGGCGGCGGCCAGCTCCGAGGCATTGCCGTAGGGGCCCAGGCGGACGCGGAACACGGTTTTGCCGTCGATCTGCGCCGACTCCACCCGCGCACTCAAGCCCAGCAGGGCGATCTTGGCCTTGAGCGCTTCGGCATCGCCGGAGGCAGCAAATGCGCCGGCCTGCAGCACGTAGTGGGTGGGACGGGCCGGCGTCGGCTCCGGCGTGGCAGCAGCGGTTGCCGCATCCGGGCGGGCGGGCGTGGTGGCCGGTGGTGTGGCCGGTGGTGTGGTCGGCGGTGTGGCCGGGGCAGTCGTCACGGGCGCAGGCAGTGCGTCGCCGGTGCCCGGCTGCGGGGGTGTTGTGGCAGGCGGGGAGGCGGGGCGTTCGGCAGCGGCCTCGGCGCGTGCACGTTGCGCCAGCTCAGCATCGCTCATCGCCACTTCCTGCCCTGGCAGCAGGGTGTAGAAGTCGTATTGCGGCTTGGGTTTTTCCGGTGCCGGGGCACTGGCCGGGGCGATATCCGGCGCGATGGCGTCGCCCTCGCTGTTGACCGCAGGCGGCAGCGCGTTCGGATTGGGCGTGGGCCGGAAGAAGTCATGGCCATTGCCCGACTTGAGGTAGCGCGGCACCAGCAGGATGGCCAGCAGGGTCAGTACCACGCCGATCAGCAGCCAGGCCCAGCCGGGCAGGCCGCTTGAACCAGTGCGTCGGGCCTGGGATTTTCCGCGTCGTGCAGCCATCACATCCGCTCCGGGGCCGATACGCCCAGCAGATCCAGACCATTGGCCAGCACCTGGCGGGTGGCGGTGGCCAGGGCCAGGCGGGCATTGCGCAGGGCGGCATCATCCACCAGCACCGGGCTGGCGTGGTACCAGCCGTGGAACGCTTGCGCCAGCTCGCGCAGATACTGCGCGATCAGATGCGGCTCCAGGGTTGCGCCAGCGGCTTCGACCACGTCGGGGAAGCGCGCCAGCTCCCGCATCAGCGCCTGCGCCGGCGCATCATCGAGGCGGTCCAGTGCCGCCAGCCCAGCGGTGGCATCGAATGCCAGCCCCTTTTCGCTGGCCTGGCGCAGCAGGCTGCAGATGCGGGCGTGCGCGTACTGCACGTAATAGACCGGGTTGTCGTTGCTCTGCGAGCGCGCCAGGTCGATGTCGAACACCAGCTGCGAATCCGGCTTGCGGGCGATCAGGAACCAGCGGGTGGCATCGCGGCCGACCTCATCGATCAGATCGCGCAGGGTCAGGTAGCTGCCGGCGCGCTTGGACAGCTTTACTTCTTCGCCGCCGCGCATCACCGTGACCATCTGGTGCAGCACGTAGTCCGGGTACCCCTGCGGGATGCCGCAGCGCAGTGCCTGCAAGCCGGCGCGCACGCGTGCCAGTGACCCGTGATGATCGGCGCCCAGCTCGGTGATGGCGCGCTGATAGCCGCGTTCCCACTTGCTCAGGTGATAGGCCACGTCCGGCACGAAATAGGTGTAGGTGCCGTCGGATTTGCGCATCACCCGGTCTTTGTCGTCGCCGAACGCGGTGGTGCGCAGCCACAGGGCGCCACCTTCCTCGTAGGTGTAGCCGTTTTCGATCAGCCGACGCACGGTGGCCTCGACCTTGCCGTCGGCATACAGCGAGGACTCCAGGAAATACACGTCGAACTGCACGCCGAAGGCCTGAAGATCGGCATTCTGTTCGCGCCGCAGCCAGGCCACCGCAAACCGGCGGATGGCATCCAGATCCTCGACATCGGCAGTGCCGGTGACCACCTGGCCGTCCACCTCCACCCGCTCGCCGCGGAGACAGGCGTCGGCCACGTCCTGAATGTAGTCGCCGTTATAGGCTTCGGCCGGCCACTGTGGGTCGCCGGGTTTGTAGCCCTTGGCGCGGGCCTGCACCGAGCGCGCCAGATTTTCGATCTGCACGCCGGCGTCGTTGTAGTAGAACTCCCGCTTGACGGTCCAGCCGTTGGCGGCCAGCACCCGGGCGATGCAGTCGCCGATCGCACCGGCGCGGCCATGGCCGACGTGCAACGGCCCGGTCGGGTTGGCGGAGACATATTCCACGCCCACTGTGGTGCCACCGCCGCTGTCGTTATGCCCATAGCGGGCGCCCGCGGCGTGGATCAGGCGCACCTGGTTCTGCCAGGCGGCTGCGGAGAGATGAAAGTTGATGAAGCCGGGGCCGGCGATCTCCACCTTGGCGATGGCGTCGGAGGCCGGCAGTGCCTCGACCAGCTGCTGCGCCAGGGCGCGCGGATTGCTGCGGGCGGGTTTGGCCAGCAACATCGCCACGTTGGTCGAAAAATCTCCATGCGCCCGTTCTTTCGGGCGCTCGATCACGTAGTCGGGCAGGGCGAGCTCGGCCGGCAGGGTGCCGGCAGTGCGCAGAGCGGACAGGCCCTGATCGATCAGGGCACGAAGCTGGGCTTTCACGGGAACGGTCAACGGCTCATCGTCGGGCGTGCATTGTACGACCGCCCGCTGCGGCGCCGCAGCATGGGCGATGCGACAATGACGGCCGGTTTCCCGAGCCCCCGAATGGCGCCATGTCCGGCCTTGCCCAGTTTCCGCCACCTCTGACGCCGCTGGCTGGGCTGGATGCGGCCATGCGCAGTCGAGGCCATGCGGTGCTTGCCGCGTCTGATGTGGCCATGCTTGCGGGCGTGTCGTTGCAGGCATTGCAGGCGCTTTCGCCCAGTTGGGCGGATCTGCCGCCGGATACGTATCTCAAGGATGGTGGCCAGTACCGTCAACGTCGGCATGCCTGTTACGTGGTGACGGGGCAACAGGTGCAGCCGGTGCCGCCGCGGCCGCACTGGCAACCGCTGGAATACAACGCCCTGCATGGCGGCATGCGGCGCTGGTTTGCGCCAGTGAGCCAGGCAACTGCCGCAGCATCAGGCTGGCAGGCCCTGCTGTGCGGGCTGGCCCGGGTCTGTGCCCGGTTGCACGGCGATCCACCGCGCTGGCACGTGGAAGCCCACCAGTTCCGCATCACCACCCGGGGCGGGATCGGTCGGCCCACGCCGGAGGGGGCGCATCGCGACGGTGTGGATTTCGTGGCAGTGCTGCTGGTGGCACGGCAGGCAATCAAAGGCGGCGAGACGCGGGTATTTTCTGCGGATGGGCCGGAAGGGCAGCGGTTCACCCTGGAGGAACCCTGGTCGCTGCTGCTGCTCGACGATGCCCGGGTGATCCACGAAACCACGCCGATCCAACCCTGCATTGCCGGTCAGGAAGGCCACCGCGACACCCTGGTGCTGACCTTCCGGGCGGCGGGGTTCCTGGGCGATCCGGTGTGATGCCGTCCGCAATGATTACAATTGCAACCAATCTCGACGCAGCGGTATGAGGCAGACATGAAACTGGGTTCACTCAAGGAAGGCGGACGTGACGGCACCCTGATCGTGGTATCGCGTGACCTGTCGCGTGCGGTGCGCGCCGGAGACATCGCGCCCACCTTGCAGCGTGCGCTGGAAGATTGGTCGCAGGCAGCGCCGCGTCTGAACGCGCTGGCCGAGGCGCTCGAGGCAGGCCAGGCCGACGGCGCCTTCGCGCTGGACATGCAGGCGCTGGCCGCGCCACTGCCGCGCGCCTTCGAGTTCGTCGATGGCAGCGCCTACCTGCCGCATGTGGAGCGCGTGCGCCGCGCCCGCGGTGCCGAGGTGCCCGAGAGCTTCTATGTCGATCCGCTGATGTATCAGGCGGTCAGTGCCGGCTTCTACGGTCCGCGCGATCCGGTGCTGGTGGCCAGCGAAGACTACGGCATCGATCTGGAAGCGGAAGTGGTGGTGATCACCGATGACGTGCCGATGGGGGTCAGCCCGGCGCAGGCGGCCGAACACATCCAGCTGATCGGCCTGGTCAACGACGTTTCCCTGCGCAATCTGATCCCCGCCGAGCTGGCCAAGGGATTTGGCTTTCTGCAGTCCAAGCCGCGCAGCGCGCTCAGCCCGGTGTTCGTCACCCCGGACGAGCTGGGCGATGCCTGGCGCGACAACAAGGTGCACCTGCCGCTGGTCACGCACATCAACGGGCAGTGGTTTGGTGCACCCGAGGCCGGGGTGGACATGCAGTTCGATTTCGCCCAACTGGTGGCGCATGCGGCCAAGACCCGCCCGTTGTCGGCCGGGACGCTGGTTGGTTCGGGCACGGTGGCCAATGCCGACACCACCAAAGGCGCGTCCTGCTTTGCCGAAAAGCGCACGGTGGAAACGCTCGAGCACGGCCGCCCGCTGACCCCGTTCATGAAGTTCGGCGACGTGTTGCGGATCGAGATGTTCGACCGTCAGGGCCGCAGCGTGTTCGGCGCCATCGAACAGCGCATCCAGCAGGCAGTGCCGGCGGCGTCAGCGCAGGGGTGAGCGCTGCCCGTTCGGGCGGCTCTGGAGACGCGCCGGCAGTCGCGCTATGGTGTGCGTATGAACGAACCGCTGCGGCTGTATTCCTACTGGCGTTCCAGTGCTGCCTATCGGGTGCGGATCGGGCTGCATCTGAAAGGGCTGGCGTTCGAGAACGTGCCCGTGCACCTGCTGGAAGGGGGCGGTCAGCAGCATTCCGAGGCCTATCGCCAGCTCAATCCGCAAGGGTTGGTGCCTCTGCTGGTGCATGGCCAGCGTCGGATGAGCCAGTCGCTCGCCATCCTCGAATATCTCGACGAGGTCTGGCCGGAGCCGCCGCTGCTGCCAGCCACTGCCCGCGAGCGCCAGCGGGTGCGGGCGCTGGCCAGTCTGATCGCCTGCGATATCCATCCGCTCAATAACCTGCGGGTGCTCAAGTATTTCGAACACGACTGGAACGTGCCGGCCCCCGAGCGGGAAGACTGGATCCGGCACTGGATCGAAACCGGTTTCAAGGCACTGGAGGCAATGCTGGCCGATCACCCGTCCACGGGTGATTTCTGCGAAGGGGAATTTCCGACCCTGGCCGACTGCTGCCTGGTGCCGCAGGTGTACAACGCTCGGCGTTACGGGGTGGACATGACGCCGTATCCCACCATCCGCCGGATTGAGGCGGCCTGCCTGGCATTGCCGGCGTTCCAGGCGGCCAGCCCGGAACGCCAACCCGACGCCCCCGCCAACGCAGGCTGAGTCGCCCAGCGGCGCGCACGCGATCGCTGGCGCGACGGGGTCTGCCGGCCATCCCTGGCCGGCCAATGCGTTGGGTGTGTGCTGAAGCTGCTTTGCGTCAGTGCTGGGCAAACACGTCAGCGTAGGGGTCGTGCTCGCCGGATGCGCCTTCCGACAGTCGGAACTTCAGTGCCAGACCGTCGCGGGAATCGGCGGCCTTGAGCGCCTCTTCCATGTCGATGCGGCCCTGCTTGTAGAGCCGGAACAGGCACTGGTCGAAACTCTGCATGCCTTCCTGAAGCGACTGTTCCATCGCTTGCTTGATCTCGTGCACCTGGCCGCGGCGCAGCAAATCGCGGATCAGCGGGGTGTTGATCAGCACCTCGGTGGCGGGCAGCCGGCGGCCATCCACGCCCAGCACCAGGCGCTGGCTGATCACCGCCTTGAGGTTGAGCGCCAGGTTCATCAGCACGTTCTTGTGTGCCCCTTCGGGGAAGAAGTTGAGGATGCGCTCGATGGTCTGGTCGGCATTGTTGGAGTGCAGGGTGGCCAGACAGAGATGGCCCGTTTCGGCAAAGGAAATCGCGGCCTCCATGGTCTGGGCATCGCGGATCTCACCGATCAGAATCACGTCGGGTGCCTCGCGCATCGCATTCTTCAGTGCGGCATGGAAGCTGTGGGTGTCCAGCCCGACCTCGCGCTGGTTGACCACCGACAGCTTGTGCCGGTGCAGGTATTCGATCGGATCTTCGATGGTCAGGATATGGCCGGTGGTGGTGCTGTTGCGGTAGTCGATCATCGACGCCAGGGTGGTGGACTTGCCCGAGCCCGTGGAGCCGACGATCAGCACCAGCCCGCGCGGCGCCATGATGATGTCCTTGAGCACCTGCGGCAGCTGCAGTTCCTCGATGGTGGGAATGACGCTGCGGATGGCGCGGATCACCATGCCCACCTCGCCGCGCTGCAGGAACACGTTGATGCGGAAACGCCCGCAGCCGGGCACCGAGATCGCCATGTTGAGCTCCTTTTCCCGCTCGAACTCGGCAATCTGGGCGGCATCCATCAGCCCATAGGCGATGGTTTTGCAGTCGCCGGAGGACAGCGGCACATCGCCAACCGGTTGCAGCAGGCCCTCGATCTTGATGTTGATCGGCGTGCCAGTGGACAAAAACATGTCCGATGCGCCTTTTTCTGCCATCAGCTTGAGGTAATGAACGATATCCATCGGGATTTCCTGTCATGCAGTTTTGCGCATGGGCACCGCCCAGGCGGTCATTGCATCGGTGGCGGCGTCTTCCGACAATGACCGCGACCTTCAAGACCAGGCCGTGCCCCATGCGCTCAAGCTTCGCACACTTCCGCAATGCCCTGAATGTCCT
Source organism: Thermomonas hydrothermalis (assembly GCF_900129205.1). Taxonomy (GTDB): domain Bacteria; phylum Pseudomonadota; class Gammaproteobacteria; order Xanthomonadales; family Xanthomonadaceae; genus Thermomonas; species Thermomonas hydrothermalis. Next base: position 34,645 of record NZ_FQUK01000012.1, on the reverse strand, counting down.
GGTTGTCGCCACTGTGATGCAGTTGGCAACCGGCTGCGCCAGTGTGCCGCCGCCGGCGGCCGAGCTGGGCACCGCACAGCAGGCGCTGGCCCGCGCTGAGGCGGCCGACGCCGACCAGTACGCGGCCGATGTCCTGGAGACCGCCCGACAGGCCCTCCAAGCGGCACAAGTGGCAATGACGCGCGGTCGCAACGAGGAGGCCCGCGATGCCGCCGTGAACGCGGCGACCGCCGCCGATCTGGCCTGGGTGCGCAGCAGCACCGCGCGGGTACGTGCCGACTGGCAACAAACCACACAGTCATTAGATGCCTTGTACCGGCAGCTGCAAATCGCCGCCCCGCCGCCGCCCGAGGATCCGCTGGACATTCCGCCGGTGGCGGGGAGCCCCGCCCAGCGGTTGCAGGCGCTGGAAGCCGATGCCCGGCTCAACGCCTATGCCCAGTACGAGCGCTTGCAGGCCCGGCAGGCGCTGGCCACGCTGGACACGGTGCCGCGCAAGGCGCTGCCAGCGGCACTGGCGCGCGCCCAGCAACGGGTGGAGATCGCCGAGCTGGCGGCGCGGGTGGAGGCCGCCCGACGCGAGCTGGAACGGATGCAGCAGACGCGCAGCGAGCTGCTGCTGGAGGCCAGCCGACGCGAGGCCGAACGCGCCCGACTCGAAGCCGAGCGCGCCCGCTTGCAGGCGCAGGTACAGGCGGAGGAAGCCGAGCGTCTGCGGCAGCAGGCGCAACAGGCCGAAGCCGCCCTGGGCGGGGCGCAGGCAGAGGAGCAGGCCAAGGCGGCGGCCGCCCGCGCACGTGAAGCTGCGCTGGCGCGTAAGGAAGCCGAGCTGGTGGCCGGTGCCAAGTTGCCGCCGATGCAGCAAGACGCCCGCGGGGAAGTATTCATCCTCGCCAGTAACGCCTTCGTGTCTGGTCAGGCCCGACTGACGCCGACCGCGGCGGCCAGCCTCAAGGCGCTGGGGCTGTATCTGGCGGCGCTGCCGGAGCGCACGGTGCAGGTGATCGGCCATACCGACAATCAGGGAACTGCGGCCGCCAACCGCAGCCTGTCCGAGCGGCGCGCCCAGCAGGTTCGGGCGGCGCTGGTGGCCGCCGGGGTGGCGCGCAGCCGGATCAGCGCCGAAGGGCGCGGGGCGGATGCGCCGGTGGCCGACAACCGCACGGCGGCTGGGCGGGCGAAGAACCGGCGGGTGGAGATTGTGGTGACCATCCCGGCACCCGCTGATAACGCCCGTTGAGAGCGAGTCGGCCGGGGCGGTCAGGTCAGTCTGGGTGACGAAAAATTGCGTAACAAATTGATCTTATTGGCTTTGCTCTAGACGTGTTCCGGTCGGAACGGGGTTGAGCGCATTCAGGATGAACATATTCAGGCCGCCGCTTCCGCGGATGCGCCCGGTGCTTGCCAAGCCGATGCGGCAGGCGTAGCGTCGGTATCCCGGGGGTGTGTTCAACCCCCGGCCGGAGACCGGCCGATGCACGTGCGTTCCGTTTCCCAGGTTCGGGCCTTGCCCGGTGTCCGCGCCGCCGTTCGGCGCCGGGCACGGCGCGGAATGGCGCAGGACACGGTCGCCTTTGCTGCACGTTGTTGTATCGAGCCACGCCCCGTGCGCCTGCGCCGGGGCGTTTTGTCATCTGCGCCCGACCCAACGCCCGAACGGGCGCAGCGCCTTTTGCCATCCGCATGGCGGGTGGCAGTCAGCCGGCAGTCGCAACGCTGCCGTTCCCCCTGCCGCGCCCGGCTTGCTGGCTGGGTGCGGTGTCATGTGTCGAGTCAGGAGGTTCCCCATGTTCGAAGGTCAGCCGCAGGCGGAAATCGAGGCACTGATGAAAGCCAATCCGGAGTTCCGGCAGCTTTATTACCGGCACCGGGAACTGAATCAGAAGGTTCTAGATGCGGAACTGGGCGTGCTGCCCATCGATGACAGCACGCTCAGCCAGATGAAACGTGAAAAGCTGGCCACCAAGGAGCGTTTGCTGCAGATGTACGAGCGCGCGCACTGATACGTCGCCACAGGCGCGTGGCGCCATGGATGGCGCCAACCTGGCCGGCAGGTCATGCCGGTATTCCAGAATGCCATGGCCACGCTCTCGGCCAGATGGTTGGGAGCAAGCGAATTCCAGCGAGTTGGCGCCCTTTGCTCTGCCGGGTCGTTGCTAGAATCCGGGGCTGCACAAGACCATACGCCCCGCATGGCCATCCACGATTCCATTCTCGATCTGGTCGGGCAGACACCGATCATCCGGGCCCATCATCTCGACACCGGCCCCTGCACGCTCTACCTGAAGCTGGAAAGTCAGAACCCGGGCGGGTCCATCAAAGACCGCATCGGGATAGCGATGATCGAGGCCGCCGAAAAGCGTGGCGATATCAAGCCCGGCGACACCCTCGTGGAAGGCACCGCCGGCAATACCGGCATCGGGCTGGCACTGGCGGCACAGCAGAAAGGCTACAGGTTGATTCTGGTCGTGCCCGACAAGATGTCGCGCGAGAAGATCTTCAATCTCAAGGCGATGGGCGCGCAGGTGGTGCTCACCCGCAGCGATGTCGCCAAAGGGCATCCGGAGTATTACCAGGACTTGGCGGCGCGCATTGCGGCTGAGACGCCGGGGGCGTATTTCATCAACCAGTTCGGTAACCCGGACAATCCGGCCGCGCACGAGTTCGGCACCGGCCCGGAAATCCTGCAGCAGATGGCCGAGGTGGGTGGCCTGGATGCCATCGTGTTTGGCTGTGGTAGTTCCGGCACCATGACCGGGCTGTCGCGCTGCTTCGCTGTGCAGTCGCCGCACACCGAGCTGGTGCTGGCCGATCCGGTCGGTTCGATTCTGGCCGACTACATCAACCACGGCACGCTCAGCGACAAGTCGGGCAGCTGGCTGGTGGAGGGGATCGGCGAGGATTTTTTGCCCTCGATTGCGGATTTCAGTCGGGTTCGCAAGGCGTATGCGATCAGTGATCGGGACAGCTTTCTGGCAGCACGCGAGCTGCTCAGGAAAGAGGGCATCCTGGGCGGATCGTCCACGGGCACGCTGCTGGCGGCCGCGTTGCGCTACTGCCGCGAGCAGACCACGCCGAAGAACGTGCTGACGTTCGTCTGCGACACCGGCAATCGCTATCTATCGAAGATGTACAACGACTACTGGATGCTGGACAACGGCTTTCTCGAGCGCACCCAGTACGGCGATCTGCGTGACCTGATCCTGCGGCCGTTTACCCAGCGCGACACCGTGGTGGTCGGCCCCAACGATCCGCTGATCATCGCCTGGCAGCGCATGAAGCTGTACGACATCAGCCAGTTGCCCGTGCTGGACGGTGAACGCATCGTCGGCATTCTCGACGAGTCCGACATGCTGTTGCACGTCTATGGCGACGAGGCGCGTTTCCGCGATCCGGTGTCCAGCGCGATGGTGCGCAAGCTTGATCTGGTCGATGTGCGTGCGCCGATCGAGGCGCTGCTGCCGGTGTTCGACCGCGGCCATGTGGCCATCGTGATGGAGGGTGACCGGTTCTTGGGGCTGATCACCCGGATCGACCTGCTCAACTATCTGCGCCGCCGGGTGCAGTGACCGCCACTGAAGAAGGGTTCTGCATGAGTGACAACGCGCAACTGAGGCCTGGCACGCTGGCCATCCACGGCGGCCAGTCGCCGGATCCGTCCACTGGCGCGGTGATGCCGCCGATCTACGCCACCAGCACCTACGCGCAGTCCAGCCCGGGCGTGCATCAAGGCTTCGAGTATTCGCGCACCCACAATCCCACCCGCTTCGCCTACGAGCGTTGCGTGGCATCCCTGGAAGGGGGCAGCCGCGGCTTTGCGTTTGCCTCGGGCTTGGCCGCGCTGGCCACGTTGCTGGAGCTACTGGACAGCGGCGACCACGTGGTGGCGATGGATGATCTCTACGGCGGCAGTTATCGCCTGTTTGAGCGCGTGCGCCGACGCAGCGCCGGGCTGTCCTTCAGTTTCGTCGATTTGACCGACCCAGCCGCGTTCGAGGCGGCGATCACCCCGAAGACAAAGCTGGTGTGGATCGAGACGCCTACCAACCCGCTGCTGAAGATCGTCGATATCGCTGCGATCGCCGCGATCGCAAAGAAGCATGGTGTGTGGGTGGCGGTGGACAACACCTTCGCCTCGCCGATCCTGCAGCGCCCGCTGGCGCTGGGGGCCGACATCGTGATGCACTCGGCCACCAAGTATCTCAACGGCCACTCCGACATGGTCGGCGGCATGCTGGTGGTCGGCGACAACGCCGAGCTGGCTGAGCAGTTGGCTTTCCTGCAGAACTCGGTGGGCGCGGTGCAGGGGCCGTTCGACAGCTTTCTCGCCCTGCGCGGTCTCAAGACCCTGCACCTGCGCATGCGCGCCCATTGCGACAACGCGCTGGCGCTGGCGCAATGGCTGCAAACGCAGGATGCGGTGGCTGAGGTGATCTACCCCGGTCTGCCCGCGCATCCCCACCATGCGCTGGCGGCGCGACAGATGGCCGGCTTCGGCGGCATGCTCTCGATCCGCCTCAAGGGTGGCTTTGCGGCCGCCAAACAGTTCTGCGAGCGTTTACAGCTGTTCACCTTGGCCGAATCATTGGGCGGTGTCGAATCGCTGGTGAACCATCCGGCGGTCATGACCCATGCCTCGGTGCCGCCCGAGCGCCGCGCCCGGCTGGGTATTGGCGATGAGCTGGTGCGACTGAGCGTGGGCGTGGAGGACGTGAACGATCTGCAGGCCGATCTGGCGCAGGCGCTGGCCCGGTGAGCCCGGGCGCAGGGCAGACCATGCCGGGGCGGTGACAGGCATGCGCGGCGGTAATCGCGATCGCTGGCAGATGGTGTGGTTGGCCTGGCAGCTGGCCCGGCGTGACTGGCAGGGGCGCTACCGTGGTGCCCAGTTCGGTGCCCTGTGGGCATTGTTGACGCCGCTGCTGATGCTGGCGGTGTACCTGCTGGCGCTGGGGCCGTTGCTGCAGGGCCGCTGGCCGGGCGTGCAGGGCTGGCCTGCACTGGGCCTGATGCTGTATTCCGGGCTGGCCGTGCACGGTCTGTTTGCCGAATGTCTGGCGCGTGCGCCGCAGCTGGTGGCGGCACAGCCCGGCTATGTGCGCCGCGTGCGGTTTCCGCTGGCATTGCTGGCCTGGCCGGCCTTGCTTGCGGCGCTGGCCCAGTTCGCGATGCAGCTGCTGGTCTTGCTGCTGGTGCTGCCGTTTGTGCACGGGATGAGCCTCACCCTGCTGGCACTGCCAGTGGTGCTGCTGCCGATGGTGCCGCTGCTGCTGGCGGTGCTTTGGGCAGGTGGCGCGCTGGGGGTGTATCTGCGCGATCTCGGGCAGTTGGTGGCGCCGGTGTCCACCGTCACCTTGTTTCTGTCCTCGGCGCTGGTGCCGCTGCATGCCGTGCCGCTCCCTTGGCGCTGGCTGTTTGCGATCAATCCGCTCACCCCGATCATCGACCAGCTGCGGCGCGTGCTGTTCCAGGGGCTGTGGCCGCAGTGGCCGGTGTTGTTGGGGTATCTGGTGTTGGCGTTGCTGCTGGCGATTGCGGCGCGCCTGCTGTTCAATCGTCTGCAGCCGGGGTTTGCCGATGTCGTCTGAGTTGCTGCTGGCGGCGCACGGGCTGGGCAAACGCTACCTGCTGGGCGCGCGCCCCTGGCAGCAGCTCTGGGCGCAACTGAGCGGGCGGGACTACGGCACACCGTTCTGGGCGCTGCAGGCGGTGGATCTGACCCTGCAGCGTGGCGAATCGGTGGGCATCATCGGCCGCAACGGGTCGGGCAAGTCCACCTTGCTGCAGCTGCTGGCCGGCACCCTGCGGCCCAGTACCGGGACGCTGCAGGTGCACGGCCGGGTGGCGGCACTGCTGGAGCTGGGCAGTGGCTTCAATCCCGAGTTCACCGGGCTTGAAAACGTGCGGCTCAATGCCGCGCTGCATGGCCTGACCCGGGCCCAGGTGCAGCAGCGGCTGGACCAAATCCTGGCCTTTGCCGATATCGGTGAGTTCATCCATCGGCCGGTGCGCACGTACTCCAGCGGCATGCTGGTGCGACTGGCGTTTGCGGTGATCGCCCATGTCGATGCCGACGTGCTGCTGATCGACGAGGCGCTGGCGGTGGGGGATGCCTTCTTTGCCCAGAAGTGCATGCGCTTTCTGCACGCGTTTCGTCGCCACGGCAGCCTGGTGCTGGTCAGTCACGACATTGCTGCTGTCAATGCACTGTGCGAGCGCGCCCTGTGGCTGGAGCAAGGCCGGCCGCGCCTGCACGGGCCGGCGCGTGCGGTCAGCGAGGCGTATCTGGAATCGCTGGTGGCCGAGCGCGAAGGGCAGGGTGATCGTGCGCCGATGCCTGTGCCGGCTGCCGTGTCGGTTCCTGACGACGCCGACGATGTGCGTCAGGCCCAGTTTGCCCAGGGCCCGTGGTGCAACCGCATCCAGGTGCCGGTGTTCGATCCGGCGCGCGATCGCGGCTTCGGTGAGGGCAGCGCCCGGCTGTGCGATGTCGCCCTGCTGGATTCCAGCGGGCGGCGGCTGACCCACGTGGTCGGCGGTGAGCGGGTGACGCTGCTGATCGAGGCCGAGGCGTTGCAGCCGCTGCACGCGCCGATCATCGGCTTTTATCTGAAAGACCGGCTCGGCCAGCTGCTGTTCGGTGACAACACCTACCTGACCACCTGCCAACAGCCGCTCACGCTTCCGGCCGGGGCGCGTTACCGGGCCCGGTTCACCTTTCGCATGCCGCGTTTGCAGGCGGGGGATTACATGTTCGCCATCGGTCTGGCCCGCGGCACCCAGGCCGAGCACGTGATCCAGCACTGGTCACACGAGGCGCTGATGCTGCATGCCGAGGGTCAGGGGCTGCCCACCGGCATCCTCGGCCTGCCGATGCTGGACATCGCCCTGGAGGCGCTGGATGGCTGAGCCGCAGCGGCTGCCATGGCGACTGCCCGTGCCTGCCGGCGGGGTTCATCGCGGCGGCTGGTATCTGCTTTCGGGTCAGAGTGCGGGAAGCGGGGTGCTAGCGCGGCTGTGTCTGCGCGTGGAGGATGCCGGCCCGCCGTGTCCGGAGGAGGCCTGCGTGCCGCTGCCGCCGATGCGGCGCGATGGTCGCTGGCAGGCGCTGGTGCGGTTGCGGATGGACACCCACGGGCTGGTGCTGGCGGCGCTTGCGGGTGCCGATGTCAGCGTGCAGGCGGTGCAGTGGCGGCAGATCGGCAAGTTGTCGGCGGGTCTGGCCATGCTGCGGCATCTGGCCATGCAGGCGGGGGTATCGGAAGCATTTGGATGGCTGGTTGGCGTGCTGGCCCGGCTGCGCCGTGGGGCACGGGTGGCTGGCGACTGGGCGTACGCCCGCTACCGCCAACGTCTGGGCGGGACGCTGTCAGCGTATGCCGGCTGGCTGCTGGCGCGCGCACTGGCACCCGAGCGCACCCCGCAGGCCCGGGCCGCACGCCTGGCCGGGTTGCGTACCCGGCCTCTGGTGTCGATCCTGCTGCCGGTGTACGACCCGCCACTGGCATGGCTGCGGGCCTGTCTGGACAGCGTGCTGGCGCAGGACTATCCGGATTGGGAGCTGTGCATTGCTGATGACGCGTCCACCCAGCCCGAGGTGCGCGCCTTGTTGGCGGAATACGCCGCGCGCGATCCCCGCATCCGGGTGGTCTGGCGCCCGCACAACGGCCACATCGTCGCGGCCAGCAACAGCGCCCTGGCGCTGGCGCGTGGTGCCTGGGTGGCCCTGCTCGATCATGACGACCTGCTGGCGCCGCAGGCCCTGCTGGAGATGGTGGCAGCGGCGGAGGCACATCCGCACTGGCGCATGCTGTATTCCGACGAGGACAAGATCGATGCCGACGGGCAGCGCTTCGACCCGTACTTCAAACCCGATTTCGACCCGGCGCTGCTGTTGGGGCAGAACTGCATCGGCCATCTGGCGCTGTACGACCGCGACTTGCTAGACGCCGTAGGCGGGTTTCAGGCCGGCATGGATGGCAGCCAGGACTGGGATCTGGCGCTGCGCTGCGTCGAGCGGCTGTCGCCTGGACAGATCGGCCATGTTCCGCAGGTGCTCTACCACTGGCGTGCGCATCCCGGCTCCAGCGCGGCGCATCCGCAGGCCAAGGCATACGCCACGGCTGCTGCCTGTCGGGCGGTGCAGGCGCATTTGGCGCGTACCGGCCAAGCGGGCGAGGTGATCGCGATCGCGCCGGGCCGCTTGCGGGTACGGCGTGCCTTGCCGTCGCCGTTGCCGTCCGTGTCGCTGATCGTGCCGACCCGCGACCGGCTGGATCTGCTGCGCCCCTGCCTGGAGGGAGTCTTGCAGGGCACCGACTATCCGGCCCTCGACGTTTGGGTGGTGGACAACGGGTCGTGCGAGCCGGAGACCCTGGCCTATCTGGCGCAGCTTGCGCGTGATCCGCGGGTGCATGTGCTGCGCGATGGCGGCCCGTTCAACTATTCGGCGCTCAACAACCGGGCTGCGGCGCAGGCGCGCGGTCAGGTGCTGTGCCTGCTCAACAACGACATCCAGGTGCTGGCGCCCGATTGGTTGCGGGAAATGGTGGCCGAGGCGCTGGTGCCGGACGTCGGCGCGGTCGGTGCGCTGTTGCTGTATCCGGACGGGCGGATCCAGCACGCCGGCGTGATGTTGGGAATCGGCGGGGTGGCGGCGCATCCCTGGTGCGGTTGGCCGGTCGACTGCGAAGGCCAGATGGGCCGGTTGCGGCTGGTGCACTCGCTGTCGGCGGTCACCGGTGCCTGTCTGGTGGTCCGCCGGGACGTGTTCATGGCCGTGGGCGGGCTGGATGAGGCGTTGGCGGTGGCCTTCAACGACGTCGATTTCTGCCTGCGCCTGCGCGCGGCCGGCTACCGCAACGTGTGGACCCCGCACGCTCGTCTGGTGCATCGAGAGTCGGCCAGTCGCGGCCCGGATACCCACCCGGAGCGGTACCAGCGTCTGTTGCGCGAGGCCGCGCTGATGCGTGCGCGCTGGGGCGCACTGCTGGAGGATGATCCGGCCTACAACCCCAATCTCAGCCTGGATGGCGAGGCGTTTGCCTTGGCCGACCGGCCGCGCCCACGGGCATGCGGCCGGTACGGTGCGGCAGCGGGCTGATCAACCCAGCGCTTTTTCCAGTTCCGGGATGATCTGGAACAGGTCGCCGACCAGGCCGATATCGGCCACTTCAAAGATCGGCGCGTCGCCGTCCTTGTTGATGGCCACGATAGTGCCGGCGTCCTTGATGCCGGTCAGGTGCTGGATGGCGCCGGAGATGCCGATCGCGATGTACAGCTCCGGCGCGATGATCTTGCCGGTCTGGCCCACTTGCAGTTCGTTCGGCACGTAGCCGGCATCGACTGCGGCGCGCGAGGCGCCCACCGCGGCGCCCAGCTTGTCGGCCAGGCGGTAGATGATCTGGAAGTTTTCCGCCGAGCCCACGCCGCGGCCGCCGGAGACCACGCGCTTGGCGCTTTGCAGGTCGGGGCGGTCGGACTTGCCGGCCGCCAGGCCAACGAAGCGGGTGTGGCTGGGCAGGGGCACGTCCACCTGCGCGGCTTCCACCGCGGCATTGCCGCCGCGTGCGGCTTCCGGCCAGGAGGCGGTGCGCACGGTGGCGACCACGGTCTGGTCGGCCGGTGCCTGCACGGTGATGATGGCATTGCCGGCGTAGATCGGCCGCTTGAAGGTGTAGGCATCCTCCACCGCCATCAGGTCGGACACCTGGTTCACGCCTAGCCGGGCGGCCACGGCCGGCATCAGATCCTTGCCGAACGTGGTGGACGGGCCGAATACGTGGGTGTAGCCGGCGGCCAGTGCGGCCACCTGCGGCGCCAGCACCTGGGCGATCGGGTGGGCATTGGCCGGGTTGGCAACGGTCAGCACCCGCGCCACGCCGGCGATCTGTGCAGCCTGGGCGGCAACGCCGGCGGGGTCGGCGGCCAGCACGACGATGTCGATACGTTCCGGCGCTAGGGCCTGCGCGGCGCTGACGCACTTGGCGGTGGCAGGGTTGAGAGTGCCGTCGAGATGTTCGGCAACGATGAGAACCTTGGCCATTACAGGAGCCCCTTCTGCTTGAGCGCGGCCACCAGCTCGGCCGCATCCTTCACCATCACGCCACGGCTGCGCTTGGCAGGCGGGGCGTAGTGGAGGGTCTTGAGCGAATCATTGGCCTCCACGCCCAGCTCGGCGAGCGGGATGGTGTCCAGCGGCTTGGTCTTGGCCTTCATGATGTCCGGCAGCTTGATGAAGCGCGGCTCGTTCAGGCGCAGGTCGGTGGTGACCACCGCTGGCAGTTCGACCTCCAGCGTTTCCAGGCCGGCATCGACTTCACGCACCACCGTGGCCTTGCCGGCCTCGATGGTCAGCTTGCTGGCAAAGGTGGCCTGCGGGCGGCCCCACAGCGTGGCCAGCATCTGGCCGGTCTGGTTGGCGTCATCGTCGATGGCCTGCTTGCCCAGGATCACCAGATCCGGCTGCTCGCGCTCGATCAGCTTCAGGAAGATGCGCGCTGCGGTCAGCGGCTGCACCGCCGTCTCGGTGACGACGTGGATGGCACGGTTGGCACCCATGGCCAGGCCGTTGCGCAGATGCGCCTGGGCATCCGCCGGCGCGATGGTGGCGACCACGACTTCGCTGGCGATGCCCTTGTCGCGCAGGCGCAGCGCTTCTTCCAGGGCGATTTCGTCGAACGGGTTGGGCGACAGCTTGACACCGGCGGTTTCCACGCCTGAGCCGTCCGGCTTGACCTGGATGCGGACGTTGTAGTCCACCACGCGCTTGTAGCCGACGAGGATCTTCATCGTGTGAACGTCCAAAAGTGGGGAAAAAAGAACATCCGGCCAGCGGCCGGTGCGGCCATTTTAGCGGATACCGTCGGGCGACTGCCCGAACGTACAGTGAGGACATATCGCACAAGCGGCTAGAATGCGGGCTCCAATCGATCGTGCGAGGAACTGCCCGTGGCTTCCGCCAAGAGCAAGCTGTATCCAAGCGCCGCCGCCGCCCTGCAGGGCCTGATCGCCGATGGCCAGACCCTGGCCGTGGGCGGTTTTGGGTTGTGCGGCATCCCGGAGGCGTTGATTGCGGCGCTGCGTGACTCCGGCGTTCGCAACCTGACCGTGATTTCCAACAATGCCGGCGTGGACGGCTTCGGCCTGGGTCTGCTGCTGGAAACCCGGCAGATCCGCAAGATGATTTCGTCCTACGTGGGCGAGAACAAAGAGTTCGAGCGCCAGTATCTGGCGGGTGAGCTGGAGCTGGAGTTCAACCCGCAGGGCACGCTGGCCGAGCGCCTGCGCGCCGGCGGTGCCGGCATCCCGGCGTTCTACACCGCGACCGGCTACGGCACCGTCGTGGCCGAGGGCAAGGAAACGCGTGAATTCGATGGCCGCATGTACGTGCTGGAAACCGCGCTGAAGGCGGACGTGTCGCTGGTCAAGGCGTGGAAAGCAGACCATGCCGGCAACCTGGTCTTCCGCAAGACCGCACGCAACTTCAACCCGGTCTGCGCCATGGCGGGCAAGGTCTGCGTGGCCGAGGTCGAGCAGCTGGTGGAGATTGGCGAGATCGACCCCGACCAGGTGCACCTGCCCGGGATCTATGTCGATCGCCTGGTGCTCAATCCGCATCCGGAGAAACGCATCGAGCAGCGCACCGTTCGCCAGTCGGAGGGCAACTGAGATGGCCTGGACCCGTGAACAGATGGCCCGTCGCGCCGCCCAGGAGCTGGCCGACGGCATGTACGTCAACCTCGGCATCGGCCTGCCGACGCTGGTGGCCAACTACATCCCCGAGGGCATCAATGTCTGGCTGCAGAGCGAGAACGGCCTGCTCGGCATCGGCCCGTTCCCGACCGAGGACGAGGTCGATCCCGACCTCATCAATGCCGGCAAGCAGACCGTGACGGCGGTGCCGGGTGCCAGTTTCTTCGGCAGCCATGAATCGTTTGCCATGATCCGCGGCGGCCATATCGACCTGGCCATCCTGGGTGCCATGGAAGTCACCGACAAGGGCGACCTGGCCAACTGGATGGTGCCCGGCAAGATGGTCAAGGGCATGGGCGGGGCGATGGATCTGGTGGCCGGCGTGCAGCGCGTGGTGGTGCTGATGGAGCACACCACCAAGGCCGGCACGCCCAAGATCCTGCCGCAGTGCACCCTGCCGCTGACCGGCGTGGGTGTGGTCGATCGCATCATCACCGAGCTGGGTGTGTTCGACGTGACGCCGGAGGGTCTCAAGCTGGTCGAACTGGCCGACGGCGTCAGTTGCGACGAGGTGGCGGCCAAAACGGGCGTGCCGCTGCGCTAAAGATCGCGGAGCCACTGACGCTGACAGGCAAGCCCCTTCCGCGAATGTCCTCCGGCAGCGGCAATGCCACTGCCTCCCCCTTGATTTCGCTACAGGGGTTCGCCTATCGGCGCCCCTGCGCGTTTGCCCGCCTGCGTGAGATGCCGTCAATCAGGAAAAACCGCCTCTCGGGCGGCTTTTCCATGGGTCATCACATGTTCTGGTAGTTCGGCCCGCCGCCGCCTTGCGGCGCCACCCAGACGATGTTCTGGGTGGGATCCTTGATGTCGCAGGTCTTGCAGTGCACGCAGTTGGCAGCGTTGATCTGCAGGCGCTCGGCGCCGGGGTCGCCGACATACTCGTACACGCCGGCCGGGCAGTAGCGGGCCTCGGGGCCGGCGTACTGCTTCAGGTTCACCGCGACCGGGATCGTCGGATCCTTCAGCGTCAGGTGCGAGGGCTGGTCTTCATCGTGGTAGGTGTTGGACAGGAACACCGAGCTCAAGCGGTCGAAGGTGAGCACGCCGTCGGGCTTGGGGTACTCGATCTTCGGCTGCGTCGCCGCCGGTGCCAGGCAGGCATGGTCCGGCGTTTTCCGGTGCAGCGTCCACGGCGGCGTGCGGATGCCCAGCTTGGGCAGCAGCCACTGCTCGATGCCAGTCATCAAGGTGGCGACGGTGCGGCCCTTCTTGAACCACTGTTTGAAGTTCTTGGCCTGCAGCAGTTCTGCATGCAGCCAGCTACGCTCGAATGCGGCTGGATAAGCGGTCAGTTCATCCCGGCTGCGGCCTTCGCACAGCGCGGCAAAGGCGGCTTCGGCGGCCAGCATGCCGGTCTTGATCGCGGCGTGGCTGCCCTTGATCCGGCTGGCGTTGAGGTAACCGGCCTCGCAACCGACCAGCGCACCGCCTGGGAACACCGTCTTGGGCAGGCTGAGCAGGCCGCCGGCGGTGATGGCGCGGGCGCCGTAGCCGATCCGCTTGCCACCTTCTAAGTGCTTGCGGATCGCCGGATGGGTCTTGAAGCGCTGGAACTCCTGGAACGGGCTCAGCCATGGGTTCTTGTAGTCCAGCCCGACCACGAAGCCAATCGCGATCTTGCCGTCCTCGGCGTGGTACAGAAACGAGCCGCCGTAAGTGTCGGCATCCAGCGGCCAGCCAGCGGTGTGCACCACCAGCCCTGGCTGGTGCTTGGCCGGATCGGCCTGCCACAGCTCCTTGATGCCGATGGCATAGCTTTGCGGATCCTTGCCGGCATCCAGTTGGTAGCGGGCGATCAGCTGCCGGCCAAGATGGCCGCGCGCGCCTTCGGCAAAGATCGTGTAGTGCGCGTGCAGTTCCATGCCGCGCTGAAACTGGTCGGTCGGCTGGCCATCCTTGCCGATGCCCATGTCGCCGGTGGCCACGCCCTTGACCGCGCCGGTATCGTCGTAGAGCACTTCCGCCGCGGCAAAGCCGGGGAAGATCTCCACGCCCAGGGCTTCGGCCTGCTGGGCCAGCCAGCGCGTCACCGCGCCCAGACTGACGATGTAGTTGCCCTCGTTTTTGAAGCAGTCCGGCAGCAGCCAGTGCGGCGTGGCCTTGGCGCCGGTTTCATCGAGAAACAGAAACTCGTCGCGGGTCACGGCCTGCTTCAGCGGCGCGCCGCGTTCGGCCCAGTCCGGGAACAGCTCGGTCAGCGCGCGTGGATCCATGATCGCGCCGGACAGGATGTGCGCGCCGGGTTCGGAGCCTTTTTCCAGCACGCACACCGAGACCTCACGTCCGGCGTCGGCGGCCAGTTGTTTCAGGCGGATTGCGGTGGCCAGCCCGGCCGGGCCGGCGCCGACCACGACGACGTCGTAGGCCATGGATTCACGTTCGGCCTGGGTCGCGTTGTGTGCGCTCATGGGGCTCTCCTGTCGCGGGCCCGTGATTGTCCGGGCTTTGCCTGGTGGCGGCAATCAGTGCCGTGCCGGTCGGGGTGTTGGACGAGGCAGCAGGTGGCGTAAGCCGTGCCTGACGGGCGTTTCCTCAAGGCTCGTGGGTGGCCGCCTGGCCGGTCGCAAGGGCCCAGCCGGCGATGTCGTGCCCCAGCTTGCCTAGCGCCTGGCCGAAGGCGTTGACCAGGGCCGGGGCGTCCATGCTGGCCGCGGGCTGGCGCAGTGCGAAGTGGCGGCTGCCGACCAGGCGCATGTCGCGCATCCGCAACAGGCGGGCGGTGACGTCGATCTGCACGGCCGGGGCGCCGTCTTGCTCGGCCTGAAAGCGGGACAGTTCCAGCAACAGGCGGTAATCGGCCGCCATGCCGCTGTCCTGGTGCGCCACCGCGCCGATCCGGCCGCTGGCGTCTAGGGTCTGCAAGACCGTCTGCGTCAGCAGCGCCGGGGGCGGCAGCGCCCAGGTCACCCCCCGGTAGGGCAGCAGTTCGTCCTGGGCGGTGTGCACCAGCAGACGCCGGTCGTCCAGCACGGAGGGCGCCTGTGGCGGTGCCAGCGCCAGCGACCAGCTGACCTCAGGCCAGGCCGGATCGGGCGTGACCGGCACACTGGGCTGGTACATGGCCACGGGCGTGGCCGGGCCACCGAGCAGGCTGCTGCATCCGGGCAGCAGCACCAGCAGTCCGGCGGCGATCAGGGCAGGGAAAGCACCAGGACGGCTCATCGCGGGTCGTACTCCTTGGGCGCGTCGCGCCCCAGCAGGGCGCGGGCTGGGTTGCCTTGCAGGCGCTGGGTCAGTTGCCGCAGGTCGCGGGCCAGCCCGCGCAGTTCCACCAGGGTCGGTTCCACCTGGCTCAAGCCTTGGTGGGTGAAGGCGTTGATCGCCGGGCGGTTTTCGCTGATCAGCGCATCGGCATGGCCGGCCGCGGCATCCAGCTTGGCGATGGTGCCATCCAGCCTGTCCAACAAGGCGGGTAGGCGTTGCACCAGGCCGCGATCGAGCCCGGTCAAAGTGCCGTTGGCGCTGTCCAGGGTGGTTTTCAGCGCGGCGGTGGCATCGCGGGCATTGACGATCAGCTGTTCGATGTCCTGCCGCCGTGTGGCCAGGGCGGCGCTGGCCTGTTCCAGATTGGCCAGGGTGGCGTTGAGGTGGCGAATGTTGTCTTCGCTGAGCAACTCATCCAGCCGCGCCACCAGCCGATTGGCGCTGTCGGCCACGTTCTGCAGCGCCGACGGTTGGGCGCGGATGATGGCAATGTCGCTGCCGGGTGGCGGTTGCAGCGGCGCGGCATCCGGGCTGCCGCCGCTGAGCAGGATGAACGGCACGCCGGTGATGCCTTGTTGCGAGAGCTTGGCGCGGGTATCGACCCGGATCGGTGTATCCGCCTTGAGTTTGAGCAGGGCCAGCACCCGGCGCGGGTCGGCCGGATCCAGACTGAGCTTGTCCACGGTGCCGACGGCGATGCCGTTGTATTGCACGCTGCTGCCTTCGGTCAGCCCGACCACCGGTTCGGTGAAGACCACCAGGTAACGCTGCCAGTTGCGTTCGGCCCCGAACTTGGTGGCCCATAGCACGAACAGCAATAGCAACACGGTCACCAGGATGGCGAAGCCGCCGATCAGCACATGGTTGGCGCGGGTTTCCATCACTTGCGTCCTTGGTCTGAGGGCCTGGCCTGGTGGGCCACCTGCGCCGCCCGGCCACGTGGGCCGTTGAAATACGCCTGCACCCAGGGGTGGTCGAGCGTTTCCAGCACCGGCGGCGGCGCCACCGCGAGGATACGGCGATCGGCCAGCACCGCCACCCGGTCGCAGATGGCATACAACGTGTCGAGATCGTGGGTGATCAAAAACACGGTCAAGCCGAGGGCATCGCGCAGGGTGCGCAGCAGCTGGTCGAAGGCGGCGGCGCTGATCGGGTCGAGCCCGGCGGTGGGTTCATCGAGGAACAGCAGCGGCGGGTCGAGTGCCAGTGCCCGCGCCAGGGCAGCGCGCTTGCGCATGCCGCCGGACAGTTGCGTGGGCAGTTTGTCCAGCGCCTCGGCCGGCAGCCCAGCCAGCTTCACTTTGAGCAGTGCCAACTCATAGCGCAGCGAATCTGGCAGATCGGGGTAATACTCCTTCAGCGGCACCTGCACGTTTTCGCCCACGGTCAGCGAGGAAAACAGGGCGCCATCCTGAAACAGCACGCCGATGTTGCGCTGGATATGGCGACGTAGCACGGGATCGTCGGCACGCGCATCCACACCGAGGATTTCGATCGTGCCGCCGGCTGGCGTCAACAGGCCGAGCAGGGTGCGCATCAGCACGGACTTGCCGCTGCCGGATCCGCCGACCACGCCCAGGATCTCGCCGCGCTGTACGTCCAGATCCAGCCCGTCATGCACCACCTGCGTGCCGAAGCGGGTGGTCAGGCCGCGCACCCGGATCAATGGGGTCGGCGTCGCGCTCACAGGCCCATCTCCATGAACCACAGCGCGGCCAGCGCATCCAGCACGATCACCATCGAGATCGCCTGCACCACGCTGGCGGTGGTGCGTTCGCCCAGCGACTGCGCGGTGCCGCGCACGCGCAGGCCCTGCAAGCAGCCGATCAGGGCGATGACCAGTGCAAATACCGGGGCCTTGGTCATGCCGACCAGAAAATGCCGCAGTTGGAACGTGGCCTGCATCCGGTTCAGGAAGGCCGGTGCCGGAATGTCCAGCGCCAGGCTGGCCACCAGCAGCCCGCCCAGCAGGCCGGCCAGCATGGCGATGAAGGTCAGCAGCGGCAGCATCGCAAGCAGCGCCAGCAAGCGCGGCAGCACCAGCAGATCGACCGGATCCAGCCCGAGCACGCGGATGGCGTCCACTTCCTCGCGATTGACCATCATGCCGATCTGTGCGGTGAAGGCGCTGGCGGTGCGACCAGCCAGCAGAATCGCCGCCAGCAGCACGCCGAACTCGCGCAGAAAGGCGATGGTGACCAGCTCCACCACATAGATCGTGGCCCCGAAATCGGCCAGCACGGTGGCCCCCAGGAATGCGATCACCGCGCCCACCATCAGCGACAGCAGCGCCACCAGTGGCACGGCATCCAGCCCCACCTGTTCCATGTGATGGACGGTGGCAATCGGGCGGAACCGGCGTGGTTCCTTGAACAGACGCAGCAGTTTGACCAGCACCTCGCCAAAAAACCCGACCAGCCCAACCGTTTCGTCGATGCTGCGCGTGATCGCCTGCCCCAATCGTTCCAGCGCGGCCCGCAGGCCGGTTTCGCGCGGCGGCGGCGGACGGTCATCCTGGACGTTTTCGATGGCATTCACCAGCGGCTGGTGCTCATCGCGAAAACAGAACTGGGTGAAGTCCAGGCCGTGACGTTCGGCATACCGCAGCAACTGCAGCGCCCCCAGCGTGTCCAGACGTTCGACTGCACGCGCGTCGATGCGGGTGATCCCCGCCGGCACGGCGCGCAGCACGTCGCCGATCTCGCTGGCGTAGCGCAGCGTCCAGCGCCCGCGCAGACGCAGCATGGTCGGGGCGTCGTCTGTGACCTCGGCAGACGGCGGATGATGGTGAGGCGCCTGGTGCATCGCGGCCAAGCTTACGCAATGCCGTGGCGGCGGTGTGAAACCGGGGCCGGCATGTCATGCTTGCGCGATGCTGCCGCACACCCGTCACGAGCACGAGTCCTACACCGAACGCGTCGCCTTCGTGGTCGATCTGGCCACCCACTTGCATGCCTACGGGACGACCGCACAGCGCCTGGAAGGCGCGATCGTGGCGGTGGCGCGTCGGTTGGGCTTGGAGTGCCAGCCGTGGGTCAATCCCACCGGCATGATTCTGGCGTTCAGCGATCCGCGCCGGCCGCCCGGCGAAACCGACACCACCCGGGTGATCCGTCTGGTCGGTGGCGATACCAATCTCTACAAGTTGTGCGAAGCCGACCGCATCGCCGAAGACGTGCTGGCCGGGCGTATGCAGATCTCGGAAGGCCGTCAGGCGCTGCGCGCGCTGCAGCGCCTAGCCGGCCGGCGCGGGCGAACCATGCAAGTCATCGGGTTTGCCCTGGCATCGGCGGCGGTGGCCGGATTGTTGCGGCTGCCGTGGCTGGACATCGGGGTGGCCGCTGCAATCGGTCTGGTGATCGGTCTGCTCGATCAACTGGCGCAGGCACGCCCGCAGCTGGGCGAAGCATTCGAGGCGGTTTGCGGGTTGGTGGCCGGCGCAGTGGCGATTGCGGTATCGGTCTGGATCGGGCCGCTCAATCTCAACACCGTGATCATTTCCGCGCTGATCGTGCTGCTGCCTGGCATGGCGCTGACCAATGCGATGAACGAGCTGACCAGCCGGCATCTGGTGTCGGGAACTGCGCGCTTTGCCGGCGCATTGACCACCATTCTCAAACTGACCATTGGCACCGCGATTGCGCTGGCAGTGGCCGGGCTGTTGGGCATCGAACCGGCGGTGCGCGCCGCCCGGCCGCAGCCGGACTGGGTGGTTTGGTGCGCGCTGGCACTGGGTGCGTTTGCGTTTGCCGTTTTGTTTAGAGCGCACCGGCGCGATTACCCGCTGGTGATGGCGGCCGCGGCCGGTGGTTATCTGATTTCGCACTATGGCGGGGAATGGTTCGGCGCCCAGGCCGGACTGTTTCTGGCGGCGCTGCTGACCACGGCGATCGGCAATGCCTACGGGCGTGTGCGCAATCGCCCGGGTGCGCTGATCCGGTTGCCCGGCATCATCATGCTGGTGCCTGGGAGCGTGGCGCTGCGCGGCGTTATCACGCTGGTGCAGAGCCAGGATCTGGGGGCAAGTCAGGGGGCGGCGCTGGCGGCGCTCAACACCCTGATGGCGCTGCTGGCCGGGCTGCTGTTTGGCAATCTGCTGGTGGCCGCGCGCCGCAATCTTTGAGTATCAAAAGGCCCGGCAGGGAGATTCCGGCCCATCAGGCAAAAAAACACGCCGGCGCATGCGCCGGCGTGGGCGGATGATTGGCTTGGGGGCTGGCTTACTTCTGGATCAGGAACGATTCCAGCGTCTTGCCGGCGGCCAGTTCGGCGGCCAGCCAACGCGGAGGACGGCCGCGCCCGGTCCAGGTCTCGTTGGGGTTGGCCGGATTCTGGTACTTGGGCGGCACCTTGCCAGTGCTGCGGCGCTTGCCGGTACCCGCCGCCTTGCGCGGCTTGCGTGCTGCCGGGGCGGCCGCAGTGCTCTTGCCAAACAGTTCTTCAAAGGTCCAGCCGTACTGCTTGAGCACTTTGGCGACCGCGGCCTTGGCCTGGGCGGCAGGCTTGCGCTTGGCCAGGATTTTCTTGCGCTTGTTGGCGCGTGCGATCAGGGCGGCCAGTTCCTGCGGGCCGAGTTTTTCGATATCGATGGTCATGGTTGGACTCGTTAATTTGGGAAAATGGGTCAATATCCATTCCATGGATGCGCGAATCATACGCATTCGGCGCGCGCAAGCAAGCGATTGGTACTCCCGGATTCAACCGGGAGATACCATTCGCAGCGACACGGCACTGTGAAAAAAGCGGGCTAGCGCAATCGACGGGGGCGGCAAACCCCCGCCTCAGACCCCGGTGCGATGCGCGGGCCGGTATTTCAGCGCCCGAGCCGGGTCAACAAGGTGACCTTGTCCAGGGTTTCCGATGCGCTGGCCGTGCGCGCCCGGTATTCGTAGTGGCCCGCCTCCAGCCCGCGGGCGGACACCACCACCCGGTGCGGAATGCCAATCAGCTCGATGTCGGCAAACATCGCGCCCGGGCGCAGGCCGCGGTCATCGAGCACCGTGTCGATCCCGGCCGCCAGCAGCTCGGAATACAGTGCCTCCGCGGCGGCGGTCACGGCCGGGTCCTGTTTGGGATTGATGATGCAGACCGCGACCTGCCAGGGGGCCATCGCCTCCGGCCAGCAGATGCCGGCATCGTCGTGATTCTGCTCGATGGCGGCGGCGACGATCCGCGATACCCCAATGCCATAGCAGCCCATTGCGGGATGCACGGCTTTGCCGTGGGCGTCCAGCACGGTGCAGTGCATGGCTTCGGAATATTTGCGCCCGAGGGCAAAGACGTGGCCCACCTCGATCCCACGGGCGATACGCAGCACGCCCTTGCCGTCCGGGGAGGGATCACCCTCGACCACGTTGCGGAGGTCGGCGACTTCCGGTTCTGGCAAATCGCGGCCCCAGTTCACGCCGGCGATGTGGGCGCCAGGTTTGTTGGCGCCGATCACGAAATCGGCCATGGCGGCCACGCTGCGATCGGCGATCACCCGGATCGGTTTGCGGGGATTCAGCGGCCCCAGGAATCCCGGTTCGCTGCCCAGGTATTCCAGAATTTCTGCCTCGTTGGCCAGGCGATACTCCGCCAGCCCAGGCAGCTTGGCCAGCTTGATGGTGTTGACCATGTGGTCGCCGCGCACCAGGGCCAGGGTGAATTGCGGCTGGCCGTCCGGGCCGGTACCGATCACGGCGACCGATTTGACCGTGCGCGCCAGCGGAATCCCCAAAAGCGCCGCCACCTCCTCGCAGGTTTTCTGGGTGGGCGTGGCCACTTCGCGCAGCGGTTCGCTCGGCGCCGGGCGCGGGCCGGGGGCGATGGCTTCGGCCAGTTCGACATTGGCCGCGTAGTCGGAGGTTTCGCAGAATGCCAGGGCATCCTCGCCGGAGTCGGCCAGGACGTGGAATTCGTGCGAGGCGTTGCCGCCGATCGCGCCGGTGTCGGCCGCCACTGCGCGGAATCGCAGCCCAAGCCGGGTGAAGATGCGCGCATAGGTGTCGTACATGTTGCGGTATTCGGCCGCCAGGGACGCATCGTCGATATGGAAGGAATAGGCATCCTTCATCACGAATTCGCGTGCCCGCATCACCCCGAAGCGCGGCCGGATCTCGTCACGGAACTTGGTGGTGATCTGGTAGAAATTCAGCGGCAGCTGCTTGTAGCTTGCGACTTCCTGGCGGAAGAAATCGGTGACGGCCTCTTCCGCGGTCGGGGTAAAGCAGTATTCCTGATCTTTGCGGTCGCGCAGTTTGAGCAGTTGCGGGCCGAATTTTTCCCAGCGCCCGGTTTCCTCCCACAGCTCGCGCGGCTGGATCGAGGGCATCGCCATTTCGATGGCGCCGGCGCGGTTCATCTCCTCACGCACCACGGCCTCGACCTTGCGCAGTACGCGCAGGCCAAGCGGCGTCCAGGTATACAGGCCGGCGGCCAGCTTGCGGATCATGCCGGCCTTGAGCATCAGCTTGTGGCTGACGATCTCGGCTTCGGCGGGGGTTTCTTTTTCGGTATGAAGATGGAAACGCGACAGACGCATGGGGGACCGGCGGGCAACGGAAAGCAGGCATTGTGCCATGCCTGGCCTTGTGCTTACTGGCGCCGGCCGTCCACCTCAATGCCCTCGCGCGGGGTCTTGCTGATGCGTTCGTAGCGTCGGCCCTTGGGTGGGCTGTCGCTGACGTGCAGGTGACCGTCCTCGTCGCGCCAGCGATACAGGCTGTTGGCACGCGCGGCCTGGATCGCCGCGGCTTCGGCGGCGGCTTCACGTTCGCGCTCGCGCCGCGGCATCTCGGTGGTGAACCACCACCAGGCGGCCGCGGCCGTGGCCAGCGCCAGCACCAGCAGGGCGAGCTGCCTCATGGGCTGGCAGGCGGACAGAACGCCTTGACTGCCGCCGCGTTCAGCTCGGTCTGCGCCTTGCGTTCATCGGTGCTGAGGTTGCGGTCGGGTTTGCCGTCGCCATTGGTGTCGATGCCGATCGGCTCGCCGCTCTGCAGGCGCTTGAGGTTGGCGCGGGCATTGGTGCACTGCTCGCTTTCCGGCTGCTTGGCGGTGCTGGCCGCAGGCGTGCCGGTACGCACGTCGATGTCGCGGGTGGTGTGACGGGCTGCCGGTGGGGTGTCGGTATAGTGGGTGACGCCGTTGGCGTCCTTCCACTGGTAAACCCGCTGCGATTGCTGGGCGAGGACCGGCACGGCCAGGCAGGTCATGATCAGGGCGGAAACGAGATGAACAGGGCGCATGATGGGCTCCGGGGGAATGCCGGTTGATTGCAGCACCGCGCGGCTCCGGCTGCAAGCCCGTAAACTGAGAGGATGGATCAGACTCCGAATCTCCAACCCCACATGCGCGGTCGCGGGATTTACCTGCTGCCCAACCTGTTCACCACCGGCGCCCTGTTCGGCGGGTTCTATTCGATCATCGCGGCGTCGCAGGGACGGTTCGAGATCGCCTGCATCGCCATTTTCATCTCGGCGGTGCTGGACGGCCTGGATGGCCGGGTGGCGCGGTTGACCAACACCCAGAGCGAGTTCGGGGTGCAGTATGACTCGTTGTCCGATCTGGTCAGCTTCGGCATGGCGCCGGCCATGCTGATGTACCACTGGGCGCTGGTGACGCTGAAACTGGATGGCCCGACCTGGGGCAAGGTCGGCTGGCTTGGGGCATTTCTGTACGCCGCCTGTGCGGCGCTGCGGCTGGCCCGTTTCAACAGTCAGGTCGGCAAGGTGGACAAGCGCTGGTTCATCGGTCTGGCCAGCCCGGCCGCCGCCGGGCTGATCGCCAGCTTCGTCTGGGTGTGCCATGAGTTCCACCTGCCTGGCCAGCAGCTGCGCTACCCGGCGCTGGCACTGACGGTGCTGGCCGGGCTGCTGATGGTCAGCCGGATCCGCTACAACAGTTTCAAGGGCAGTCGGCAGGGGCCCAAGGCCGACCGGGTGCCGTTCTTCGTGCTGG
Organism: Thermomonas hydrothermalis; assembly: GCF_900129205.1. GTDB lineage: Bacteria > Pseudomonadota > Gammaproteobacteria > Xanthomonadales > Xanthomonadaceae > Thermomonas > Thermomonas hydrothermalis. The sequence continues at coordinate 11,743 of NZ_FQUK01000012.1, read as the reverse complement.
TGCTGGTGCTGGCCGGGCTGATCGCGCTGTGGATTGCACCAGCGATCACCCTGCTGGGCGCCAGCACCTTGTATGCCCTGTCCGGCCCGCTGTTGTGGTTCCGGCGGCGTCGGCTGCCGGTGGAGGATGTGGATTGAGTTGGGATGCCTTCCAGCAGGCGGTGCTGGCCGAGCTGGGGTTGGTGCCGTACCAGGTGCGCGTGCCTGGCGTCAGGCCCACCCGGCCTGACCCGGTGCCTGCCGCATCGCCGCTGGACGTGTCCGATGACGAGCGGATGCTGGCGCGGCTGGCTTACGCGGCCGCTTGCCCGGTCGAGGTCGTGCAGGGCCTGGCGGTGGTGCAGGCGCTATTGCCCAGGCTGCGTCAGGAACCGCAGGTCAAGCGGGCCTTGTGGCCGCATTTGCGGGCGTTGCGACGGGAACGGCGATGAGCGTGGCGACTTATCTCGAAGCGCGTCAGCCCGGCCTGCGGCCGATGCGCGAGGCGGATCTGGACGCGGTGATGGCGATCGAGCGGCGTGCCTACGCCTTTCCCTGGACGCGCGGCATCTTCCTCGATTGCCTGCATGCCGGCTATGCCATGTGGGTGCATGACTATGGCGAGGGCGCCCTGGCTGGCTACGGCGTGCTCAGTATCGCGGCGGAGGAAGCGCACCTGCTCAATCTGTGCACGGCGCCCGGATACGAGGGCCGTGGGCTGGGCCGGCGCATGCTGCAGGCGTTGCTGAAGATTGCCCGCGCCGGTGGCGCGCAGCGGGTGTTTCTGGAGGTGCGGCCGTCCAATCCGCGCGCGATCGCCCTCTACCAGCAGACCGGCTTCAACGAGATCGGCCGGCGTCCGCGCTATTACCCGGCGCCCGGCAATACCCGCGAGGACGCCATCGTGATGGCGATGGAGCTGTTGGACTGACGCCGCCGGCCCGTCCATGGCCGGCGGGCGGTGGGCAGCACGTCAGCCCAGCCGTGCCCGCTGCGCGCGCTGTTCAACGAAGAACTGGGCGCGGTGGTGCAGGTGCCGCTGGCCGAGCGCGCCGCCTGTCCCGATCTGGTGGCCCGACACGGGCTGGTGGAATGCGTCCAGCGGATCGCGGTACCACTCACGACGCCGGTGATCCGGATCGCCGACGGTGATCCGGAGCTCTGTCCAGTCGTGATGGGTGAAGGCCGGCGGGTGGCCGCCGGCTTCATCCATCCTGGCTGATCGCGCCGGGATCAGAACGTCAGGGTCACCGCTGCGTACAGCGAACGCCCGGGCCCTGGCACCTGTGTCCCCCACTGCGGATAGTTCGGCACCGGCGGATTGATCGACATTGTGGTGCCCTGGCCGACGTAGGCACCACCCGTCGGGAGTGCGTAGAGGCGGTCGAACAGGTTTTCCACCCCGAAGTCGAGCCGCAGCGCCGACCACGCCCGCGAGAATCGCAGGTTCAGCAAGCCGTAGCCCGCGGTTTCCAGTTCGTTGCGGACCTGCGAGACGTCGTTCTTGCGGGCCACGGCCACCAGCTCCAGCGCATTGTCCCAGCCGCCAAGCCGCTGGGTCAGCGACACGCGCGCGTTGGTTGGCATGCGGTTGTAGAGGCCATCGCCGGTGGTCCGGTTTTCGCCATGCATCCACGACAGCGTGCCTTGCAGCGCGAACACCCCAAGCCCGCTCTCCGCCAGGCGCGCCTTGCCGGAGAGATCCATGCCGTACAGCCGTGCGTCCTGGTTCACATACTTCAGCACGGTGAAGGCATTGAGCACTGGAGTGCTGCGGGGGGCGTTGGTGCTGGGGTCCCACTGAATCGCGTCGATGTAGTTGGTGACCGAGGTCACGTAGGGCGTGATCTGCAATTCCCAGCGACGGTCAGCGCCGTGCAGGTCGAAGGTCACCGAGGCGGTAAGCGCGCGTTCCGGCGCCAGCGCGAGGTTGCCGACGTAGCCATTCCCGTCGCCGACGAAGTTGTTCATGATGGCTGCCATGGTCCAGGTGGACCACGGGAACACTTCGTACAGGCCGGGCGAACGCGTCTTGCGGGCCACCCCATACGCGATGTCCATGCGATCCGAGACCGACTGGCGCAGGATCATGGTGGCATCCCAGTTGCCATCCGAGCGTGAGCGGTTGGCTGCGTTGAATAGCGCAGCATCGCGCATCTGCCAGGAGCCCATCATGTTGGTCATGGGGTTGTAGCCCTGCACCGGGCCGGCATTCATCCGGACGCGCTCGTAGCGCACGCCAAGCTCGGCGATCCAGCGCGGAGCGAGGTGGTGTTCCCATTCGGCGTAGACCGCGCTGCGGTCGCGCTTCCCATCGTGGATGTTATAGAACTCACCCGGCCACATCATCGCGCCTGACGGCGGCCACCAGTCGTTCAACCGATAGGCGCGCTGCTCCAGTCCCAGCCGCAGGTGATCCTGCCCTTGCAATGCGATGTCCGCATCCAGCATGAAGGCGGTGGTGTTGCTCGAGGTCAGCATCGGCATGCCGGCCGCGCAGGTCGACCCGATCGGTGCGCACGGGGTCGCCTGTCCACCCGGCGGGTTATTGCCGCCCGATGCCGAGCCGTACCAGAACCGCTTGTCCGGGCCGAAATCCATCGCGTGGTTGAGCAGCTCGCGATACGCTCGTGCCTCCAGCCGTCCCCAGCTGAACTGCCCGAGGTAGCGCAGGTTGGCGCTGCGCTGGCGGTTGTGGGTCATGTCCATGCGCTGGTTCGGATAGCCTTGGCGCGGGATCTGTTGCCAGCCAAGGCGCGCCTCCAGCAGGTGGTCGCCGTTGGTGTAGGCCAGCTGCAGGGACTGGTTGTGGGAGACGTAGCCGGTCGAGCCCACCTCGTCCCTGGCCAATACGTGGCCCGCACGGCCAGTGAAATCGTAGAGCTTGAAATCCCCGCCCGCACGATAGTTGTCGGCCCGCGCCGTCGAGCCGGTGTAGCGCATGCTGAAGTGCTCGCTGGCGACGTTCAGCGAGACATTCGCCCCGTAGGCATCGCCATTGCTGCGGTAGTAAGTCCCCAGTTCGCCTGACAGCGCAATGCCCGTGCCCGGAGCCGCGAAGCTGGGTTGGCTGCGCTCGACGGCGATGCTGCCGCCGATCGAGTCACCGCCCTGCGAAACCGGGGTGATGCCCGGATACACCACGATGCGGGCGACATCCGACGGCGCCACATAGGACAGTACCGGATTCATGTGGTTGGGGCAGGATGCGGTGATGTCGGCGCCGTCCAAGCGGATGCGCAGGCGATCGTCGGCGAGGCCGTGGATCGAGGGCAGGCCGGAGACACCGCCGGCGGGATTGACCCACAGGCCGGGCTGACTTTTGAGCAGCGAGGCGGTATCGCTGGTGGCGGCGGCAGCGGCAGCGAGGGTCTCGTCGTCGATCGTGCGAGCCGGTGCGATGTCGGTGCGGGTGCCTTGCACGACAACCTTCGGCAGGACGGTGTCGCCGTCGGCGGCGGGCAGGTCGGACGCGTGGGCGAGGGTGGGCAATGCAGCGAGGATCGCGGCCGCGAGCGGCGCGACCAACAGGGAATGAGGACGCATGGGAACTCCAGAATGGGATGAGGCCGGTGCTGGGCTGCACGGCCAAGGGAACCCGGCGCATCGCGGCTGGCGAGCACCCGGGCAGGTGTCGGTGAAACGGCAGTCGGGCTCAGCCCGCGTTCGACATCGGCGGCCCGCGCGGGGCCCATCCCATCAGGTGACGTTGCGGCAGGCGCGGTTGCACGCGCAAGGCGGCGCGGGTCTGCGGCAGCGGTTGCGCCGGTGGCACCGACAGACCTGCCAACGGCAGCGCCGGGGACACCAACAACGGGCAATAGGCGCAATCATCAACGGGCGCCCGCGGTGCGGGATCGTTGGTACCACTCGCCCGCCAATGCGGCAGGTCGGCACCCTTCACTAGGCCGTCGCTGGAGCAAAACAGCCCAAGCGGGCTGGCCAATGGATCCTGCGCGAAGGCCTGGTACATCCGCCCAATGCTGGGCACCAGGGCCAGCAACAAGCTGCCTGCGAAGGCAAGCGAAAGCAGCAGGCGGTGGCAACGTCGCGCAGTCATCAGGCCGATATTATGGGCGACCCCGTACCGATTGTCTGCGTTGGATCAAATCCGCAAGGCATCCGAACCTGCCGGAACACCCATTCAGTCCGGTCCGTGTTCGAACCGTCGTTTGTGCGCTCGCCTTTCGGACAGGCGGCCTGGGAACGCCGACGGAATTTTCCGTACAAAGCAATTTCCCGCGGTTGACACGGGCGAAAACCGAGCAGCGACGCAGGGTTTTCGCGAATGCGCGGGGTTGCCGACGGAAGTCAGCCGCATGAGCGGCGTGCGGGTCTTCCCCGCACGCCTGACAGCAGCCTTGTGCGTTTTTATCCGAGCCGTGCGCGTTGTTCGGTCAAGGCGGCCAGCTTGGCGCTCCAGTCGGCCAACCGGGTTTTTTCCTGTTCGACTACAGTGGCGGGCACGCCAGGGCCGAACTTGGCCAGCTTGCTGGCGCTCTTGTCTTTCTCGGCGGCCACCTTGGCGATTTCCTTGTCGAGACGGGCGCGCTCGGCATCCAGATCGACCAGCCCGGCCAGTGGCACGAACAGCTGCAGGCTGCCCACCACCGCGGCGGCAGCGGCGGGCGGCTCGCCGGTGATCGTCTCGACATGCTCGAGCTTGCACAGGAAGCGCAGCGGAGCGTCGAACCGGGCCAGCCGCGTGCTGTCGTCGGTGCTGGGGCCGCGCACCAGCAGGGTGATCTGGCGGGCGGGGGAGACGCCCAGCTCGCTACGAATGCGGCGCACGGCGGTCACCATCGCCTTCAGCCACTCGATGTCGGCGTCGGCCTGGGCGTAGGCGGTGGTGTCGAGCATGCCCGGCTGCGGATAGGGCTGGGTCATGATGCTGCCGGACTTGCCCAGCCGAGGGGCCACGGCCTGCCAGAGCTCCTCGGTGATGAACGGGATCAGCGGGTGCAGCAGTCGCAGGAGTGCTTCCAGCACGTACACCAGCGTGTGGCGGGTGCTGTGGGCTGCAGCGACATCGTCACCATGCAGGGCGGGCTTGGCCAGTTCCAGGAACCAGTCGCAGACCTGGTTCCAGGTGAACTCGTACAGGCACTGCGCCAGCAGGTCGAAGCGGTAGCTGGCGAAATGCCCGGCCGCCTCGGCGCTGGTGCGTTCGAGTTGGGCCAGGATCCAGCGCTCGGCGTCGGTGCTGGGCTGCGGCGCCCCCGTAAAGGTGGCATCGCCGATATTCATCAGCGCAAAACGGGTGGCATTCCACAGCTTGTTGCAGAAATTCTTGTAGCCCTCGCAGCGGGCCAGGTCGAACTTGATGTCGCGGCCGGGGCCGGCCAGGGCCGCCATGGTGAACCGCAGGGCATCGGCGCCATGCGGCTTGATGCCTTCCGGGAACTCCTTGCGGGTGGCCTTTTCGATCTTCTCGGCCATCTTCGGCTGCATCAGCCCGGTGGTGCGCTTGGCGACCAGGGCATCGGCATCGATGCCGTCGATGATGTCCAGTGGGTCGAGGATGTTGCCCTTGGACTTGGACATCTTCTGGCCGTCCTTGTCGCGCACCAGGCCGGTGATGTAGACGTCGCGGAACGGCACCCGGCCGGTCAGGTGGTCGGTCAGCATGATCATCCGCGCCACCCAGAAGAAGATGATGTCAAAGCCGGTCACCAGCACGTTGCTGGGCAGATGCTGGTCGAAGCCACGTTCGGCCATCGCCTGCGGGTCTGGCCAGCCCATGGTCGAGAACGGGAACAGCGCCGAGGAGAACCAGGTTTCCAGCACGTCCGGGTCCTGACGCAGCGGTGTATCGCCCAGGTCGTGACGGGCGCGCACCTCGGCTTCGCTGCGGCCCACGTACACGTTGCCGGCGGCATCGAACCAAGCCGGGATGCGGTGGCCCCACCAGAGTTGGCGGCTGATGGTCCAGTCCTGGATGTTGTCCAGCCAGTGGCGGTAGGTGTTGACCCAGTTGGGCGGCACGAACTTCACCTCGCCCGACTCGACCAGCGCCAGTCCGCGCCGGGCCAGGCCGTCCATCTTCACGAACCACTGGTCGGTGAGGAAGGGCTCGATCACTTGCCCGCTGCGGTCGCCGCGTGGCACCTGCAGCTTGTGTGGCTTGATTTCCACCAGCAGGCCGGCGGCCTCCAGGTCGGCGACGATGGCCTTGCGCGCCTCGAATCGGTCCAGACCGTGGTAGCGCGCCGGGATGTCGGCTGCGGCCACGATCCGGGCGTCGTCGGTGAACACGTTGCGCAGTGGCAGCCCATGGCGCTGGCCGACCGCGTAGTCGTTGAAGTCGTGCGCCGGAGTCACCTTCACCACACCGGTACCGAAGCTGCGATCGACGTAGTCATCGGTGATGACCGGAATACTGCGGTCGGTCAGCGGCAGTCGCACCGCCTTGCCATGCAGGTCGCGATAGCGCGGATCGTCCGGGTGCACCATCACCGCGGTGTCGCCCAGCAGGGTCTCCGGGCGGGTGGTGGCCACCACCACGTAGTCGCGCACCTCGCGCAGGATTTCATTGCCGTCGGCGTCGTGCTCGACGTATTCGAAGGTGGCGCCGTCGGCCAGCGGGTAGCGGATCGACCACAGGTGGCCGTTTTCTTCCTCGCTGATGACCTCCAGGTCGGAGATCGCGGTCTTCAGCACCGGGTCCCAGTTGACCAGGCGCTGGCCGCGGTAGATCAACCCAGCCTCATAGAGCCGGACAAAGGCTTCGGTCACCGCGGTCGAGGCCATCGGGTCCATGGTGAACACGCTGCGCGACCAGTCGCCAGAGGCGCCCAGCCGGCGCATCTGCCGTTCGATGGTGTCGCCGGAGTGCTGCTTCCACGCCCAGACCTTTTCGATGAACTTCTCGCGGCCCAGCGAGTCGCGCGTTTCGCCCTTGCCTTCGAGCGCCAGGTTGCGGCTCACCACCATTTCGGTGGCGATGCCGGCGTGGTCGGTGCCCATCTGCCACAACACCCGAAAACCACGCATGCGGTGATAGCGGATCAGCGCATCCTGCAGGGTGTGCTGGAAGGCGTGGCCCATGTGCAGGGTGCCGGTGACGTTGGGCGGCGGCAGCAGGATGGTGTAGGCCGGGCCATCGCCTTGCGGGGTGAACAGGCCGGCGGCCTCCCACTGGGCATACAGGCGGGATTCGAAGGATTTCGGGTCGTAGCCGGAGGCGAGGGCGGTCATGGCAGGGAGGTCACATGTCGTATTTGTTCAAGGTCAGCCCGAGGCGCTGGTAATGGCGCCAGCGCTCGCGCAGCGGGCCGCGGGCGGCCGGGTCGGCCGGCACCACTTCCAGGACGCGCTCGAACGCGCCCTGCGGGGCCTGATCGCGCAGGTTGATCAGCAGCGGCCGCAGCGGAACGTCGATCTCCGGCGGGGCGATCAGGATCGGCGTGTCCTCGTCGTCCTCGTCCTGGCCGGCGATCTGGTGCGGCAGGTAGTCATCCGGGTCGAATGCCCAGAGCAGATCGTCCAGCGCTTCGGCCTGGGCACGGTCGCGCGCCAGGATCAGGGTCGGCTGCCCGGTGGCATAGGCCTTGCGCGCCAGCTCGCACACCAGCAGCAGCGGCTGCTGGCGAAAGCGCGGCTTGTCGATCAGGTAGAAGTCGGCGCGCGCCATGCCGATCGGTCAGCGTGCGCTCTGATCGAGCAACCACTGGCACAGCATGCCGACCGGGCGGCCGGTGGCCATGCCCATCTTGCCGTCACTGTTGGCCACGCCGGCGATGTCCAGATGCGCCCAGCGCTGGCCTTCGGTGAAGCGTGACAGGAAGCAGCCTGCGGTGATCGCGCCGGCCCAGCGGCCGCCGATGTTGTAGACATCGGCAAAGGCCGAATCCAGCAGCGGCTGATACTCGTCCCACAGCGGCAGCTGCCAGCCGCGGTCGCAGGCCTGCTCGCCGGCGCTCAGCAGCTCCTGCACCAGGTCCTGGCTGCTTCGGGTCATCACCCCGGTCGCTTCGCGGCCCAGTGCGATCATGCAGGCCCCGGTCAGGGTGGCCACGTCGATCAGCGCGGCCGGCTGGAAGCGCTGGGCATAGGTCAGTGCATCGCACAGGATCAACCGGCCTTCGGCATCGGTGTTGCCCACTTCGATGGTCTTGCCGGACATGCTGGTGATCACGTCGGACGGCCGGTAGCTGTTGCCGTCGATGGCGTTTTCCACCGCAGCGGCGATGCACACCAGATTGATCGGCAGCCGCATGGTCACCGCCGCCAGGAACGTGCCCAGCACGGTGCCGGCGCCGCACATGTCGTACTTCATTTCCTCGATGCCGCCCTGGGTCTTGAGGTTGACCCCGCCGGTATCGAAGGTGATGCCTTTACCGACCAGCACGTAGGGCTTGGCCTGAGCGCCGCCGTTGTACTTCAGCACGATCAGGCGCGGACGCTGGGCGCTGCCACGCGCGACGGCCAGCAGTGCGCCCATCCCCAGCGCCTGCATGGTGTCCTCGTCGAGCACCTCGCACTCCACGCCGGGCTGTGCCGCCGCCAGCGCCTGAGCCTGCTCGGCCAGATAGGCCGGGGTGCACAGGTTGGGTGGCAGATTGCCCAGTTCGCGGGTGAAGCGCACCCCGGCGGCGATGGCGATGCCCTGGGCCAGTGCAGTGGTGTCGCTGCCGGTAATCGCCAGCTGGCGCAGGCCCGATTCCTCGCGCTTGGGATTTTTCGCGCCCAGGGTGGCGGTGTAGCGGTAGCAGGCGTGGTCGGCAGCGATCACGGCCTGACGGATCGCCCAGGCCGGGGTCCGGCCGTCCGGCACGCATTCGCTCAAGGTGAGCAGGGCAGTGGCGATGGCACCGGTCTTGAGGGCACCGGCAGCGTGGCCGACGGCCTTGATGTACTGGGCGGCGCCGAACTTGCCGGCTTCGCCCAGGCCCACCACCAGCACGCGCGGGGCGGTGACCCCGGGCAGATCGTGCAGCAGGGTGGTCTTGCCGAGCTTGCCGTCGAGGTCGCCGCGTGTGGCCAGCGCGCTCAGGCGGCCGCCGCTGGCGTCATCGAGTGCCTGTCCGGCAGGGCTGAGGTGGCGGTCGGCATACACGCCGACGATCACGCAATCGACCGTGGCGCTGGCGGCAGGGGTCTGGTTCAGGCTGAATTCGAGGCTCATCGATCAGGGTACCCGTGGCGTAGGGAGAGGAATGGCGCAGGGCAGCGGCGGGCAGAGCGCCTGGCTGGCATACAATGCGCGGCCTGCGCCCGGGCGGCGGTGCCGCGCGGAGTGAACCTTCGATTCTAAAGCAACCGGGCCCGATGCCGAAGCTGGACCGCTACCTGAGTGCCGAGTTTGCACGTGCCGTACTGGCGGCGCTGGTGGTGCTGGCCATGGTCAGCCTGGGGGGCGTGTTTGCCGATGTGATTGCAGAAATGGCGCGCGGCAAGCTGCCGCCGTCGCTGCTGCTGTCGCAGCTGGGGCTGCGCCTGCTGGGCCATCTGCCGATGATCCTGCCGCTGGCGCTGCTGCTGGGCGTGTCGCTGGCGGTCGGCCGGCTGTATCGCGATTCGGAGATGTTCGTACTGACGGCGATCGGGGTGGGTCCGCAGCGCCTGCTGCGCCCGCTGCTGTGGGTGGTGGTACCGGTGCTGGTGGTGATTGCGCTGTGCTCGCTGTGGCTGGGGCCCATGTCAATCCGGCTGGCCCGCAGCATGGTGGCCGAGGCCAACCGCAATCTCCTGGTGGCCGGGCTGGAGCCGGGCCGCTTCACCGCCCTGGCCAACGGCGGGGTGGCCTATGTCGGCCAGATGTCCGCGGACGGCACCCGCTTGCAGCGGGTGTTCCTGTTCCACGAGCGCAACGACCGGATCGACGTGGCCACGGCGCAAAACGGCGAGCTGAGCCACGACCACGGTGAGCGCCTGCTGACGCTGCTGGATGGCTTTCGGGTGGAAGGCCCGGCCGCTGGTACGGCGCTGGATTACCGGCTGATGCGGTATCGCCGCAACGAGCTGGTGCTGCCGCCGGCAGATGCAGGCAGCCGCAGCGACGCGCCCGAGTTGCAACCAACCTCGGCTCTGCTGCGCGATCCCTCGCCGCCGGCACGCGCCGAGCTGCACTGGCGGCTGGCTTCGCCGTTGCTGGCGCTGGCGCTGGCGCTCTTGGCGGTGCCGATGGCGCGCAGTCTGCCGCGGCAGTCGCGGCACGGGGCGATCTTGCTGGCGTTTCTGGTGTATCTGGTCAACCTGATGCTGATCATCCTCGGCACCCGCTGGCTGGCGGAAGGGCGTCTGCCGACGGCGCTGGGGCTGTGGTGGCTGCTGCTGCCGCTGCTGGCGGTGGCGGTCTGGCGCTATGTCCGCGATGGCCAGCTGCCGCGGCGCAGGGGGCGGCGATGAAACGCTGGCCGCGTTTGCACGATCTCTACCTGGCTCGCAGCGTGCTTGCCAGCATCCTGCTGGCGTGGGCGGTGTTGCTCGGGCTGGACGTGGTGCTGGCGTTTGCTGGCGACATGGACGAGATCGGCCGCGGCGGCTACACCCTGGGCCATGCCATTGCCGCCACCGGATTGACCATTCCTGGTCGGATTTATCAGCTGTTTCCGACCGCGGCAGTGATCGGCACCCTGCTGGCACTGGGCCAGCTGGCCGCCAGCGCCGAGCTGACCATCCTCAGCGCGGTGGGGGTCTCACGCGCCCGTCTGGCCGGGGCGGTGCTGGCGCTGCTGGGGTTGATCACGGTGTTGATGCTGCTGGTTGGCGATACCCTGGCCCCCTGGGGCAATGCCCGCGCGCGTGAGATCAAGTCGCTGCGCTACGGTGACATGGCGCTGTCGCGCTACAGCGGGTTGTGGGCGCGCGAGGGCAACATGTTCCTCAATGCCCGCGACGGCCAGGAACGCCGGCAGGGCGATGCCCGCTGGCTTGAGCTGCGTGGGGTGCGGCTGTTCGAGTTCGACGGCGATGGCAGGCTGCGCTCGATTGCCCACGTGGCGCGTGCCGAACACCGCGACGGTGCCTGGCTGCTGCACAACGTTGAGCGCGACGTGTTCGCCGCGAAGTCGGTGCAGCGGAGTCGGGTGGCACAGGAACGCTGGGCGTCACAGCTGGATGCCACGGTGCTTTCGGCCAGCATCGCCCGGCCGGGAACGTTGCGCAGTGCCGAACTACGCAATGCCATCGAGTACCGCCGGCGCAACCAGCTGGATGCGTCCGAGTTCGAGAACGAGTACTGGAGCCGCTGGTTCTACCCGTTCAACGTGCTGGCGCTGGTGCTGGCGGCGCTGCCATTTGCATTCGGATCGCTGCGCAGCGGCGGCTATGGCAAGCGCCTGTTCATCGGCATCGTGTTCGCCCTGGGCTTCTGGGTGCTGCAGATGATCTCGTCACGGCTGGCCGGGATCTATCACATCGATTTCCGTATCGCCTATGCCCTGCCGCCGATCATCATGCTGACGGTGTCGTTCCTGATGTTCCAGCGGCGCAGCTAGGGAAGGTCTGAACAACCCGCCCTGACGCCTCGATCCCGGCCTTCCAAGGCAGATTTTTGTCTCGAATGCCGTTCCAATGCCCTGTATACGCGCCGTTTCCGGCGCTTTCAGGCGGGTTTCCCCGCCTTACAGGCGCACCAACCCTGTCGCCGGCATCAACTGCCGGCGCACCATCCACAGATTCGACAGCGCAAACAGCGTCAGCACCTGGGCCGCGTTCTTCGCGATGCCGCGGTAGCGCACCTTCATGTAGCCGAACTGCCGCTTGATCACCCGGAACGGGTGCTCCACCTTCGCCCGCAGGCTCGCCTTGTAGCGCTCCCA
>NZ_FQUK01000013.1 GCF_900129205.1 Thermomonas hydrothermalis | reverse complement strand
AAGCGGGTGCTCTCCGATAACGGCTCCGAGTTCGAGGCCGACTTCTCCAAGGCGCTCGCCACGCAGGGGATCCAGCGCTGGTACACGTATCCCAAGACACCCAAGATGAACGCGCATGTCGAACGCTTCAATCGAACCGTGCAGGAGTCCTTCGTGGACTACCACGAAGACCTGCTCTTTACCGACCTGGATGCGTTCAACCAGCAGCTGGCCAACTGGCTCGTCTTCTACAACGCCGAGCGCCCCCACCACGCCCTCGGCCAGCGACCCCCGCTACACTTCCTGCTCCAGCACCAACCCGAGTGCCAAAGGTGGTGGACTCATACAGTGCATTGCATCCCGGCCCGTCGCCACATAGACTTTGTCCCCGCGCGGGTGTAGTTCAATGGTAGAACTGCAGCTTCCCAAGCTGCTAACGTGGGTTCGATTCCCATCACCCGCTCCAGTTCGATGCAATTGCTGTCACGAAAGGCGGCCCCTGACCGGGGTCGCCTTTTTTCGTAAGGGGACGGCGGTAGACTCGGACAGTCTTGGGACAACACGGGCAGATGCGGGGCGTGCATGAAACTGGCCATCCTGTCGCGCAACAGCAAGCTGTATTCGACCCGGCGCCTGGTCGAGGCCGCGCGGGAGCGTGGCCACAGCGTGCGGGTGCTGGATCCGCTGCGCTGCTATCTGCGCATCGCCAGCGACGGGTTTGCCATGCATTACAAGGGCAAGCCGATTGCCGGCTATGGTGCGGTGGTGCCGCGGATCGGTGCCTCGGTCACCCGCTACGGCTGCGCGGTGTTGCGTCAGTTTGAACTGATGGGGAGTTACACCCCCAACAGCGCCGCCGCAATCGCCCGTGCCCGCGACAAACTGCGCTGCCATCAGGTGCTGGCGGCAGAGGGGATCGGCCTGCCGACCACCGTGTTCGGTGACAACCCGGACGATACGGCCGATCTGCTGGCCATGCTGGGCCCGCCGCCGCATGTGATCAAGCTCAACGAAGGCACCCAGGGTGCGGGGGTGATGCTGACCGAGAAGCTTTCGGCCTCGCGTGCCGCAATCGAGACCCTGCGCGGGCTGTATGCCCATTTCCTGGTGCAGGAGTTCATTGCCGAGGCCAAAGGTGCCGACCTGCGCTGCTTCGTGGTCGGTGAAAAGGTGGTGGCGGCGATGCGGCGGCAGGCGCCGAAGGGCGATTTTCGTTCCAATCTCCATCGTGGCGGGACTGCCCGGCCGGTTCGGCCGACGCGGGCGGAGGCCGAGACCGCGGTCCGTGCGGCGCGCATCCTCGGCCTCAGGGTGGCAGGGGTGGACATGCTGCGCAGCCGGCGCGGTCCACTGGTGCTGGAAGTCAACTCTTCGCCGGGGCTGGAGGGGATCGAGACCGCCACCGGGATCGATGTGGCGGGTGCGGTGATCGACCACGTGGTCGCAATGGCAACCAGCAGAAAACGAGCAGCCAATGCGGTTTTAACGGATTCTTGATCGCACGCCGAGGACAATGCCCATGCCTGCCGCATTCCCCCCGGCAGGTATGCAGGGCGATGCTGATACGTTAGCCCGGTCGGGTTCCCGGCCGGGTTTTTTGTCTTCGCGGCCGGGAGACTGATAGGCCAGTCAGCGCCTGTGCCAGAATGGCTGCGGAACTGGCGGTTGCGGCGCTGGTCATACGGCAGGGCGCAGCGGGTGTGGCGCTCAGAACTGCAAGGAGAGGAAACCGGATGCGCATCCTGGTCATCGAGGACAATCCCGACATCGCCGCCAACCTTGGCGATTATCTCGAAGAGTGCGGTCATACCGTGGACTTTGCGGCAGACGGCATCACCGGCCTGCATCTGGCGGTGGTGCACGATTTTGATGCCATCGTGCTGGATCTGAATCTGCCCGGGATGGACGGCCTGGAGGTGTGCCGCAAGCTGCGCAACGAGGCGCGCAAGCACACCCCGGTGCTGATGCTGACTGCGCGCGATTCGCTGGAGAACAAGCTGGCCGGGTTCGAGTCCGGTGCCGATGATTACCTGATCAAGCCGTTTGCATTGCAGGAAGTCAATGTGCGGCTCAATGCGCTTGCCAGGCGTGGTCGCGGCCTGCCGGCGCGGGTGCTTAAGGTGGGCGATCTGGAATACAACCTCGACACCCTGGAGGTGCACCGCGAGGGACGCGCCATCCAGCTCAACCCGATCGCGTTGAAGATCCTGCAGGCCCTGATGGAAGCCTCGCCTGCGGTGGTGACCCGACAGGAGCTGGAAAGTCGCGTATGGGGTGAAGAACTGCCGGATTCGGATTCCCTGCGGGTGCATATCCACAGCCTGCGCGCCGCGGTGGACAAGCCATTTTCCCAGCCGATGATCCAGACCCGACACGGCATCGGCTACCGGATCGTTGCACCCGATGCCGAGCGTTGAGTCCGCCGGAGCGCCACGGCGGTCGCCCGGTCGGCGCCGCCTGCGCACCCGCATCATCGTTTCGTTCGTACTGCTCGGCTTCGGGCTGACCGCGCTGTTTGCGGTGGCAATGGTGCAGTTGCGCAACCGGCTGGAGAACCAGCTGATCGAAAAAACCCTGCAGCGCGAAGTGGACAACCTGGTGCGGCATGTCGAGACCAATCCCGACGAGCCGCCGTATTACCTGGTGTTCGATGCGCGTACGTTCAGCGATGACAACGCCTACAAGATCAACCCGCTCTATCGCAACCTGACGCCGGGCGTGCACGAGATTCGCGAACCAGACGCCAGTGGTGCGATCCAGGTGTACAAGGTGGCGGTCCGTCGCGGCATCAGCCGGGAGGGCAAACCCTTCACCAGTCTGGTGCGCTACAACGTCACCGATGCGGCGGCCACATCGGATCGTTTGACGCGCTGGCTGCTCGTGACGGTGCTAGCCTTCACCCTGTTCGCGCTGGTGCTGGGGTGGTGGTCGGCGGCGCGAGTGATGGCGCCGGTGTCAGATCTCGCACAACGGCTGCGCCGGTCTGGCACCAGTTCCGATCCGGAGTTGCTGGCGCCCCACTTTGCCGAAGACGAAGTGGGCGAGCTGGCCAAGGCACTGGACGATTACGCCGCCCGTCTCACCGAGGTCGTCCAGCGCGACCGTGAGTTCAATGCCGACGTCAGCCATGAGCTACGCACACCGCTGGCGGTGATTCGCGGCGCGGTCGAACTGTTGCTGGCCAAACCTGATCTGGATGATCGTACCCGTGCCCGCCTGCTGCGCATCCAGCGCGCCGAGCAGCAGTGCAGCGATTTGATTGGCGCGCTGCTGCTGCTGTCGCGCAATGAGCGCGGTGTTGGTCAGTGCGATGTGACCAAGGTGGCCCAGCACCTGTTGGACAGCCACCGCGCCCAGTTGGGTGGAAAGCCGGTGCAACTCCGGCTGGAGGGTGAGGCGACCTGTCCGCTCGATGTGCCCGAGTCGGCACTGGCGGTGGCGCTGGGCAATCTGATCGGCAATGCCGTCAAGTACACGCCGAGTGGCGAGGTCGTGGTGCGGGTGCATAAGGATGCGGTGGAGGTGATCGATACCGGCCCTGGGCTCAGCGCAGAGGACGCGGCGCGGTTGTTCGAACGCGGTTACCGTGGCACCCACGCCGGCCATTCGCAGGGCGGCGGGATCGGGCTTTCGATCGTGCGCCGGTTGTGCGCGCTGTATGGCTGGGAGGTGCAGGTGCGCCCGGGTGAGCACAAAGGCGTGGTGGCGATTCTGCGCTTTTGCTGATACGCGCGATTGAGCAGGGGACTGGAGTGGCGCGGCATAATAGGCCTTTCGGTTGACTGGAGAGCCGCATGTCCCTTGCTGCTGATGCGTCGTTGGCGTTTCGTGTCATCCCGTCCGATCACGCACGCAGCGAGGCCGAGCGTGACCGCATCCTGGCCGGTGAGCTGGGGTTCGGACGCTACTTCACCGATCACATGGTGGCGATCCAGTGGGATGCCGAGCGCGGCTGGCACGATGCCCAGGTGCGGGCGTATGGGCCGCTGGCGCTGGATCCGGCTGCAGCGGTGCTGCATTACGGGCAGGAAATCTTCGAGGGCATCAAGGCCTACCGACATGCCGACGGCTCGATCTGGACCTTCCGGCCGGAGGCCAATGCGCGCCGCTTGCAGCGCTCGGCCGCGAGGCTGGCGATGCCGCAGTTGCCCGAGGCGCTGTTTCTCGAGTCGCTGCGCCAGCTGATTGCGATCGATCATGGCTGGGTGCCGTCGGCACCGGAGAGCAGCTTGTATCTGCGTCCGTTCATGATCGCCACCGAAGCCTTCCTGGGGGTGCGGCCGGCGCGTGCGGCTGGCTATTACGTGATCGCAAGTCCTGCCGGTGCCTATTTCGCCAAAGGGCTGGCACCGGTCTCGATCTGGCTGTCGCGTGAGTATGCGCGTGCGGCCAAGGGCGGCACCGGGGCTGCCAAGTGTGGTGGCAACTACGCTGCGTCTCTGCTGCCGCAGCAGGAGGCGTATGCGAACGGTTGCTCGCAGGTGCTGTTTCTCGATCCGGTCGAGGGCCGCTATCTGGAAGAGTTGGGCGGCATGAACGTGTTCTTGGTCTATCGCGACGGTCGGCTGGTCACCCCCGCGCTGTCCGGCAGCATTTTGGAAGGCGTGACCCGCGACAGCATCCTGCAGCTGGCACGGGAACGTGGAATGCCGGTCGAGGAACGCCGCGTGGCGATCGACGAATGGATCGAAGGGGTGAGCTCGGGGGCGATCAGTGAGGTGTTTGCCTGCGGCACCGCGGCGGTGGTCACGCCGATCGGTCAGCTCAAGGGCAAGGATCTGGCCGTGGGCGATCCCGATGCGCCGATCGGCCCGGTGACACTGGCGATCCGGCAGGCACTCACCGACATCCAGTATGGTCGGGTGGCCGATACCCATGGCTGGATGGTGCGCCTGCGTTGAGCGCCCCCCGTCAACGCGACATTACGGGGTCAGCCACAGGCAGCCCAAGCGCCGGCGTACCCCCACGTGGACGTTGCGTGGATGCGCTGTATCGGTGTCCACCTGATCGATGCGAAGGCCGGTGATGGTGCCGCTGGTGGCATCGGATTCGGCTTGGATTGCGAGCACGGATCTTGCGGCGATGCGCTGCAGTCGGTCCAGGGTGGCATTGGCGGCGGCACCGCCCAGTCCGGCCCAGTCGTAGAGGCCCGCCAGCCGGTTGACATCGCCACTTTGCAGGGCCTGTTCCAGCGCCAGGATGAGATCTTGCAGGGTGCGTGCGCAGCCGGTTTGGCGGCTTGCGAGGCGGGCGCCGCTGCTGGGTGGTGCCGGCGGTGCGTGCGTTGCATTGAGATCGGCGCAGGCGCGATCGGTGTAGAGCCGGCTGCCGTCGGCAGCGATGCACTGGCGCACCTGCGCGGATGCAGGTAACGCAGTAAACAGCAAGCAAGCGATAAGAACGGCGCGCGGCATGGGCGCAGAGTATGCGCTCAGCTCAGCCGTTGCAGCACCGCCTGCACCGGGCGTGCCAGATTGAGGGTGTAGAAGTGCAGCCCCGGTGCACCGCCATCCAGCAGGCGGCGGCACATCGCCGCGACCAAGTCAGCGGCAAATGCCCGGATGCCGTCGTCGTCAGTACCAAAGCCGGCCATGCGGCGTTCGATCCAGCGCGGGATATCTGCCCCGCAGGCGGCCGAGAATCGGCGCAGTTGCGAGAAGTTGGAGATCGGCATGATGCCCGGCACGATCGGGATGGTCACGCCCAGCCGGCGCGCGTCCTCGACGAACTGGAAGTACGCGTCGGCGTTGTAGAAATACTGGGTGATTGCACTGTTGGCGCCGGCCTCGACCTTGGCCTTGAAATGACGCAGGTCGGTCTGGGCGTCGTCTGCTTGCGGATGCACTTCCGGATAGGCGGCGACCTCGATGTGGAAATGTTCGCCATGTTCTTCCCGGATCAACGCCACCAGATCACGGGCGTAGCGCAGATCGCCGCTGCGCGCCATTCCCGAGGGCAGGTCTCCACGCAGGGCGACGATGCGGTCGCAGCCCAGCGCACGGTATCGCTTGAGCAGGGTGCGGATTTCCTCCCGGCTGCCGCCGACGCAGGTGATGTGCGGCGCCCCGGCTACACCATGGAGGCTGCGCAGCCGCTGCACCGTTTCCGGGGTATGGCTCAAGGTGGATCCACCGGCGCCGAAGGTCACCGACATGAACTCCGGGCCATAGGCCTTCAGCTTGCGTACGGTCCGATCGAACTGCGCACGCTGTTCGTCGGTTTTGGGTGGGTAGAACTCGAAGCTGATCGGCTGCATGGGACGCCTGCTGGGTCAGAATGCTCCATTTTACATATCTCTTCATCAAGATGAAGATGTTTTATGTCGGCACTTGACGGCCCGTTCTGCCAGCCGCATGGTGGCCGCCGAGGAATCTCCGAGCACGCGATTCCCGTTGGCGACAGATGGCCGGCCGCGCATCAAGTAAGGGGGGCACCCATGACCGAAGGCCCGCACGCGGCGGATCTGCAGCGCGCCTCGCCGCGCTTGCAGCAGGAGCTGCGCGAGACCCTGCAGCGGTTTCGCCTGGGTGGGCCGTTTTATGTCCTGCTGTGGGGGCTTGCAGGCACAGCCAGCGGGCTGTGGACGCAGGCGCGGGACACGTTCCTGCTGCTGGGGCTGGCGTTTGTGCTGGTCAACCTGCTGCGTTTTCTGGTCAAAGGCTTGCCGGATGATGCGTCCGAGCGTGCGGTGCGGCAACGCCTGAACTGGATCTGGGCCGTGCTGTTGGGCAACTGCGCCCTGTGGGCGGGGGCGGTGTCGTGGCTGCTGCTGACCACGCCCAATGAAAGTGCACGCACGGTCGCTGCGATCAGCTCCTATGCATTTGCCACCGCCTTTGCCCACAACTTTCCGATGCGCCTGCGTGAGGCATTCATCGCGCTGGGGCTGCTCTACCTGCCCACGCTGGGGGCATTGATCGTCAACGGCTCGCGGTTCGAGCTGGTGGCGGTGAGCTGTTTGTACCTGCTTTACGTGAGTCTGGCGTTGTATCGAAGCCATGCCGAGTATCGGCAACGGCTCGATCTGGAGGATGAGTTGCGACGCCAGCGCGATCTGTTTGAGCAGCAAAGCTGGCGTGACGGGTTGACCGGCATTGCCAATCGGCGCAGGTTTTCCACAGTGCTGACGCATCGTTGCCGGCAGGCGCGTGCCGAGGGGACGCCGCTGGTCATGCTGCTGCTGGATCTGGATCACTTCAAAGCCATCAACGACCGGTATGGGCACGGCATTGGAGATGACTGCCTGATCATGTTCGCGCAGCGCCTGCAGGCAGCGTTCCCTGATGCCGGTCAGGCGCTGGTGGCCCGCCTGGGCGGGGAAGAGTTCGGAGTGCTGGTTCGCCAGCCGCTAGACGTGGTGATGCGTCGGGCCGATGCCTTCCGCGCGGCCTGGTCGGCCGTGCCATTGCAGCTGTCAGGGGTTGGCTTGAATAGCAGTGTCAGCATCGGTGCGGTCGCGTTCGATCCTGCCCGGCACCAGACGGGAGAGGCGCTCTACCGGGCGGCCGATGTCGGGCTCTACCGCGCCAAGGCGGCCGGGCGCGATGTGGTGGTCTGCGCGGATCAGCCGGACTGACGGTTGCCCTGAACGGACAACGGGCGCCTTGCGGCGCCCGTTGTGACATCCAGGAGGAGACGTGCTCAGTAGCGGTAGTGTTCCGGCTTGAACGGGCCGTCCACCGGGACGCCGAGATAGTCGGCCTGCGCCGGCGTCAGCTGGGTCAGCTTCACGCCGATCTTCTCCAGATGCAGGCGCGCGACTTCTTCGTCCAGCTTCTTTGGCAGCAGATAAACCTTGGGCTGATAGCGGTCGCGGTTTGCCCACAGATCGATCTGGGCCAGCGTCTGGTTGGAGAAGCTGTTGCTCATCACGAAACTCGGGTGGCCGGTCGCGCAGCCCAGGTTGACCAGGCGGCCTTCGGCGAGCAAGAAGATGGCGTGGCCGTCGGGGAAGGTGTACTTGTCCACCTGCGGCTTGATGTTGGTGCAGACGGCCCCGCTGGCCTTGAGGCGATCAACCTGAATCTCGTTGTCGAAATGGCCGATGTTGCAGACGATGGCCTGATCCTTCATCGCCTGCATGTGTTCCAGGGTGATGATGTCCTTGTTGCCGGTGGCGGTGACGTAGATATCGGCAATGCCCAGGGTGTCTTCGACCGTGGTGACCTCAAACCCTTCCATCGCCGCCTGCAGCGCGCAGATCGGGTCGATTTCGGTGACGATCACCCGGCAGCCGTAGGCACGCAGGCTGTGCGCGCTGCCCTTGCCGACATCGCCGTAGCCGCACACCACCGCCACCTTGCCGGCCAGCATCACGTCCATTGCGCGTTTGAGGCCATCGGCCAGTGACTCGCGGCAGCCGTAGAGGTTGTCGAACTTGGACTTGGTGACCGAGTCGTTGACGTTGATCGCCGGTACCAGCAGTTTGCCGGCCTCGGCTAGCTGGTACAGACGGTGCACGCCGGTGGTGGTTTCTTCCGACACACCCTTCCAGTCGGCGACGACCTTCGTCCAGAAGCCCGGGCGTTCCTTGAGGGTGCGCTTGAGCAGCGCCTTGATCACCTGCTCTTCATGGCTTGCCGATGGTGAGTTGACCCAGCTGTCGTCGCCTTGCTCGAGCGCGTAGCCCTTGTGGATCAGTAGGGTGACGTCACCGCCGTCGTCCACCACCAGCTGCGGGCCGAGGAAGCCGCCCTTGCCATCGGGGAAGGAGAGCGCGGCCAGCGTGCAGTCCCAGTATTCCTCCAGTGTCTCGCCCTTCCAGGCGAACACCGGTGTGCCGGACGCGGCGATCGCAGCGGCGGCATGGTCCTGCGTCGAGAAGATGTTGCAGGACGCCCAGCGCACGTCGGCGCCGAGGTCTTTCAGCGTCTCGATCAGCACCGCGGTCTGAATGGTCATGTGCAGCGAACCGGTCACGCGCACACCTTTCAGTGGCGCTTGCGGTGCGTACTTGCGGCGGATCGCCATCAGGCCGGGCATCTCGTGCTCGGCGATGTCGATTTCCTTGCGGCCCCAGTCGGCCAGGGAGATATCGGCGACCTTGTAGTCGTGGCTGGGCGTGGTGTGAAGCTGTGCGTTCATGGCGAACCTTCCGTGAGGGCAGTGGGAATGCAGTCACGGGCGCCGTTGTTTGGAAAGCCGAGCCTGGTCGCGAAAACACGATCGCAGCGCCCCTCGGCCTTGGCATTGTAAACCGGCTGCGAGGCGGGTGGCGCACTGCGGGTCAGCCTTCCAGTGCTTCCCAGCGGGCGTAGGCGGCATCCAGCGCGGCCTGTAGCGCCGCCAAGTCGGCGTTGGCATGCTGCTGGGCCGCACTGTCCTGCCGGTAGAACGCCGGATTCTGTATGGCGGTGATGCGACCGATGAAGCGTCGATGTGACTTGCGCAGACGGGCCGCATCGCTGCGGCCCGTCCGGGTGTTGCTGCGTTTGTGGTACGGCTTACTTCAGCTTCGCCGCCTTGCGCAGGGCTTCGGCCTTGTCGGTCTTCTCCCATGAGAACAGGGTGGCCTTCTGCTTTTTGCCTTCGCCATCGGTGTAGCTGATCTCCTTCGGCTTGCGACCGAAGTGGCCGTAGGTCGCGGTCGGCAGGTAGATCGGGTGTTCCAGATCCAGCATGCGGGAGATCGCATACGGGCGCAGGTCGAAGTGGGCGCGGATCAGCTTCTCGATCACCTCGTCGCTGACCTTGCCGGTGCCGAAGGTGGTTACCGAGATCGAGGTTGGCTCGGCCACGCCGATGGCGTAGCTGACCTGCACCTCGCACTTGTCGGCCAGGCCGGCGGCGACGATGTTCTTGGCCACGTAGCGGGCGGCATAGGCGGCGCTGCGGTCGACCTTGGACGGGTCCTTACCGGAGAACGCACCGCCGCCGTGGCGGGCCATGCCACCGTAGGTGTCGACGATGATCTTGCGGCCGGTCAGGCCGCAGTCGCCGACCGGGCCGCCGATCACGAACTTGCCGGTCGGGTTGATGTGCATCTTCGACTTCGGCAACGCAGCCAGCCACGCCTTGGGCAGCACCGGCTTGAAGATGTGCTCGACCACCGCCTCGACGATGTCCTTGTGCTTGATGTCCGGGTCATGCTGGGTGGACAGCACCACGGCATCCAGGCCGCTGACGACGCCATCTTCGTAGCGCAGGGTGACCTGGCTCTTGGCATCCGGGCGCAGCCACGGCAGCTTGCCGCTCTTGCGAACCTTGGCCTGCTGCTCGACCAGACGATGGGCGTAGTAGATCGGTGCCGGCATGAACTCCGGTGCCTCGTTGCAGGCATAGCCGAACATCAGGCCTTGGTCGCCAGCGCCCTGATCTTCCGGCTTCTTACGGTCCACGCCGCGGTTGATGTCGGGCGACTGCTTGCCAAGCATGTTGATGATGGCGCAGGTATGGCCGTCGAAGCCGACATCGGAATTGTCATAGCCGATGCCATTGATGATGCGGCGCGCCAGCTCCTCGATGTCCACCCAGGCACTGGTGGTGACTTCGCCGGCGACGATGGCGGCGCCGGTCTTCACCAGCGTCTCGCAGGCCACGCGGGCGTGCTTGTCCTGGGCCAGGATCGCATCCAGCACCGCATCGGAAAGCTGGTCGGCGATTTTGTCCGGATGGCCTTCAGAGACGGATTCGGACGTGAAGAGGTAGCTGGACATCGTCTATATCCTTGCATGCGGATGAAAAGATGGGCGCGAATGATACAGCGCCACGGCCAGAGATGCATCCTGCGTCCATTCCGGCGGCCAGTGTGTTGGGCGAACGTTAAGCGGTCGGGCGTCATCGCGCCGTCATGACGCTGCCATCGGGCTGTCTCGGCAGATGCGTAGGTTGCAGGCCAACGCCTGCGCTACCGACCGTTTGCAATGCTTCAGCTCGAACAGCGCCTGCAGCAGCGTTTCCCGCACTGGTTCCGCGGCCGACGCGCCGTCCTTGCCCGGCCGCTGTTGCGCGGCATCGCGCGCTGGTCGCGGCTTGACGAGGTCGATGCGTTCCTCGGTGCCAACCGTCATTTGCGCGGCTTCGACTTCGTGGCTGCGGCGATGCGCCATCTCGGCGCCGGCTATGTGGTGGAGGATGCCGACCGCGCGCGCATTCCCGCCCGCGGCCGTCTGTTGGTGGTGGCCAACCACCCTTCCGGCGCGCTGGATGCGCTGGCCTTGCTGGATCTGGTGGGGCAGGTGCGGCGTGACGTGCGCATCGTCGCCAACGATGTGCTGACCGCGCTGGACGGACTGGACGAGCTGTTGCTGCCGGTGCGTATCCTGGGTGGACGCCCGACCGTGGACAGTCTGCGCGCGATCGAGGCTGCACTGGCGCGCGAGGAGTGCGTGATTGTGTTCCCGGCCGGCGAAGTGTCGCGGTTGGGGCCACGCGGCATCCGCGACGGGCGCTGGCGGCGCGGCTTCCTGCGGTTTGCCCGGGCCTGCGCGGCGCCGGTGTTGCCGGTGCACGTGCAGGCCCGCAATTCGGCCCTGTTCTACGGGGCGTCGGCGCTGTTCAAGCCGGCGGGCACCGCGCTGCTGGCGCGCGAGATGTTCGCCCGCCGCACGCGGCGGGTGGTGTTGCGGGTTGGCACGGCACGCCTGCTGCCGACTGGCGTCGATGATGCCGTGCTGCTGCGCACGCTGCGCCGCGACCTGTATGCGCTAGGCGCACGGCGTCCGTCCGTCGGGCAGGATGCGCAGGTTGGCCCGCGGCTGGCGGTGGAAGCCGTGGCCGAGCCGGTGGCGCCGGCGCTGGTGCGGGCGGAGGTGGGCACGCTGCGGCTGCTGGGGCGCACTGGCGATGGCAAGGAGATCCGAGTAGGCACGTTGGCGGCGGGCTCGCCACTGCTGCACGAGATCGGTCGCCTGCGCGAGGCCACCTTCCGTGCGGTCGGGGAAGGTACCGGTCGGTCGCTGGATCTGGATGCCTGGGATAGTTGGTACGAGCACATCGTGCTGTGGGATGCCGCTGCCGACCGCATCGCCGGCGCCTACCGCGTTGCACGCGGCGCGCCGGTGCTGGCCGCGCACGGCCTGCGCGGTCTCTACACCGCCAGCTTGTTCGACTACGGCGAGGATGCACTGATACGCATCGCGCAAGGCATGGAGCTGGGGCGCAGCTTCGTGGTGCCAGCCTATTGGGGCAGCCGCAGCATCGACTATCTCTGGCAGGGCATTGGCGCCTACCTGCGTGCCTACCCAAAGGTGCGCTACCTGTTCGGGGCGGTGTCCATCAGCGCGGCGCTGCCGGCGGTGGCGCGCGAGCAGATCGTGGCCCATTACGCCCGTTGGCATGGCGGCCCGCCCGGCGAGGTGCGCCCGCGGCGTCCGTTCCACTACGAAACCGCGCCGTTGGAGGATGCCGCGCCGGATGCCGAGACCGCCTTCCGCATGCTGAAGAACAGGCTGGATGCGCTGGGCGTACAGGTGCCGATGCTCTACAAGCAGTATGTGGACCTGTGCGAGCCGGGCGGAGCGCGCTTTCTCGCCTTCGGCGTGGATCCCGATTTCAGCGACGCGGTGGATGGGCTGATCGAAGTCGATATCCAGCGGATGCGTCCGAAGAAACGGCAGCGCTATCTGGGTGATGAGGCCACGCCATCCCCGGCCGCGCAGGCGGTGGGCTAGGTGAACGCCGACGGCCCCGGCGACGGTGTTCCGGCGGGCCGTCTCGCCGCGGCCGCCCTGCGCCAGGCGCCGGCCGTGCGCCGCCGTGCGGTCTTTCTCTCCGACGTGCACCTGGGTGCGCGCCATTGCCACGCTGATGCGCTGGCCGACTTTCTCGCCAGCCTGCGCTGCGACCGGCTCTATCTGGTTGGCGACATCGTCGATCTGTGGTGGATCGCGCAGCGGCGGCTGCACTGGGGGGCGGCCCACCAGCGCGTGATCGAGGCGCTGCACGCGCAGCGCCGTGCCGGCGCGGAACTGGTCTACATCCCGGGCAACCACGACCGCCCCCTTCGCCAGCTCTGCGGCCTGGCGCTGCCGGCGATGCGGGTGCGCCGCCGCGCCATCCATGTCACTGCCGATGGCCGGCGTCTGCTGGTGGTGCACGGTGACGAGTTCGATGCGGTCACCCACTTCGGATCCCTGCAGGAGAAGATCGGCGACTGGCTGTACTACCGCCTGCTCACCGGCAACCAGTGGCTCAATGCCGTGCGCGGCCGGCTGGGGCTGCGCTACTGGTCGCTGGCCGATTTCCTGAAGTCGCAGAGCGGTGCGGCGGAGCGCTATATCATCCGCTACGTGCAGGCAGGACTGGACGCGGCGCGCCGGCGCGGCCTTGATGGCATCGTCTGTGGCCACATCCATCGCGCGGCGCTGGTTCAGCAGGATGGATGCATCTACGCCAACGACGGCGATTGGGTGGAAAGCCTGACGGCGCTGGTGGAGGAGTGGGACGGTACATTGCGGTTGCTGGAGCACGATGGCCGCGTGCTGGCCGAGCTGCCGCCGCGCCGCCCTGTCGTGGCCGATGCGATGGTTGTTCCCCGCGCCGCCTAGCGAGCAACGCTGCCGTTGACGGACACGGCGTGATATTTGTCACGCATGGACTCCGTGACCCATCTGTTCTACGGCGGCGTGATCGCCGCCGCCATCGCGCCCCGACAGGATCGCCGCGCCGCATTGCTGGCGGGCATGGCGTTGAACACGTTGCCGGATCTGGACGTGCTGCCGCTGCTGCTCAGTGACGATCCGGTGGTGCGCATGACCTGCCACCGCGCAGCCACCCATTCCTGGCTGGTGCTGCCGCTGGTGGCCTGGGCGATCTGGGCGTTCTTGCGACGACGTGGCGGTCGGGTGGAGCAAGCACCGAGGCGCTGGTGGTGGGCGATCTTTGCGTGTCTGATGGCACATCCGCTGCTGGACAGCTTCACCATCTACGGCACGCAGTTGCTGTGGCCGCTGCCGGTGCGGCCCCTGATGTGGGGCTCGTTGTTCATCGTCGATCCGTTGTTCACGCTGCCGTGGCTGCTGGCGTTTGCAGTCGCGTGGGTGGCGCGCGACAGGCCGCTGGCGAAGCGCGCATTGCTGACCGGCATGATGCTGGGCGTGGGCTATCTGGGCTGGTCGTTGGCGGCGAAGTTCGCGGTGGAGCGTGCGGCGGCCCGCTCGCTGGCAACACTCGGGCTGGCGGATGCGCCGCGCTTCTCGGTGCCGATGCCATTCACCACGCTGCTGTGGCAGGTCACTGCGATGACGCCGACCGGGTTCGTCACCGGTGAGCGTTCGCTGGTCGCTGATCGTGGTCCGATGCATTTCACGGCCTATCACTCGGACACGCAGGCCCTGCGCGCGGTTGCCGGATGGCCGGTGGTGCAGCGTCTGGCCTGGTTCAATCACGGTTTCATGAAGGCGCAGATCCGCGATGATCTGCTGGTGCTGTCTGACCTGCGCATGGGGTTGGAGCCTGACTACACCTTCAATTTCGCGGTTGCACGGCGCGAGGGCGGGCAGTGGCGGCCGCTGACGCCACCCGAGCAGCTGCGGTATCCGTGGCAGGCGACCCGCCGTCTGCCGGAGGTGTGGGAGCGGATCTGGCGAGCGCCAGCGAGCGATCAGGCCGCGTCCGGCAGTTCCGGCGACACGCCCGCCGCCAGCGCAGCGAAGTAGTCGCGGGTCAGTCGCTGCTGCTCCTCCGCGGTCTGTGCGCGGTTGACCACGGCGCGGAATGCCGCGTTCTCCGGCTGGTCCTTGGCATACCAGCCCAGATGCTTGCGAGCGATGCGCACACCCGCCTCTTCGCCATAAAAGGCATACAACGCCTGCAGGTGCTCCAGCAAAATCCGGCCCACCTCGGCAGATGAGGGGGCCGGCTGCAGGATGCCAGTGGCCAGGTAGTGGGCGATCTGCCCAAGCAGCCATGGCCGTCCCTGCGCAGCGCGCCCGATCATCACCGCATCGCAGCCGGTGGCTTGAAGCACCGCATGTGCTTTTTGCGGAGAGTCGATGTCGCCATTGGCGATCACCGGGATTTTCAGCATCGCCTTGACGGCGGCGATGGTGTCGTACTCGGCCTGGCCGGTGTACATCTGGTCGCGGGTGCGGCCGTGGATGGCCAGCGCGGCGATGCCTGAGTGTTCGGCAATGCGGGCGATTTCCAGCGCATTGCGATGCTGGGCGTCCCAGCCGGTTCGGATTTTCAGCGTCACCGGCACGTCCACCGCCTTCACCACCGCCTCGAGGATGCGCGCCACCCGCACCGGGTCGCGCATCAGCGCGCTGCCGGCCCAGACGTTGCAGACTTTCTTGGCCGGGCAGCCCATGTTGATGTCGATGATCTGTGCGCCGTGCGCGACGTTGTAGCGTGCCGCCTCGGCCATCCGTTCCGGCTCGGTGCCGGCGATTTGCACGCTGATCGGTTCCGGCTCGCCGTCATGATCCATCCGATGCCGGGATTTGGCGGTGTTCCAGAAGCGTGAGTCGGAGATGGTCATTTCCGAGACCGCAAGCCCCGCACCCAGCCGTTTGCAGAGCAGGCGGAACGGTTTGTCGGTGACGCCGGCCATCGGCGCGAGGATCACCGGCGGGTCGATCCGATAGCGGCCGATCTGCATGGCAATGCTGTTTAGCCGCCAACGACCAGGCGCGGCATGGCCAGCGCGGCGCCGGGATGTTCGGTCGAACGGGCCGCATAGCGCCCGGCAAACCGAACATGCTCCTCAAACGGCTGGGCGGGGCATAAGGCCAAAGCGGCGGCCAGGGCACCGCTGAAGGCATCGCCTGCGCCGGTGGTGTCCACCGCCTGCGCTGGTTCGGCGGGCACCCGATAACAGGCGTGACGATCACCGCGCAGGGCCGATTCCGGGTGAGAAACGAAGCAGCCGCTGGCCCCCAGGGTGACCACCACCGTCGCCTGCGGGGCCAGGGCCCGGCACAGGGCGTGCAGCCGGCCCTGGTCGAGCGTGGCCACATGATCGGCGGCGATGCGTTCGCCGACATGGCGGGCCAGCAGCGCGGCGAACTCGGTTTCGTTGGGGGTCAGCAGATCGGCCTGGTCGAGCAGGGTGGCGTCGATGGCCACATTGGCCGGCGCCGGATTGAGCAGGGTGGTGGCACCGGCGGCGCGCGCGCAGGCCAATGCGTGCGCCACCGCAGGCAACGGCGACTCCAGTTGGGCCACCAGCACGTCGCCTTGCGTCAGGCCGTGCAGCGCTTCGGCGACGAAGTCAGGCGTCAATGCCGCGTTGGCGCCAGGGCCGATGACGATGCAGTTGCGGCCTTCGCCATCGACGAAGATGCCGGCGGTACCGGTGGGGGCCTGCGTGGTGCAGGCGCGCAGATCAATGCCTTCGTCGTCGCACAGGGCATGCGCCTGCTGTGCCGCGGCATCCGCGCCGAGCGCACAGACGAACCGCACCATGGCGCCGGCACGACGGGCGGCCACGGCCTGGTTGAAGCCCTTGCCGCCAGGCCCGCAGGCGTAGTCGCCGGCCAGGGTGGCGCCGGGCGGTGGCAGCGTGGCCACGCGCCAGACGTGGTCGAGATTGAACGACCCGACGACCGCGACGTGTGCCATCAAGGTTGCCCCACATCGGTGGCGCCATGCACCGGGACGACTTTGTGCGGGTCATGGCGATGTTTGAACAGCGGTACGAACGTGACCGCCATCGCCAGCGAATACAGCGCAAACGTGGTCCAGATGCCGTGCCAGTCCTTGGCGCCGCTGGCGTCGGTGAAGAACCGGTCGATCATCCAGCCGCTGATCGCACTGCCCAGCACGGCGCCGATGCCGTTGGTCATCAGCATGAACAGGCCCTGCGCGCTGGCGCGGATCTTCGGATCCGCCTGCTGCTCCACGAACAGTGACCCGGAGATGTTGAAGAAATCGAACGCCATGCCATACACGATGCAGGACAGGATGATCATCCACAGACCGCTGCCGGGGTTGCCATAGGCAAACAGCCCAAAGCGCAGGAACCAGGCGATCATGCTGATCGTCATCACCGTCTTGATGCCGAAGCGCTTGAGGAAGAACGGGATGGTGAGGATGAACAGGGTTTCGCTGATCTGCGAAATCGACATGATGATGGCCGGATACCTGACCGCCAGCGCATCGGCATAGGCCGGGTCTTTCTCGAACTCGCCCAGGAAGGTGCCGCCATAGGCATTGGTCAGTTGCAGGGCGGCCCCCAACAGCATGGCGAAGATGAAGAACACCGCCATATTCCGGTCCAGCAGCAGCCGGAACGAGGTCAGACCCAGGGCATCCAGCAGCGAGCGATGCGTGTCAGTGCCCAGGCGCGGTGGTGCCGGCGGCAGGGTGAAGGCGTACAGGCCCAGCACCAGTGCCGCGCCGGCGGCGACATAGAACTGGCCGGGCGATTTTTCCAGCCCCAGCAGGCTGGTCGTCCACAGCGCGGCGATGAAGCCGATCGTGCCCCACACCCGGATCGGTGGGTAATCGCGGATCACATCCAGCCCGTTCTGCTTGAGTGCGTTGTAGGCCACCGTGATCGCCAGCGAGATGGTGGGCATGTAGCAGAGCATGGTGGCCAGGATCAGCCAGAAAAACTGGTTGGGATCGGCGGCCTGAGGCAGCAGGCAGAGCAAGACCGCTCCCAGGATGTGCAGGACGCCGTACAGCCGTTCGGCGTTGATCCAGCGGTCGGCCACGATGCCCATCAGCGACGGCATGAACAAGGCCGAGATGCCCATGGTCGAGAAGATCGCGCCGAAACTGGTGCCTGACCAGCCTCGGTTTTCGAACCAGTAGCGGCCGATGGTGATCAGCCAGGCCCCCCAGATGAAGAACTGGAGGAAATTCATGATGGTCAGGCGCAGTTTCAGGTTCACGGGAGCTCCCACAGCCGATGGCGCCCGGATGGCGCCTGCCGGCGCAGGGTAGTCAGCGCAGCTGGACTCGGCAAGACGGCGGCGGTCACCGCTCCCGTGCCACCACCCGGTTGCGGCCTTCCAGCTTGGCCTGACGCAGGCGCAGGTCGGCACGCCGCAATAGCTGGGAGAGATCGGGGCCGTCATGCGGCCAGCAGGCAATCCCGGCGCTGAAGGTCAGCCGGATCGGAGCGGCATCCGAGGCGGGCCGGAAGGGGGATGCGGCCAGTTCCCGCCGCAAGGCATCCATCCGCTCCCAGGCGCGGCCGGCCGGCACAGGCATGACCAGCACGAACTCTTCCCCAGCCAGCCGGACCAGCCAGTCGTGTGGCTCCAGTCCCTGTTGCAGGATCTGCACCACGTGCCGCAGTGCACGATCCCCGGCGGCGCGGCCGGCCTCGTCATTGACCCGGTGGAAGCCATCCAGATCCAGCAGGCAGAGCGACAGTGAGCAGCCACTCGTGCGGGCGCCGTCGGTCAGGCTTGGGAACCGGTGCACCAGCAGGGTGCGGTTGGGAAGCCCGGTCAGGCCGTCGTTGCCGGACAGCTCCACCAGCCGTTGCATGCGGAACACCACGGTGGCGGTGATGGCAGTGGCAATGGCCAGCAGCAGTTCCCGCTGCAGGACCGTGGATAGCCGGGCGGTGCCGTAGTCGATCGACGTCAGCCGTTCGGGTGAGTCCACCAGGGCGAACACCAGCGCCGCCAGCGTTCCGTATTGCAGGATCGCCAGGCCCCCGGCAAACAGGGTCAAGCGGCCGTCATTGCGCAGCGCGGTCATCAGAATCGCAAACAGGTAGAACGCCCAGACCACCATGCTGTTGAGCCCGGCGGCCGGTGAATCCCGCAGCAGCAGCCCCAGCACCAGGGTGGTCAGGGTGATGTCGTAGGCGGTGGTCAGCCATGGCAGCCAGCGCAGCCGTCGTGGTGGGCGCGCCAACCACAGCCAGAGCTGGGAGAACGCGATGGCCAGCAACGCACCCAGCAAGCCGGCAGTTCCTTCCGCAGGTGAGTATTCCCCGGTCAGGATGTTGAGCAGCGGAAGTCCCAGCAGCACCAGCGACAACAGCGCACGCAGCTTGGCCACCAGCAGTTCGCCGCCGGCGCCGATTTCCAGCATCAGCGTATCCGGCGGGGTGCGCAGGCGTTGCCAGAACTCCGCTCCGATCATACCAATCCCAGCCCTCTCTGCCCGGCCGTCATCGGCCTGTCAGCGATTGTTGCAGAGCAAACGTCATGACTGGACGGGAGCGGCCAGCAGCGCCCATAGCCCCAGTGCCAGGAAGACCAGCGCGGCGGTGATCCGTGCCGCTTTCAGCGGCAGGCGGTCGGCAAAACGGTGGCCGAGCAAGACCACCGGCACGTTGGCCAGCAACATCCCGACGGTCGTCCCTGCGACCACCTGCCACAGCGGCGAATACTTGGCCGCCAGCAGGATCGTGGCCACTTGGGTCTTGTCGCCGATTTCGGCAACAAAAAACGCAAGCGTGGTGGCGATGAAGGCGCTGTGGGCCGGCAGGGCTTCGCTGTCGTCGAGGGAATCGGGCTTGAGCGTCCACAGGGCGATCCCGATGAAACTGACGGCGACGACCCAGCGCAGCACCTGCGGTGTCAGCCAGTGCGCTGCCAGTGCCCCGAGGCCGCCGGCCAGGGCGTGATTGAGCAGCGTGGCAACGAGAATTCCGGCCACGATCGGCAGCGGGCGGCGGAAGCGGGCGGTCAACAGCAGCGCCAGCAGTTGTGTCTTGTCCCCGATTTCGGCGAGGGCCACCGTGCCGGTGGAAACGAGTAAGGCGTCCAGCATGAACAAAGCTCCGGGCCGGGCGCATTCGCGAAGGACGCGAAGGCAAATGCCACGGCGCCCGGCCGGGTGCGCGGCATCGCCTTCGGTCTTGCCCGTGCCGTCCCGGTGGACGGCATCGCACGCCATGGCGTTGCGGCCAAGCATGTTGACGTGCGGGCCGCAGGTGGATCCCGCGGCGGGCTACTCCCCGGAGGAAGAGGGTGGCTATTAGACCACACCGCATCCTGGGGCAGATAGCCGGCGCGGTTGGATTGGGCACGTCGGAGAGTTCCGTCGGCGATGGCTGGCCGCAGGCTGACAACGCCAGGATGGCGTTGTTCAAATCGTCCCAAACGGGGCGGGCCAATCCATCTCGCCCGCATCTGCGCAAAGAGCAGATTCAATCAGCAGTTGTCGAGTGTTGTCAGCGAGACATCCTGGGCGCTGACTGACAGCAGTGAGCCTTGGGTGTACCAGTCACCCAGCACGATGCGGGTGCGGCCGTTGCCTTCGTCGTGAATGGCCGGGCGGTGGGTATGGCCGTGGATCATGCGCGGCACACCGAAGCGTTTGAACCAGTCCTGCACGGTGGCCGGGGTCACATCACCGATGGTTTCTGCCATGCCCTGTGCCTGCAGTTCGCCATGGCGGGCCTGGCTTGCGGCGCGTGCCTGCTGCGCAAACGCCAGCCGTGCAGCCAGTGGCTGCGCCAGAAACTGTGCCTGCCAGCGCGGATCCCGGGTCTGGGCGCGGAATTGCTGGTAGGCGGTATCAGCGGTGCAGAGCAGGTCGCCATGCAGCAGCAGGGTCGGTGTGCCGTACAGATCCACCACGGTCGGGTCGTGCAATAAGGTCATGCCGCAGCGGGCGGCATAGTCCGCTCCAAGCAGAAAGTCGCGGTTGCCGCGGATGAATGCCACCGGGACGCCGGCGTCGGTGAGTGCGCGCAGGTGTCTGGCGACCAGCGCCCCAGGGTCAGAGGGATCATCGTCGCCAACCCAGGCTTCGAACAGGTCGCCCAGGATGTACAGCGCATCGGCCTGGCGTGCCGGGCCTTCGAGAAAGCGGGCAAACAGCGCGGTGATCTCCGGCCGGGCCGCGTCCAGATGCAGGTCGGATATGAACAGGGTCGCCATTGCCGGGATTGTAAGGCCGGCCCGGCGCGGGCTGGGCTAAAATCCATGGTTTGTCCATCGTCCATGCCTGCATGACTGTTCGTACCCGTTTCGCTCCGTCCCCCACCGGCTACCTGCATATCGGTGGTGCCCGCACGGCCCTGTACTGCTGGCTGTATGCGCGCCGCTATGGCGGCCAGTTCGTGCTGCGGATCGAAGACACCGACCGCGAACGCAGCACCCAAGCGGCGATCGACGCAATCCTGCAGGCCATGGACTGGTTGGGGCTTGAGTACGACGAAGGCCCGATCTACCAGACCCAGCGCCTCGAACGCTATCGCGCGGTGGCCGAGCAGCTGGTCGCTGCCGGTCATGCCTATTACGCCTACGAGAGCAAGGAAGAGCTGGAGGCGATGCGCGAGGCGGCCATCGCCCGGGGTGAAAAGCCGCGCTACAACGGCGCCGCACGTGATGCTGGTCTGCCCTGGCGCGATGATCCCAACCGCGTGATCCGGTTCAAGAATCCGCTTACTGGGGTGGTGGCGTGGGAGGATGCGGTGAAAGGGCGCATCGAGATCGCCAATGATGAACTCGATGACCTGGTGATCTTCCGCAGCGATGGCTACCCCACCTACAACTTTGCGGTGGTGGTGGACGATATCGATATGGGCATCACCCATGTCGTGCGCGGCGATGACCATGTCAACAACACCCCGCGCCAGATCAACATCTACCAGGCGCTGGGCGCGCCGGTGCCGGTGTTTGCGCATCTGCCGATGATCCTCGACGAGCACGGCGCCAAGCTGTCCAAGCGCACCGGTGCGGCCGATGTCATACAGTACCGCGAGATGGGCTACTTGCCGCACGCCCTGCTCAACTACCTGGTCCGGCTGGGCTGGTCGCATGGCGATCAGGAGATCTTTTCGATCGAGGAAATGATCCGCCTGTTCGACCTCAAGGACGTCAATGCCAAGGCCTCGCGCATGGATCCGGCCAAGCTGGGCTGGCTCAACCAGCAGTACCTGAAGTCCGACGATCCGGACGCCGTGGCCGAGCATCTGCGCTGGCATCTGCAGCAGGCCGGCTATGACCTGGAGCGGGGGCCGGCCCCCAGGGATCTGGTGCTGGCGCTGCGCGAGCGCGTGCAGACCCTGAAGGAAATGGCGGAGAAGGCGGCGGTCTGGTATCAGCCGCTGACGCACTACGACGCCGACGCGGTCGCCAAGCACTTCAAGCCCGAAGCCGGGCCGGTGCTGGCGCAGGCGCAGGCGGTACTGGCGGCACTGCCGACGTGGACGCCGGAGGCGATTACCGAGGCGCTCAAGACGCTGGCCACCACCTTGGGGATTGGCATGGGCAAGATCGCCCAGCCGTTGCGGGTGGCGATCACCGGCACCCAGGTCAGCCCGGACATTGGCTGGACCGTCTATTTGTGCGGTCGAGAAGAGGCGCTGGCGCGGATCGCAGCGGCGCAGACGCGGATTCCGGCTGGTGGCTGAGTCATGAACAAACCGCCGCACGCCTGCACCGATCCGCACCATCACGTGCATGACGCGCGCGGGTTTGTGGCGGCGGTGGAGCGGGCCTGTGGCGAGCGCGGCCTACGCCTGACCCCGCCGCGTGCGCGGGTGTTGCGCCTGATTGCGCAGGCCGGTCAGCCGGTCAAGGCCTACGACCTGCTGGAGCGGTTTCGTGCCGAGGATGCGGGCGGCAGCGTGGCGCCGCCCACGGTCTATCGTGCGCTGGATTTTCTGCTGGCCAACGGCTTCATCCACAAGCTGGAATCGATCAACGCGTTCGTGGCCTGCCACCACCCGAACGCGGCCCAGCACTCGGTGCCGTTTTTAATTTGCGACCGCTGCCATTCTGCGATTGAGCTGGAAGACGCCAGCATCGTCGCGACGCTGGACGCGGCGGCGCGGGCACTGGGCTTTGCGCCGCAGGCACAGACGCTGGAAGTGCACGGCCTGTGCGCGCGCTGCGCACAGGCCGGCTAAGCGCGGGGAAGCGTCCGAGCGCGTCCCGTGTTGGCGTTCCCTCAGAAGAACACCCGCACGCCAAATCCGACGCTGCGGCCCGGCAGCATCACTTCATCTTTCAGGAACGAGGTGTGTACACGCGCCACCTGGTTGGTCAGGTTGCGGCCATCGGCAAACAGCTCCCAGCTCAGTGCACCGGTATCGAAGTGCCGGCTCAGGTGGGCATCGACCAGGGTGAAGCCTGCGGTAGGCGTTTCGTTGACCGCCACCTTGTCCTGGCGGCTGGTGCGCGTGGCCCCTAGCGCCGCACGCCAGCCGTCATGTTCCCAGCGCAGCTGGGCGCCCAGTCGGGCGGGTGGAATGCGCGGCAGGTTGCCGCCACCCTGGCTGAGCGTCGCCCGGACCCGATCGCCAAACACGCGCAGATCCCAGTCGCCGTGATCGGTGCGGGCAAGATGGGCAATCAGCTCAGCCTCCAGGCCGCGGAACCGGGCGTCCGCCTGCGCCCATTGCCGCACGGGCAGGTCCTGGTCGCCTTCTTCCCAGTGCCACGTGTTGCCGGTATCGGTCAGGTAAATGAAGTGTTTGAACCGGTTGTCGTAGGCCGATAGCGAGCCCTCGATCCGCTCGGACTGATAGTGCAGACCCAGTTCGAGCTGGTTGGCCGCTTCCTTGCGCAGGTTGGGATTGCCGATCTCATAGGCCAGCGTGGCGATATGCGGCCCATTCGAGAACAGCTCTTCCTCCACCGGTGCGCGTTCGGCATGGTCGAGGGTGGCGGTAAGGCGCCATTGCGCGTTCAACTTCCAGCCGCCCGCCAGTGACAGGCTGACCGGGCTGAAACTGCGGCTGTCGCCATCTGCCGGTGACGACTTGACCTTGTCCACCCGCGCGCCGAGATCCAGCTGGAACCCATCCCAGCTGCGTCGGGTGACACCGAACAGGCCGTAAGCGCGGGTGCTGGTGGTGGGCACGAAGGCTTCTTCGCCGATGGCCACGAACGTGCTGCTTGAGGCCTGCATGCCGAGCGCGCCCTGCCAGCCCTGCGCGTTGCCGAAGCTGGCTTGCAGCCGGCCTTCATTGGCGTTTTTGCGGAAGGTGGTGCCGGGCTGGTCGTTTTCGAACTCGGTATGGGTGTAGCCGGTGTGGCCGAACGAGAAGCGCAGGCCGTTGCCTTCGCCCCACAGGTCGCGCAGCGCGCCCTTGGCCTCGTAATGATCCTGGCGCATTTTCAGATAGACGCCGCGCTCGCCCAGGGCGGGATCGCCCGGTTCACCCGGGTTGCCGTACTCGTCTTTGAAACGAGATGCGGAAAGGCCCACAAAGCCCCAGTCGCCCAGCAGCGAGCCGCCGACTGCACCGCTGCGGGTGTCGATAAAGGAATTGCGCTGGCGCCCATCCGGGGTGTCGTAATCGGGGGCGTGGC
This sequence comes from Thermomonas hydrothermalis, assembly GCF_900129205.1. Taxonomy (GTDB): domain Bacteria; phylum Pseudomonadota; class Gammaproteobacteria; order Xanthomonadales; family Xanthomonadaceae; genus Thermomonas; species Thermomonas hydrothermalis. The sequence continues at coordinate 36,939 of NZ_FQUK01000013.1, read as the reverse complement.
GATATACCGCATCGGCATGCAGGGCGAAGCGGTCACTGCCGCCATCGACGCGGGCCATGGTGGTATTGCCGCCCTGGTCGCCACCGAAGAAACGGGTTTCGGCGCGGCCGCTGAAGCCATTTTCAATGGCGTATTCGGGAATGCGGCCGTCCACCATATTGACCACGCCACCGATCGCGCCGTTGCCGTACAGCAGGGTGGACGGGCCTTTCAGCACTTCGATCTGGTCGGCCAGGAAGGGCTCAATGGCGGGGGCATGGTCCTGGCTGACGGTGGAGACGTCCTGGCTGGACAGGCCACCGCTCAGCACCGCCACGCGGGGGCCATCCAGGCCGCGGATGATCGGCCGGCCCACGCCGGGCCCGAAGTTGGAGCTTTGCACGCCGGGAAGGCTGGCGACGGTTTCGCCCAGCGTGGCCGCACGGTTTTCATCCAGCCGCGCGCCACTTAAGACCTCGACGGGTTTGCTGAGGCTGTCTGCGGTGTCCTGCAGGGCAGAGGCAGTGACCACCACCCCGGCCAGGTCTTTTACATGCGCGTCTTTGGTGGTGGCGGAATGGCGCGGGTCGCTGGCGGGCGGAGTGCCGGCGGTTTGCGGTGCCGATGTGGCCGGTGCGTCGGTGGCCGGTTGGGCATGCAGGGGCAGGGCGGCGAGCAGGGCGAGCGTAAGCAGAGACAGTCGGGGCATCGGGATAACAACGGCGTGGGGGGGGGGGATTGATATGTTATACTGTATCGAAATAGGCATTCGGGAACCCCTGCCAATCGTCATGCCACCCCTTCCGCGCGATCTGTTGGACCGTATCGGCACCGCCGGCTCGCTGCTATGCGCGATCCACTGCGCCCTGCTGCCGCTGGCGATCGCCGTGCTGCCATCGCTGGGGCTGGCGTTGTGGCTGGGTGACGGGGTCGAGACCGGGTTCGTGCTGTTTGCCAGCGTGTACGGCCTGGCCGTGTTGAGCTGGAGCTATCGCCATCACCGCGCCCTGCGCGCGCTGGCCTTGCTGGTGCCGGGCTTGGCCGCATTGTGGCTGGGGGTGCTGGTGCCAGCCCTGCATCACGCCCTGCTGCCGCATGCCGTGCTGATGACCACGGGGGGCACCCTGGTCGGCCTGTCGCATTGGGTCAACCTGCGCCTGCATCATGATCAGGCCGCCTGCCGGACGTGCACCGGCGACGCATGCTAAACTTGCGCACTTCGCGCGCGCCGCGCGACCCCACTTTCAACGAACCAGGAGCATCACCATGGGCAAGGGCGACCGCAAGACCGCCAAGGGCAAGCGCTTCAATGCCAGCTACGGCAATGCGCGGCCGAAGACCGTGAAGAAGTCGGCCGGCACCGTCGTGGCGCCGGCGGCCAAGAAGACCGCCACCAAAACGGCGGTGAAGAAGGCCGTCAAGAAGACCGCGGCCTGAGCGTAGCCGCGGCCGGCACCGGCAACCCGACGCCCCGTCTCGTGCGGGGCGTTTTGTTTTTATTGCCCGGACGAGGCCCGGGCCGGGTCGGCGGCGGCTTCGACCGCCGCCCACACCCGCAGCAGATTGCCGCCGAGCAGTTTGCGGATGTCGGCCTCGCTGTAGCCACGCGCCTGCAGCCCGGCCACCAGGTTGGGGTAATCGGCCACGCTGCGCAGGCCGTCAGCCAGCTCGCCATCGACACCGTCGAAATCCGAGCCGATGCCGACATGGTCGATCCCGAGCAGCTTCACCCCGTAGTCGATCTGGTCGAGCACCTGCGCCAGCGTGCTGGTGCGGGGCGGATGCTGCGGGGCCCAGTCGCGTTCGAAGGCGGCCTCATCCAGCACCGGTAGGCCCTGGGCCCGCAGGTTTGCATTGTGCTGGTTGAAGGCCTGGCGGGCACGGTAACGGGCCTGCATGTCGGCGGCCGCTTCCGGGCTGATGAAGGCGGTGCCGAACGGGATCTGCACCACGCCGCCTGTCTTGGCGATCGCCAGGGCAAGCGCGTCGCTGATGTTGCGCTCAAAGCCCGGGGTGAAATGCCGGAAGGCGGAATGGCTGGCGATCACCGGTGCCTTGCTGAGTCGGATGGCCTCCCATGCCGATGCATCCGCCAGGTGTGAGACGTCCACCATCATCCCCAGCCGGTTCATCTCCGCCACCACCTGTTTGCCGAACGGGCTTAAGCCGTTCCAGGGTTTTTCGGCGGCATAGGACGAATCGGCCAACCGGTTGGCGGCGCTGTGGGCCAGGGTGATGTAGCGCACGCCGCGGTCGTAGAAGCGCTGCACATTGGCAATGTCGTCGCCGAGGGGCGCGCCATTTTCCATGCCCATGGCCAGCAGCACGCGGCCGCCCTGGCGCAGCCGTTCGACGTCCTTGGGTGAGGTGAGCAGGGCGAAGCGGTCGGGGTGGCGCTGGGCCAGCGCCTCGACGCTGTCGAGCATCTGGTGCGCCACCTGCCAGGCGCTGCCGTCGGCGTCCTGCGCGGCCGAGGTGTAGATCGACATGAACGCCACGTCCAGCCCGCCGCGCCGGGCCTTGGCGTAGTCGAACTCGCGGTCTGGCTGTTCTTCGCCGAGATCGGCCCAGCGTTTGCGCAAGGCGCCGGGGGCGTCGATATGGGTGTCCACGATGATCGCCTGCTGGGCCAGTCGGCGGGCGGCGTCGAGGTCCTGTGCCGGGGCGGCGGTGGCGAGGGTGAGCAGGCCGAAGGCAAGCAGTGTCAGACGCATGCGGCGGACTCCTGGGTGAGGGGAACGGGGCGACCGGCGATCCAGAGGCGGCGAACGAATGTGCCGCCCATCCAGTAGCACAGTTCGGCGGGGTGGTCGATGTCCCAGACCACGAGATCGGCGCGCAGACCTTCTCGCAGCATCCCGCGGTCATGCAATCCGAGGGCCTGGGCAGCATGCCGGGTGGCACCGACCAGCGCCTCGTACGGGGTCAGCCGGAAATGCGTGCAGGCCAGCTGCATCGCCTGGCGCAGCGACAGCAGCGGCGAAGTGCCGGGGTTGCAGTCGGTGGCCACCGCCATCGGCACACCGTGCTCGCGCAGCAGCGCGATGGGCGGCAGCTTGGTTTCACGCAGCACGTGGAAGGCGCCGGGCAGCAGGACGGCCACCGTACCGTGGGCGGCCATCGCACGTACGCCGGCCTCGCCGGTGTATTCCACATGATCGGCGGACAGGCCGTCGTACTCGGCCACCAGCGCCGCGCCGCCGAGGTCGCTGAGCTGGTCGGCGTGCAGCTTCACCGGCACGCCCAGCGCGCGCGCGGCGTCGAACACGCGCCGTGTCTGCGCGGGCGAGAAGGCGATGCGCTCGCAGAACGCATCCACCGCATCCACCAGCCCTTCTGCGTGCAGGCGCGGCAGCCAGTCGATCACTGCGTCGATGTAGCCATCGGCATTGCCGCGGAACTCGGGGGGCAGGGCGTGCGCGGCCAGGTACGTGGTGCGGACGGTGATGCCCAACTGGGCGCCGATCTGGCGCGCCACCCGCAACAGCTTGCGTTCGTTGGCGAAGTCCAGCCCGTAACCGGATTTGATCTCGAGCGTGGTCACGCCGTCCTGCAGCAATGCGCGTGCACGTGGCAGCGACTGCTGCAGCAGGGTGTCCTCATCCACGTGCCGCACCGCCGCCACGCTGGCGCGGATGCCGCCGCCGGCGCGGGCGATGTCCTCATAGCTGGCGCCGTTGAGGCGCATGTCGAACTCGTGGGCGCGGTTGCCGGCAAACACCAGATGGGTGTGGCAGTCGATCAGGCCCGGGGTGACCCAGCCGCGCGTCGTGATCACCTCGCGTGCCAGCGTGTCCGGTGCGCCGGGCAGATCGGCACGCGGGCCGACATAGCTCAGCCGACCGTCTTTCCAGGCCAGCGCGCCGTCTTCGACCACGTGGCCGCCGGGCCGGGCATCGTCCAGAGTCGCCAGGTGAGCGCCCAGCAGCAGGCCATCATAGGGCGGCGCCACGGCGGTCACGGTCTGCCGTCCTGATGCGGGGGGTGCGTGAGCAGCCGCTGCGCCAGCGCCTTGTAGAGGGGTTGGCGGCAGATCAGCGCCGAGGCGGTACGTGCCAGCAGCACGGTGGTCAGGATCGGCAGCAACATGTCCTGGTTGTCGGTCATTTCCATCGCGATCACCGCCGAGGTCAGGGGTGCCTGGGTCACACCGGCCAGATAGCCGCACATACCCAGCAGCACCAGACTCGGCACTGGCACATGTGGCAGCAAGGCAGACAGGTTGTAGCCGAAGCCGGCGCCGACCGCCAGGGCTGGCGAGAACAGGCCACCGGGAATGGCTGCGGCGTAGGACACCAGGTTGGCGATGAACTTCACCACGCTGAACGCATGACCGACCAGCGCCTGGCCCTGCACCAGTCCGCGCGCCTGTTCGTAGCCGGTGCCGAATGCGCCATCACCAAACTCTAGGCCAAGCCCGGCCAGCAACACCCCGCAGACCGTCGCCAGCATGACCGGATGTGTCTGCCGCAGACGCGCCAGCCAAGGTGGACTGTCTGCGGTCACCACCAGGATCAGGCGGCTGAACAGGCCGCCGGCCAGGCCGCACAGGATTCCGCACAGCGGCACTGCCAGCCAGGCGCTGGAGAGCGACAGTTGCGCGTGCACGGTGCCGAAATAGGTGTAGTTGCCCAGCAGTGCCAGCGACACCACGCCACCCACAATCACTGCGGTCAGCAGCGTGCCGGAAAAGCGGTGCTCATAGGTACCGCTCAACTCCTCGATCGCAAACACCACGCCGGCCAGTGGCGTGTTGAAGGCGGCCGCAAGGCCGGCCGCACCACCCGCCAGCAGAAAGCGTTGCACTTGCTGTTCGCTGGAAAACCCCAGCCAACGGCCGAATGCCTGCATCAAGCCGGCGCCGACGTGTACGGTGGGGCCTTCACGGCCGATCGAGGCGCCGCCCAGCATGCCGATGACGGTCAGTACCAGTTTGGCGACGGCGACCTTCAGTGACAGGTGTTTCTGCCGCAGCGCGGGGGGCATCTCCAGGCCGGCGATCACTTGCGGAATGCCGCTGCCGCGGGTGGCTTCCAGCCCATGCCGGGTGCACCAGGCCACCACGGCGAAGGTCGCGGGCGTCAGGATCAATGTCCATCCCGGCGAACGCTGCAGCACCTTCCGGAATAGCGAAAACGCCAAATCTGCCGCCCGTGCGAACAGGATGGCCGCCAATGCCACCAGCACCGCGCCACCCCACAGCGCCAGCCGGCGCTTCCAGAGCTGGGTGGAGAGCAGGAGGCCAAGACCGGTTTCGTCATCTGCTGGCGGCGTCATGCCCGGATTGTCGCATGACGATTTGGGCGGATCCTCATGCCCATCGCTCTGCCATTGTCCTGAACGAAACCAAACCGCCCGGTGACAAGGGGCTGATTTCGGTTTGACATCGCAGGTTTGAGTGATAACATAGCGATATCAAAATACTAAATGAATGCATTATGACTGGTACCATGCTGCGTTTCGCCGATACCCCGTCCCGCTTCGAGACGACCCACCAGCGTCTGAAAGACCTGGCCGACTACTTCGGCGTCAGCCAGAACAAGGCGGCGGCGTATGCCATCAACCTGCTGTGGGAGCAGCTTCAGGCCGACGACGAACTCGCGGCGGGCGCGGCGTTCACCCGTCAGGGCACCAAGATCGGCGGTATCCGCTACCTCGGCCTGCCTGCCGACGAGGCGGACGAACTCCGGGCCAAGGCGGCCCGCACCCAGGCCCGTGCGGCCCAGGGCGTGCCGGCCCCGTACTTCGACGACGACGAGATCACCCGCAACATGTTCTTCGGGCTGCTGCCGCAGGACGTGCAGGACGCGATCCGGGCCGAAGCCGATCCCGTCGCCCGTCGCCAGCGGTTCCAGGCGGCAGTCGATGCCGCCCTCGCCGACGACGCCACGGACGGCTGAAAACGCCTTCGGTCAGGGTGACGGGCGCGCGTACAATCACGGCAGTTCACGCACGGGCCACGACGGCATGGCCATCGCTCAGACACTCACTGCAGGGAGGCGCGCATGAGCACACCGGACGGCTGGAGTGGGCGCATCGATCTGCCGGATGTGCCGGCTACGCGGCGCTGGCACCAGTGCGTGCAGGCGCTGCAGCCAGGCAGTCCGCCCGGGGTGGCAGTGCTGGGCTTTGCCTGCGATGAAGGCGTGCGCCGCAACCATGGCCGGGTGGGTGCGGCGGAGGGGCCGCTGGCGCTGCGCAGGATGCTGTCCAATCTGCCCAAGCTGGACGAGGCGCTGCTGTATGACGCCGGCACGATTGCCTGTGTCGACGGCGACCTCGAGGGTGCGCAGGCGCGTTATGCCGAGGTCATGGCCGGCTTGCTGGATGCCGGCCATCTGCCGGTGGGGCTGGGCGGTGGTCACGAAATCGCCTACGCCAGTTATCTGGGGCTGGTAAAACACCTCGGCACGCGCCGACCGCGCGTGGCCATCGTCAACATCGACGCGCATTTCGATTTGCGCCAGCAAGACCGCGCCAGCTCCGGCACCCCGTTTTTGCAGGCGATCGAACATGCACGCAGTCACGGGCTGACGCTGGACTATCTGGTCTGGGGGATCAGTGCCTCGGCCAACACGCGGATGCTGTTCGACACCGCCGATGCGCTGGGCGTGCACTATGTGCGTGACGATCGTTTGAATCTGCTGAACCTGGCCCGCCATATCGTCGATCTGCGCATGCGGCTGGCCGACGTGGACGTGGTCTATCTCACCATCGATCTGGATGCGCTGCCGCACGCGATGGCGCCCGGTGTGAGCGCGCCGGCGGCACGCGGGGTGCCGCTGGAGGTGCTGGAACCGCTGCTGGACGAGATCGCCGCCACCGGCAAGTTGAAGCTGCTGGACGTGGCCGAACTGGCGCCGCCGCTGGATCGCGACCAGGCCACCGCACGGGTGGCTGCGCGCCTGATCCACCGTGTCACCGCCGCGGCCTGGCAGGCGCGGGGCGGCTGACTGTCCGGCAAGACCGGCCGGATGGATCAGGGGGCTGTGCGCAGGGCCGGCAGCAGCGGCGCCAGGCTGCCGTCGTTGGGGGCTGCCGGGATCCCCAGCAGGTGCGCCAGCAGGGGATACACATCGACGTTGTCGAACGGTGGCAGCACGGTGCCGGCGCGGAAGGCCGGGCCGTGGGCGATGAACACCGCGCGCATCGATGGCAGTGCCGGATCATAGCCGTGCGAGCCGCGCGTCCCGGTGCCGGCGCGGCCCTTCCAGCCGCCGCCCACCGCGTCCCAGCCTTCGTCCATCTGGCAGATGATCGGCGGGATGCGCGGATGGTGGCCGTAGTGCCAACGCTCGGGCAATGCGTCCTTGCGCCAGCAGCTGTAGTGGTCGTGGCGGCCGAGCAGGCGCGCTTCTGCCGCGGCTTCCTGGCCCGGTAGCGGGCGGAAGCCGACCACCTGACCGGTGGTCACCGCCTGTGCCAGCGTCGCCGGCACCATCGTCTCCACGGCGATCTGTTGTCCGGCGGGGACTGCGGCCATGCCGTGATCGGAGACGATCACCAGGTTGATCGCCTGGTCCAGCCCGCGCTGGCGTAACCCGGTCAGCAGTGCGGCCAGCGCGGCATCCACCTCGGCCACTGCCGCGCGCGCAGGTGGGCTGCCGGGGCCGGCGTCGTGCTCGGCATGATCGACCTGGTCGAAATACAGGGTCATGAAGGCAGGACGCTGCGCCGGCGGGCGATCCAGCCAGCCCAGCACGGTGTCCACGCGGCGTTGGGCGGAACGCGTGGCGTCGAACGGGTGCCATTCGTCCGGTCGGACCCCTGCAATCGCTGCTTCGCTGCCAGGCCAGAACATGGTGGCGGTACGCAGGCCGGCCTTGTGCGCGCTCACCCAGATCGGTTCGCCTTCCTGCCACCAGCGGCCGTCGCCAACGGCGTCGCGGCGATTGAGTGAAAACGCCCCCAGCACCGGGTCCTGCATGGTGTTGTGGACGATGCCGTGATGGTCGGGGCGCAGCCCGGTCACCAGGGTGTAGTGGTTGGGGAATGTCAGCGAGGGGTAGGACGGTGTCATCCACTGCGCCCGCACGCCATCGGCGGCGAGCCTTTGCAGGGTTGGGGCCGCGGCCAGGTCGTCCGGACGCAGGCCGTCGATCGAGATCAGCAGCAGCGGCGCGCGCGGGGCGGTGGCCGGGATGGCCGCGCTGGCGGCGGTGGTGGTGGCGGCGGGGGGCGGTGGGGTGGCGCAGCCGGCAAGTGCCAGCAGCGCAGGTAGCAGGAAGGATGGGCGCAGGCGCATCCGCCGATCTTAGCCAAGTCTCGGGGCGCTGGGATGACAGCGGATGCGATAATCGCCGCCTGCATTGCTGGAGCCTGCCATGTCCCGTCGACACGATCCCACTCGCCGTATTCGCGCCCCACGTGGCAACACCCTGACCTGCCGTTCGTGGCTGACCGAAGCGCCGTTCCGCATGTTGCAGAACAACCTCGACCCCGAGGTCGCCGAGCGCCCGGAGGATCTGGTGGTGTACGGCGGAATCGGTCGCGCTGCGCGCGACTGGGACTGCTTCGACAAGATCCTCGAAACCCTGAAAACGCTGGGCGATGACGAGACGCTGCTGGTGCAGTCCGGCAAGCCGGTGGGTGTGTTTCCGACCCATCCCGATGCGCCGCGGGTGCTGATCGCCAACTCCAACCTGGTGCCGCATTGGGCCACCTGGGAGCACTTCAACGAGCTCGATAGGAAGGGCCTGATGATGTACGGCCAGATGACGGCCGGCAGTTGGATCTACATCGGCAGCCAGGGCATCGTGCAGGGCACCTATGAGACGTTCGTGGAGATGGGCCGCCAGCACTACGGCGGTGATCTCACCGGCAAATGGATCCTCACCGCCGGCCTGGGCGGCATGGGCGGCGCGCAGCCGCTGGCGGCATCATTGGCGGGTGCCTGCAGCCTGACCATCGAGTGCCAGCAACGTCGCATCGATTTCCGCCTGCGCACCCGCTATGTCGATGAGCAGGCGCGTGACCTCGACGACGCGCTGGCCCGCATCGAGAAATACACCGCGGCGGGTGAGGCGAAGTCGATCGCGCTGCTTGGCAATGCGGCGGAAATCCTGCCGGAACTGGTGCGGCGTGGCGTGCGCCCGGATGCGGTCACCGACCAGACCAGCGCCCACGACCCGGTGCATGGTTACCTGCCGATCGGCTGGAGCGTGGAACAGTGGGAGGCCGAACAGCAGGCCAATCCGGAACGCGTGCGCGACGCCGCCAAGCAGTCGATGCGCGTGCATGTGGAGGCGATGCTGGCGTTCAAACGCATGGGCGTGCCGGTGTTCGACTACGGCAACAACATCCGCCAGATGGCGTTCGACGCGGGCTGCCAGGATGCGTTCGCCTTCCCGGGCTTTGTGCCTGCCTATGTGCGCCCGCTGTTCTGTCGCGGCATCGGCCCGTTCCGCTGGGTGGCGCTGAGTGGCGATCCGGAGGACATCTACAAGACCGACGCCAAGGTGAAGGAACTGATCCCGGATGACCCGCACCTGCACCGCTGGCTGGACATGGCGCGCGAACGGATCAGCTTCCAGGGCCTGCCGGCCCGCATCTGCTGGGTGGGGCTGGGGCAGCGCCACCGGCTGGGGCTGGCGTTCAACGAGATGGTGCGCAAGGGCGAGCTGAAGGCACCGGTGGTGATCGGCCGCGACCATCTGGATTCGGGCAGCGTGGCCTCGCCCAACCGCGAGACCGAAGCCATGCGCGACGGCAGCGATGCCGTGTCGGACTGGCCGCTGCTCAACGCCATGCTCAACGTTGCCGGTGGCGCCACCTGGGTCAGCCTGCACCACGGCGGCGGCGTTGGCATGGGCTACTCGCAGCACAGCGGTGTGGTCATCGTCTGCGATGGCACGGACGCGGCCGATCGACGCATTGCCCGGGTGCTGTGGAACGACCCCGGCACCGGCGTGATGCGCCATGCCGACGCCGGTTACGAGATCGCGCAGCAGTGCGCGCGCGAGCAGGGCCTCAAGCTGCCGATGCTGGGCTGACCTGCAAATCCATTGCCCACGTGTTGCGCGGGAAGCGGTCAAGCCAGACAGGCCTGCCCTTCGGTGCGGGCAGGTCAGGCATGAACATATTCCAGATGTCGCCTTGGCAGAGAGTGGGCGCGGTGAAGCACACCCAATAAACTGGCATCCCTCTTTTTGCGTGAGCCCTGCAATGCGCCTGGGTGTTTGGTCGTGCCTGCTGTGCCTTCTGCTTGCCGCCTGCGAGCGTGCACCTGCGCCGCCGGCCGCACCGACGCAGGTGCAACTGCAACCCCCGCCGCCGCGGGTGCAGCGCAAACCGCAGGCGGAGATCGACTGGTCGCCCGATGTGCGGCTGGAAGCCGGGGATGCGTCGATCGACTGCAGCCCCGATTACCGTACCGGTGATGGCCGGCCGGTGCTGTCGCTGGCCTATCTGGACCTGCGCAAGACCATGCAGGATTGCCGGGCCACGGGTCTGATCCGGCTGCGCTATTCGGGCAAGATCACGCAAAGTTTTGCAGCGCTGGCCGAACGCGCCGGCAAGGTGGCGGCGGATCTGGGGATCGGCAAGCGCATTCTCGACATCGACTCCAGCGGCGGTAGCGTGGAAGCGGCGATGCGTGCCGGGGATGCCATCGGTGAGAACGACTGGACCATCTGGGTGCGGGCGGATTCGGTCTGTTACAGCGCCTGTGTACTGGTGCTGGCAGCGGGCGACATGCGGGTGATCGCGGGCAAAGTGGGCATCCACCGGATGATTCAGCTGTCTTCCACGGCCAGGTCACGGCGCGAGCTGGGCGAGCAGCTGCGGCAGGTGAGCGAGGATCTGCGCAACTATCTGGAGCGTAACGGCGCCTCCATTGAGGTCTATGACCTGATGACCACGGTGCCCAACCGCAAGCTGCGCATCCTCACCGAGCAGGAGTTGGAGCAGTTTGGTCTGTCCGGCCCCAATGCGGTGGAAGATGATCTTGATCGCATCCGCCTGGCGCGCAGCTGTGGGGTCGAGTTCCTGCGCCGCCGCGATGCCTTCCGGCGTGCGTACGAGCAGCAGTGCATGCAGTCGAGTGATGCCGCACATGCCGATGTGGCCGAGATCAATGCCTGCGGTCTGGCGTTGCGCGAGCGGTATGGCTTCCCCGACCCGAAATGCCCGATCGACAGCCCGATGTCCGAGCTGGACGGGGCGGTGCTGGCCATTCCCGCGCCGTTGCCACCAGACGGCGCGCCCGGCGCAATGCCAGCGGAAACGTCGGCCGCGCCTGCCGCCGCCACCGCCGAAGGTGGGCCGGCACCGCAGTAAGGCCGGCTAGCCGCCTCGGACCCGAATCGTCACGTCTCCGACCTGTACGGTCTGGCCGGCCCGGATCTTGGCGGTCTTGCGCAGTTCCACCGCGCCGTCCACCCGCACCACACCGCTGGCCACCAGCTGTTTGCCGGCACCGCCGGAGCCGCACAGGCCGGTCAGTTTGAGCAGCTGGTTGAGTTCGATGAAGTCGCGGTCGAGGTCGAAATCGATCTTGGGCATTGGCGGCACTCAGGGGAGGGGTAGACGGACGCGTTGGCCGTCGCGTTGCAGGATCACGCCGTCACGCCGGATTTCCACCACTTGCAGCGTGCCGTTGCGGTCGCCCTCGCCCATCCGTTGGCCGTCGAGAATGACGAACCGGCGCGCCGGGTCGGCATCCCAGACGTGCATGCTCATGCGCACCGGCGGCAGGCCGGTGCTGGCCAGATCGGGTATCTCGGCGGGGCTGGCAGCCGGGGGCGGCGGGGCGGGAACCGTTGGCGACACCGGCGGCGTGGGGCGTGGCCGATCTGCAGTGGCGGCGGCAGGCGGACGTGTCGGGGTGGGGGGGGCCGGAATGGCAGGGGCCAGCACGCGCGGAGCCGATTCGGGCGCCATCGCAGTGACGACGGGCGCGGGCGGGTTGGCTGGCAGTGGGGTGTGGGGTGATGGGGGTGTCCGGTAGCGCCACCCCAGCACCGCCAGCAGCGCGAGGGTCAGCACCAGTGCGGCTGCAGTCGGCCAGCCAGACGCCCATGGCAGGGCGGGTTTGCGCCGGGGGGGCAGGGGCGGTAACTCCAGGGTCAGTTCCGGGGCACGGTCGCGGCGGCGTTCGGCCTCGGATTTGCGCAGGGCTTCCAGGATCAGCGACATGGCACTCACTCCAGGGTGCGCAGCAGGTGCGGGCCGGGCAGGCCCGCGGACAGCGCCATCAAGGTCAGTGGTCCGGCCAGGCCATCGGCCGGCAGTCCATATGCCGTCTGAAACGCCCGTACCGCAGCGCGCAGGCGGGCGTCATACGGCAGCCCAGGCTGTGCAGACTGCGGTTGCAGCTTGAGCCATAGCCAGTCCACGGCCGGGCCGCGGCTGCCTGGCGACGGGGGCGGCTCCAGCCATGCGGGGCCACGCCAGAGCCCGGCATAGTCGCCGTCCCAATGGGCGTGCAGCAGGGTGCGGTCGAGGTCGAGGACGGCGTCACCCAGTTGCAGGCGCACCCGGCGTGCGTCGGCACCCAGCAACACTGCCCAGGTGGTGTGCGAAGCGTCATGCAGGCGCAGCAGCAGCGGCCGGTCGGCCGCCAGCAGGGCTTCGAGCGGGGCGCGGCCATGCAGGCAATGCACATCGGCCGGGGTACCGGTGGGCGTGCAGGGGCCGTCCGGGGCCACCGTGATGGCCTGTCCCGGCAATCCCCAGCGGGCCAGTAGTGCCTGCCAGGCCGGAACCGGTGACGCCGCCGCCGAGGCCAGCCGTGCCGACAGACCGGCGGCATCCGGACGAATGACCGGGGCGGTTGTGCTGTTTGCAGTGGCCGGGGCGGCAACAGTGGCCGCTGCCGTGGCAGGCGGTAAGGAGGCGGTCGGCACTATCCGCCAGGCCAGCAGTCCGGCAAGCGCCAGCACGCCTGCCAGTGTCAGCGGCAGCAGACGCCGGCCCGGCCGCCACAGCCGCTGCGACGGTGCGGCAGGCAACACTTCGTCGGCGGCCAGGGCGACGAGGCGGGCATCGATCACCAGCGCATCGCGGGCGTAGCCGGCCAGCAGCGCACGCTCGGCGATCACGTTGAGCAGGCGCGGCACGCCTCCGGCGCGGGCGTACAGCATGCGCACGGCGCCGGCATCGAACGGAAAGCGGGTGCCACCAGCGACCCGCCAGCGGTGGCGCAGGTAGGCCTCGGTCTCGGCCAGATCCAGCGGCAGCAGGTGATAGCGTGCGGTGATGCGCTGCGCCAGCTGGCGCAGCTCCGGGCGCGCCAGCAGCGTGCGCAGTTCCGGTTGGCCCAGCAGCACGATCTGCAGCAGCTTCTGGGTGTCGGTTTCCAGATTGGTGAGCAGGCGCACCTGCTCCAGGGTGTCGATCGGCAGGTTCTGCGCCTCGTCGATCAGCACCACCACCCGCAGCCCCTCGGCATAGGCCTGCAGCAGATGGGCATTGAGCGCGTCCACCAGCGCCTTGATGCTGCCGCGCCGGCCATCCAGGTCGATGCGCAGCTCCTCGCAGATGGTTTCCAGCAGTTCCACCGGGGTTTGCCGCGGATTGAGCACCAGCGCCACCCGCACGTGCGCCGGCAGGCGCTCCAGCAGCAGGCGGCTGAGTGTGGTCTTGCCGGTGCCGACTTCGCCGGTGAGCTGGACGAACCCGCCGCCGCCGCCCTGTTCGATCCCGAACAACAGGTGCGCCAGCGCGTCCCGATGGCGCTCGCTCAAGTGCACGAAGCGCGGGTCGGGCGTGATTGAAAACGGCGGCTCGGTCAGGCCGTAATACCCCAGATACATGTGTCTAGCCTGCCACGATTGGGGCTTGGGATCATTCAGTGAGCTGGTGAGCTTCGCTCACGGCGGCCTGCTCGGCATGTGCGGGCGGGCGTCGGCCCGCCAGCAGCCCCTGTGCGAACACGACCCCCAGAATGATGGCGACACCGCCGTAGAAGCGGGGTGCCAGTTCCTGCTGCTCGCCAAACAGCACCGCCGCCAGCACGATGGCATAGACCGGTTCGAGGTTGATCGACAGTTGCGCGGTAAATGCCGACAGGTGGCGCAGTGCCACCAGGCACAGCGCAAACGGCAGCAGCGTGCAGGCCAGCGCCAGCAGTACCAGCCACAGGCCGTCTTGCGCCGAAGGCAGCACCAGCAGCGGGCCGGCGAACGCTGGCACCAGCAACGGCATCAGCGGTGCCAGCACGGTCAGGGTCAGGGTGCCGGCACCGAGTTCGAGCGCGGTGACGGTGAGTGGATCACCGGCATCGACCATCCGCTTGTTGAGGCTGCCGAACAGGGCCACCAGCAGGGCCGAGACCACCCCGGACAGGATCCCGGCGTGCATGCCCGCCGGCACGCCGCCGACCACCAGCCAGATCCCCGGCAACGCCGCCAGCCCCAGCAGCAGATCGGTCGGACGAAACCGCTGGCGGGTGAGCAGCGGTTCCACCAGCGCGGTCATCGGCGTGGCAAAGGCGATACAGGTCGCCGCCACCGAGGCGTTGGACAGCTTGATCGCGCCGTAGAAGGTCAGCCAGTGCAGCGCCACCAACACTCCGATCCCGGCGTAGGCCCAGCGGATACCGGCGGGCATCATCCGCAGGCCGCGCCAGACCCGCGGCAGCAGAGCCAGTACGGCCACCACGATCAACATCCGCCACCACACCAGCGGCAGTGCGGGCAGCGAGATCAGTTTGCCCAGGATGGCAGTAAAGCCCCACAGCAGTACGCAGAGATGAATCTGCCAGAGGGCGCGGGTCGTTTCGGGGGTTCGCATCCGCGCATTATCCGGGGGCGCGGGGCTGCGCGCGCAATGGTCGCCGGCAATGACCGATGGCGCATTCCGGAGCGCCTCGGGGGCGGCATACTCGGGCTTTCGATTTCCATCGAGGACACCCTGCCATGCGCATTGCCCCGCTCGCCCTGGCCCTGGCCTTGACCCTGAGCACCGCGACCCCGGTGCTGGCGCAGCAGGCGCCGCCAATCCGGGTCGATGATCGGGTGGCGCCGCTGGCCGCGTCGCTGCCGGATGCGGCGCGGCTGGCGCGCTTTGATGCCTTCGTCGCCGAGGTGCAAAAGCAGTTCGAGGTGCCCGGGGTGGCGGTGGCCATCGTCAAGGACGGTCAGGTGGTGCTGGCACGCGGCTACGGCGTGCGTGAGCTGAGCAAACCGGAGCGGGTGGATGAGCACACCCTGTTCGCCATTGCCTCCAACACCAAGGCGTTCACCGCTGCAGCGCTGAACATCCTGCAGGACGACGGCAAGCTGAAGACCACCGATCGCGTCATCGACCACTTGCCGTGGTTCCGCATGAGCGACCCCTACGTGACGCGCGAGATGCGCATCCGCGACCTGCTGGCGCACCGCAGTGGCCTGAGTTTGGGCGCTGGCGACCTGCTGTACTGGCCCACCACCACCTATTCCGCGCGCGAGGTGGCGGAACGGCTCAAGGACGTGCCGCTGACCGGCGGCTTCCGCGAGCAGTACGCCTACGACAACATCCTGTTCGGCGTGGCCGGTCTGGTGGTGGAGCAGGTCGCGGGGATGTCGTTCAAGCAGTTCCTGCAGACCCGCATCTGGCAACCGCTGGGCATGACCGAAACGCGCTTCAATGCCGACGATCTTAAGCCTGGCGACAATGTCGCCATCGGGCATGCCCGGTTCGATTTCAAGGACTTGCGCCCGATTCGTACGCCCACCACCTGGCACAACGTCTCCGGTGCCGGTGGTGTCTATGCCAGCGTGCACGACCTGAGCAAGTGGATGAACGCGCTGCTGGCCGGTGGCGTGATTCCCGGCAGCGGTGGCAAGCGGCTGTTCTCCGAGGCGCGCCTGCGCGAGATGTGGTCGGTGCTGACGCCGATCCCGGTACGGCCGGCCTCGATTCCGGAGCTGGCACCGGCCACACCCAACTTCTCCGGTTATGGCCAGGGCTGGTTTTTGTCCGACTATGCCGGGCACAAACTGGTCTGGCACACCGGCGGCTGGCCGGGGCAGGTGTCGCGGCTGACCTTGCTGCCCGATCAGGGCATTGGCGTCGTGGTGTTGACCAATGCCGAGGTCGGACAGGCCTTCAACGCCATCACCTACGAGGCGTTGGACATGATGTTGGGGCTGACTGGCCATGACTGGCTCAAAGGGCAGGCCGCCGCGTTCGCCAAGGCGCAGAGCAATGCCGATGAGGACTGGCAGAAGCACGTCGCCGCGCGCGATCGCAACAGCACGCCCTCGCTGCCGCTGGCGAAGTACGCCGGCACCTACCGTGATCCGTGGTATGGCGATGTCATCATCCGCCAGGGCCGCAACGGCCTGGAGATGCAGTTCTCGCGTACCGCCCAGTTGCTCGGTGATCTGCAGCACTGGCAGCACGACAGCTTCATCGTGCGCTGGCGCGACCGCAGCCTGAATGCCGATGCATTCGTCAGCTTTGCGTTGGATGCCGATGGCCGCATCCGCGAGGTGCGGATGGAGCCGGTATCGCCGCTGACCGATTTCAGCTTTGATTTCCAGGATCTGCGCCTGGTGCCGGTGGATCGCCGCTGACCCTGCCGCCGATGCGGCGGCAGGGCGGTGTCACGCCACCGCGCTGCGCGCCTGGGCAGCTTCGGCGCGCCGGGATAGCACGCGGTCGATGCGGATGAACACTTCGCGCAGCTGGTCGGCTTCGGGCAGCAGGGTGACCCGGAAGTGGTCGCGGTAAGGCACGTTGAAGCTGGTGCCGGGCACGATCAGCACGTGTTCCTGTTCCAGCATTTCCAGCGCGAAGTCGTGGTCGTCGAACCCCTGCGCGGCCGGGCCGACCACGCGCGGGAAGCCATACAGCGCGCCGGCGGGCGGTACCAGCGCCAGATGCTCGCTGGCGCGGCAGGCTTCGATCAGGGCGCGGCGGGTTTCGTACAGGCGGCCGCCGGGCGCGGTGAGCGCGCTGATGGTGTCGCCGCCGTGCAACGCCTGCTCGATGGCGAACTGCCCCGGCACGTTGGCGCACAGGCGCAGCGCGCCCAGCAGGTCGAGCGCGTGATGGTAGTCGCCGCAGGCGAGCGGATCGCCTGACAGCACCGCCCAGCCGACCCGCCAGCCGCAGGCGCGATGTACCTTGGACAGGCCGCCAAAGCTCAAGCAGGGCAGGTCGCCGGCCAGCGGCGCCACCGGCTGGAACACCGCGTCGTCGTACAGGATGCCGTCGTAGATCTCGTCCACCAGCAGCAACAGCCGGTAGCGGCGGGCGATTTCCACGATCTGTTCCAGCAGTTCTCGCGGATAGCTGGCGCCGGTGGGGTTGTTGGGGTTGATCAGGACGATGGCGCGGGTGCGCGAGGAAATCAGCGATTCGATCTGCTCGGGATCAGGCAGGAAGCCGTTGTCGCGGTCCAGCCGGTAATACACCGGGCGGCCGTCATTGAGGATGGTGGCCGCGCTCCATAGCGGGTAGTCCGGGGAGGGCACCAGCACTTCCTCGCCCGGGTTGAGCAAGGCGCGCAGGGCGATGTCGATCAGTTCGCTGACCCCATTGCCGATGAAGACTCGTTCCGGCACCGCATTCGGTGTGCCGCGCCGCTGGTGGAAGGCGGCGATGGCCTCACGCGCCTCGGGCAGGCCCTGCTGGTGGGTGTAGGGATCGGTGCGATGGATGTGGTCGGCGATGGCGCGCTGCAGCGGTTCCGGTGCGCGGAAACCGAATGCGCCAGGGTTGCCGATATTGAGTTTGATCAGTTTGCGACCCTGCGCTTCCAGCTCGCGGGCGCGGCGGGCCAGTTCGCCGCGGATTTCGTAGCGGACTTCCGACAGGCGGGTGCGGGTGGCGATCTTGTGGCGGGGGTTGAATGCGGACATCGGCTGGGGGGTGCGGATCGGGACGAATCAGCCTAACGGAAAACCGGGCGCGGCGCGTGCCTGTCGGGTGCGGGTGGGGGCTAGAATCGGCGCCATGACCGAGCATTGCCCACTATGACCGACCTGTCCGCCATCGGCTGGCGTTGGACGCCGGCCGACCTCGATCCGGCCTGGCGGGCGCTGATGCAGGCTCATCCGCAGGCGCGACCGGCCCGCATCGTCGAACAGCACCGCAGTGGCTACCGGGTGGCTGAGGCGCCCGGGCAGGCGTTTCCGGCCGAATCGTTGCCGCAGTGGCAGCGTGCCGGCAGCTATCGCAAGGGCGACATCGCGCCCGAAGAGCGCCCGGCGGTGGGTGACTGGGTGCTGGTGCAAGGCGCCTCGCCCGATGGGTTGCGCATGGTCGCGCTGCTGCCACGGTTTTCTGCGATCAAGCGCGGTGCAGCGGGTGAGCATTACCGGCAGCAGGTGATCGCTGCCAATATCGATACCGCCTTTGTGGTCTGCGGGCTGGACGGCGATTTCAATCCGCGCCGGATCGAACGCTACCTGCTGCTGGTGTCCGGGCATGGCGTGCAGCCGGTGGTGGTGCTGACCAAGGCTGATCTGGCCGTGGATGTGACGGTGGCGCAGCAGGCATTGCGCGGACTGCAGGTGCCGCACGTGATGCTGGATGCCCGCTCCCCGGATGCGGCCGTCGCGCTGGCGCCCTGGCTCCAGCCGGGGCAGAGCGTGGTGCTGGTGGGCAGCTCGGGCGCCGGCAAATCCACCCTCACCAATACCTTGCTCGGCCAGGCGCGGATGAAGACTGGCGCGGTGCGGGCACGCGATGCCCGTGGTCGCCACACCACCACCCATCGCGCCCTGCTGGCCCTGCCGTCTGGGGCCTGCATCATCGACACGCCCGGCATGCGTGAACTCAAACCGACCGGAGAAGAGGATGTCAGCGAGAGTTTTGCCGACATCGAGTCGCTGGCCGAACAGTGCCGGTTCCGCGACTGCCTGCATGATCAGGAGCCGGGGTGCGCGGTCCGCGCGGCGGTCGCCAGCGGTGCCCTGAGCGAGGCGCGGCTGGCGCATTACCGCAAGTTGCGGCAGGAAGTGGATGCGGCGGCCCGTAGTCGCGCCGAAAAGGTGGCGGCCCGGACTGGGGCGGTGCGGTCGCCGGGGCAGGGGCAGCATGGCCGGCATTGATCCCGTTGCGCATCATGCTGCCCTGGATGCGCGGCTGGCGCGTGCCGCCAAGCCGATCCGCCTGCTCAATCTCGCCAGTTGGCCGGCCAGTGAGCAGCAGACCTTCCTGGCGGGCTGGGCACGGGGTAATCCACGGCTGCCCGCGCCGGTCTATCCGAAAGTGACCTTCGACGAGGTGCGCCGCGAGCTGGCGGCGATTGCGGCGGCGGCTGATCCGTCGCATCCACTCGGCCAGTATCTGGTGGAATCCACCCAGGGCTGGACGCTGGCCGCCGAATTGCTGGAAAACCTGGGGTCATCCCGGGTGACCGATCTGTCGATCGCCCTGTTCGGAACCCCCGATCAGGCACTGCCGGGCGGCATTTCCACCCGCGAGGCGGCCAATCATTTCCTGCGCGTGGCCGATACCCTCGATCGTGAGCTGGTGGCCGATGTCGAGCAGGTACAGGTGTCTGCCGAGGCGATGGCGCTGCGGTTGCAGGCCGAGCTGGACGAGTTTTTCGGTGGCCGCGTCATCGACGTGGTGCTGGACCCCGACCTGATCGCCAAAGCGGCTGCCGGTGCCCGTCGCATCCGCCTGCGCAGTGGCGCGGCGTTTTCCGATTACGACGTGCAGCAGTTGCTTCAGCACGAAGCGTTCGTGCATTCGCTGACCGCACTCAACGGGCAGCAGCAACCCAATCTGCCCAGCCTGGGGCTGTCCTCGCCGCGCGTCACTGCCACCCAGGAGGGGCTGGCGGTGTTTTCCGAGCAGATCACCGGCAGCATCGACATCGAGCGACTCAAGCGGATCAGCCTGCGCATCGAGGCAGTGGCGATGGCCATGGCGGGTGCCGATTTTCTGCAGGTGTTCCGCTTTTTCCTCGAATCCGGCCAGAGCGAGGTGGAAAGCTTCACATCGGCGCAGCGGGTATTCCGCGGCGTGCCCACCACCGGCGGCGCTGCCTTCACCAAGGACACCGTGTATCTGCGCGGCCTGATCGGTGTGCACACGTTTTTCCGCTGGGCGCTTAAGCACCGCAAGCTACGGCTGTGCCACTGGCTGTTCGCCGGCAAGATGACCTTGGGCGATGTGTTGCGTTTCGAGCCGCTGTTCCAGGCCGGCGTGCTGGTCGAGCCGCGCTGGGTACCGCCATGGGTGGCACGTGCGCATGGGTTGGCGGCGCAACTGGCGTTTTCGCTGTTTGCCAACCGGATCCGGCTGGCGCAGTTGGGTAGCGACAGCGAGGCGTTCGATATCTTCGACATGTAAGCGTGCGGCGGCGCTGCGGTGTGCCATCAGGCCGCGATCACGGCAAAGCCAGTATCATCGCCATTCTTGCGCAAGGAAGATGTTGCGATGTCCGATCATGCCAGCAGTGACGATCTGAAACAGGCTGCACTCGACTATCACCGTATGTCGCCCCGGGGCAAGATCCGGGTGGTGGCCACCAAGCCGATGGTGACCCAGCGCGATCTGGCGCTGGCCTACTCGCCGGGTGTGGCGTTTGCCTGCGAGGAGATTGCAGCCGACCCGACCAAGGCCAGCGAGTACACCGCCCGCGGCAATCTGGTGGCGGTGATCTCCAACGGCACGGCGGTCTTGGGCTTGGGTGACATCGGCCCGCTCGCCGGCAAGCCGGTCATGGAAGGCAAGGGCGTGCTGTTCCAGAAGTTCGCCGGTATCGACGTGTTCGATATCGAGATCGCGGAAAAAGATCCAGACAAGCTGGTGGACATCATTGCCAGCCTGGAGCCCACCTTTGGCGGCATCAATCTGGAGGACATCAAGGCGCCGGAGTGCTTCATCGTCGAGCGCAAGCTCCGTGAGCGCATGAAGATTCCGGTGTTCCATGATGACCAGCACGGCACCGCCATCATCGTCGCCGCTGCCGTGTTGAACGCGCTGGAAGTGGCTGGCAAGAAGATCGATGAGGTCAAGCTGGCCACCACCGGCGTCGGGGCAGCCGGGATTGCCTGCCTGGACATGCTGGTGTCGCTGGGCGTGCGGCCGGAAAACATCCTGGCCTATGACCGCGAGGGTGTGCTGTATACGGGTCGGCCCGGCCTGGACCCGGACAAGGCCCGCTATGCGCGGCCGACTGACAAGCGCACCCTGGCCGAGATCGTCGCGGGGGCTGACGTGTTCCTGGGGCTGTCGGCCGGCGGCATCCTGACTCCGGACATGGTGGCGACGATGGCGGACAATCCGATCATCCTGGCGCTGGCCAATCCGTACCCCGAGATCATGCCGGACGTTGCGCGGGCGGTGCGGCCGGACGCGATCATCGCCACCGGACGCAGCGACTTCCCCAACCAGGTCAACAACGCGCTGTGCTTCCCCTACATCTTCCGTGGCGCGCTGGACGTCGGTGCCACCCAGATCAACGAGGCGATGAAGCTGGCCTGCGTGCGCGCCATCGCCCGACTGGCGCGAATGGAGTCCACCGACCTGGGCGCAGCCTATGGCAGCGAGGTGCCGACGTTTGGCCGTGACTATCTGATCCCGCGCCCCTTCGATCCTCGCCTGTTGACCGAGCTGGCGCCAGCGGTAGCGCAGGCGGCGATGGAGTCTGGCGTGGCCACCCGGCCGTTGCCCGATCTCGATGCCTACCGCGAGCGGCTTGGTCAGTTCATCCACCGCACCAGTCTGATGATGAAGCCGGTGTACGAACGCGCTCGCGCCGACCGCAAGCGGGTGGTGTATGCCGAGGGCGAGGAGTTCGTGGTGCTGCGCGCGGTGCAGACGGTGATCGACGAAGGGCTGGCGTTCCCGATCCTGATCGGTCGCCCGGAAGTGATCGAAAGCCGGATCAGGAAGCTCGGCCTGCGCATGCGCGCCGGGGTGGATTTCGAGTTGACCAACATCAACGACGACCCGCGCTTCGATGACTACTGGCGCCAGTACCACGCCCTCACCGAGCGTCGCGGGGTGACTCCGGATGCCGCCAAGAACCTGATGCGGTCGCGCCCGACGCTGATCGCGGCGATGATGGTCAAACGTGGCGAGGCGGATGCACTGATTACTGGCATCGTCGGCCGCTACCACAAGAAGCTGGGTTACCTGCGCAGCGTGTTCGACTTCGAGCCGGGCGTGACCGGCACGGCAGCGATGACCGGGGTGCTCAACGACCAGGGGGCCTGGTTCTTCGTCGACACCCACGTGCAGGTCGACCCCAGTGCCGAGCAGATTGCCGAGGCGACGCTGCAGGCCAGCTACCGGCTCAAGCTGTTTGGCATCGAGCCGAAGGTGGCGCTGCTGTCGCACTCCAACTACGGCAGCCACACCGACGCCAGTGCGCAGAAAATGGCCCGGGTGTATCAAATCCTGCGCCAGCGCGCGCCCAGGCTGGAGGTGGACGGCGAGATGATGGCCGATACCGCCTGGGATGAAGCACTGCGCCAGCGGATCTTCCCCAACACGCCGCTCAAAGGCCGGGCCAACCTGCTGGTGATGCCCAACCTGGATGCCGCCAACATCGGCTACAACCTGGTTCGGGTGGCCACCGGCGGGGTGGCGATCGGGCCGATCCTGATGGGGCTGGATCATCCCGTGCACATCCTGACGCCGGCCGCCTCGGTGCGTCGTATCGTCAATATGACTGCGCTGGCGGCGGTGGACGCGCAGATCCGTGCCGAGCGCAAGATGCGCGCCGGATAAACGGCGGCGCGGCAGGAATAGTGCTGGGTTGAATGATCCGGGTAAAAATAAAAAAGCCCGCGCTGCGGCCCGCCGAAGCCGCGCCGGGCTTGTTAGACTGCGCCCTCGACCCGAACCGGTGGAGGACGCGCGATGGACTGGCTCAACGATCTGCTGCATGACGACCCCGATCCCCAGGAAACCCGGGAGTGGATCGAATCGCTCAAAGCGGTGATCGACCATGACGGCGCGCAGCGCGCGCACCAGTTGCTGGAAGGCATGGTCGAGTTGACCCGGCGCGCTGGTGCGCATCTGCCGTTCTCGCCGACCACCGAGTACATCAACACCATCCCGCCGCATCTGGAGCCACCGATGCCGGGCGACCCGCATCTGGAATGGCGGATCCGCTCGATCATCCGCTGGAATGCGATGGCGATGGTGGTGCGGGCCAATCGCAAGCCCGGTTCGCTGGGGGGGCACATCGCCAGCTTCGCCAGCGCTGCCACGCTCTATGACGTGGGCTTCAATCATTTCTGGCGGGCACCGTCCGAGGCGCATCCGGGCGATCTGATCTTCATCCAGGGCCATAGCGCGCCCGGCATCTATGCGCGCGCCTTCCTGGAAGGCCGGATCAGCGAGTCCCAGCTCGATCATTTCCGCATGGAAGTGGACGGGCGTGGCATCTCCAGCTATCCGCATCCCTGGCTGATGCCCGATTTCTGGCAGGCACCCACGGTGAGCATGGGGTTGGGGCCCCTGGCCGCGATCTACCAGGCGCGTGCTTGGAAATACCTCGAAGCGCGCGGTTTGATGCCCAAGACCGACCGCAAGGTGTGGTGCTTCCTGGGCGACGGCGAGACGGACGAACCCGAATCCTTGGGGGCCATCGGGGTTGCCGGGCGCGAGGGTCTGGACAACCTGATCTTTGTGGTCAACTGCAACCTGCAGCGTCTGGACGGCCCGGTGCGTGGCAACGGCAAGATCATCCAGGAGCTGGAGGGCCAGTTCCGCGGCGCCGGCTGGAACGTCATCAAATGCATCTGGGGCAGCTACTGGGATCCGCTGCTGGCCAAAGACACCACCGGTGCGCTGCGCAAGATCATGATGGAGACGGTGGACGGCGAGTACCAGAACTGCAAAGCCTTTGGCGGTGCCTACACCCGCGAGCATTTCTTCGGCAAGTCGCCGGAGACGCTGGCGATGGTCGCCAACATGAGCGACGAGGACATCTGGCGGCTCAACCGTGGCGGTCACGATCCGCACAAGGTGTATGCCGCCTATCACGCGGCCATGAACACCCATGGCATGCCGACCGTGATCCTGGCCAAGACCGTCAAGGGCTATGGCATGGGCGCAGCGGGCGAGGCGCTCAATCCCACCCACCAGACCAAGAAGCTGGACGACGACGCGGTGCGGGCGTTCCGCGACCGTTTCCAGGTGCCGATCAGCGACGCCCAGCTCAAGGACGGCAACATCCCGTTCTACCGTCCCGACGAAAAATCACCCGAGTTGCAATACATGCGGGAACGCCGCGCCGCGCTGGGCGGCTACCTGCCGCAGCGTCGCCGCAAGTCCAGCCAGTCGCTTAAGGTGCCGCCGCTGTCCACCTTCGAGCGGTTGCTCAAGTCCACTGGCGAGCGCGAGATCAGCACCACCATGGCGTTCGTGCAGATGCTCAACATCATCCTGCGCGACAAGCAGATCGGGCCGCGCTGCGTGCCGATCGTGGCTGACGAAGCGCGCACCTTCGGCATGGAGGGCCTGTTCCGTCAGCTCGGCATCTATGCGCCGCAGGGCCAGAAGTACAAGCCGGTGGACGCCGACCAGCTGATGTTCTACCGCGAGGATGCCGCCGGCCAGGTGCTGGAGGAAGGCATCACCGAGGCTGGCGCGTTTGCAAGCTGGATGGCCATGGCCACCAGCTACAGCGTCAGCGACCTGCCGATGCTGCCGTTCTACATCTACTACTCGATGTTTGGCTTCCAGCGCATCGGCGATTTCGCCTGGCAGGCCGGCGACATGCGTGCGCGTGGTTTCCTGCTGGGCGGCACCGCCGGGCGTACCACGCTCAATGGCGAGGGCTTGCAGCACGAGGATGGTCACTCCCACGTGCAGGCGGCGCTGATCCCCAATGTGCGCAGCTATGACCCCACCTTCGCCTATGAGGTCGTGGTGCTGATTCAGCACGGCATGCAGCGCATGCTGGCCGAGCAGCACGACGAGTACTGGTACCTGACCCTGATGAACGAGAACTACACCCATCCGGAGATGCCGGCCGGCAGCGAGGAGGGGATCATCAAGGGCATGTATCTGTTCCGTGATGCCGGCAAGCCCAAGAAGGGCGAGCTGCGGGTGCAACTCATGGGCAGCGGCACCATCCTGCGCGAAGTGATCGCTGCTGCCGATCTGCTGGATGCCGATTTCGGTATCAAGGCCGACATCTGGTCCTGCCCCAGCTTTACCGAGCTGGCGCGCGATGGTGTCGATGCCGAGCGCTGGAACCGCTTCCATCCGGACGCCAAAACCCCACGCAAGCCGTGGGTGACCCAGTTGCTGGAAGGTCGCCAAGGCCCGGCGATCGCCGCCACCGACTACGTGCGCGCGTTCGCCAACCAGATCCGCGAATACGTGCCGATGCGCTACACCGTACTGGGCACCGATGGCTACGGCCGCAGCGATACCCGGGAAAACCTGCGCCGCCACTTCGAGGTGGACCGCTACCATGTGGCCCATGCCGCAGTGGCCGCGTTGGCGGCCGATGGCAAGCTCACCGCCAAGGACGTGGCACGCGCGATCAAGCTGTACCGGCTCGACCCCGACAAGCCCAACCCGCTGCTGGCCTGAAACGGCGCCTGCCGCGCAGCTCTGGCGGGGCAGACAATGCCAGTCCACCCCGAGCCCGGCTCATGTCCGGGCTCGGGGTGCGAAAGACATCAGGCAAACGCAAGTTTGCGAGCGCGCTGCACCTGGACACGCATTGGATATGAGCGTGGCCTGTCGCGTAAGCGATGGCGATGGGGGTGCTCAGGCCTTTCGCAAAGGGGGAGCCAGCGCCGGGCAATCAGGCTGGCAAGCCAGGGCGCATCTGCGCCCAGACAGGCTCACAGATCCTGCTGATAGCGAACGTAAGGCACGGTGCCTTCGTCGCTCTCGCTGCCCTTGGGGGCGAACGGATTCTTGCCGCGGGTGATGACGTTGTCGGCGCCGACGCTGAGCTGGCCGTTCCATGGGGTACGCCAGGTCAGCCCCAGCCCCACGCCTTTCCAGATGTCGCTTTCGCCCGGCACGTTGACGATGCGACCGATGATGCTGGCGCCGAAATTGCCGTAGCCGCCGCCGATGCTCAGGCTGCGGGTATTCCACTGGTCGGCCAGTTGCGGCACCTCAGTGGCGGGAACCAGACGGGCGCGCGCAACGGTTCCGCCGACATTGATGAAACCTTCGCGGCCCAGCGATTTTTCTGCAAAGAGCGAAATGTCTTTCTGGACATAGCGGGCACCGCCAAGTGTGCCTTGGCCCAGCCAGGCGGGCAGTGTGTCGTGGCCACTGCCGAGGCTGAATCCAAGCGTGCCGCCCGGGCGAACCAGATCGACGCCTGCGTTGGCGTGCTTGCTGATGCCGCTCGATTGGGTGCCAGGTTGCAGCGAGGCCAGCACGCAGTCGCTGGCCAGTTGCAGCAGGGCGGAACTGGCGCCATTACGACGGTCACACAACAGAGCCAGCGCGTTGCCGGACTGCAGGCCGAACGTGGCTTCCAGCGTGGTGTTGCCAAATCGCCAGCGGTTGCCACCTGGGCCGTTGGCGGGCTCCAGCATCAGCACGGCTTCCAGTTTGCCGCTGCTCTTGTTCAGCACCGGCACCATGCGCGTGTCCTTGCGTGGGCTCTGCCGGCTCTGCTGCGCCCACGCGCCACCGCTGGCGAGTGCCAGGGCGAGCACGGTAGCGATGGCAGGGGCAAGTCGCATGGACATGGCGTGGGACTGAGACTGGGTGAGCGGGCCGAAAGTTCCTGAGGGGATTATCGACTGTGGCGAGGATTGTTATAGCGCATTTATGTTTATTTAACAATGCCGTGCGGCGTTACTGCGCCCCGCAGGTGGTCGCGGCTGGCTCACTGCAACGAGGGCGGCCCGGGCAGGGATCGTTCGGCCTGGTGGAACAGCGTTGCCACCTGATCGGCGTCGAAGTGGTAGCGCTGACCACAGAACTCGCAGGTCACCTGTGCCTGGCCGTCGCCTGCAGCCACCGCGGCCTGCGCTTCCTCGGGGCCGAGGGCGACCAGCATGGCTTCCACCCGTTCGCGTGAGCAGGAGCAGGCAAATCGCATCGGTTTTTCGCCCAGCAGCTCTGGCAGCTCCTCGTGGAACAGGCGGTGAACGGTCTCCGCTGGCGGCAGGGCCAGCAGTTCCTCGCGATCCAGGGTGTCGAACAGGGCGCTGACGCGCTGGAAGCCGTCTTCATCGCCACCGCTGCCGGGCAATTTCTGCAGCAGCAGACCGGCCGCACGGGTGCCGTCGCAGGCCAGCAGCAGACGGGTTGGTAGCTGTTCGGAGTGGGCGAAATAGGTTTCGAAGGCGGCATCCAGCCGGCTCGACTGCAGCCCCACCAGCCCCTGGTAGCGCATTGGTTCGTCGCCGCGCAGGGGCGGATTTTCGATGGTGATGGCCAGCAGGGCGTCGTGGCCGAGCTGGCGCAAATCCGAAGGAACCTGGTGGGCGCCGTCGCGCAGCCGGACGATGCCACGCAGACCGCCTTTGGCCGTGCACTCGGCGAACAGGGTGGCAAGTGCGCCTGTGCTGCGCAGCTGGATCGACAGCCGGCCGTCGACTTTGACATGGCCGGCAAACAGCGCGGCCGCAGCGGCGGCTTCCCCCAGCAAAGCGGCGGCGACCTCCGGATAATGGCGGTGTTCGACGATGGCCTGCCAGGCGTGATCCAGGTGCACGATGGCACCACGCACGCCGGCAGTCGGCAACAGAAAACGCAATAACGTGTCTTGGGAGTTGGGCATGGTCTGCATGGAAATCGGAAGCAGGCGCAGGTGGGGATGCGCCGGAACGTGTGTTGGGGATCGACAGAGTAATGGGGTTTGCTGCCGCCGGCAGCAAGGTGGGCCGGCATGAGTGGCAAGGGCTGGCGGCATCGCCTGCGCGGCTGGTGGTGGAAACTGCCAGTGCTGGCGCTGGTTGTGAGCGTGGTCCAGGTGTTGGTGTTGCGTGTCGTCGATCCGCCGCTGTCGGCGTTCATGCTGGCGCGCTGGCTGGACGCTGCGGCTGAAGGTGAGCCGGGGTTTCGGGTGGCGTATGACTTTCGCCCGCTGGCGCAGATTTCCCCGCAGCTGCCACTGGCGGTGATCGCGGCCGAAGACCAGAACTTCCCGCGCCATCACGGGTTTGATTTCGAGGCGATCCAGAAGGCGCAGGCTTACAACGAGCGGATGATCGCCCGCGCCGAGCGGCGCGGTACTCCGGTGCGGCGGCTGCGCGGCGCCAGTACGATCAGCCAGCAGACTGCCAAAAACCTGTTTCTGTGGCAGGGGCAGGGGGCGACCCGCTGGCTGCGCAAGGGGCTTGAGGCCTGGTACACGGTGCTGATCGAGGCGTTGTGGCCGAAGCGGCGGATCCTGGAGGTGTATGTCAACATCGCCGAGTTCGGCGACGGTATTTACGGTGCGCAGGCGGCGGCGCGGCATTTCTTCGGCAAAGATGCGCGCGCCCTGTCGGCGGCGGAGGCGGCGCGCCTGGCCGCGGTGCTGCCCAGTCCGCGCCGTTATGACGCTGCCCGGCCCGGGCCGTATGTGCAACGCCGCGCCCAGATGATCCAGCGCCAGATGGCGGCGCTGGGTGGGCTGGGCGTGGTACGCGCACTTGATTGAGGGAGCGCAGGCATGGACCCGATTGCCGAACAGGATCGTTGCATCACGCTGGTCGTCGCTGCCTGCGACGAGGCCGAGGCATTGCCGGTGTTGTGGCCGCGATTGCGCGCGGCGCTGGACATGGCCGAACGCGACGGGCTGGTGGCGACACTGTTGTTCGTCGATGACGGCAGCCGCGATGGCACCTGGTCGTTGCTGCAGTCATTTGCACGCGAAGATGCCCGGGTGGCGCTGCTGCGGCTGTCGCGCAACTTTGGCAAGGAGGCGGCACTGACCGCCGGGCTGGACCAGGTGACCTGCGGTGCGGCCCTGATCCTGGATGCCGATGGTCAGGATCCGCCGGAGCTGTTGCCGCAGTTTGTCGCCCGCTGGCGTGAGGGGTATGACGATGTGCGCGGGGTGCGTATCGCGCGTGAGGGCGAAAGCTGGTTCAAGCGGGTCAGTGCGCACCTGTTCTACCGGCTGATGGGGCGTCTGTCGGCGACCCCGGTGCCGCGTGACACCGGCGATTTCCGCCTGCTGTCGCCACGGGCGTTGGCCGCGTTGCGGCAGTTACGCGAGCGGCAGCGGTTCATGAAGGGCCTGTTCGGCTGGATCGGCTTTCGTGCCATCGAGGTGCCCTACCAGCGCGCGCCGCGGCTGGGCGGGCGCAGCAAGTTCAGTGTCTGGCGGCTGTGGAACTTTGCCCTGCAAGGGCTGACCAGCTTTTCCACCGTGCCGTTGCGGGTGGCGACCTACGTGGGGCTGGCGACCGCGCTGCTGGCCTTCGGGTTCGGCGCCTGGGTGGTGGTGCGCGCCCTGCTGTGGGGCGATCGAGTGGCGGGCTGGCCGTCGTTGATGGCGGTCATCCTGCTGCTGGGTGGGGTGCAGCTGATGGCGCTCGGCATGATCGGCGAGTATCTGGGCCGGCTCTATGAGGAGGCCAAGCAGCGCCCGCTCTATCTGGTCGATACCTGGCAGCCGGCAATGGGAGTAAGCTCACGGCAACAGCGTTTTGGCCCGCAAGGAGACGACCATGCGTACGGTACGACAGCTGTTGGACGGCAAACCCCATGAGGTCATCACGATCGGCCCGGATGCGCCAGTGCTGGAGGCGTTGCGGGTGATGGCCGAGCACGAGATCGGGGCGTTGCCGGTCATGGAGGGAGCAAGCCTGGTCGGCATCGTGTCCGAGCGAGACTATGCCCGCAAGGTGGTGCTGCAGGGCCGTGCCTCGAAGGACACCCCGGTGCGCGAGATCATGACCCGTCAGGTGCGCACGGTTTCCCCCGCCGACACCGTGGAGCATTGCATGCAGCTGGTCACCGACCGCCGCATCCGGCATCTGCCGGTGCTGGAGGACGGCCGACTGGTGGGCATCCTGTCGATTGGTGATCTGGTCAAGGCGGTGATCGAGGAACAGCAGCAGACGCTGGAGCATCTGCAGCGCTACATCGCATCCTGACTCCGCCTTTTACGGCGTGCGCGAGGAGGCAACCTGATCGCCTGGGGGTTGAACCGCAGGCCGGCTGCCGCCGTCGTGCAAGCCGAGTGCGGGCGGCGGCTTAGAACGCCACCGCCTGCGCGTGCTCGCGGGTGGCCATGAACTGCACGTTGGGTGCGCGTTCCTGGGCCAGCTGCAGATTGACCCGGCTGGGTGCCAGATAGACCAGTTCGCCGGCGGCATCGAGCGCCAGATGGGCGGCGTGCTTTTCGCGGAATTCCTCCAGCGTTTTCGGGTCATCGCAGCGGATCCAGCGCGCAGTGGCGATGTTGACCGGTTCAAACCCGGCATCGACGCCGTATTCGTCCTTGAGCCGGTAGGCGACCACGTCAAACTGCAGCATGCCCACTGCGCCCAGGATCAGGTCGTTGCTCAGCAGCGGCCGGAAAAACTGGGTGGCGCCTTCTTCGCTCAACTGCGCCAACCCTTTCTGCAACTGCTTGAGCTTGAGCGGGTCGCGCAGGCGTGCCCGGCGGAACAACTCCGGCGCGAAGTTGGGGATGCCGGTGAACGACAGCAGCTCGCCTTCGGTGAAGCTGTCGCCGATGGCAATCGTGCCGTGGTTGTGAATGCCGATCACATCACCGGGGTAGGCACTCTCGGCGATTTCACGGTCGGAGGCCATGAACGTGAGCGCATTGGCCAGCTTGATCTCCTTGCCGCTGCGCACATGGAAGGCTTTCATGCCGGCGCTGAACCGGCCCGAGCAGATGCGCATGAAGGCCACCCGGTCGCGGTGTTGCGGATCCATGTTGGCCTGGATCTTGAACACGAACCCGGTGAGCCGGTCTTCCTCCGGCTGCACCTGCCGCGTGGTGGTGGCGCGTGGACGCGGCGATGGCGCGTGTTCGACGAAGAAGTCCAGCAGCAGCTGCACGCCGAAGTTGTTGACCGCCGAGCCGAAGAACACCGGGGTCTGCTCGCCACGCAGATATTTGTCGGCATCGAACGAATGTGAGGCGCCTGCCACCAGCTCCAGCTCCTCGCGCAGTTCGGCCAGCATCTGAGCTCCAATGCGCGCTTCCAGCTGTGGATCGTCGATAGAGGCGAAGATGGTGGAGTCCTGGCGGGTAAAGTTGCGGCCGGGCTCGTACAGATGCACTTCGCCGGTCAGCAGGTGCACCACCCCTTTCAGGCGCTGGCCCATGCCGATCGGCCAGGTCACCGGTGCACACTGGATCTTCAGCACCGACTCGACCTCGTCCAGCAGCTCGATCGGGTTTTTGCCTTCGCGGTCGAGCTTGTTGATGAATGTCATGATCGGCGTGTCGCGTAGCCGGCAGACCTCCATCAGCTTGATGGTGCGCTCCTCCACGCCCTTGGCCACGTCGATCACCATCAACGCCGAGTCCACCGCGGTGAGCACGCGGTAGGTGTCCTCGCCGAAGTCGGCGTGGCCGGGTGTGTCGAGCAGGTTGACGATGCGCCCGGCATACGGGAACTGCATCACCGAGCTGGTCACCGAGATGCCGCGCTCCTTTTCCAGCGCCATCCAGTCGGAGGTGGCGTGGCGGGCGGCCTTGCGTCCCTTGACCGAACCGGCCATCTGGATCGCACCGCCGAACAGCAGCAGTTTTTCGGTGAGCGTGGTCTTGCCGGCGTCGGGGTGGGAAATAATGGCGAATGTGCGCCGGCGGGCGGCTTCGGAAGCAACGTCTGTCATCATGAAAGTATAGCCGGCAGCACCGGTCGGGCCATTGCCGGGGGCGAGCCGGCCGGGGTATCCACAACGGGCGCGGTCACGGTGTAATCTGCCGGTGGCGCGGCAAAGGAGGAGTCACAACGTGCGCATCGTGATTGCCGGAGAGGACGCGGCTCGTGCCGCGGAGTTCGACGCCGTGCTGGCCGATTTCGGTCTGGACTGGACCATCGACTGGTTGCCGGTGGGGACTTCGGTGGATCCGGCGATGTCGGCCTTCGATGTGTTCGTATGCGGGCTGCGGCCGGGGCCGATCGGTGGCCCGGAGCTGCTGGCCCGGGTGGCGGCGTTGTATCCGCAGGCGGTGCGTATCCTGCTGCTGGATCAGGATGTGCAGGAAGCCAGCGTGGACATTGCCCAGGGCCTGGATGGCGCCCATCGCGTGCTGGCCCGACCGCTGGATCCGATCGAGCTGGTGAACGCGGTGGAGAGTGTGGTCGATCTGCGCGAGCTGCTGGACAACGAGGAGCTCAAGCGCGTGCTTGGGCGGGTCAACTCGCTGCCGCCGCCACCGCGCCTGTATCTGCAGCTGACCCGTCTGCTGCGCGACCCGGATGCCAGCAATGCAGAAATCGCCCAGGCCCTGTCGCAGGATCCGGCGATTGCCGCCAAGGTGTTGCGCCTGTGCAACTCTGCCTATTTTTCCGGCGGGCGCGAGATTACCGATATGCGCGCTGCGGTCACCCGGCTGGGGCATCAGACCCTGCTGCGGATGGTGTTGACCATCGAGGCATTCAGCAGTTCCAGTGTCATCCCCAGCCAGGAGCGCGAGGCGATGCAGGATCGCGCCCTGCGCGCCTCGAATCTGGCCCGACGGCTGCTGCCCGGCCCCAGCGCGGAGCTGGCCGCCACGGCCAGCCTGCTGGCCGAAGTCGGTCGGTTGCTGCCGGGGGTGTCCTCGGGTGCGCCGGATCAGCCCGGCCCGGGTTACGCCGAAGCCGGGGCCTACCTGCTGGGGCTGTGGGGCCTACCGATGCCGATCGTGGAGGCAGTGGCCTACCAGCATCAACCGGGTCGGTTGCGGGCGGCTGGCTTCTGGGTGCCCGGCGCGGTGCACGTGGCCACGGCGCTGGTGGCCGGGCGCGACCCCGATGTCGAGTATCTGCGTTCGGTTGGCATGCTCGATCGCCTGCCGCAATGGCAGGCCTGGGTACAGCCGGCAGAGCCGGTCGGCGCCGACGAGTGAGCCGCGCGATCAGTGCGACTCAGGCGGTGCGGCACTGGTCGGCCCGGCCAGCCGGAACGGAATCGAGATCAGCTGCATGCCCCGGTTGACCTGCACGGCGAAATGCAGATGCGGCCCTGTGCTGTAGCCGGTATTACCGGACAGGCCGATGCGATCGCCGGTCTGCACGCTCTGGCCAGGCCGAACCTCGACCGCCGACAGATGCGCATACAGCCCCATGCTGCCGTCTGCATGCAGGATGCGGATGAAGTTGGCGCGCTTGAGCGCGTCCGTCGTTTGCGCCGGGCTGGCCTCGGGCATGCCCGTCTGCACCTGCATCACCACCCCCGCCCGCGCCGCCAGTACCGGCGTGCCTTCCGGGGCCGCCAGATCCAGCGCGTAGCGGTTTTCCGCATCCTGATGACTGAAGGCTCCCGCAAATCCCTGGTCGATCCGTGCCGTCGGCAGTGCCAGCGGCAGCAGATAGGCAACGTCACGCGGACGTGCGTTGGAACTGCCTGGCGTGGCGGTCAGGCGCAGGTGTAGCTGGCCACTGCCGGGTGGCGGGCGCAGATAGGCCAGCAGCGTGCTGGCGCCGGGCGCGACGCTGGCCCGCGCCGGCAGTGGTGGCTGGCTGGATGCGGGCGGGGCCCCAGCCGCGTCCAGCCGGACTTCGATGGGCCCAGCCAGCAGGTTGTCGGCCCAGGCCAGATACTGCCCATCGCCGGCTTCCAGCCGCAGCCGGGCCACCGTGGCGGGTGGGTCGGTGGCGCGGGCGCCGGGTGCGGTCAGGGTGGGGGCGAGGGTCAGCGCCAGCGTAGGCGTGATCAACGCCAACAGGGCGCGTAAACGGGGGGCGCGGGTCATGGCGCCAGTATGCCCGGGCTGTCGGCATTCGTTTGTGTCATCGCTTCATGCGGATAAAGCGATTGACAGATGCCGGGTGCCTTGTGCACACTGTGGTCATCCATCGAGACCGGCGGAGGGACAGGCCCTTGGAAGCCGGGGCAACCTGCGGCAGGCGTCATGTCTGCCGTGAGGTGCCAAATCCTGCGGGGACCTGTTCAGCAGCGTCTGCCGGAAGATGGGGCAAGACCGCACATGCGGGCTTGTGTCTGTCACGCATTCCGCCTCTCCGCATGACTCCGATGGCCCTGTCCACCTGTTCCGGAGTCTGCCGTGCGTCCCTATTTCGACACCTGCGCCCCGCGCCCATCGCATGCCTTTGCCCGTGCCGAGGTCGCTGCCAAGCCGCTGGCCGATGTGCCGGCCAGACGTGGCAGCGTCGATGCCGTGCTGGCCACCCGTCATGCCGGTACCCAGCGCCTGCGCCTGCACTATGAACTGACTGGGCCGGAGGGCGCGCCTCTGGCCGTGATCGCGGGCGGAATCAGTGCCCATCGGCATCTGCTGGCCAATGCGGTCGATCCGGCGCCGGGCTGGTCGCAGGCGCTGCTGACCCAGGGCCGTGCGCTGGATCCGCGGCGCTGGCGGCTGCTGGCATTCGATTACATCGGTGCCGATGGCGCCCTGGATGCCCCGATCGACACTGCTGATCAGGCCGATGCGCTTGCCCTGCTGCTGGATGCCCTGGCGATCGAACGGCTGGATGTGATGGTGGGCTATTCCTATGGGGCGCTGGTCGGCTTGCAACTGGCGGTGCGGCACCCGCAGCGGCTGCGCCGACTGCTGGCGGTCAGCGGCGCGCATCGTCCACATCCGTATGCGGCGGCCTGGCGCGCCTTGCAGCGCAAGGTGGTCGCGCTGGGCCAGTTGCAATGTGCCGAGGACATCGGGCTGTCCCTGGCGCGTCAGTTGGCGATGCTGAGCTATCGCACACCCGAGGAGTTCGCCCAGCGTTTCGATGCGCCGCCGCGACTGGTCAATGGCCGGGTGCAGGTGGCCGCCGAGGAATATCTGGACACGGTCGGGGTGCGCTTTTTGAGCCGCATGTCGGTGACCGCCTGGTGGCGGCTGTCGGAGTCGATCGATCTGCATTCCGTCGATCCCACCCAGATTCGGCTGCCGGTGTCGGTGATTGCAGTGGAAGGCGATCGTCTGGTGCCGCTGGCCGATGCCGTGGCCTTGCAGGAAGGGCTGGGATGCCACGGCCGCTTGCGCGTGCTGCGCTCCGAGTACGGTCATGACGCCTTCCTGAAGGATGTGGTGCGCATGGATGCGCTGTTGGCCAGCGAGCTGGCGGCGCCGCTGCCGGGCGTTCGTTGAGGAGATCGCCGATGCATTCCTATCGCGATGCCGTACCCGAAGCGTGCCCGCAGGACAACAGCCACCCGGTCACCAGTGCGGTGCGTGCCGGCATTGATCGCGACCCGAGTTTCGGTGCGGTCACGCCGCCGCTGGTGCTGTCATCCAACTTCAGTTTTGCCGGGTTTGGCCGGAAGCGCGCCTACGATTACACCCGCAGTGGCAACCCCACCCGCGATCTGCTGGCGGAGGCGCTGGCGGAACTCGAGGGCGGTGCCGGTGCGGTGGTGACCGCCACCGGGATGGCTGCCGTCACGCTGGTGCTGCATGCCCTGCTGCGGCCTGGGCAGACGTTGCTGGTGCCGCATGACTGCTACGGCGGCAGCTGGCGGCTGTTCAACGCGCTGGCCGAGCAGGGCGCGTTCAAGCTGGTCAGTGCCGACCTGACCGGGCCGGAGGCAGTGGACACGGTACAGACCGTGCGGCCGGCCCTGGTATGGATCGAAACGCCGTCCAACCCGCTGCTGCGCATCACCGATCTCGCCGCCGTCATCACGGCGGCACGCCGGGTGGGGGCACAGGCGGTGGTGGACAACACCTTCCTTTCGCCGCTGTGGCAGCAGCCGATCATCGACTTTGGTGCGGATCTGGTGGTGCACTCCACTACCAAGTACATCAATGGCCACAGCGACGTGGTCGGTGGTGCGGTGGTGGCGCGCGAGCAGGCAGTGCACGCACAGCTGCTGTGGTGGGCCAATGCGTTGGGTCTTACCGGGGCGCCGTTCGACAGCTTCCTCACCCTGCGCGGGTTGCGCACGCTGGGGGCGCGATTGCGCGTGCATGAGGAGAACGCGCAGGCGTTGGCGGCGCTGCTGCAGGGCCATCCGGCGGTGCGGGCGGTGCATTACCCGGGCCTGCCCAGCCATCCCGGGCATGCGCTGGCAGCACGCCAGCAACGCGGCTTCGGGGCCATGCTCAGCATCGAGCTGGACGGAGGCGAAGCGGCGGTACGCGCGTTCCTGGACGGCTTGCGCTGGTTCACTCTGGCCGAATCGCTGGGTGGGGTGGAAAGCCTGATCGCACACCCGGCCAGCATGACCCATGCGGCGATGAGCCCCGAGGCGCGCGCCCGCGCCGGCATTACCGACGGCCTGTTGCGGCTGTCGGTGGGGATCGAGCACCTCGATGACCTGCGCGCCGATCTGCAGGCGGCACTGGCGCGTGCGCAAGCGGCGACATGAGCGCGCCTGGTCTGGTCTTGCCGGTTGTCGAAACGGCAGCGCCAGCCGCCGTGGCCCTGCTCGGCACCGGCACCGTCGGCACGGCGGTGTGGGAGCGACTTCGGGCCTGGCAGGGCACACCGTTCGGGCAGCGCTTGCAGCCGGTTCTGGTGGCCAACTCGCGCTTGATCTGCCGCGATCGCCTGGTGCCTGACACGTCCTTGCCGGCACTGCTGGCGCGGGCGACGCCGGGGATGGCGTTGGCTCAGGTCACATCAGCGTTGGGCGAGACCGGCTGCCGCATCGTCATCGATGCCACTGCCGCCGATGCGGTTGCTGCCTGCCATGCCGACTGGCTGGCGCGTGGCATCCATGTGGTGACCGCCAACAAGCGGCTCAATCGCGATTCCAGTGGAAACGGTTCATGTCTGATGGGGAGCATGGAGCCAAGGGTGACGGGGTAGATGCCTGAGCTTGGCGCACAGCAGGTAGCTGATGGCGATCAGGTTGGCGTCAGTGCGATAGCCCTTGGCGCGGGCCTTGGCGGCCTGGATCTGGGCGTTGAAGGCCTCGACCTGGCCGTTGGACAGGCCGGTGTCGAAATGCCGCAGGATGCCGGTGAGGTGGTCGCGGATGGTGGCACCGAGCTTCTTGAAGGGCGTCAGCCGACACCGTCGTGCCCAAGAGACCCACTTTCGGAGCAGCGGTTCG
>NZ_FQUK01000014.1 GCF_900129205.1 Thermomonas hydrothermalis | reverse complement strand
CAGCGCCTCTTCCATCGCCGGATCAGACAGCGCGTACCACTGCTGCAGGAAGTGGATGCGCAGCATCGTCGCCAAGGGGTAGGGCTGTCGGCCGGGACGGCCCATCTTCGGGTAGTGCGGCGCGATCAAGGCCAGCAGCGCCTGCCACGGCACCACCTGCTCCATCTCCGCCAGGAACACCTCACGCCGCGTGCGCTTGCGACCCATGCCTTCGGCATCACCGAACGATAGCTGCATCGAACTCACCCTTGAACCGATGACCCATTCTCGCTGAAAGTGGCGGAGTTGTTCAGACCTTCCCTAGGGAAGGCCTGAACAACGCCATCCAGGCTTTGCCAGCCCACTCGCCAAGCCCGTCAGCTGTCCGGGCTCGGGTCACACACAGCCATCGTTTGTGCGATCGAGATTCCTAACGCGCCGGAGCCACCCGGCGGGTGGCGATGAGCACAACGGCCAGCATTAGCAGATGCGCCGCCATCGACAGCAGGCGGCCGCCGTCCACGTCGGTGGTGCTCGTCGGCATGGCCACCGCCAGCGCGGCGTTGCCCAGGTTCCAGCCCCAGTGCAGGCCCACTGCGGCCCACAGGCTGCCGGTGCGCCACAGTGCGCTGGCGTAGGCCAGCCCGTAGACCAGCAGCATCAGCCATTCCATCGGCCCCAGCCCCAGCCGGTAGAGGTGATTCAGCACGTAAAGCAGACTGCTGGTTGCCACGAAGGCCAGTCCGCGCCGCCAGTGCACGCCGGCCGCACGATAAGGGAAGCCACGGGTGAGGATGTCTTCGGCGATCGAAGGGACGAAGGTGGAGAGCAGCAGCATCGGCAGGGCTGTCAGTGTGCTGCCCGGGGCAGTACCCGCCGGATCGGGCTGGTAGATTCCCAGCGTCAGGCCGGCTTGCAGCGCCGCGCCTTTCAGGCCGAACGCCAGCACCAGCAGCAGAACCAGCCAGATCAGGTCGCGGCCGCGCATCGGCAGTGCAAAGGCTTCCAGGCCGCGATAGCCCAGCCAGCGCGACACCGGCCAGGCCGCCAGCACGCAGGCCAGCATCAACCCGGCCTGCGCGAAAAAGCTGTGCAGCATGCGGTCGCCGATGCCTTCGGCCGACTGGTACAGCAGGAGCAGCAGCACAAAGCCGAGTGCGCTGCGGGCGGTCGAGCGGGCGGAGCGGGGCGTGTCCATGGAGAGGCTCTGGTCGCGTCAGGTGGTTTTGGGGCGTCGTTGCAGGTGGGTGCCGCTGGCGCGGTCGTGCCAGGTCAGCCCGGCGCGGTCGATCCAGGCCCACCAGAAACCCAGCCCGCCGGCCAGCAGCGACAGTGTCCCGATGGCATAGCGGCGCCACAGCGCCGACCAGCGCGGTGGCGTGTGGCCATCGCTTGCTACCAGGTGCAGCCGCCATGGCCGCATCCCCAGGGTCTGGCCGCCGCGTCGCCAGCTCAGGCTGGCGTACAGACCGGTGACTAGCCAGAGTGCCGCCAGTTCCAGCCAGCCCCAAGGCCCGCCGCGGATGGCATCGCCATGCACGACGGTGAACAGGGCGGCGACCAGAAACCACAGGCCCAGGGCCGGCAGCAGGTCATACAGCAGGGCTAGCAGGCGCCAGCCGATCAGGGGCGGGGTGCGTGAGTGCATCGCCACAGAATACAGACCGCACGTCTGCCAGCCGTTACGCTAACGGTATGCCGACCGCCGCCGATCGCCGCCGTGCCCACCACCGGTTGCCACCGCTGCACCCCGAGGATGCGGCGGTGATCGAGCAGTTTCTGGATGCGCTGTGGGCCGAGCGCGGGCTGGCCAAGGCCAGTCTTACGGCCTACCGCGCCGACCTGCAGGGGCTGGCGCGCTGGTTGCGCGGTGCCGGCCACGGCGGTCTGCTTGCCGCCGGGCAGGCCGCGCTGTTCGACTTTCTGGCGCATCGCGCCGGCGCCGGATATGCCCCGCGCAGTACCGCGCGCCTGCTGAGTGGGCTGCATGCGTTCTACGGGCATGCCCTGCGTTGCGGCTGGCGCAGCGATGACCCCAGCGCCCTGTTGCAGTCGCCCACGCTGCCAAGGCCGCTGCCCAAGGCGTTGTCGGAAGCCCAGGTGGCAGCACTGCTGGAAGCGCCCGATCCCGCCACGGTCGAGGGACTACGTGATCGCGCGATGCTGGAGCTGATGTATGCCTGCGGATTACGGGTGAGCGAGCTGGTCACTTTGCCCGCCACCGCAGTCAATCTGCGCCAGGGGCTGCTGCGGGTGCGCGGCAAGGGCGACAAGGAACGGCTGGTGCCGCTGGGTGAGGAAGCCCGGCACTGGCTGGAGCGCTATCTGGCCGAGGCCCGGCCCAAGCTGCTGGCGGGTGCGCGCACGCCTGCGGCGGTGACTGCCTTGTTTCTCGAGCCGGGTGGCGGCGTTCCCACCCGGCAGGCGTTCTGGGCGCGGATCAAGCGGTTTGCCGCTGTGGCCGGGATCGACCCCGCCCGGGTCAGCCCGCACGGCCTGCGCCACAGCTTTGCCACCCATCTGCTCAACCACGGTGCCGACCTGCGCGCCTTGCAGATGCTGCTGGGCCACAGCTCGCTGTCCACGACCCAGATTTACACCCTGGTCGCGCGTGACCGCCTGCGCCAGTTGCACGCCCGTCACCATCCGCGCGCCTGAGCGGCGATGCGCGTGCGAGAATGCGCCCACTCCCGGTGCCCCTGCGCCGGTTCCCGTGATATCGACCCCGGAGCCGTGATGAAAGCGTTTGCACTCGCCCTGTTGCTGGGCGTCAGCCTGTCTGCCTGTGCCCAGTCTGGTCCCGCTCCGGCGGCTGCCACGCCCCCCAAGGCCGCCGATGCGCCAGCGTCGGCATTGCCGCCGATTGCCGACGGCAGTCCGGAGGCGCGCGCACGGGCGGCGCTGCAGGCACTGGTGCCAGGCATCACCATCGACGACATCGGGCCGGCCCCGATCCCCGGATTCCGTCAGGTCGTCGCCGGTGGCGCCGTGGTGTACGTCAGTGACGACGGCAAGTACATGTTCCAGGGCAGCCTGGTGGATCTGGCCAAACGCAGTGATCTCAGCGAGCAGGCGATGGCCAAGGTGCGCAAGCGCATTCTGCAGAGCCTGCCCGAAGACGACCGTATCGTGTTTGCACCCAAGGGGCAGACCCGCTACACGGTGATCGTGCTGACCGACGTGGAATGCGGTTACTGCCGCAAGTTCCACTCCGATATCGCCCGTTACAACGATCTCGGCATCCGCGTCGAGTATCTGGCGTTCCCGCGGGCCGGTCTTGGCAGCGACGACTATCGCAAGATGGTGGCGGTGTGGTGCGCCCCCGACCGGCGCAAGGCGCTGACCGATGCCAAGAATGACCGTCCGGTGCCGCTGGCCCCCGGCTGCACCCGCACCCCGGTGGACATGCAGTACCGCGCCGGCCAGCGCATGGGGCTGGAGGGCACGCCGATGCTGCTCACTCCCGAGGGGGATTTCCTCGGCGGTTACCTGCCGCCGGAGCAATTGGTCAAGCGGCTGGCGGCGCTGAAGGCCAATGGCCGCTGAGGCCTGAGGCGGCCACCGCAACGGTTCCCGCCCGCCTGGGAAAGCCGCGCAGCCGACCACGGCTGCTCGGCTACAATGGCCGTCCGTTCACCACCTGTTGCCGGACATGATCGTCCTCGAGGGCGCTTCCGCCCTGTCGCCGTTCCGTCGCGACCGTCTGCAAGCTCGTCTGGATGCCGTGGTACCCGGCATCCGTATCACCGGTGCCTGGCATGCGTATTGGGTCGATCCCGAACCGGGGGCGCAGCCCGATCTGGCCACGCTGGGCCGCATCCTCGAAGCTGGTGAGGCAATGGCGCCGCCCGCGCCGGGGGCTGTCAGCCGGTATGTGGTGCCGCGCCTGGGCACGCTCTCGCCCTGGGCCAGCAAGGCCACCGAGCTGGTGCGCGGGGCCGGGTTGCCGGTGCATCGAGTCGAGCGCGGGATGCGCATCGACCTGATTGGCTGGCCAGAGGACGCTGCGCAGCAACAGGCGCTGTTGCGGCAGTTGCATGACCCGATGACGCAGTCGGTGCTGACCGAGCGTGCGCAGGGGGCGGCCTTGTTTGCGGCGCCGCCGCCGGGGCCGCTGGAGGTGATTCCGCTGGCGACGTTGGAGCAGGCCAATGCCCGGCTTGGGCTGGCGCTGGCGACGGATGAGATCGACTACCTGCGGGCGCGCTATACCGAGCTGGGGCGCGATCCGCATGACGTCGAACTGATGATGTTCGCGCAGGCCAACTCCGAGCACTGCCGGCACAAGATCTTCAATGCCAGCTGGACCATCGATGGCCAGCCGCAGCCGCTGTCGCTGTTCAAGATGATTCGCCACACCCATGCGCGCACGCCGCAGCATGTGCTGTCGGCCTACAGCGACAACGCGGCCGTGGTGGAAGGCTACCGGGCGGCGCGCTGGCGGCCGGATCCGCACAGCGGGCGCTACCGCAGCGAGCCAGTGCTCGACAGTGCCTTCTGCATCAAGGTGGAAACCCACAACCACCCGACCGCGATCGCCCCGTTTCCGGGGGCTTCCACGGGTGCCGGTGGCGAGATCCGCGACGAGGGCGCCACCGGTCGCGGCGGTCGGCCCAAGGCCGGGCTATGCGGGTTTTCGGTATCGCATCTGCGCATCCCCACCCTGGCGCAGCCGTGGGAGGCGCCGCGTTCGCTCAATCCGCGCATGGCCTCCGCCTTCGAGATCATGCGCGATGGCCCGTTGGGCGCCGCGGCATTCAACAACGAATTCGGCCGCCCCAATCTGGCGGGGTATTTCCGCAGTTTCGAGCTGGTCGAACAGGACGGGCTGATCCGCGGCTACGACAAGCCGATCATGCTGGCGGGTGGGCTGGGCACGATCGACCGCAGCCAGGTGCAAAAGCGTCGGCTGGCGCCGGGCGATGCGGTGGTGGTGCTGGGCGGGCCGGCGATGCTGATCGGGCTGGGCGGCGGTGCCGCCAGTTCGGTCGCTTCGGGCGAGTCTGCCGAGGCGCTCGATTTCGCCTCGGTGCAGCGCGACAACCCCGAGATGCAGCGCCGTGCGCAGGAGGTCATCGACCGCTGCGTGGCGCTGGGCGAGGACAACCCGATCCTCACCATCCACGACGTCGGCGCCGGTGGCCTGTCCAATGCCATTCCCGAGTTGCTGCACGACTCCGGGGTGGGCGGTGAGATCGATCTGGGCAAGGTGCCCAGCGACGATCCCTCGCTGTCGCCGATGCAGCTGTGGTGCAACGAGTCGCAGGAACGCTACGTGCTGGGCATTCCGCAGGCGCGGGTGGCCGAGTTCGCCGCCCTGTGCGCACGTGAGCGCTGCCCGTTTGCGGTGGTGGGCGTCGCCACGGCCGAAGAACGGCTGCGGGTGGGCTACGCCGGTCAGCCGCCGGTGATCGACCTGCCGATGGACGTGCTGTTTGGCAAGCCGCCGAAGATGCACCGCGACACCGTGCATCCGCCGGCGCCGCGCTGGCCGCAGGTGCAGACCGCACAGATCGACCTGCACGAGGCCGGCCTGCGCGTGCTGGCGCATCCGTCGGTGGCGGCGAAAGCGTTTCTGGTCACGATCGGCGACCGCAGCGTCGGCGGTCTGACCGCGCGCGACCAGATGGTGGGGCCTTGGCAGCTGCCGGTGGCCGATTGCGCGCTGACCTTGGCCGACTACGAAGGCGTGGCCGGTGAGGCGATGGCGATCGGTGAGCGCGCCCCGCTGGCGCTGCTGGACCCGGCTGCGTCGGCGCGGATGGCGGTCGGCGAGGCGATCACCAATCTGCTGGCGGCACCGGTGGAGGCGCTCGACCGGATCAAACTGTCGGCTAACTGGATGGCGGCGGCCGGGCATCCGGGCGAAGATGCCCGCCTGTTCGATGCGGTCAAAGCGGTCGGGATGGCCTTGTGCCCGGCGCTGGAGCTGGCGATTCCGGTCGGCAAGGATTCGCTGTCGATGCAGGCGCAGTGGCAGGACGCCGCCGGCACGCACAAGGTGGTGTCGCCGGTGTCCCTGGTGGTCTCGGCGTTTGCGCCGGTGCCGGACGTGCGGGCGCAGCTGACCCCGTTGCTGCGCAAGGACATGGAAACCGAACTGTGGCTGATCGGCCTGGGTGCTGGTCGCCAGCGCATGGGCGGCTCGGTGCTGGCGCAGTGCTACCCGCAGGCCAATGGCGGGGCGGCGCTGCCGGCATTTGGTGGCGAAACGCCCGATCTCGACGATCCCGAGCGCCTGCGTGCGCTGTTCGAGCTGATCCGCGATGCTCGCGCCGACGGCATGTTGCTGGCCTATCACGACCGCTCCGACGGTGGCGTGTTTGCCACCCTGTGCGAGATGGCGTTTGCCTCGCACGTCGGGTTGGAGATTCGCCTTGATGGTTGGGGCGAGGGGCGCGACGAAGACCCGCTGCGTGCGCTGTTCAACGAAGAGCTGGGCGCGGTGGTGCAGGTGCCGGTGGCCGAGCGCGCCGCCTTTGCCGATCTGGTGGCGCGGCACGGGCTGGTGGAATGCGCCCAGCGGATCGCGGTGCCGCTCACGACGCCGGTGATCCGGATCGCCGACGGCGATCAGGAGCTGGCGCAATGGCGCTGGGAAGCGTTGTTCGATGCCTGGTGGTCGGTCACCCACGCCATGCAGCGGCTGCGCGACAACCCAGCGTGTGCCGACAGCGAACACGCCTCCGCGCGCCGCTTCGATGCCCCGGGCCTGCAGCCGCTGCTGACGTTCGATGCGGCCGAAGACGTGGCCGCGCCCTACATCGCTCGCGGGGCACGGCCGAAGGTGGCGATCCTGCGCGAGCAGGGCGTCAACAG
This sequence comes from Thermomonas hydrothermalis, assembly GCF_900129205.1. Lineage (GTDB taxonomy): Bacteria > Pseudomonadota > Gammaproteobacteria > Xanthomonadales > Xanthomonadaceae > Thermomonas > Thermomonas hydrothermalis. The sequence goes on along the minus strand of NZ_FQUK01000014.1, from coordinate 52,528 downwards.
CCAGATGGAGATGGCCTACGGCTTCGACCGGGCTGGCTTTGATGCCTTTGATGTGCACATGAGCGATCTGATTGCCGGTCGCTTCGATCTGAACGACTTCCACGGCCTGGCCGCCTGCGGCGGCTTCAGCTATGGCGATGTGCTGGGCGCCGGTCGCGGCTGGGCGACCTCGATCCTAGAACGACCGGCGTTGCGGGCGATGTTTGCCGCGTTCTTTGCGCGTCCGGACACCTTTGCCCTGGGGATCTGCAACGGCTGTCAGATGCTGGCGCGGTTGCGCGAACTCATCCCCGGTAGCGAGCACTGGCCGACGTTCCAGCGCAATGCCAGCGAGCAGTACGAAGCGCGTCTGGCGCTGCTGGAAGTGGCGGCTTCGCCGTCGGTGTTGCTGCAGGGCATGGCCGGGTCGCGTATTCCGGTGGCGGTGGCACATGGCGAGGGGCGGGCGGTGTTTGCCGACGCCGCTGATCAAGCCGCAGTGGCCGTGGCTGCGCGCTACATGGATGGCGACCGCATCGCCACCGCCTATCCGGCCAATCCCAATGGGTCGCCCGACGGGATCGCCGGGGTGACCAGCCGCGATGGCCGAGTGACCATCCTGATGCCGCATCCCGAACGCACCCTGCGCACCGTCAACTTCAGCTGGGCCCCGCGCGACTGGCCGGAGGATTCGCCCTGGTTGCGGATGTTCCGCAACGCCCGGGTCTGGCTGGGCTGAGCAGCGCATCCCGGCGCGCCCTGTGGGTGGCCGGGCCGGCCTGCTAAAGTCACGGCCGGAAACCTTGGGAGGGGTGGGTGTGAGCGCAGTGGTCAACCAGCCGCAGGCCGCGCAGGGCGAGGTCGATGCCCGAATCGCCGAGTTGCTGCTGCAGCGGGGCAAGCTGAAGGAGGCCGACCTGGCCCGCGCGCGCCGCCTGCAGGAGCAGGACGGTGGTGACCTGCTGGTGCTGCTGGGCCGGCTGGGGCTGGTCTCCGAGCGTGACCATGCCGAGGCTTGTGCGGCGGTGCTGGGGTTGCCGCTGCGCAGCACCCGCGACCTGCCGGCGCTGCCGCCTGAGGCGGTCAGCCTGCGACTGCGCTTCATGAAGCAGTTCCACGTGGTGGCGGTGGCGGCCGATGCCGACGGTGTGGAGGTGCTGCTGGCCGATCCCCAGGATCCGTATGTGCTGGAAGCCGTGCAGCTGGCGCTGGGGCGGCCGGTGCGGCCCGCGGTGGCGCTGCGCAGCGAGATCGACGAACTGATCGAGCGCTGGTACGGCCAGGGCCGCAGCGCGATGGAAGGCATCGTCGAAGTCGCCGAGGGGAGTGAGACCAGCCCGGACGACATCGAGCACCTGCGCGACCTGGCCTCGGAAGCGCCGGTGATCCGGCTGGTCAATCTGATCATCCAGCGGGCGGTGGAGCTGCGCGCATCTGATATTCACATCGAACCGTTCGAAACCCGGCTCAAGCTGCGCTACCGCATCGACGGCGTGCTGGAGGAAGGCGAAAGCCCGCCGACGCATCTGGCTGCCGCCATCGTCAGCCGCATCAAGATCATGGCTCGGCTCAACATCGCCGAACGCCGCCTGCCGCAGGATGGCCGCATCGTCATGCGGGTGCAGGGCAAGGAGCTGGATTTGCGCGTGAGCACGGTGCCCACCGCGCATGGTGAGTCGGTGGTGATGCGCCTGCTCGACCGCGAGACGGTGGTGCTGGATTTCGAGCGGCTGGGCTTTGGGCCGGCGTTCATGCCGCGCTTTCTCAAGGTGCTGGAGCAGCCGCACGGCATCCTGCTGGTCACCGGCCCGACCGGGTCTGGCAAGACCACCACGCTCTACACCGCGCTCAGTCGGCTCAACACCCCGAAGGTCAAGATCATCACCGTCGAAGACCCGGTGGAGTACCAGATCGAGGGCATCAACCAGATCCAGGTGCGCCCGCAGATCGGGCTGGATTTTGCCAACGCCCTGCGCAGCATCGTCCGCCAGGACCCCGACATCATCATGATCGGCGAGATGCGCGATCTGGAAACCGCGCGGATCGCCATCCAGTCCGCGCTCACCGGCCACCTGGTGCTGTCCACGCTGCACACCAACAACGCGGCCGGCGGCATCACCCGCCTGCTCGACATGGGCGTGGAGGATTACCTGCTGACCTCCACCGTCAACGGCATCCTGGCCCAGCGCCTGGTGCGTCGGCTTGAACCCACCCATGCGCAGCGCTATCCGGCCTCGCCGGAGGAGATCGAGAAGTTCGACCTGCGCCGGTTCCAGCCGGAGGGCACCATCTACCTGTACCGGCCGGTGCCGTCGCCGCTGACCCCAACCGGCTATCTGGGCCGCACCACCATCATGGAGCTGCTGGTGATGGACGACACCCTGCGGCGAGCGGTGATGCGGCATGCCGGCATGGACGAGCTGGAGCAGCTGGCCCGTCAAGCTGGCATGGCGACCATGTACGAAGTCGGCATCGTCAAGGCGTTGCGCGGGGAGACGACCATCGAGGAAGTCCTGCGTGTGACCGAGGAGGCCTGAGTCGTGCCGCTGTTCCGCTACCAGGCCCTGAACGCACGTGGCGAACTGCTGGAAGGTCAGCTGGAGGCGGCCAGCGCAGCCGAGTTGGCCGCCCGTCTGCAGGAGCAGGGCCATCTGCCGGTGCAGGTGGTGCTAGCCGGCACGGGCACCGGGCTGACCTCCTGGCGGTCTTTGCTGCGGCCAGCGCCGTTTGCCGGCGAGCGGCTGGTGCGCTTCACCCAGCAGTTGGCCACTCTGCTCGCCGCCGGGCAGCCGTTGGATCGGGCGCTGGGCATCCTGATGGCGCAGCCCGATGAACCGGCGGCGCGGCGGATCATCGCCGACGTGCGGGACGCGGTGCGTGAGGGCGCGTCGCTGTCGGCGGCGCTGGAACGCCAGCACGGTGCGTTCAGCCGTCTGTACGTGAACATGGTGCGGGCCGGCGAGGCGGGCGGCAGCCTGGCGCCCACCCTGCAACGCCTGGCCGACTATCTGGAACGGGTGCACCGCTTGCGCGCCCGGGTCATCAATGCCCTGGTCTATCCGGCCATCCTGTTGGTGATGGTGGGGCTGTCGCTGCTGTTCCTGCTGGGCTATGTGGTGCCGCAGTTCGCCGCGATGTATGACAGCCTGGGGGCGGATCTGCCGTGGTTTTCTCGCACTGTGCTTACGGTCGGGCAGTGGGTGCGGGCGGGCTGGATCGTGCTGCTGGCGCTGCCCCTGCTGGCCGTGCTCACGGTGGAACGGCTGCGCCGCGATCTGGTTTTCCTGCAGCGGCTGGATGGCTGGTTGCTGGCGCGTCCGCGCCTGGGTGCGTTGCTGGCCCGGCTGGAAACCGCACGGCTGGCGCGCACGCTCGGCACCCTGCTGGGCAACGGCGTGCCGCTGATCACCGCCTTGGGCATCGCCCGCAACGTGCTGAGCAACCGCGTGCTGGCCGCGCAGCTGGAGACGGTCATCGACGAGGTGAAAAACGGCCTTAGTCTGGCGGCAGCGCTGGCACGCACCAAGGGCTTTCCGGCGCTGGCGATCCAGATGATCCAGGTCGGCGAGGAGTCCGGCCAGCTCGAGGCCATGCTGCTGAAGGCGGCCGACGTGTTCGAGCAGGACACCCAGGCCAGCATCGAGCGATTGCTGGCCGCGCTGGTGCCGGCGGTGACCTTGCTGCTGGCACTGGTGATCGGCGCGGTCATCCTCTCCGTGCTGGCGCCAATCTACGATCTCACCAACGCCGTCGGTTGAGCGTCCGCACGGTTTTTAGTTGCTTCCACGGAAAACCAAACTCCCATGTCCAGACCCCGTTCCCTGCGTCCCCTGTCCCACGCTGCCCAGCGCGGGTTTTCGCTGATCGAGATCATCGTCGTCGTGGTGTTGATCGGCGGCATCGTGGCGTTTGCCGCGTCGCGCATCCTGGGCGGTGGTGATCGCGCCAAGGTCAAGCTCACCCAGGCCCAGCTGCAAACCCTGGCCGAGAAGATCGAGCAGTACAAACTCGACACCGGCCGGCTGCCGCCCACGTTGGATGCGCTGGTGACGGCACCGCCCGGCGTGTCCGGCTGGTTGGGGCCGTATGCCAAGCCGGCCGACCTCAACGATGCCTGGATGCATCCGTTCCACTACAAGGTGCCGGGCGACGGGCGGCCGTTCGATCTCAGCAGCGATGGCGCCGATGGGCAGCCCGGCGGCGACAGCGTCAACGCCGATCTGCACTACGAATAAGCACGGGGGCAGGTCGATGCGCGGGCACCAGCCGGCCGCCGGCATGACGCTGCTGGAGATGCTGCTGGTGCTGGTGCTGATCGCTGCGGCCACGCTGCTTACGATGACCGCCTTCAGCGGCAGCCTGCGCGGCATGCAGCTGCATCAGGCGGCGCGTGAGGTGGCCGCGCAGCTGCGGTTCACCCGGGCGCTTGCGATCCGCACCGGGCAGCCGCAGGAGTTCGTGCTGGACGTGCGGCAACGCCGTTGGCGGGCACCCGAAGGCCGTCGCGGTCAACTGCCGGATGTCGGCGTGCTGCGCTTCCGTGGCGCCGGCGGACAGCAACTGCTGGGGGCGCAGCACGCCGAGCTGGGCGTGGTGCGGTTCTTCCCGGACGGCGCCGCCACCGGCGGGCAGCTACGGCTGGAAGCGGCCGGCGCCGGCTGGCAGGTCGAGGTCGGCTGGCTGACCGGCGAGGTGCGCCTGCAGCGGATCGGAGAGGGCCGATGAGCGCACGCAGGCGGGCGGCCGGCTTTACCCTGATCGAGCTGCTGCTGGCATTTGCCCTGCTGGCGCTCGGCTTGACCCTGCTGCTGGGCACTCTGTCCGGTGCCAGCCGTCAGCTGCGTCAGGGCGGCGATGCCGGCACGGCGGCGCTGTATGCGCAGTCACTGCTGGCCGAATACGCCGAGTGGCCGTTGCAGGTCGGTCGCCACCAGGGCGTGTCGGCAGACGGCCGCTACCGCTGGCAGATGCAGATCCAGCCCTGGCCGCCGGCCGCCGCCGCGGCGGCGGCCGATCCGCGCGCGGCGCGGTTGTGGCGGGTGCGGCTGGATCTGGACTGGGGCGACGGCGGGCCGTCGCAACAGTTGCATGTGGAAACCCTGCGGCTGGCGTTGCCGGATGCCGAGGCGGTGCCATGAGACGGACGGCGCAGGGGTTCAGCCTGATGGAAGTGCTGCTGGCCACCAGCCTGCTGGCGGCGGCGCTGGCGCTGGCGTTTGCCGTGCTGCGCTCGGCCGGGGCGACGGTGACGCGCGGCGAGTTGCTGGCGGCACGCAACGAACGGGTGCGCGCGGTGTCCGGCTTTTTGCGCAGCCGGATCGGTGCTGCCTTGCCGATGGTGTTCGCACTGGACCCGGACACCGGGCGGTCGGTGCGGTTTGCCGGCACTGCCGATGCAGTGCGTTTCGTGGCCGAGGTGCCCGCCTATCTCGAACGCGGCGGGCCACAGGTACATGTGCTCAAGGTGCAGGATGGCCCGGAGGGCGACAAAGCCTTGCTCCTGACCTTGCAATCGTTGTCGACGCAGGCGCCCCTGGCGGCACCGGAGCCGCTGGTGCAGGGGCTGCGTCAGTTCGAGCTGGCCTATCGTGGACTCGATGCGCAGGGGCGCTGGACGCCATGGTCGGCGCGTTGGCCACAGCCTGATGTATTGCCGCGACAGGTCAGGATCCGCATCCGTGATGCGCAAGGGGCGTGGCCGCCGCTGATCGTCACGCTGCCGCTGGCGGGGTCAGAGGGGGGTGGCCAGCCATGACAAGGATGCGCGGAGCGGCGCTGCTGCTGGTGCTGTGGATCGTGCTGCTGCTGGCGGCGCTGGTGGGCGGCTATGCGCTGAACGCACGCATCGAATCCCTGCAGGGGCATGGTCTGGCGCGGGCACTGCAGGCCCGGCAGAGCGCCCGGGCTGGGGTTGAGTATGTCGTCTGGCGTCTGCTCGATCCTGACCCGGCGCGGCGCTGGCCGGTCGATGGGCGGCGTCAGCGAGTGCAGCTGTCCGGTGTGCCGGTCGAGGTCTCGGTACGCGACGTCACCGGCTTGATCGACCTCAATGCCGCCTCGGTGACCCTGCTGCGCGATTTCTTCGTGGCCTTGGGGGAACCGCCCGGGCGCGCGGCCCGGCTTGCCGGCGCGGTGGTGGATTATCGCGATCCTGACAGCCTCACCCAGCCCGGCGGTGGTGGCGAGGATGCCGACTATGCCGCCGCCGGCCTGGCCTGGGGCGCCAAGGATGCGCCGTTCGAGCAGGTGTCGGAGTTGCAGCAGGTGCTGGGTATGACGCCGGCGCTGTATGCCCGGGCGGCGCCGCATCTGACCGTGTATTCCGGGCAGGCGCTGCCGGATGCGCGGGTGGCCGATTCGCTGGTGCGGCGCGTTCTGGGGTTGCCGGATCTTCCCGCTGCCCCGGCCGCGCAGGCAGTGCTGACGGGCAGCGGCACGTATAGTATCGACAGCCAGGTGCGGCTGACCGATGGTCGCCGCGCCCATCTGCGGCTGGTCATACGCTTGGGGGGAAACGGTTTGCCGGGGTCGACATACACGCCACTGCACTGGCAGGAGGACGGGGAATGGCAGTGAGCGTGCCGAACATGGCCGATGCGCTGTGGCAGCGTGCCGGTGCCGCCATCCGTCGCGCCCTGGCCTGGTGGGGCGCGGGGCTGGCGGCCTGGCTGCCGGCGCGGCTGCGCACCACCCTGTGCGGGCAGGCGCGCCTGCAACTGCAACTGCAGGGCGATGTGCTGCGCGTGCTGGCGGTGCAGGCCGGTCCTGCCCGCCTGCTGGCGGAGCTGCCGCTGCCGTTGCCGCCCATGGACGATCCCCTGCGCCGGGTACTGCGCCAGGATGTGGCCGACTGGCCGCGCTGGTTGCTGCTGCCGGCGAGTCTCGGCCTGCGCCGGCCACTGCTGCTGCCGGCTGCGGCACGTGAGCGGCTGCGTGAGGTGCTGGCATTCGAGATCGAACGCCAGACCCCGTTCGCTGCCGAGGAGGTGCTTTACGACGGCCGCCTGCTCGGCACCCGCGACGATGGACAGTTGCAGGTGGAGCTGGTGGTGCTGCCGCTGCGCCAGTTCCAGGCGGCCAGCGCCGGCCTGGGCGGGCTGATCGACCGGTTGGCCGGGGTGGATCTGCTGGATGCCCAGGGCCAGCTGCTGGGCGTGAACGTGCTGACGCCGGCGCGGCGCTACCGCGCCCGCAATCGCGACTGGCTGTGGTCGCTGGGGCTGGCGGCGCTGGCGGTGCTGGCGCTGCTGGCCGGTCTGCAGCAGGTGGTGGACAACCGTCGCGCCGCCGCCGCGGCGTTGCAGGCGCAGATGACCGCCCGGGCGGCGCAGGCCCGGCAGGTGGCCGAGCAGCGTCAGCGCCTGCTGGATGCGGTGGAAGGCGGCGCCTGGCTGCGCGCGCAGCGCAACGGTCGGCCGTCGGCGGTGGAAGTGATGGATGCGCTGGCGCAGCGGCTACCCGATGGCACCTTTTTGGAGAAGCTCGCCATCGACGGTGATCAGCTGACCCTGATCGGGCTGTCCAATCAGGCGGCCGCGCTGGTGGGCAAGCTGGAAGGTGCGCCGCAGTGGCGCGCCCCGGCCTTGAGCGGCGCCTTGCAGCAGGATCCGCGCACGCGCATGGATCGTTTCACCCTGGTCGCGCAGTTGCGTAGCGCACCCGCCACGGAAGCAGGAGACGGACGATGAGCGCGGTTTCGCCCCCGTCCGTTCGCGACCGCTGGCTGGCGCTGGCGTTGCTGCTGGCCCTGCTGGGGCTGGGGTTGGCCCTGCTCTGGGCCATGTTCGGCACCCCTTTGCGTGAAATCGACGCCCGCATCGACCGCCTGCAGGCGCGTGATGCCCGCCTGCGCGGCCTGCTTTTGCAGCGGCCACAGGTGGAACGTCGCCTGGCCGAGCTGGACGCGCATGGCGGCGGCGCGGAGTTTCTGCCCGAACCCAGCGCCGAGCTGGCAACGGCGGCGTTGGTGCAGCAACTGGAGACGGTGGTGGCGCAAGCCAGCCCTGGTGGCCGCGGATGCGCGCTGGTCAACCGCACGCCACTGGATGATGCCACGCCCGGCGGGCGCTACCGCAAGGTGGTGGTGCAGGTGCGGCTGCGTTGTGGCAATGCCGAGACGCTGGCGGTGCTGCATGCGCTGGAATCGTCGCGGCCGTACCTGTTCGTGGATGCGCTCAACATCACGGCACAGCGTTATTTCGCGGTGCCGGGCAGCGCCCAGCCGCAGGAAGGCGGGCTGGACGTCAGTTTCAACCTGTACGGCTACCTGCGGCCGCAGACGGGAGGTGCCGGTGATCTCTGAACCGTCGCTGCGCCAGCGCCTGGCCCATGCCGGTCTGACCACCTGGCTGCTCGCCGCTGTCTGCGGCTGGGCGCTGCTGCTTTGGCTGGCGGCACTGGCTGGGATGGGCGGTCGCCTTGCCGAGGCGGTGCCGCAGCCGCCAGGGCCATTGCCGGCCCCACTGCCGCCGGCGCCTGATCGGATCGGCCCACTCGGGCAGTACGCCGAGGCGGCCGCGCGGCCACTGTTCACCGAAGACCGCCGACCGCGTGCGTTTATCGCGAGTGTCGGCAGCGAGGAGGACGCCGGCAGCGGCAGCCGTGTCGATTTCGTGCTGACCGGGGTGGTGATCAGCCCGCAGGTTCGGCTGGCGATCGTGCAGCCCGCCAACGGCGGTGAGGCGCAGCGTGTGCGTGAAGGCGCCACACCGGATGGCGCCCCCGGCTGGCGGCTACTCAGCGTGCAGCCGCGGCGCGCCGTGTTCGACAGCCCGAGCGGGCAGGTCACGCTGGATCTGCGCGTATTCGGTGCACCGGCACCGCCGCCGGGGCTGACCAAGCCGGAGGAACCAGCATCGGCAACGAATGACGGCGGCGCGACCGGTGACTCTGCTGCGCTCGACGAGTTGCGCCGGCGCATTGAGGCCCGCCGTGCACAGTTGCAGGAAACCGCCACCCCCTCCGCGGATGCCCCCGCCAAGCCGCTCTCCGGCCCTGGCAAATGAACACCATGCAGACCATGCCCATGACCCGTCGTTTCCGCGCTTTCTCCCCACGCTGCGTTTTGGTTGGCGTATTGGCCAGCCTGCTGGTCGCCTGCGCCGGCGTTCCACAACCGCAGATCCGGCATGCCGCCCAGACCGCGGAGGGTCAGGCGCAGCAGGTGCAGACGCTGCATCAGCAGGTCATGCAGGAACTGGAGGCGGGCGGCCCGCAGCCGGTGATCCGGCGCGGCAGCGGTGAGGTTATCGACCGGAAGGCCGCCAGCGCCCCGCCGCCGGCACTGGCCAGCAGCGGCCAAGCCAGCTTCAACTTCGAAGGCGAATCGTTGCAGGCGGTGGTCAAGGCGATCCTGGGCGACATGCTTGGCCAGAGCTACACCATCGCGCCCGGCGTGCAGGGCACGGTCACCGTGGCCACGGCGCGCCCGGTCGGGCCGGCCGGGGCGCTGGCGTTGCTGGAGCAGGTGCTGGCGCAGAACGGCGCGCGCATGGTCTATAGCGACGGCCGCTACAACATCGTGCCGGCCGATCAGGCGTTGCAGGGCGGGGTGGTGCCGCGCACCGCGTCGCCGGCGCTGGCTCGCGGCTTCGAATCGCGGGTGGTGCCGTTGCGTTACATCGCCGCCGCCGAGATGGAAAAGATCCTCAAGCCCTATGCCCGGCCCGGCGCCATCGTCAGCGTGGACGGTGCGCGCAACCTGATCACCGTGGCGGGCAGCCGCAGCGAGCTGGAAAACTACCTGCGCACCATCCAGGTATTCGATGTGGACTGGATGTCCAGCATGTCGGTCGGGGTGTTCCCGTTGCAGAGCGGACGCGCGGTGGACGTGGTGCAGGATCTGGAGCGGGTGTTCGGCGAGCAGGGCAAGACCCCGGTGGCGGGGATGTTCCGCTTCATGCCGCTGGAATCGACCAACGCGGTGATGGTGATCACCCCGCAGGCCAGCTATCTGGACGAGATCCGCCAGTGGATCGACCGCATCGAGGGCGGCAGCGGTGACAACCGGCTGTATTCCTACGAACTGAAGTACATCAAGGCGCGTGACCTGGCCGACCGGCTGGCCGAGGTGTTTGGTGGCGGCGAGGGGGGCCGTGGCGAGGCGGCTGCGCTGATGCCGGGCGTGCAGGCCACCGACCTGCGCAGCGGCGACGACCGCACTGCTGCGACCGGCGACACCGGTCAGACTGGTCTGGGCGCCGGTGCCCCGCTGCCGCAGGCGCGGGCCGGCAATGGTCGGGTCACCCTGCGCGTTGGCGGTGGCGAGGTCGGGGTGTCGGCGGTGGAGGACACCAACTCGCTGCTGGTGCGAGCCAGTGCCGCGCAATGGAAATCGATCCGCGAGGTGATCGAGCGGCTGGATGTGATGCCGATGCAGGTGCAGATCGAAGCGCAGGTGCTCAGCGTCGCGCTCAAGGGCGCCCTGCAGTACGGCGTGAGCTGGTATTTCGAGAATGCCCTGCCGGCGCAGGGGTTGCCGTTCCCGACCGGGCGGCACAGCTGGGGCACCCATGCCGGGAGTCTGAGCCCGCAGGCCGGCGGGGGCGGCAACCTGCTCAGCTGGACCTTCCTGGGCAGCAGCGCGGCGGCCATCGTGCAGGCGCTGGACAACGTCACCGATGTGCGCACGCTGTCTTCGCCCAGCGTGTTCACCCAGAACAACAAGGAAGCCATCCTCAATGTCGGCCAGCGCATCCCGGTGGCGTCGGTCAGCTTCAATCCGAGCAACGGTGGCGCCAACGGCACCTACAGCCAGGTGCAGTACCTCGACACCGGCATCATCCTCAAGGTGCGCCCGCGCATCACCCGCGACGGCATGGTGTTTCTCGACATCGTGCAGGAAGTCAGCAAGCCCACCGGTGTGGCCGACGTCAACGGCAATGTCCGCATCGACACCAGCAAGGTCAGCACCACTGCGGTGGCGCCCAGCGGCGAGACCATCGTCCTGGCCGGGCTGATCAGTGACGGCAGCAGCCGCAGCGCCACCGGTGTGCCGGGGCTGAGCCGGATTCCGGTGCTGGGCAGCCTGTTCGGTCAGCAGGGCAGCCAGAAGACCCGCGACGAACTGGTGGTGCTGATCACCCCCACCGTGGTGCGCAACCCGCAGCAGGCGCGCGATCTCACCGACGAATACGGTCGTCGCTTCCGCGGGCTGGAGCCGATCTACGCGCCGCAGAAAAAATGAGCCGCAGCGGCGCCGCCCTGCCGATCGTGCTGGTACCGCTGGGTGCCGATGAGGAGGTGCTGGACGCCAGCCTGGCCGCACTGGACGCCGCCACCCCGCCCGGCACGCGGGTATGGCTGGCCGATGATGCCCAGACCGGCCCACGCGGGCAGGCCATTCTGCAGCGGTGGCTGAGCACGACCCGGCTGTGCGCCGAGCACACCCGTCGGCGCGCCCCACTGGGCGAAGCGGCCCACATCGCCCAGGCGCTTGCGGCCTGCGCCGAGCAGGACGTCGTGGTCCTGGCTGCGGATGCCCACCCCACGCCCGGCTGGCTGGAGCGGATGGCGGCCTGTCTGGCGTCCGACCCGGCCATCGCCACGGTCACCCCCTGGAGCAATGCCGGTGAGGGCCTGGCCTGGCCGCGCATGGGCGAGGTGGTGCCGCTCGCCGAGCCGCCGGAACGGCTGGCCCGCGCCTGCGCCCGCCTGCCGGCGGTGGCGGTGGATGTGCCGGTGGCGGTGGCACATGCGGTGCTGCTGCGCGGGCAGGCCTGCCGTCAGGCCGGCGGCGTGGATGCGGCCAGCTTCCAATCCTGGCCGGCGGCGCTGATCGATCTGTCGTGCCGGCTGGCCGGGCTGGGCGGGCGCAATGTGCTGTGCCCGCAGGCGTTCGTGTTGCGTGAACGCGAAAGCGCATTGCGTGATGAGGATGCCGAGCGCCTGCGGGCGCGCTGGCCGGGGTGGCACGCCGGGATCGCCCGGCTGCTGATGGACGACCCGCTGCACGCCTGGCGCCAGCGCCTGCATGACGCGCTGGCGGAGGAATCGGGCGTCACCCTGCAACCGGATCTGTTTGCAGCATTGTGATGGATCGAGCCGTTGCACACCCAAACCCGGGCGCGGACATCGCCGTGGTGGTGGTGACCCACGCCAGCGAGGAGACCATCGACGAGTGCCTGCAGCGCCTGCGCGCCGCCGAGGGCGTCGGTCAGATCCGTGTGGTGGACAACGCCTCGAGCGACGACACGTTGGCCATCGTGCAGCGCCACGCGCTGGCCGATGCGCGTGTGCGCTTCATCGCCAACCCCGACAACCCCGGGTTTGCGGCGGCCTGCAATCAGGGCGCTGCTGACTGCCGCTTGCCGTGGCTGGCGTTCGTCAATCCGGATTGCTTCCTTGAACCCGACACCCTGGTGCGGCTGCGCGGTCACGCCCAGGCCTTGGGTGGCGCCCTGGTCGGGGCCGATCTGATCGACGAGGCCGGCATGCGCGACCCAGCGGCCCGCCGCGCCGATCCGGTGTTCTGGGCCATGCTGTGCGACCCGCGCCGGAGCGCGCTCGGCCTGCCGGTGGCGGAGCACACCCCGCTGCAGCCGGTGCCGGCAGTCTCCGGAGCCTTGCTGCTGCTGCCGCGGGTGCTGTTTGCCCAGGTCGGTGGGTTCGACCCCGGCTACCGCCTGCATGTGGAAGACCTCGACCTGTGCCGACGCGTGCGTCAGGTTGGGGCCACCGTGGCCTGCGCCAACGATGTCCGGGTGGTGCATCTGCGCGGCATTTCCTCGCGTGGCCGCCGCCTGTTCGTGGAGTGGCACAAGCATCGCGGGCTGTGGCGTTACTTCTGCCGTTACGAAGCCGCACAGCGCCGGTGCTGGCAGCGCGGGCTGGTATGGGTTGCCGTGTGGCTGCATTTCCCGCTGGCCATGCTGTCGCGACCGGGGCGCCGGACGGCACCATCCCCTGCCGGCTAGAATCCACGCAGGTCAACGAAGGAGTCATGCATGGACGCACCGCTGCATGTGGTCATCCTCGCCGCTGGCGAGGGCAAGCGGATGCAATCGGCCATCCCGAAGGTGCTGCACAAGATCGCTGGCAAACCGATGCTGGCGCACGTGATCGACTGTGCCCGCGCGCTGGCGCCGGCGAAGATCCACGTGGTGCATGGCCACGGGGGGGCACAGGTGCAGGCGGCGTTTGCCGGGCAGACCGATTTGTCCTGGGTGGCGCAAACGCAGCAGCTGGGCACCGGGCATGCGGTGCAGCAGGCCATGCCGCTGTTGCCGGATCAGGCACGCGTGCTGGTGCTGTACGGCGATGTGCCGCTGCTTACCCCGACGACCCTACGGCCGCTGCTGCAGGCGCCAGGCCCGCTGGCGGTGCTGGCCGCCGAGCCGGACGATCCGACCGGCTATGGCCGCATCGTGCGGGATGCCCAGGGCAACGTGGCCGCGATCGTCGAACACAAGGACGCCGACGAGGCGCAGCGCCGCATCCGGCTGGTCAATACCGGCGTGATCGCTGCCGCCGCCGGCCACCTGCGCCGCTGGCTGGAAGCACTACGCAACGATAACGCCCAGGGCGAGTACTACCTGACCGACGTGTTCGCCGCCGCCGCACGCGAGGGCACCGCTGCGGCCGTGGTGCTGGCCGCGGATGCGCTGGAAACCGAAGGTGCCAACGACCCCTGGCAGCTGGCCCAGCTCGAGCGCGCCTTCCAGCGCCGGCAGGCGCGTGCGCTGTGTCAGGCCGGGGTGCGGCTGATGGATCCTGCCCGCATCGATGTGCGCGGCACCCTGCGCACCGGGCGTGATGTCGAGATCGATGTCGATGTGGTGTTCGAGGGCGAGGTGGTGCTGGCGGATGGTGTCCGGATCGGCCCGTTCTGCCGGATTCGCGATGCCCATCTCGGCCCCGGCACCCAGGTGGCTGCGCATTGCGACATCGATGGCGCCCGCTGCGGCCCGGATGTGCGGATCGGCCCGTATGCCCGGCTGCGCCCCGGCACGGTGTTGGCCGAGGGCGTGCACATCGGCAACTTCGTGGAAACCAAAAACGCCACCCTTGGCCAGGGCAGCAAGGCCAACCACCTGACCTACCTCGGCGATGCGGTGATCGGATCGGGCGTCAACATCGGTGCCGGCACCATCACCTGCAACTACGATGGGGTGAACAAATCCACCACCACCATCGGCGACGGCGCCTTCATCGGCTCCAACAGCGCGCTGGTGGCGCCGGTGAGCATCGGCGCGGGCGCCACCATCGGTGCCGGTTCGGTGATCAGCAAAGACGCCCCGGCCGGCAAGCTCACCGTGGCCCGCGCCCGCCAGCAGACCGTGGACGGCTGGCAGCGGCCGGTGAAGAAACACACGTGATGCAATGTCCGCATTGCGCGCAGCGCAGCCGGAAGCGGCATGAATATCGCGTTGAATGCTGACCGTCCCGCAAAAACTTCAGTCGTCTGAAAGGAGAATCGTGCATGTGTGGAATCGTCGGTGCCATCGCCAACCGTGACGTGGTGCCTGTGCTGGTGGATGGCCTCAAGCGGCTGGAATACCGCGGCTACGACTCCGCCGGCGTCGCGGTGGTGGTGGGCGATGCGGTGCGGCGGGTGCGGCGCACCGGTCGGGTGGCGGAGATGGAAGCAGCGGCCGTCGCAGAAGGCTTGGGGCCGGCGAGGCTGGGCATCGGTCACACCCGCTGGGCCACGCATGGGGGTGTCACCGAGGCCAATGCCCATCCGCACATCAGCCACGGCGAGCTGGCGCTGGTGCACAACGGCATCATCGAAAACCACGAGCAGCAGCGCGAACGCCTGCGTGCGCTGGGCTATGTGTTCGAGTCGCAGACCGACACCGAGGTGATCGCCCATCTGATCCACCACTACCGCGCCCAGGGTGCCAGCCTGCTTGCGGCCTTGCAGCAGGCGGTGAAGGAACTGCACGGCGCCTATGCGCTGGCGGTGATCGACCGGCGTGAACCAGATATGTTGGTGGCCGCGCGCATGGGCTGCCCGCTGCTGGTGGGGTTGGGTGAGGGCGAGCACTTCGTTGCCTCGGATGTGTCTGCCATCGTCTCTGCCACCCGCCGGGTGATCTACCTGGAAGAGGGCGACACTGTGGCCCTGACCCGCGATTCGGTGCAGGTGTTCGATGCCAGTGACCGGCCGGTGACACGCGATGTGCACGTCTCCGACGTGTCGCTGGCCGCGCTGGAGTTGGGCCCGTACCGGCATTTCATGCAGAAGGAAATCCACGAGCAGCCGCGCGCGATCAGCGATACCGCCGAAGGCATCCTCGATGCGGGTGATTTTGTGCCGTCGCTGTTTGGCGATGAGGCCGAAGCGGTGCTGGCGGATGTGGCATCGGTGCAGATCCTGGCCTGCGGCACCAGCTATTACGCCGGGTTGACCGCACGCTATTGGATCGAGGCGCTTGCTGGCATTCCCTGCGCCGTGGAGATCGCCAGCGAGTACCGCTATCGCAAGGTGGTGGGCCACCCGCAGCAGTTGATCGTCACTATCTCCCAGTCCGGCGAAACCCTGGACACGATGGAGGCGCTGAAGTACGCCAAGGCGCAGGGGCAGGACAAAACACTGTCGATCTGCAACGTACCAGAGTCCGCCATCCCGCGCGCCAGCAGGCTGGTGTTCTACACCCGCGCCGGTGCCGAGATCGGCGTGGCCTCGACCAAAGCCTTCACCACCCAGCTGGTGGCGTTGTTTGCCCTGGCGGTGACGTTGGGTCGGCTGCGTGGACAGGTGGATGATGCACACGCGGCGGCCCTGCTGGACGATCTGTGTCATCTGCCCGGCAGTGTCCAGCACGCGCTCAACCTGGAGCCGCAGATCGCTGCCTGGGCGTCGGCATTCGCGCCGTATCAGCACGCGTTGTTCCTGGGGCGTGGCACGCATTACCCGATCGCCCTGGAAGGTGCGCTCAAGCTCAAGGAAATCTCCTACATCCACGCCGAAGGCTACCCGGCCGGCGAGCTCAAGCATGGCCCGCTGGCGCTGGTGGATGCGCAGATGCCGGTGGTGGTGATCGCGCCGAACGACGCACTGCTGGAGAAGGTGAAGTCCAACATCCAGGAAGTGCGTGCGCGCGGTGGTCAGATGTATGTGTTCGCCGATGCCGACAGCAGCTTCACCGAGTCCGAGGGCGTCCACGTGATCCGCACCCCGCGCCATGTCGGGCTGCTGTCGCCGATCGTGCATGCGATCCCGGTGCAGTTGCTGGCCTACCACACCGCGCTGGCGCGCGGCACCGACGTGGACAAGCCGCGTAATCTGGCCAAGGCGGTGACGGTGGAATGACCGCGGGCGGACAGCCCTGGGCAACGCCTGCCGGGTGGTGACAGCCCAGGGCATCCGGGCCGACGGGCATCTCCAAAGTGCGCGAAGATTCCTTACGATGGGCAAGCGGTACGCCAGGCCGGCAGCCGCCGCCGCGCTGCCGGGAATGCCGTTGCCTTCGAGGAGGAGACTGATGCTCAGGCCCACGTTCCGTCATGTGCTCGGCAGTGTGCTGCTGGTGCTGGCGGTGCCGCTGCTGCTCTGGCAACAGCAGCCGGCCAACCAGTGGGTGCTGCCGCAGTCGTCGTTTCTGGCGCTGCATTCGTTGCTGGAAACCGTGGCGGTGGCCGTGGCCATGCTGGTGTTCGTCACTGGTGCCACCGTAGCCGGCATCCAGCGTTCCAGCCGGGCGATGGAGCTGGGCGGGGCGTTCCTTGCGGTTGCCGTGCTGGACCTGCTGCATTTGCTGGCCTACGCCGGCATGCCCGACCTGCTCGGCCCCAACTCGCCGCAGAAGACCATCCTGCTGTGGCTATTGGCCCGTTATTTCTCGGCGCTGGGGTTGCTGGCGTTCGTCGGTCTGGCCGAGCGGCCGGCGCCGGCACGGACCTGGCGGATGGCCTGGTTCCTATGCGTGCTGGCCTTGGCGCTGGCACTGGCCTGGTGGCCGCTGACCACGCCGGAGCGGATTGCAGCGATGTACCAGCCGGGGCTGGGGCTGACGACGCTGAAGATCGGTCTGGAGTGGGGCGTGTGCGGCCTGTTCCTGCTGGCTGCGCTGGTGCTGGTACTGCGTTGGCGGACGTTGACCGGGGCCGAGCCCGGCAGCCTGCTGCTGGCGCTGCTGCTGATGGCCGCAAGCGAACTGTTCTTTACCCTGTACCGGGAGATTTTGAGCCTGCCCAACTTGCTCGGGCATGCCTACAAGGTGGCCGCCTACTACTACCTGTACCGGGCGATCCATGTCGAAGCGCTGCGTCGCCCGTTCGAGCGGATGCAGTATCTGCTCACCCATGACGTGCTGACCGGTCTGCCCAATCGCAGCGCCGCGCTGGAGTGGCTGCAGGCGCAGCTTGGCCAAGGCAGCCAGCCGCAGCGGCCGGGTGCGGTGTTGCTGCTGGATCTGGATCACCTCCAGACCGTCAACGACACCCTCGGGCATGCCCAGGGTGATCGCCTGCTGACAGCGGTTGCTGCACGACTGCGTGCGGCTTTGCCGCCATCGGCCTATCTGGCCCGGTTGAGCGGAGATGAGTTTTTGGTGCAGTTGCCCGAGACTACCCTGGCCCAGGCGCAGCAGGTCGCGCAGACCCTGCAGGCGGCACTGGCACGTGAGTTCGAGCTGGGTGAGGACCGGATTGGCATCAATGCCAGCATCGGGGTGGTGAGCTATGCGCAGCAGGCGCGCACGGTCAGTACCGTGCTGAGTCAGGCTGATCTGGCGCTCAAACAAGCCAAGCAGGCCGGGCGCGGCAGCGTGGCGGCGTTCGACGATGCGCTGGAGCAGGCTTTCCGTCGCACGGCCCGGCTGGAGGCTGGCTTGCGCGTCGCCATCGAGCGCGGCGAGCTGGCTCTGCATTACCAGCCCAAGTGGGACATCGGCACCGGCCGTCTGTCCGGCTGGGAGGCGCTGCTGCGCTGGCAGAGCGCCGAGCTGGGTTCGGTCCGCCCGGATGAGTTCATTCCGGTGGCCGAACGTACCGGGCTGATCCTGTCGATCGGCGACTGGGTGCTGCGTGAAGCCTGCCGCCAGTTACGCCAGTGGCGTGACGAAGGGCTGCCGACTGGCACCATGGCCGTGAACCTGTCAGCACGCCAGTTCCGCCAGCGGGATGTCGCCGAGGAGGTCAGCCGGGCGCTGCGCGACAACGGCTTAAAGCCGCAGGATCTGGAACTGGAAATCACCGAGTCGGCGCTGATGGATGATCTGCCGGCCGCCGCCGTGGCGCTGACCGATCTGCAGCGGCTGGGTGTGCGCATCGCCATCGACGACTTTGGCACTGGTTATTCCTCGCTGGCCTATCTGAAGAAGCTGCCGCTGAACTGCCTGAAGATCGACCGCACCTTCGTCACCGATATGACGGCCAGCGAGGATGGCGCGGCCATCGTCGCCACCATCATCGTCCTGGCGCATGGCATGGGCCTGAAGGTGGTGGCTGAAGGGGTGGAAACCCAGGAGCAGTTCGTGCAGTTGCGCGAGGCAGGCTGCGACCAGGCGCAGGGGTATCTGTTCTTCAAGCCGCTGGCCGCGCCGGAATGCCGCGATTTGCTGCGTGCCTGCAAGCGGCTGGCCGAGCAGGGCACGGCCAGCGCATCGCAAAGTTGAGTGTCTGAACTGGCCCCGCGCCGATGGCGGTGGTTTGCCAAGGCGGCACGGGGCGGCTCGCCGTTGGGTCAGCGGCCGGCGTCTGCGGGCTGCCAGCGCAGGCTGAGCGTGTACTCGCGGCCGGGCTGGTTGTACCAGGCGCTGGTTTCGTAGCGCTTGTCGAGCGCATTGCTGACATTGGCCTGCAGCGTCCAGCCGGGCGCAAAGCGCCATGCCACGCGTGCGTCCAGCGTGCCGTAGCCGCCTACCCGCAGGGTATTGGCGACGTCGTCCCAGCGGGCAGCCTCGGCAATGCCGGTGACACCGACGGTGACATCGCCGAGGCGACGTTCGAGCGTCAGCCGGGCGCTGCGCCCGGGGCGACGCGGCAGGGTCTTGCCATGGTTGGCGCCGGCGCTCTCGTTGCGGGTCTGCAGCCAGCCCAGCTGACCGCGCGCGGTCCAGTCGTCCTGCTGCCATTCGCCGGTCAACTCCAGGCCGCGGATGCGCGCGCTGTCCAGGTTGCCGGGCTTGCCCAGCGTGGCATCGTAGGCGATCAGGTCACGCACGCGGGTCTGGTAGGCATTGGCCTGCACCTGCCAGCCGGCGCCGCTGCGCGCCAGTTCAAGCTCGCTGCTGCGCGCGACTTCCGGGCGCAGCAGCGGGTTGCTGAAGCCGGGGTAATACAGCTCGTTGAAGGTGGGCGCCTTGAACGCGGTGCCGTGGCTGGCGCTCACCCGCCAGCCGGCGGGCAGCGTCATGCCCCAGGCCAGCGTGCCGGTGGTGTGGCCGCCGAACTGGTCGTTGTCGTCATGGCGCAGGCTGAACTGCACGTGCTGGCGGGCGTCGGCCGCGCCAAACTGGCCCAGATACTCGGCGAACACGCCGCGATTGCCGCGCCGGGCCGAGAACGGTGCCCACGGATCGCTGACATTGGCGGCATCGCGCAGCCAGTCGAAACCGACGCTCAGCTGCTGATGTTCCGCCACGCCGATGTCGCCTTGCAGGCTGGCGTTGTCACGCCAGGTGGCAAAGCGGTTGCTGAACACCTTGCCGAGGTAGTTGCGCGAATCGTCCAGATTGCGACCGAGGCGCAGGCTGATCTGGACGTCCTGCATCGGGATCCAGCGTGCGCTGCCGGCGACCACCTGCTGGACGATGTCGGAGTTGTCCACGTAATCGCCGTCGTAGTCGTTGTGGCCTTCGGCGCGGAAGGCGTGGGCGTCCAGCTGCCAACCGTCGGCCGGGGCGAAATCGGCGCGCAGGCTGGCACTGCGGTTGCGGTAGCCGTCGCGGTCGAGGTGGGTGCCCGGCACGATGAAGCAGCCGGCGCCCTGCCAGGTGAGCGGATCGTAGAACCCGGAGCAGGCATTGATGCCGTCGGTGCGCTGGTAGGCCATGTCCACGCCCACCCCACCGCGTGCACCGCGCAGGTCAATGCCGGCGGAGGCTTCGCGCAGGCCATGGCTGCCGGCGGCGATGCGGGCGCGCGCCTGTTCGCCCTGGCCTTCGCCGCGGCGGGTGAAGATCTGGATCACGCCGCCGATGGCATCGGCGCCATACAGCGAGGAGCGCGGCCCACGCACGATCTCGATGTGGTCGATCAGTGCCAGCGGGATGTCCTGCAGCGATGCCAGCCCGGAGGTGGGCGAGCCGATCCGCACGCCGTCCACCAGCACCAGGGTGTGGTCGGACTCGGTGCCGCGCATGAACAGGGTGCTCAGCTTGCCCAGCCCGCCCTGGTTGACGAGGGTGATGCCGGCGCGGCCGCGCAGCAGTTCCGGCAGCGAGTGGGCGCTGCTGGCGTCGATCTCGGCACGATCGATCACCTCCACGGCGGCCAGCGCGTCGTCCACGCTGATCGGGGTGCGGGTGGCAGTGACGATGAGGCGATCCAAGGTCTTGGCATCGTCGGCACGGGCCGACAGCGGCAGCGCCGCAGCCAGCGCCAGTGCAAGAGGGGCAACAGACAGCGGATACAGGACAGCAGGTTTCATGAAGTCAAACTCCGGCGCGCACGCCCGCGCGCCCTTGAAGTGAAGGGCAATGGCCAAGCGGGGGAGTTGCCACGGACAGGGCGTGCGAGCGCACGCACGGGCCGTGCGACGCCCTCCGCATCGCCACCAGTCATGCTTAAGGCCGGTCTCCGGGCTTGCGCGCGGCCCAGGGTCGAACTGAGCCCTGCCAGCGCCTTCCCATGCGGATGCACAGTGGCCGATGCTGGCGTGGTCGCACTTACCGTTGCGGGGGCAGCGCCGGACTGGGGGCGCATGTGCGCCTCGTCACCGGCTTCCCGTTTCAACCCGGCGGCGTTGCCACCGGGTCACCTCAAGCGCGCTTAGTGTAGCGGGTTGGCCGCTGGGTTCGCTTGTCCTGGATCAAGCGTCGGTGTCGCCAGCGTGCTCGTCATCGAACAGCGTGAAGGTGGGCGCGGTGGGTTCGTCGTGATAGGTGGTGGTGACGGGTGCCGCGGCTGGTCGCCCGCGTGGTGGTGGCAGCTGGGCAAGTGCCTCCTCGGCCGCTTGCACCAGTTCGGCCCGGCGGTGTTCCGGGATTTGCTGCCAGTGGCAGTCGGTCAGCGCCCCTTCCAGCATGTAAAGCAGGTTGATGCCGGGCTTGAAGCCGGCCCGGCGCACCTTCACGTAAGTCTGCACCGCGCCCAGCGCGGCCAGATCCTCGGCACTATGCACCCCCACCATGCGCAGCCAGGTGGCGGTCTTGGGGCCGATATTGCGCAGGGTCAGGCGCAAGCGATCGACTCCAGGAATGCCGCAGCGACGGCTTCCAGCCCGTGCTGGTCGTCGGCATCGAAGCGGGCTGGCAGCGGGCTGTCGAGATCGAATACGCCGATCAGCGTATCGCCCCGGTACAGCGGCACCACCAGTTCCGAGCGACTGGCCGAATCGCAGGCGATGTGGCCGGGGAAGGCGTGCACGTCGTCCACCCGCTGGGTCTGCCGGGTGCGGGCAGCGGCGCCACAGACGCCTTTGTCCAGCGGGATGCGCACGCAGGCCGGCAGCCCCTGGAATGGGCCGACCACAAGCTCAGTGCCATCGAAGAAGTAGAAGCCCACCCAGTTGAGATCGGGCAGGGCGTGGTACACTAGCGCCGACAGGTTGGCGGCGTTGGCGATTCGGTCGCGCTCGTCGTGCAGCAGCGCACGCACCTGTGCCAGTAACTGCGCGTAGCGTTCCGGCTTGCTGCCGGTCAATGGGGCAAAGGAAAAGCTCATGCGTGCAGTGTAGCAACCCTGGCAGGCAGGGCTACCATGCGCGCCTGTTATGCCTACGCCGCATCCGCAGGGAGGTCATGATGTTGTCGTTCTATGTCACCGGCACCGATACCGGCATTGGCAAGACCCTGGCCAGCTGCGCGCTGCTGTATCGGCTGCGCGCGCACGGCCTGCGTGCGGCGGGCATGAAGCCGGTCGCCAGTGGCTGTGTCCGCATCGATGGCGTCTGGCGCAACGAGGACGCGCTGGCGCTGCAGGCGGCGGGCGAATCCGGGATCGACTACGCGGACATCAACCCATTCGCGCTGGAGCAGCCACTGGCCCCGGAACTGGCCGCCCGCGATGCCGGCATCGAGGTGACGCTAGCGCCGATCCTCGACGCGTATGCGCGCCTGTCGGCGCAGGCCGATGCCCTGGTGGTGGAGGGCGTGGGCGGCTGGGCGGCGCCGCTGTCGGCCACGTTGATGCAGGCAGACCTGGTGCGTGCCTTGCGACTGCCGGTGGTGCTGGTGGTCGGGTTGCGGCTGGGCTGCCTCAATCACGCCCTGCTCAGCGCCCGCGCAATCGCTGCCGATGGGTTGACCCTGGCGGGCTGGATCGGCTCGCACGTCGATCCCACGATGGCACGCGTCGAAGACAACATCGCAATGCTGCGCCACCGTCTGCCGGCGCCATGTTGGGGTGTGCTGCCGTATGCGCCGGATGCAGCACCGCAGGCGTTGGCGGCGCATCTCGATATACCGGCAAGCATGGGGGGATGAAGCGGGCTCAGCCTGGCGCAAGCCAGGTGAAGGGCCACCAAGGAAGGTTGCGCAGGACGGCAAACCCCAGCAGTGTCCAGAGCCAATATCGGGGATTGGCTAGGTACCGGGACAATGGCGTTGCCCAGCGTGGACGCCAACCTGCGGCATTGAGTGTCATCAGCCCGAGCGCCGGCAGGCTGACAACTAGCAGCGGGTTCATGGCAAGTGCCAGTGGAAGATCGGCATGCACCAGTGCGTACAGGCAACGGGTACTGCCACAGCCTGGGCAGTAAAGACCGGTCAGGGCATGGATGGGGCAGGGCGGAAGCGGGCTGCCGGGGGCAAACGGGTTTAGTCGCCAGAGAACAGCTGCAACTGTCGCAGCGCCTGCGGCCAGCACAAGCCCCGGCACGGCTTGACGCCATGCTGGGGGAAGTGTTGCGAGTGCTATGCGCACCACAGCTTCAGTTCTGGCCGGCGAGTGCGCCAAGCGTCGCCAGACCGCCGAGGAACATGAACCAGACCAGCAGCAGCGCAGGTCCGATCAACGCAGACCAGATGGCCCAGAGTTTCGCCTTGCGCGATGCTTCGCGTGCGCCAGCAATGTCACCGGCCGCGCGCAGACCATCCACCCGGGCGGCATAAACGATTGACACGATGCCGAGCGGAAGACAGCAGAACAAGGTGGTGAGGATGGCCCAGACCAGATGGTTTGGGATGACTTCTTGTGATTCATTCATGGAGATTCCCCTGGTGAAATGAAGTTGCAGGCAGACAAAGTGGACAGGGCGACCCCACAGCCCATGGCCTGTTCGTATGCTCGCTGTCGGGTAAGGAATGTGTCAACGTCAAAGAATCTCCAAATCCGTCGGAGATCCCTGTTGGTCACGAATAGCGTTGGTTTAGACCTTGTCCCGATTTGGGGCTTATGCCCAATCTCCACGCAGTGCGCGCACGCGTGCTTCCAGCAGGGCGGCGCTTGCGTTGGCTGCGGGGATCGGTTCGCCGGCCACCACTTCGATGTGCGCCCGCAGCCGGCGTGGCAGGCGCATGCGGCCCAGACGTGAGTCACGCCGGCTCCACATGCTGCCCCACATGTTGCGCAGTGCCATCGGGACCACCGGCACGTCCTGCCCGCGTGCGAGCGCACGCGCCAGGATTTTTTCCACGCCGGGTTTGAACGGCGCGATTTGGCCGTCCTTGGTCAGTGCGCCTTCGGGGAAGATGCAGACCAGCTCACCCTCGGCCAGCGCCGCATCCACCGCGTCGAACGCGCGCTGCATGATCTCGGGGTCCTCGCGTGCACCGGCAATCGGGATCGCCCTGGCGGTGCGGAAGATCCAGCGCAGCACCGGAATGTCGAAGATTCGGTAATACATCACGAAGCGCACCGGGCGCGGGATGCAGGCCGCCAGGATCAGCGCGTCCATGTAGCTGACGTGGTTGCACACCAGCAGTGCCGCACCTTCGTCCGGGACGTGCTTTTCGATGCCGTGCAGCTCCAGCCGGTACAGCGTGCGCACCAGCAGCCAGCTGAGAAAACGCATGAAGAACTCGGGCACGATGCTGAAGATCCAGAGCGCCACCAGCGTGTTGGCGATCGCCAGCGCCAGGAACACCTGCGGGATGCTCCAGCCGAGCAGGCGCTGCGCGCCCAGGCCAAGGAGTGCCGCCAGCACGATGAACATCGCGTTCTGGATGTTCATGCCGGAGATCACCCGCGCCAGTTCGTGCTTCGGCGTGCGGCTCTGGATCAGTGCAAACAGCGGCACCACGAAAAAGCCAGTGAACACCCCGATGCCGATGAGGTCGAGGATGATGCGTGTGCTGCCGGGCATCTGGATGAACGCCTGCACCGACAGACCCTGCGCCAGCGCCTGCCCCGGCCGGGCGAAATAGAGGTCGAGCAGGAAGGCGCTGATGCCGAATGCGCCCAGCGGCACCAGGCCGATTTCCACCGTCCGCGAAGACAGCTTTTCGCAGGATATCGAGCCGATCCCAACACCCACCGAAAACAGCGCCAGCGCGAAGATGTAGAGGTTCTGGGTGCCGCCTAGGTTGGTTTGTGCATAGACCGGCAACTGCGCGGTCAGCATGGTGCCGACAAACCAGAACCAGCTCACGCCCAGCACGGCATTGCGCACGGCCAGTTGTCGGCGGGTCAGCTGCCAGATCCGCCACGACTCACGCAGCACGTTCCAGTCCACCTTCAGCGTCGGGTCGCCGGCCTCCACCCGCGGGATGCGCCGCGCCACCGTGTTGCCGGCAATCGCCAGCAGCACCACCGTCGCGGCCGCGACCTGCGGGCCGTGGTCGCCGGCCAGCTGGAAAATCAGCCCGCCACACACCATGCCCAGCAGGATCGCCACCGATGTGCCCATCTCCACCAGCCCGTTGCCGCCGGTGAGTTCCTCCGGCTTGAGCACTGCCGGCAGGATCGAATATTTCACCGGCCCGAACAGGGTGGACTGCAAACCGGTGCCGAACAGCGCCAGCAGCAGGATCGGCATGCTCTTGAGCAGAAACCCCACTGCCGCCAGCGACATCACGATGATTTCCATCGTGGTGGTGATCACGATCAGCCGCTGCTTCTCCAGCTTTTCCGCAATCTGGCCGGCGGTGGCCGAGAACAGGAAGAACGGCAGGATGAAGATCGCCGGTGCCAGGTTGGCGTACAGCCCCATCTCCGCGCTTCCCACCGCCATGTAGGCCAGCAGGCCGATGATCGCCTGCCGGTACACGTTGTCGTTGAACGCGCCTAGCGCCTGCACGATGAAATAGGGCAGGAAGCGGCGCTGTCTGAGCAGGTCGAACTGCGAATGAGCCATGGCATCCCCCGAACGGTTTGCCGGAGGATAGCGGATGACCGCGTCAGTACCCGCCGAAGCTGCCGGCCGGCCCTGGGAACACCACCGGGCTTTCGCTGCCATCCTTGGCGACGGCGGCAACGCCAAAGAACGCGTCGTCGATGATGGTGTTGTGCAGGGTGACATGATCGACGTTGCCCACCCAGCGGCTGTGGGTCCACTGCGGCGCGGTGGTGTCGCGCCAGTACACCCGATAGCCGGCCAGTTGCGGCGCCTGCGCGGCGGGTGGGCGGGTCCAGCGCAGCGTGGTGTCGGGGCTGACCGCGCCTTCGATGCGCACGTCGGCCGGCGGCGGTGGTGCCGAGGCCAGCGCTGCCAGCGTCACGACGTTGAGCGCGGTGAGTTTGGCGGCATAGGCGAAGTCCACGCCGTCGAGCGTGTCGCCATAGTGGCGCACGCGGCCATCGGGCAGGGTTTCGGTACGCACGTCCTGATGCTGGCGATCGTAGTGCTCGTGCGCTTCCATCACCCGCACCGCCGGGAAGCCGGCTTCATTGAACGGGCGGTGATGGCCGCCACGGCCGAAGCGATCCATCCGGTACACCATCCGCACCGTGAGGTTGGGCACATGCGTGGCCATGCGTGCGATGTAGCGCGCCAGGTTGCGGCTGGGGGAATCCAGCTCGCCGCCGGTAAAGCGGCGCGCACGGGCTTCTTCGGCGGTTTCGGTGGCGCGGGTGCCTTCTGAGAACACCCGTGCGGTGCTGTTGTCGATCACGCCGTCGATGCCCTGGATATTGCCGATCATGTCGTTGTTGAGCACCGCTTCCACCCGCCAGCCCTGCCGCTTGGCTTCCTCGGCCAGAAACTTGCCGCCGTACAGGCCCTGCTCCTCGCCGGCCAGCGCGGCATACACGATGGTCGCCGGGAAGCGGTAGCGGCTCAGCACCCGCGCTGCTTCCAGCGTGCCGGCCAGGCCGCTGGCATTGTCGTTGGCCCCAGGCGCATCGGAGGTGGCATCCATCACATCGCTGGCGCGCGAGTCGATGTCACCACTCATGATCACGTAGCGGTTCGGATCCGCCGTGCCGCGCTGGATGGCAATGACGCTGACCACCTCCACCGGCCCCGGAATGCGCGGTTCGCCCTGCACCGTGCCGCTGACATAGCGCACCTCCAGGCAGCCGCCGCAGGCCTTGGAGATACGGGTGAACTCGTCGAACACCCAGCGCCGCGCCGCCCCGATCCCACGCGTCGGCGAGGCCGTATCCGACAGCGTGTGGCGAGTGCCAAAGCCCACCAGCGTGCGCACGTCGCGTTCGATGTTGGCCGCCGACGGCGCGGTGCCCAGGGTATCGAGCAGCGGCAGGTCAGATGGCGGCGGCGCGTCCTGGGCGGCAACGGCCGCGGTGGCCAGGGTCAATAGCAGGGCAGGCAGCAGGCGCATGGCAGTTCCACCAGCGGGAGGGCAAGTGCAAGCCTACCCGCCCATGCCGACCAATGCAGCCGGCGTGGCATAGTGAAAGGCACAGGAGGGAACCGATGCCACTGAGCCTCAACGAGATCCGTGAGCGTGCCCGCGCGTTTGCTAAGGAATGGGCTGGCGAGTTCAGCGAGCGTGCCGAGGCACAAAGTTTCTGGAACGATTTTTTCAACGTGTTCGGCGTCAACCGCCGGCGCGTGGCGGTGTTCGAGCAGAAGGCCGCCCGCTTCACCGGCAGCAGCTGCGGGCGCATCGATGTGTTCTGGCCCGGCGTGATGCTGGCGGAGCACAAGAGCCGAGGGGCCGACCTGGACGCCGCGTTCGAGCAGGCCACCGATTATTTCGCCGGGCTGAAGGACGCCGAGCTGCCGCGCTACGTGCTGGTCTCGGACTTCCAGCGGTTCCGCCTGCATGATCTGGAAACCGGCGAACGGACTGACTTCGCGCTGGCCGACTTGCACAAGCAGATCGGCCGCTTTGGCTTCATCAGCGGCTACCAGACCCGCAGCTACAAGGAAGAAGATCCCGTCAACCTGCAGGCCGCCGAGCGCATGGGGCGGCTGCACGATGCACTGAAAGCAGCAGGCTACGACGGCCACCCGCTGGAAGTGTTGCTGGTGCGGCTGCTGTTCTGCCTGTTTGCCGATGACACTGGCATTTTCCCGCGCCAGAGCTTCCACGACCTCATCGTTCAGCGCACCCGCGAAGACGGCAGCGATCTGGGCATGTGGTTGGAGCGCATCTTTCAGGTGCTCAACACGCCGCCGGAAAAGCGCCAGTCCACGCTGGACGAGCAGCTGGCGGAACTGCCTTACGTCAATGGCCGGTTGTTCGAAGAGCGGCTGCCGCTGGCCGACTTCAACGCGCAGATGCGCGGTCTGCTGTTGGACGCCAGCACGCTGGACTGGGGACGCATCAGCCCGGCCATCTTCGGCGCCATGTTCCAGTCGGTGATGGACGCCAAGGCCCGCCGCAACCTGGGTGCGCACTACACCAGCGAGAAGAACATCCTCAAGCTGATCGGCCCGCTGTTCCTGGACGAGCTGAAAGCGGAGCTGGACAAGGCCGGCAATGACGAAAAGAAACTGGCGCAGCTGCACCGCAAACTGGCCACGCTGACCTTCCTGGACCCGGCCTGCGGCTGCGGCAACTTTCTGGTCATTGCCTACCGCGAGCTGCGCGCGCTGGAGCTGGACATCCTCAAGCGCCAGTTTGCCACCCAGCAGTCGGTGCTGGCCCATGTGCAGGACCATGTGCTGGTGGACGTGGATCAGTTCTACGGCATCGAGATCGAGGAATTTCCGGCTCAGATCGCGCAGGTGGCGATGTGGCTGATGGATCACCAGATGAACCTGCGGGTGTCCGAGCAGTTCGGCGAAAACGTGGTGCGCCTGCCGCTGAAGAAGTCCGCCACGATCGTGCATGGCAACGCGCTGCGGATCGACTGGAACGACGTGGTGCCGGCGGAGCGGTTGAGCTACATCCTCGGTAATCCGCCGTTTGTGGGAAAGAAGGAGCAGAGCGCGGAGCAGAAGGCCGACATGGCGGCCGTGTTCGCGGGGGTTAAGGGCGCTGGCGTGCTGGATTTCGTCTGCGCGTGGTATCTCAAGGCAGCGGCGATGATGCAGGCCAGCCCGAAGATTCGGGCGGCATTCGTCTCGACCAACTCCATCACCCAGGGCGAGCAGGTCGGCGTCCTGTGGGGAGAACTGTTAGCACGCGGCATGCGCATCTTTTTTGCGCACCGAACCTTCCGCTGGAACAACGAGGCGCGCGGCGTGGCGGCGGTGCACTGCGTGATCATCGGATTTGCGCTGGGCGATGTAACGCCCAAGCAGTTGTTCGACTACGAGGACATCAAGGGAGAGCCGCATCGCCTGCTGGCGGACAACATCAATCCGTATTTGGTGAGCCATGCCGATGTGCTCCTGCCCCGGCGTAGCCAGCCGATTGCGAACGTCCCGCCATTGATTGAAGGCATCACGCCGTTGGATAACGGGTTGCTGGCTTTTACGCCAAAAGAAAAAGAGGCGTTCTTGCAACTTGAGCCGTCAGCGAGCAAGTGGTTTCGGCCTTGGCTGACTGGAAATGACTTCATCAACGGGAAAGTGAATTACTGCCTGTGGTTGTCGAACGCCAGCCCTTCCGAACTGAAGGCCATGCCTCATGTGATGGCAAAACTGGCTCAGGTGCGCCGCTTTCGGGAAGATAGCAAATCGTCCCAAAAGTTTGCAGTCACGCCATGGTTGTTTCGAGAAACGTCTATTCCAAACAAGTTCATCCTCATTCCAAAAACCAGCTCCGAACGGCGAAAGTTTTTCCCTATCGGCTTTGTCGAAAACAGCATCGTCACCAATTCCACGCTGTACACAGAAGGTGACTTGTTCCACTTCGGCATCCTCTCCAGCACCATGCACATGGCCTGGGTGCGCACCGTCTGTGGTCGTCTCAAAAGCGACTATCGTTACTCTGCCGGCATCGTCTACAACAACTTCCCCTGGCCCGAGCTGGTGGATGACCAGCGCCGCGCCGCGATCGAAGCCGCAGCGCAGGGCGTGCTCGACGCCCGCGCCCAGTTCCCCGACGCCACCCTGGCCGACCTCTACGACCCGCTCACCATGCCGCCCGCGCTGGTCAAGGCCCACGCCGCGCTGGACAAGGCCGTGGATGCCGCGTACCTCGCCGCCGAAAAAGCCGCCGGCCGCAAACCGCCCCGGCTGACCACCGACGCCGAGCGCGTGGCCTTCCTGTTCCAGCGCTACCAGGCCCTGACCAGCCTGCTGCCGGAGGAGAAGCCGAAAAAGGGAGCGCGCAAGCGCGGCTGATTGGGCGAATACGGACGCGGGCCCAGTGCCATTGACGGCGTCGTGCCCGGTGATCCGGGCGCTACGCCACCGTGGGCATGCAAAGAGAGTCGCGCACCGCCGCGTGGGGCAGGGGAGGTGGGGGAGCGGCGGCGGTGCGCGAAAGGACTTAGAAGCGCATCTGCAAACGCAGATTCACCGGATAGGACGTGCGCTTGCCGGTATTGTTGATGGACGCAAGGCCAAGGCCAGCCAAGGCGCTGTCGTTGTCGGACAGGTTGCCGTGGTAGCGCACACCCACCTCAAGACCCAGCGAGGTCTTTTCGGACACCGACCACAGCACGCCCAGATCGGCACCGCCGCTGAGCTGCCAGCCGCCGTCGAAGAACGGCACGTCATTCAGCGCGATGTTCGCGTCGGGGATGGTGAAGGTGGCCTTGATGCTGTTCACATGGGTGGCACCCAGCCGGCCGGCCACGTACGGGCGCACGCTGCCGGTGCTGAAGTAGTAGCGGTAGCCGCCTTCCAGCGACAACGCTTTGTAGCTGCCAAAGCGGCCGTAGACGGGCAGGGTGGTCGTCAGCAAGGGAACATAGGCCCCGCCCACCTGGGTGCTGCCGGCGCCGGAACGGGTGTACATCAGCTGGCCGAAGACCTCATCGTTGTTGCCCATGGGCCAGCCCATCTCGACGCCGAAGTTGGTCGCCTTGCCGTAGATCTTGTCGTACGAGCGTGCGCCAATGCGCAGCTCGGCCGACACACCGGCCAGCGCCGGGTTCAGCGGGCCGAGATCGGCGATGGGGGCGATGGCACCTTTGTGGACATCGCCGCTGACACTGGTGTCGGTACCGCCGATCAGCGAGAACGTCGGGCCGCTCTGGGCCATGGCGGTGACGGGCAGACCGAGGACGGCGGCAAACAGGGCAACGGACAGGCGTTTCATGCGGGGGACTCCTGTAGGGTTTGAAAGCCAGCAGGGGTGCTGGTGGCAAGCGTTACGCCGAACCCGTCGCCCTGGATGCACCCGGCGGTGCGTTTCCGATCAGCGGCGCATGCAAGGGAGTGTTCTGCTGCTGTGCTTGATGGCGGGCAGGCTGGCCCCAGATAGTGGGCGGCCCGCATTCAGGAGGCCGCGATGTCCCGCCTGTTCTCGCCCATCACCCTGGGCCCGCTCACCCTGGCCAACCGCATCGTGGTGGCGCCGATGTGCCAGTACGCCAGCACCGACGGTCTGGCCAACGACTGGCACGTGCAGCACTGGGGCGTGTTGGCGCAGTCCGGCGCCGGCCTGCTGTTGACCGAGGCCACCGCGGTGGTGCCGGAAGGGCGGATCAGCTGGGCCGATCTGGGCCTGTATGACGATGCCTGCGAAGCGGCGTTCGCGCAGGCGCTGGCCAGCGTGCGGCGCTGGTCGCCGATGCCGGTGGGCGTGCAGCTGGCGCATGCCGGGCGCAAGGCGTCCACCCATCGCCCGTGGGAGCACGGCGGGCAGGCGATTGCGCCGGACGCGCCGCACGGCTGGCAGGTGGTGGCGCCATCGCCGCTGCCCTATGCCGAGGGCGGCCCGGTGCCGCAGGCCCTGGACACAGCCGGCATCGCACGGGTGGTGCAGGCGTTTGCCGATGCGGCACGGCGCGCGGCGCGGCTGGGGCTGGAGGCGATCGAACTTCACGCCGCGCACGGCTACCTGCTGCATCAGTTTCTATCACCGCTCAGCAACCACCGCAGCGATGCGTACGGCGGCCCGCTGGAGCACCGCATGCGGCTGTTGCTGGAGGTGTTCGACGCCGTGCGTGCCGCAGTGCCGGACACGATGACGGTGGGCGTACGCATCTCCGCCACCGACTGGGTGGACGGCGGCTGGGATCTGGCGCAGAGCATTGCCCTGGCGCGGGCGCTGGATGCCCGTGGCTGCCACTATCTGCACGTTTCCAGTGGTGGCCTGCACCCGGCCCAGCGCATCCCGCTGGCACCGGGCTACCAGTTGCCGTTTGCCGAAGCGATTCGCCGCGAGGTGGCGATGCCGGTGATCGGCGTCGGCCTGATCACCACGCCAGAACAGGCCGAGGCCGCGCTGGCGCAGGGGCAGGCCGATGCCATCGCCCTGGCCCGCGCACTGCTGTACGACCCGCGTTGGCCGTGGCATGCCGCTGCCGCGCTGGGCGCGACGGTCACCACGTCGCCGCGGTTTTTGCGCGCGGTGCCGCACGGCCTGCCGCCGCTGCTGGTGCCCGTGACGGGGACTGCCGGATGAGCGCAAGAGGCGATTTGCTGTCGGGGCGGACAGGCCACGTGGCCGTCACGCCCTGCATTCCACCCACGCAAAGGAGGATCTGACCATGAAGCTTTACTACAGCCCCGGTGCCTGCTCGCTGTCGCCGCATATCGTGCTGCGTGAGGGCGGCTTTGATTTCCAGCTGGAGCGGGTC
The DNA here is from genome assembly GCF_900129205.1 of Thermomonas hydrothermalis. GTDB lineage: Bacteria > Pseudomonadota > Gammaproteobacteria > Xanthomonadales > Xanthomonadaceae > Thermomonas > Thermomonas hydrothermalis. The sequence goes on along the minus strand of NZ_FQUK01000014.1, from coordinate 20,512 downwards.
GATCTCAAAACCCGACAGACCGAGCACGGACGCGATTACCGCACGGTGCATCCGCTTGGCTGCGTGCCGGCGCTGGAGCTTGACGACGGCCAGGTGCTCACCGAAGGCCCGGCCATCGTCCAGTATCTGGCCGACCGCGTGCCGGACACCCAGCTGGCACCGGCGCCGGGCACGTTGGCGCGCTACCGGCTGATGGAATGGCTCAACTTCATCTCCACCGAGCTTCATAAGGGCTTTGGCGGGCTGTTCAACCCGGCGTTCCCGGAACAGGCCAAGACCATCTTCCGCACCCTGTTGCAGGCCCGGCTGGACGAGGCGCAGCGCCGTCTGGGCAACCAGACTTATGTGCTGGGCGACACCTTCACGGTGGCCGATGCCTACCTGTTCACCGTGCTGGGCTGGGGCAAGTACGTCGGTGTCGATCTGGCGGCCTGGCCGGGCCTTGCGGCCTATTGCGGCCGGGTTGCGGCGCGGCCGGCGGTGCAGGCGGCGCTGGCCGCCGAAGGCCTGCGCTGAAAAGCATCACCACACACATTCACTTCATCACCAGGACATTCCATGGAACCGCTGTTTACACCGATCACCCTGGGCACGCTGCAGTTGCCCAACCGCATCGTCATGGCGCCGATGACCCGCTGCCGCGCGCTGGGCAATGTGGCCAATCCGCTGATGGCCCGTTACTACAGCCAGCGGGCGGACGCCGGCTTGATCATCACCGAGGGCACATCGCCTTCGCCCAATGGTCTGGGCTATGCGCGCATTCCCGGCGTGTTCTCGCCGGAGCAGATCGCGGGCTGGAAGACGGTCACCGACGCGGTGCACGCGGCGGGCGGCCGGATTTTCGTGCAGTTGATGCACACCGGACGGGTCGGCCATCCGGCCAATCTGCCGCCCGGGGCACGGTTGCTGGCGCCTTCGCCACTGGCCGCGCCGGGCGAGATCTGGACCGACACCCAGGGCATGCAGCCGTATCCGGTGCCCACGGAAATGACCGAAGACGACATCGCCGCCACCATCGAGGAATACGCCACCGCGTGCAAAAACGCGATCGCGGCCGGCTTTGACGGCGTCGAGCTGCACGGTGCCAACGGCTACCTCATCGACCAGTTCCTTAACACCGCCACCAATCAGCGGCAGGACCGCTGGGGCGGCAGCATCGACAACCGCATCCGCTTTGCCCTGGAAGTGGCCAAGGCGGCCGTGGCTGCCATTGGCGGGGCGCGTGTGGGGATGCGGGTTTCCCCCTACGGCGTGTTCAACGGCACGGCGGCCGACCCTGACATGGACGCGCTCTACCAGCGTCTGGCCGAGGCGCTTTCGGACATTGGCCTGGTGTATCTGCACATCGTCGATCACAGCTCGATGGGCGCCCCGCCGGTCAGCCAGACGCTCAAGGATGCGCTGCGGTCGGCGTTCCGTGGCCGCTACATCCTCTCCGGTGGCTACGATGCGGCCCGTGCCAATGCCGATCTGGCCGCCGGCAAGGGCGATCTGGTGGCGTTCGGGCGCCCGTTCATCGCCAACCCCGACCTGGTGCAGAAACTCGCCAGCGGTGCGGCCTTGGCGGAGGCGGATCCCGCCACGTTCTACACCGCCGACGCCAAAGGCTACACGGAGTTCTGATGCGGCAGCCTACGCTGTTCATTCCACACGGCGGCGGCCCCTGTTTCTTCATGGACTGGCAGCCGCCGCAGACCTGGGTCAAGCACCGGGATTTTCTGGCGGGGCTGCCGGCCCTGCTGCCGGAGCGACCGCGGGCGCTGCTGGTGATCTCCGCGCATTGGGAATGCGCCCGGCTGACGGTGCAGCGTCAGCAAGCTCCGTCGCTGCTGTTTGACTACGTCGGCTTCCCGCCGCACACCTACCAGCTCAGTTGGCCGGCGCCCGGTGCGCCGGCGCTTGCCGAAAAAGTGGCGGCACTGCTGGATGCGGCTGGGCTGCCCTGCGGGTTCGACGAGGCACGTGGATTCGACCATGGCGTGTTCGTGCCGCTGAAAGTGGCATTCCCCGAGGCGGACATTCCGTGCGTGCAGCTGTCGCTGCACGCCGGGCTTGATCCAGCCCTGCATCTGGCGGTTGGCCAGGCGCTGGCGCCGTTGCGTGACGAAGGGGTGTTGATCCTGGGCTCCGGCAACACCTATCACAACCTTCCGGTGATGCTGGGCGCGGCGCATGACCCGTCTGGCCCCGTCCATGGCATGGCGTTCGATCGTTGGTTGACGGAGACGATCGAACTGGACGATCCCGATGCGCGTCATCAGCGGCTGCTGGCCTGGGCGCAGGCGCCCGGTGCCCGTGACGCGGCGCCGCGTGAGGAACATCTGTTACCGCTGTTCGTGGCCGCCGGTGCGGGCGGCGCAGACAAGGCACGCCGTATCTTTCGCGATGTCGTCTTGGGTGCAGTGCAGAGCGCGTTCCGGTTTGGCTAAAAAACTTCTGCCGTGATCAAAGCGTGCCTGATCGCCCCTGTGCGAATCGACGCATGAAGGGCGTGTGTAATCCACTTACGCGGATGGCCGGGCGATGGCGCGCCAGCCGATGTCGCGGCGGTGGAAGGCGTGCGGCCAAGTGATCGCAGCCACACCCGCATAGGCCGCGTGCTGTGCTGCGGCGATGCTCTCGCCCAGCGCACACACGCACAGGACGCGGCCGCCAGCCGTGATCACGCTGCCATCGCTGGCCAGGGTGGTGCCGGCATGGAACACCTTGACCTCGGGCGGCACGGCGTCCAGCCCGGTGATGCGTTCGCCAGTGATCGGTGTGCCCGGATAGTCGCGGCTGGCCATGACCACGCCCAACGCCGGGCGCGGGTCCCATTGCGCTTCGACACGATCAAGTTGCCCGTCGAGGGCGGCCTCGATCAGATCAACCAGATCCGAGCGCAGGCGCAGCATCACCGGTTGGGTTTCCGGGTCGCCGAAGCGCACGTTGAACTCGATCACTTTCGGTGCGCCGCTGGCGTCGATCATCAACCCGGCATACAGGAAGCCGGTGAACGGCACGCCGTCGGCGGCCATACCGGCCACGGTGGGCTGGATGATCTCGCGCAGGATGCGTGCATGCACCTCGGGCGTGACCACCGGCGCCGGCGAATACGCACCCATGCCGCCGGTATTGGGGCCGGTGTCGCCATCGCCCACCCGCTTGTGGTCTTGGCTGGTGGCCATCGGCAGTGCGTGCTGGCCGTCCACCATGCAGATGAAGCTGGCCTCTTCGCCTTCGAGAAACTCTTCGATCACCACCCGCGCGCCGGCATCACCGAAGGCGTTGCCAGACAGCATGTCGCGCACTGCGGCTTCGGCCTCGGCCAGCGTCGTCGCCACGATCACGCCTTTGCCGGCGGCCAGGCCGTCGGCTTTGATCACGATCGGCGCGCCGTGCGCGCGCACATAGGCCAGCGCAGCGTCCACGTCGGTGTGCACGGCGTAATGTGCGGTCGGGATGCGATGACGGTGCAGGAAGGCCTTGGCGAATGCCTTGCTGCCTTCCAGCTGCGCAGCGGCGGCGCTGGGCCCGAAGATGCGCAGGCCGGCGGCGCGGAAGCGATCCACCACGCCGGCCACCAGCGGCTGTTCGGGGCCGACCACGGTCAGCGCCACGCCTTCGTCCTGCGCCAGTTGCAGCAGACCGTCGATGTCGGTGGCCTTGACGGCCGCATTGCGGCACTTCGGTTCGCTTGCGGTGCCGGCATTGCCGGGGGCGACGATGACTTCAGCAACCCGCGGCGATTGCGCCAGCTTCCAGGCCAGCGCGTGCTCGCGGCCGCCGGAGCCGATGACCAGGACTTTCATGGCAGGGGCCTCATGCGATGGAGGTGGAAAACTCATGCCGGTGGCGGGCAGGCGGCGGCGGGCATCGCCACTTCGAAGAACAGCCGGCCTTTGCGGTCGATGAAGCGGCGAACCAGGCGGGCCTGGGTGGTGCGCAGCGGCTGCACCGCAGGGTCTGTGCACCAGTCGCGCAGCGCTTCGCGTTCGGCCTGTTCCAGTTCGTGGATACGTGGGTTGCGACGGGTCTTGATGGCATCACCCAGCGGGCTGCGGATGGTTTGCACCAGAGCATCGCCTTCCACGCGCACCGATTCGATGGTCAGGTCTTCCACGTAGGGCGCCGGCAGGCCGGAGGCCAGCGTGGCCTGCGCCCGGGTCAGCGCCGCACGAGTGGCCTCGTCACCGCAGGCGGCAAGCCCGGCGAGCAGCAGCGCCAGTGCGCAGGTGCGGGCGAGGGGTGGGGTGCAGTGGCTGGCCATGGTGGGTGTCAGTGCCGGAAGTGCCGCACGCCGGTGAACACCATCGCAATCCCGTGCTCGTCTGCCGCGGCGATCACCTCGGCGTCGCGCAGCGAGCCACCCGGCTGGATCACCGCCTGGATGCCGGCTTCAGCGGCGGCGTCGATGCCGTCGCGGAATGGGAAGAAGGCATCGCTGGCCATCACCGAGCCCGGCACCACCAGCCCCGCATCCTGTGCCTTGATACCGGCGATGCGTGCTGAATACACCCGGCTCATCTGTCCGGCGCCAACACCAATGGTGCGCTGGTCCTTGGCATAGACGATGGCGTTGGACTTCACGAACTTGGCGACCTTCCACGCGAACAGCAGGTCGGCGAACTGCGCTTCGGTCGGTGCGCGCTTGGTCACCACCTTCAATTCATCGCGGGTGACCACACGGTCGTCGGCGGTCTGCATCAGCAGTCCGGAGTTGATCCGCTTGCAGTCGATCAGACCGGGCGTGGGTGGCGCCAGCGGTACACGCAGCAGCCGCACATTGGGTTTTTTCTTCGCATACGCCAGCGCGTCGGCGTCGTAGTCGGGCGCGATCAGCACCTCGACGAACTGGCGGTCGAGGATGGTCTTGCAGGTGGCGCCATCGAGCGGCCTGTTGAAGGCCAGGATGCCGCCGAACGCGCTGGTGGGGTCGGTGGCGTAGGCTGCTTCGTAGGCGTCAAGACAGCCGGTGCCCACGGCCACGCCGCAGGGATTGGCGTGCTTGACGATCACGCAGGCCGGCGCGTCGAACTGGCGCACGCATTCCCAGGCGGCATCGCTATCGGCGATGTTGTTGTAGCTGAGTTCCTTGCCTTGCAGCTGCTCCAGCGTGGCCAGGGAGCCAGGCGCCGGGTGGAGGTCGCGGTAGAAGGCGGCCTGCTGGTGCGGGTTCTCGCCGTAGCGCAGGTCCATGACCTTCACGAAGTTGCCGTTGGCCTGTGCCGGGAAGGTTGCCCGCACCGGCACATCGGTGGAGGCATCGGTGATGGCCGAGAGGTAGTTGCTGATCGCGGCGTCGTACTGGGCAACCCGGTTGAAGGCCGCCACGGCCAGATCGAAGCGGGTGCGCGCGCTGACCGCGCCGGCATTGGCCTGCAGTTCGGCCAAGAGTTGCGGGTACTGGGCCGGATCGGTCAGCACGGTGACCCGGGCGAAGTTCTTGGCGGCGCTGCGCAGCATGGCCGGGCCGCCGATGTCGATGTTTTCCACTGCCTCGGCTAGGGTGCAGTCGGCGCGTGCCGTGACCGTTTCGAACGGGTAGAGATTCAGCACCAGCAGGTCGATGGCAGGGATGCCGTGTTCGGCCATCACCGCGTCGTCGAGGCCGGCGCGGCCCAGCAGGCCGCCGTGCACCACCGGGTGCAGGGTCTTGACCCGGCCATCCATCATCTCCGGGAAACCGGTGATCTCGGCCACGTCTTTCACCGCCAGGCCCGCCTCGCGCAGCGTTTTGGCGGTGCCGCCGGTAGACAGCAGCTCCACGCCGAGCGCGGCCAGCGCACGGGCCAGCTCGAGCAGGCCGGTCTTGTCGGAAACGGAGAGCAGGGCGCGGCGCAGCACGACCGGCGCGGCGGCGGGAGCAGCAGACATGAAGGGCAGCGACGTTGGGAACGAGCTGCGGATTATACGGCCCGGCGCTGGGCGGCCTGACGGAGCCGGCCACCAGAGGCGTCAACCCAGCCCGTATTCGCGCAGTTTTTTGCGCAGGGTGGCGCGATGGATGCCCAGCAGGGCGGCGGCGCGGCTCTGGTTGCCCTCGCAGTGCTTCATCACCTCGATGAACAGCGGGATTTCCAGCTCGCGCAGGGCGATGCTGTAGAGATCGTCCACGTCGTGGCCGTCCAGGTCGCGCAAAAAGCGGCGCACAGCCTGCGCCACATGTTCGCGCAGCGGGACATGCCCGCCGACGGGGCGTTGTTCGGACGCGTTCACGCGGAATCCTCGGACCGGCGGTCGGACGGTTGCGGGTCGGCCACTATAGCGCAGCGGCGGACGGCGGAGTCACTCGAAGCGGAAATCGAACGCCACCGCCGTCGGGCCCGGTTCGAGGATGTCGAAGGCGATCTGCCCGGCCTGGCCGGGTTGTAGCAGCGCCGGGGCGGGATCGGTGCCTGCCAGGTATTCGCGTGGCTGGAAGCGACGGCTGCCAAGCACGCGGCCGTCGGCATCGGCCAGGGTCAGCACCAGCACCGGCCATGGCTGCGGATAGCGGGCGTCATTGCGCAGGCTGGCCTGGACGCGCAGCACGCCGGGGCGGTCGGGGCGGGCGATCACGTCGCGGGCCAGCAGGGTGAACGCAGCCGGTTCGTGCCAGACCGGCAGCGGGCAGTGCAGCACCGCACAGGCCGTCTGCAACAGCGGGCGCAGGCGGGGGCTGGCTGCCAGTGTCGCCCATTGCTGGATGATGAGCTGGAGGGCCAGCAACCCGGCCAGCACGGTGAGGGCCAGCCATTCACCGCGCCGGCGCGGGGTCTGCGGGTGCAGGTGCAGAAAGCGCGGCACCTGGCTCATGCGCGGGCCTCGACCGTATTGCGCACCCCCTCGATCCGCATCCAGTCCTCCTCACGGCTGACCTGCAGTTGGTCGAACCAGGGGGAGAAGCGGGTCAGCAGGGCAGCTTCCTGCCCGGCCAGGATGCCGGACAGGGCGATCCGGCCGCCGGGGGCGGTGCGTGCGGCCAGGGTGTCTGCCAGCGCATCCAGGGTCGAGGCCAGGATATTGGCCACCACCACCGGGAACGTGCAGACGGGTGCCTGCTCGGGCAGGCAGGCGGTCAGGGTCAGGCCGTTGCGCTGGGCGTTGTCGAGACTGGCGGTGATGGCTTGCGGGTCGTTGTCGATGCCCACCGCAGCGGCGGCGCCTAGTTTCAGCGCCGCCAGGGCGAGGATGCCGCTGCCGCAGCCGACGTCGAGCACCGTTTTGCCCTGCAGCTCGCCACGCACCGCCAGGGCATCCAGCCAGCGCAGGCACAGGGCGGTGGTGGGATGGGTACCGGAGCCGAATGCCAGCCCCGGATCCAGCCGCAACACGGCGGCGTCCGCAGCCTCGGCGGCCTCTGGCAGCGGCTGGTCCCAGGGCACGATCCACAGCCGTTCGCCAAAGCGCATGGGCCGGTAACTGTCCAGCCAGGCGCGCTCCCAGACCTGGTCCTCGATCTTCTCGAAGCGAGCCTTGTGCCACGTAAGCCCCGGATCGAACGCCTCCAGCGCGGCCAGCAGCACCAGTGCGTTGGTGTCGCCGGGGAACAGCGCGGTCAGCGTCATCTCGTCCCACAGCGGCTGCTCGCCGACGCCGGGTTCGAAGATGGCCTGCTCGTCGGGGGCGTCCAGATGGGCATCCTGCAGGGTGACCGCCAGTGCGCCTACGTCCAGCAGGGCGCGCTCGTAGCGGGCGACCTCGGCATCGGTACAGGGCAGCGAGAGTTGCAGATAGGACATGGCAGCGGCGCGATGGAAACGGCCGACATTCTGGCAGGTTCCAGCGTGACCGGCCGAGGGACTTTCTTGAGCGGCGGTCAGGGAGATGTCAGTGGCAGGCGGCCCGCCCGGCGTAGCTGCGGGCTGGTCTCCAGATCCACTGGCAACACATCGGCAGGATTGACTGTCGGCAGGCCCGGCATACCCAGCGCCCGCAGGCCGGGGGGAGTGCCGTGGCGGGCCTGCTTGAGCGTCTGGAAGGCCGCAGCGAGGCCGTCGGCATCAAGCATCTCGGTGGGAGACGGGGCGGCCAGGGTGGCTGGATGGCGACGGCCTCGGGCCTCACGCCATTCTTCGATCAAGCTGCCAAGATCGATCGCAGGCAACGGCAAGTCGAGCTGGGCGCTGACGATCAGGGCCGGGGCCAGGCCGGCCGTGCGCAGGGCGGTATAGACCAGCTCGGAGCAAACCATCTGTTGGGGGTCATCCGTCAGCAGCTCGTCGATCAACATGCGCAGCCACCAACGCAGCCGGGCATCGGCGGGAATGCGGTTGCGCAGGGTGGCGACCAGGGCCAGTTGCAACAGGGCGTCGAGCGGATAGGCGACCCCGATCAGGCCCCGTCCGGCTGCGGCGATGGCCTGGCGCTCGGCATCGCTGAGGGGGGTGCCGTCGGGGCGGGTCGGACGAAAGACGTCGATGAAGGCGTAGTCCTTGCCTTGGGTCAGCCGGGTCTGCAATGGAACGAGGCGCGATGTGGGCAGCGCGGCTTCCACCAGATGGTCGGTATCGACCATCAGGGCGGCGTGGCTGTAGATCGAATCCCCGAACCAGGCGATCAGGTCGGAGACTGGCCCATGGCCGCGCATCAGCAGGACATCGCCTGGGCGGAGCTGGGAGGGCGCAAAGGAGTCCTGTGGTGATTCGGACATGGAGAATGCCTGCAAGGGTCAAGAGGCAAGGGGAGTGGGTGCCAGCATGCAGCGGTCGCGGCCTTCCGCCTTGGCGCGATACAGCGCCTCGTCGGCCCGGCGGAGCAGTTCCTGGGGCGTCTCGCCGGGCAGGTATTGGGCGATGCCGATGGAGAGGGTCAGCCCGACCGGTTGGCCGTTGACCGTCTGGCAATGGCGTTTGATGGCGGTGCGCAGGGTATCGGCAATGGTCTGCGCCTGCCCGGCATCGGTGCCCTCCAGCACCGCCACGAATTCCTCACCACCGAAGCGCGCCAGTAGATCGTGTCGGCGCAGATGCCGGCTCAGCCAGTGTGCGGTCTCGACCAGACAGCAGTCACCCATGTCGTGGCCGTAGCGGTCGTTGATGGACTTGAAATGATCGAGGTCGAGAAACAGCACGCATAGTGGCTGCCGGCTGCGCTGGGCATGGTCGAGCAAGGCCGGCAGGGTGCTATCGAGTTCAGCGCGGTTGGCGGCACCGGTCAACGGGTCGGTGCGGGCCACGCGGCGGGCCAGATGCATTTCCCGTTCGGCATAACGGGCGGCTCGGGCCACGGCAACCAGCAGGATCATCGCGGCGATCAGGTCGAACGTCGGGTGCAGCAGCTCCAGCCAGGGTGGGGTGCCTTCATGGGCCTGGAAATAGCCGGCGCGCAGGGTGGCCACCAGTGTCGATGCCCCCCAGCCAACCAGGAAAAACCCACCCTGGCGGTTACCCCGGCGTGCCAGCTGCGCGCTTAAGACCAGGATCAGGCCGCTCAGCAGCAAAATCAGGCCGTTCATGACCAGCGCCATCAGTGGAGTGAAGCCGCCGATCAACTCAGGGAGCAACAGCAGGACGACGACCCAAAGCAGCCCGCGGTAGTAACGGGCGATCCGCGGAAAGTGGCGGTTGATGGCCAGGAAGCGATACACGAACAGGTAGAACAACGGCAGCCCGAGATGGAGTGCCAGTGAGGCGAACGAGACCGGTGACAGCCGTTGCGCCAGATCAGGCAGCAGGCTGGCCAGTTCCCCGCTCATGCCCAGGTGGTACAGCGCTATACAAGCGATCCACAGGCTGAGCAGGACGAGCGCCTTGCGCTGCATCGACATCGCAAAGATCGCCGCCATCAGCGCCAGCGCGAGCATGGCGGCCAGCACCGCGTAGAAAAACCGGATTCGATCCAGGTCGGTGGCCAGGTAGCGCGCCTGTGGCATGGCCGCCAGTGACACCGGCTGATGTCGGACCCAGTCCAGACGCAAGTAGATCCAGCCGTCGCGTTGGGCCGGAGTCAGCGGTAGTGCCAGACGCAGGCGTGAGCCGGGCTGATCGAGGTGCCGATCCGGCAGCCACAGCGTGCGCGGGGGTGAGCCATCCGGCAGGTACACCTGCACCGGGCTGTCATAGGTTTCACGCAGGCTGAGCACCCACGGGCCGGGGTCGCGGCGGGCGTGCGGGTCATCCAGCCGCACCCGCCACCAGCGACTGCCGGTCTGCCAGCGCAGTTGCGGTGTTGGCTGCGGCTGCCAGGCCGGGCCATCGGTGGGAAGTTGGGCGCGGTCGGCAGTGTTCCAGGCGGCATCCAGAGCCTGGACGGTGAGCGGCGATGGTGATGCCGGCGCACGTGCGCAGCCTGTGGCCACCAGCAACCAGGCCAGGATCAGGCAACGCCAGAGGACGGGCATGTGTGTCGATGTCACCGGTGCTCCCCTCACCGGGCCGGAAACGGCCAATCGCGGCGAAATGGTAGCAGCGTGGTGCAGCGACCGCCGCCCTCTGGCGGGCGGCTTACGGTGTTCCAAGGAGGCCGGGCGGTCGCCATGACAGGCCACCTGTGATCATGCCTGGTTGTGGCCGCCGGGCTGGCGGTCACAGCAGCGACAGCGCCTTTTCCCGGCGTTCGGCCAGTTTCTTTTCCAGATAGTGGATGTTCTGCCCGCCCTGGCAGAAGCCGCCGTCGGCCATGATCCGCTGTTGCAGCGGGATGTTGGTCTTGATGCCGTCCACCACCATTTCGGAGAGCGCCACCCGCATGCGGGCGATCGCCTGGGCGCGGTCGGCGCCGTGCACGATCAGCTTGCCGATCATCGAGTCGTAGTTGGGCGGAACCCGGTAGCCCTCGTAGATATGGCTGTCCACCCGCACGCCCGGGCCGCCCGGGGCGTGGAAATGCTGGATCAGGCCGGGGCTGGGGAAGAACGTGTCGGGGTCCTCGGCGTTGATCCGGCATTCGATGGCGTGGCCGCGCAGAACCACGTCTTCCTGCCGGATCGAGAGCTTATGGCCGGCGGCGATCAGCAGCTGCTCGCGCACCAGGTCGATGCCAGTGACCATTTCGGTGACCGGATGCTCCACCTGGATGCGGGTGTTCATTTCGATGAAGTAGAAGCGGCCGTCCTGGTAGAGGAACTCGAAGGTGCCCGCGCCGCGGTAGCCGATGCGCAGGCAGGCTTCCACGCAGACCCGGCCGATCTGGTCGCGCAGCTCCGGGGTGATCCCTGGCGCCGGGGCCTCTTCCACCACTTTCTGGTGACGGCGCTGCATGGAGCAGTCGCGTTCGCCCAAGTGGATGGCGTTGCCTTGACCGTCGGCGAGCACCTGGATTTCGACATGGCGCGGGTTCTCCAGGAACTTCTCCATGTACACCATGTCGTTGCCGAAGGCGGCTTTGGCTTCCTGGCGGGTGGTGTTGATGGCATTGATCAGCGCGGCTTCCGAGTGCACCACGCGCATGCCGCGACCGCCGCCGCCACCCGCGGCCTTGATGATCACCGGATAGCCGATTTCGCGGGCGATCTTGATGTTGGTGGCGGCATCATTGCCAAGCGGGCCGCCGCTGCCGGGCACGCAGGGCACGCCAGCCGCTTTCATCGCGCGGATCGCCTCCACCTTGTCGCCCATCAGGCGGATGGTGTCAGGCCGTGGGCCGATGAAGATGAAACCGCTTTGCTCCACCCGTTCGGCGAAATCCGCGTTTTCCGAGAGGAAGCCGTAACCGGGATGGATGGCCTGGGCATCGGTGACCTCGGCAGCGGCGATGATCGCCGGCATATTGAGGTAACTCTCCGCCGAGGGTGCCGGGCCGATGCAGACCGATTCATCCGCCATGGCCACGTGCTTGAGATTGCGGTCCACGGTCGAATGCACGGCGACGGTGCGGATGCCCATGGCATGGCAGGCGCGCAGGATGCGCAGGGCGATTTCGCCGCGGTTGGCGATGACGACTTTCTCCAGCATCGGGTCGCTCCGGCGTTAGGCGATCACGAACAGCGGCTGGTCGAACTCCACCGGCTGGCCGCTCTCACACTTGATGGCCACGATGGTGCCGGACACCTCGGCTTCGATCGGGTTGAACATCTTCATCGCTTCGATGATGCCCAAGGTGTCGCCGGCCTTGACCTGCTGCCCCAGGGTGACGAAGGGCGGCTTGTCCGGTGCCGGGCTGGCGTAGAAGGTGCCGACCATCGGCGAGCGCACCACATGGCCCTCCGGAAGATCGTGCGCGGGCGCACGCGGGGTGCCGCCGGTGGCGGATTCGGTGGGGGATTGCATCGGCATTGGCGCGGCATGGGCAGCCGGGGCGGCCGGCATGGGCGCGGCGGCCACAGCGGTCGCAGGGAGCCCGCCCTTGGGCACCCGCGCCAGCCGGACGGATTCCTCGCCCTCGCGGATTTCGATTTCGGCCAGGTTCGACTCTTCCAGCAGGTCGATCAGTTTTTTGATCTTGCGCAGGTCCATCGGGATGCTCCTTTGGGCAGATATCAGGCGGGAAGCCGCTTGAGCGCGGCGTCCAGCGCATAGCGGTAGGAATCCGCACCGAAGCCGCAGATCACCCCCACCGCTTTGTCACTGAAATAGCTGTGCTGGCGGAAGGGCTCGCGGGCATGCGGGTTGGACAGGTGGATTTCGATGAAAGGCAGGGCCACCGCGGCCAGCGCGTCGCGCAGGGCGACCGAGGTGTGGGTGAAGGCGGCCGGGTTGATCAGGATGAAGGCGGTGCCGTCACTGCGGGCAGCCTGAACCCGTTCCACCAGCACGTGCTCGGCGTTGGACTGCAGGATGTCGAGCGTATGGCCGGCGGCCTGCGCGCGTGCACGCAGATCGGCATTCAACGCCTCCAGGGTGAGCGCGCCATAGATCTCCGGCTCGCGCACCCCGAGCAGGTTGAGGTTGGGGCCATGCAGCAGCAGAAGGCGGGCCATCGGGCGGCGGGCAGACGGATCGGAACGGGCGCGCAGTGTCTCCCGTTTTGGGTGTTGCTGTCCAGTTCGGCGAACTTTCCCGAAAAGTGACGGTTTTAAACGGATGTTTGAGTATTGACTCTAGGCCCGTGCGGGCCTGCTTCAGCGATCCTGCGGGTGTGAGCTGGCCGGCGCAGCCCAGGCGCGGATCTCGGCCAGGTCGGCAAACGGCCCGATCCGGGTCTTCAGCAGCCGCCCATCGGCGGCGATCAGCACCGAATACGGCAGCACCCCGGCTGTATTGCCCAGGCGCACGCCGGCATCCGCTGGGCCAGGGGTGTCCAGCAGCACCAGGTAGGTGATGGCGTGGGCCGCCAGAAAGGCGCGCACGGCTTCTGTGTCATCCAGGGCGATGCCGACCACCTGCACGCCAGTTTGGCCCTGATGGGTGGCAAATGCCTGCAGATCGGGCATTTCCTTCAGGCAGGGCGCGCACCAGCTCGCCCACAAGTTGACCAGGGTGGGGCGGCCACGCCACGCCTGCGGGATCTGCACGGGGCGTCCGTCCAGGTCGGAGAGGGTCATGGCCGGCATCGGCTCGCCGAGACGTGCCGGACGCACGCCGGGCGGGGGCGTCGGGGCGCGGGCCTGCGTGGCCGCCTGCAGCAACTGCTGGCCGGCGGCGCTGCCTGCCAACCGGTACAGGCCGCGCGGTTCCAGCCACAGGCTGGTGACGGCGCCGGCCAGTGCGGCCAGGGTCGCCACCAGCAGTACCCGACCATAGCCTGCCATCAGCGTGCTGCCTCGCGCAGGGCGGCCTCGACCAGGCCCGGGGTGAGCAGGGTGGGCAGAACGCGGCCTGGGCCGCCATTGCGCGGATAGACCACATACAGCGGCACGCCGACCGCACGATACCGTTGCAGGTAGGCAGTCAGGGCCGGGTCCACGTCGGTGTAGTCCCCCACCATGTACACGGCATTGGCCTGTTGCAGGGCAGCGAGGAAGCGGCGGGTGGACAGCACGGTTTTTTCGTTGGCCTTGCAGCTCACGCACCAGTCGGCGGTGATGTCCACGAACACCACTCGGCCCTGCGCACGCAGGTCGGCCAGTGCCTGCTCCGACCAGGCCACCTGGGGCGAATCGACGGCGGGCGTGGTCGCCATCTGCGGGCGCGTCAGTTGGCCGATCTGGGCCAGCGGCCAGAGCGCGGCCAGCAGGGCGGCAAGCGTCAGCCAGCGCCAGCGCCGGTGCAGGGTGCCGCGCGTCCAGGTCCACGCCGCCAGTGCCAGCAGGATCGCCGCGGCCAGCCACAGGCCGACGGCGTCGGCGCCGCGCAGCCGCGCCAGCACCCACACCAGCCAGGCGGCGGTGGCATACAGCGGGAACGCCAGCAGCTGCTTGAACGTCTCCATCCAGGCCCCCGGCCGGGGCAGCCGTCGGGCCAGTGCCGGGATGAAGCCGATCAGCAGGAACGGCAGCGCCAGCCCCAGCCCCAGCATCAAAAACACCAGCAGCGCACCGGTGAGCGGGCCGGTGAAGGCATAGGCCAGCGCCGCGCCCATGAATGGCGCGGTACAGGGCGTGGCCAGCACCACCGCCAGCACGCCGGTGAGCAGGTCGGCGCGCAGGGTGTCGCCCTGCAGCAGGCGGCTGGCCCCGGCGCCCAGCGCCAACTGTGCCTGCCAGACTCCCGACAGCGACAGGCCCAGCACGAACATCACCAGCGCCAGCACCGCCAGCACCAGCGGCTGCTGCAACTGGAAGCCCCAGCCCAGCGCCAGCCCGGCGTGGCGCAGTGCCAGCACCAGCGCGCCCAGCGTCAGCATCGACAGCAGCACGCCGGCGGTATAGGCCAGCGCCTGCTGCCGCGCCCGCTGCCGGCTTGCGCCGCCAGATACCAGCGAGAGTGCCTTCAGGGACAGCACCGGCAATACGCAGGGCATCAGATTGAGGCTCAGCCCGCCTATGAGCGCCAGCAGCAGGGCGAGCCACAGGCTGGGGGTGGGGGGTGGTGCGGCATCATCGACTGAGGCAGGCCGGGATGGCGGGGCGGCGGCGATGACGGGGGTGGTGCTGGGGGTGACCCGTGGGGCCGAATTTGCATCTGCGTTGGCGTCCAGCGCGGCGGCGGGTGCCGCCTGGGCAGACAGGCGGCCGGCCGGCAGGGAAACTGCCAGCCGGCGCGTCATCGGCGGGTAGCAGATGCCGTCGGTCTGGCAGCCCTGCAAGTCCACCACCAGGCTGCCGCGGGCGGCGTCGGTGCGCGTGCGGGTCACCGGCAGCGGGAACTCGACCTGCTCGAAATACACCGCAACGTCACCGAAATGGGCGTCCTTGTATGGCGTGGCCTTGGGCAGGCGATCGGCTGGCGGCAGGGTGGCGGCCAGGCCCGGGCCGGCCTCGAGCCGGGCTGCGAGCTTGTCGCGGTACAGGTAATAGCCCGGTGCCGGGGTCAGCCGTAGCAGCAGGGTATTGCCGTCGAGCGCAATCGCCTCGGCCTGGAATGCCTGCTCGGGCGGCAGAGGCGCGGCCGCGGCGCCGGAATCCGCCAGTTGCAGCAGGGTGCGGCCACTGCCGCGCCCCAGCAATGGGGCAGCGTCCGTACTGGCGGTCGGCAGGGCGACCGTCAGGGTGCGGGTCTGCGGCGGGTAGCACACGCCGGCATCGGCGCAGCCCTGGTATTTGACGGTCAGCGCGACCGCCTGTGCGCCTGCCACCGGGGTGCCGGTCAGCACGCCGACCAGCTGCCGGCGGTAGGTTTGTACGTCGCCGAAAAACTCGTCATGGTGCGGCTCGCCCTCCGGCAGGGTGAACACGGCATCGGTCAATCCGGCGCGGGCCTGGGCGGAGATGCGGTGGCGGTACAGGTAATAGCCGTCGGCAATGGCCCAACGCACCTCGATCCGGTTTGCCGCCGTGGCCTGGGCGGACAGCACGAAGACCGAATCCACGGGTGGCAGCTCACCGACGATGCCCGCCGCAGCGGGCAGGGACAGGGCAAGCAGCAAAGCGGCGAGCGCGCCGCGCAGGCGCACGATCAGTGCAGGCATGAGGTCATTCCACGGGGCGGGTGTTGTCGGCCACCCAGTGCAGGTACGCGGGCAGGCCGGTGGCGGATTCGACCGCGATCAGCTCCGGCAGTTCATACGGGTGCAGCGCGGTCAGCCGGGTCTGCAGGGCCGGGTAGCGGTCGGGGTGGGTCTTGATCAGCAGCAGGACTTCCGCCTCGCGCTGGATTGCGCCTTGCCAGCGGTACACCGAGCGCAGGCCAGGGATGAGGTTGACGCAGGCGGCCAGGCGTTCTTCCACCAGGGTGGCGGCGATGCGTTCGGCGCTGTCCGGGTCGGGGCAGGTGGTCAGGCAGAGCAGTGCGGTCATGACCATAGACTACGCCGACTGAGGGTGAACTTTTTGCGTCCCACCCCCCTTGAAAGCGGGAAATCCCACCCCATCTTCGGGTCCGTCCCGGACGCGGGCACACACGCCCATGTTTTGGCAGTCGCCTGTCTCGACTGCTAAAATGGCCGGGTTTCTCCCACACAATCAACCATTTGCAGAGGTTGCACATGTCCAACATCAAGCCGCTGTACGACCGCGTGGTCATCAAGCGCATGGAAGAAGAGAAGGTGTCTGCAGGCGGGATCGTCATCCCTGACAGCGCTACCGAGAAGCCGATCCGTGGCGAAGTCGTCGCCGTCGGGCCGGGCAAGGTGCTGGACAACGGCCAGGTGCGCGCGCCGCAGGTCAAGGTGGGCGACAAGGTGCTGTTTGGCAAGTACAGCGGCACCGAGGTCAAGCTCGACGGTGTCGAGTACCTGGTGGTCAAGGAAGACGACCTGTTCGCGATCATCGGCTGATCGCGCGGCGCTTCCCCGCTCTCCCTAACTCAACGAATTCACAGAGGTAAATCGCAATGGCTGCCAAGGATATCCGTTTCGGCGAAGACGCCCGCATCCGCATGGTGCGCGGCGTGAACATTCTCGCCAATGCCGTCAAGGCCACCCTCGGCCCGAAGGGCCGTAACGTCGTGCTGCAGAAGAGCTTCGGCGCCCCCACCATCACCAAGGACGGCGTCTCCGTCGCCAAGGAGATCGAGCTGGCTGATCCGTTCGAGAACATGGGTGCGCAGATGGTCAAGGAGGTTGCCTCCAAGACCTCCGACAACGCCGGTGACGGCACCACCACCGCCACCGTGCTGGCGCAGGCGCTGATCCGCGAGGGCATGAAGGCGGTGGCCGCCGGCATGAACCCGATGGACCTCAAGCGCGGCATCGACAAGGCCGTGACCGCGGCCGTGGCCGAGCTGAAGAAGATCAGCAAGCCCTCGTCCACCAGCAAGGAGATCGCCCAGGTCGGCACCATCTCCGCCAACAGCGACGCCAACATCGGCGAGCTGATCGCGCAGGCGATGGACAAGGTCGGCAAGGAGGGCGTGATTACCGTCGAGGAGGGCTCGGGCCTGGAGAACGAGCTGGACGTGGTCGAGGGTATGCAGTTCGACCGCGGCTACCTGTCGCCGTACTTCATCAACAACCAGCAGTCGATGCAGTGCGAACTGGATGACCCCTACATCCTGCTGCACGACAAGAAGATCTCCAACGTCCGCGACCTGCTGCCGGTGCTGGAAGGCGTGGCCAAGGCTGGCAAGCCGCTGCTGATCGTGGCTGAGGACGTGGAAGGCGAAGCCCTGGCGACGCTGGTGGTCAACACCATCCGCGGCATCGTCAAGGTCTGCGCCGTGAAGGCGCCGGGCTTCGGTGATCGTCGTAAGGCGATGCTGGAAGACATGGCCATCCTGACCGGTGGCACCGTGATCTCCGAAGAAGTCGGCCTGACCCTGGAGAAGGCCACTCTGAAGGATCTGGGTCGCGCCAAGAAGGTCCAGGTCTCCAAGGAGAACACCACCATCATCGACGGTGCTGGCGACAGCAAGGCGATCGAGGCCCGCATCAAGCAGATCAAGGCGCAGATCGAGGAGACCACCTCCGACTACGACCGCGAGAAGCTGCAGGAGCGCGTGGCCAAGCTGGCCGGTGGCGTGGCCGTCATCAAGGTCGGTGCTGCGACCGAAGTCGAGATGAAGGAAAAGAAGGCGCGCGTCGAGGACGCCCTGCACGCCACCCGCGCTGCGGTGGAAGAGGGCATCGTCCCGGGTGGTGGCGTCGCCCTGATCCGTGCCAAGGCCGCGATCAAGGACCTCAAGGGTGCCAACGAAGACCAGAACCACGGCATCCAGATCGCCCTGCGCGCCATGGAAGCTCCGCTGCGCGAGATCGTCGCCAATGCCGGCGAGGAGCCCAGCGTGGTGCTGAACCGCGTCGCCGAAGGCACCGGTTCGTTCGGCTACAACGCCGCAACCGGTCAGTTCGGTGACATGCTGGAGATGGGCATCCTGGATCCGACCAAGGTGACCCGCACCGCCCTGCAGAACGCCGCCTCCATCGCCGGCCTGATGATCACCACCGAAGCCATGGTGGCCGATCTGCCGAAGAAGGAGGAGAAGGCTGCGCCGGGTGCCGGCATGGGTGACATGGACTTCTGATCCCGTCGCACCACGACCGCAACACAGAAAGGCCCGCGTTGAGCGGGCCTTTCTTTCTTTTTGGCGTGCATCAGACAAATCATGTGATTGCGTTCGTCGTCGGTCATCCTGGCCGACGCTAGGATGGGCGGGTTCAAACCTTTACATGCGGGGGAATACCGGGCATGACCCATACACACGACGACGTGCTCATCTTGGGGGCAGGCCACAACGGCCTGGTGTGTGCGGCGTATCTCGCCGGCGCTGGACTGCGGGTGCGGGTGCTGGAGCGTCGCCACGTGGTTGGCGGCGCGGCAGTGACCGAGGAGTTTCATCCTGGCTTTCGCAACTCGGTGGCCAGCTACACCGTCAGCCTGCTGAACCCGAAGGTGATCCGCGATCTGCGCCTGGCCGAGCATGGCCTGCGCGTGGTCGAGCGACCATTCGCCAACTTTCTGCCGCTGCCGGACGGACGTGCGTTCCGGTTGGGCGGTGAGCACACGGTCGCCGAAGTGGCGCGTTGGTCGCGGCGTGATGCCGAACGGCTGCCCGCCTACTACGCCATGCTCGACCGGGTGGTGGCGGTTCTGCGTGTGCTGATGCAACGCACACCACCCAGCGGCAACGATCGTTTCGCCCTGGCCGACTGGCTCAACACTGCCGCCGTGGCGCGGCAGCTGCGGCAGCTGGACATGCGCGGCCGGCGCGATCTGCTGGATCTGTTCACCAAGTCGGCGGGCGAACTGCTGGACGATTGGTTCGAGAGCGCGCCGCTGAAGGCGGTGTTGGGCTGGGATTCGGTGGTTGGCAATTTCGCCAGTCCGTACACGCCGGGCAGCGCCTATGTGCTGTTGCACCACGTGTTCGGCGAGGTCAATGGCAAGACCGGTGTCTGGGGCCATGCGATCGGTGGCATGGGCGCGATCACCCAGGCGATGCGCAAGGAATGCGAGGCGCGCGGGGTGGTCATCGAAACCGGCGCCGAGGTGGTGCGTCTGCTGGTCGAGGGGGATCGTGCCAGCGGTGTGGTGCTGGCCGATGGCCGCACGCTGCGCGCACGCGTCATCGCCAGCAACCTCAATCCGAAGCTGCTCTATACCCGGCTGGTCGAACCCGGCCAGCTGGACGAGGACACCGCAGCGCGGATCCGTCGCTATCGCTGCGGGTCGGGCACCTTCCGCATGAACGTGGCGTTGTCCGAGCTGCCCGACTTCACCGCGATGCCGGGTACGCAGCAACAGCCGCACCACCAAAGCGGCATCCTGATCGGGCCATCGCTGGCGTATTTCGAACAGGCCTATTTCGATGCCAGATCCAAAGCCCACAACCCGGGCTGGGCCCGGCAGCCGATCGTCGAGCTGGTGATCTCCTCCACGCTGGACGACACCCTGGCTCCGCCTGGGCAGCATGTGGCCAGCCTGTTCTGCCAGCACGTGCATCCGGACGTGGATGGCGGCTGGGATGCCCATCGCGACACCGTGGCCCGGCTGATGATCGAAACGGTCAACGCCTATGCCCCCAACTTTGCCCGCAGCGTGATCGCCTACGAGGCCTTGAGCCCGCTCGACCTGGAGCGCCGGTTTGGGCTGGTCGGCGGCGACATCTTCCACGGTGCGCTGGGGCTGGATCAGATGTTCAGCGCCCGGCCCGTGCTCGGCCAGGGGCATTATCGAGGTGCCTTCCGGGGGCTGTACCTGTGCGGTTCTGGCAGCCATCCCGGCGGCGGTGTCACCGGTCTACCGGGGCGCAATGCCGCGCGCGAGATCCTGCGCGACCTGCGCCGCCGGCCGCGGCCGGCGTGAGGGCGTTAGCAAAAACGCAGATCGATTGCTATACCCGATAGTCCTATTTTGCAGTGCAGCGTGCATTCCCGGTCAGGGTGGCTCCATGTCGTTTCGTGTGGAAAGCAACACTGTCACTGGGGCATCGCCGGCGCGAACGGACTGGCCGGCAGGTGCTTGAGCTTGGACATGCGCAGGTAGGCGATGGCGATGAAGTTCTGGCTCGTCCTGAAGCCGCGCGCGGCGCGCTTGGCCTGCTGCAGCAGCCCGTTCATCGCCTCGACGAAGGCGTTGCTGCGGTGATCGACCATGCCGCGCACCACCGCGTCGAACCGCTCCTTGAGCGTGGCGGCCAGCTTCTTGAACGGCTCGAGCCGACAGCGCCGCGCCCAGCTCAGCCAGGCCCTGAGG
>NZ_FQUK01000018.1 GCF_900129205.1 Thermomonas hydrothermalis | reverse complement strand
CAGCCGTGGGTCGGTCTTGGGCGTGCGCCGGCGTTTGGGCGCGCAGGATCGAGCGGCCAAGGCGGCGGGATTGCCGCCCTGTTCGCGCAGGGCCTGCTTCCACCGGTAGAGCGTGCGCCGGGACACGTCGAAGGCGTCTTGGGTGGCTTCGAGGCCGTGTGTGTCCCAGAAGCGCAGGATGTGCAGCCTTCGTTGAGCGTCTTTGGGGGTCATTGCCCAAAGATGACCCAAGGCGGCTATTCGATAGAACCCCCGGATTCGGTACCCGGCATGGTGCACTTGCATGGCGCTCCTCCTGCTTCGAAGGAGTGCCAAAGGTGTTTGAACTTATGCACGGCCATGCGTCCGAATACGTATGCAGTTGCAACACAGCAGACCGGCGTGGTGCTGTCAGCATCAGGGTCGGCCGGCTATCCTGCGCATCCTTTGTCAGGATCTTCGCGCATGTCCGGTCCCAGCGACGCCCGTCAGACCCCGATTACCGACCGCCGCCAGTTGGTCGAGGTGTTTGCGTCTGGCGAGAAGCCCCGCGCTGACTGGCGTATTGGCACCGAACACGAAAAGTTCGGCTTCCGCTGGGACGACCTGCGGCCGCCGACCTTCGAGGGTGAGCGTGGCATCGAGGTACTGCTCAAGGGGCTGACCCGGTTCGGCTGGACCCCATATGAGGAAGACGGGCGGGTGATCGCGCTGACCCGTGAGGGGGCGTCGGTCACGCTGGAGCCGGCCGGGCAGCTGGAGCTATCAGGTGCTCCGCTTGCCACCCTGCACGAAACCTGCCGTGAGGTGGGTAGTCATCTGCGCGAGGTCCGGGCAGTGGCTGATGCGCTAGGTCTTGGCTTTCTTGGCATGGGCTTTCAACCCAAATGGCGGCGTGAGGACATGCCCTGGATGCCCAAGGGGCGCTACCAGATCATGCGCGAATACATGCCCAAGGTGGGGCGGCTGGGGCTGGACATGATGACCCGCACCTGCACCGTGCAGGTCAACCTCGATTACGCCAGCGAGGCGGACATGGTGAAGAAGTTCCGGGTCGCGCTGGCGTTGCAGCCGGTGGCGACCGCCCTGTTCGCCGACTCGCCGTTCACGGATGGCGCACCCAATGGGTTTCTTTCCTATCGCTCGCACGTCTGGACCGATACCGACCCCGACCGCACCGGCCTGTTGGATTTCGTGTTTGAGGACGGGTTCGGTTACGAGCGCTATGTCGACTACCTGTTGGACGTGCCGATGTACTTCGTACACCGGCAGGGGCGGTATCTGGATGCCAGCGGCAAGTCGTTCCGCGATTTTCTGGCTGGCCGGCTGGACGTGCTGCCCGGGGCGCTGCCGACGCTGCGCGATTTTTCCGATCACATGACCACCGCGTTCCCGGAAGTGCGGCTGAAGACCTTTTTGGAGATGCGGGGCGCCGACAGCGGGCCGTGGAACCGGATTTGTGCCCTGCCGGCGCTGTGGGTGGGGCTTCTGTATGACGATGCGGCGCTGGATGCGGCCTGGGATCTGGTGCGCACGTTCACCCGCGAGGAGCGGCATGCGCTGCGCGACGGCGTGCCGCGGCATGCGCTGCAGTTGCCGTTCCGTAGCGGCACGGTGCGCGAACTGGCCCAGGAAGTCCTGCGAATCGCAGCAGCAGGGTTACGTCGGCGTGCTTGTGCGGATGCCTGTGGCGCTGATGAAAGTGGTTTCTTGACGCCACTGCTGGAGATCGCCGAAAGCGGGCAGACCCCGGCGCAGCAGAAGCTCGCGCTGTTCCACGGTGAGTGGGGTGGCTGCGTGGATCCGGTTTTTCACCAGTTTGCGTATTGAGCCGCGCTGCGCTGACTGATCGCACGGGGCGGGTCAGCGCAGCAACAACAGGGTCGCCAGGCCGAGGAAGGTGAAAAACCCCATCACGTCGGTGACGGTGGTCAAAAAGATGCTGCTGGCCAGCGCCGGGTCATAGCCCAGGCGCTTGAGGGTCACGGGGATCAGCACCCCGGCAATTGCGGCAAACAGCAGGTTGCAGGTCAGCGCAATGGTGATCACCAGCGCCAGGCCCAGGTCGTGGAACCAGAGCAGAACCACAAGCGCCAGAATCAAGCCCAGGCCCAGGCCGTTGAGCAGCGCAACCCGGACTTCTTTCCACAGCAGGGCGCGAACGTTGGACGCGCCCACCTGACCCAGCGCCAGACCGCGCACCATCAGCGCCAGCACCTGGGTGCCGGCATTGCCACCCATCCCGGCCACAATCGGCATCAGCACCGCCAGTGCGGTCAGGGCATGGATGGTGTCCTCGAACTGGCCGACCACGCCGGCCGCCAGAAACGCCGTGGCCAGGTTGATGCCCAACCACAGCATGCGCCGGCGGGTGGCGCGCCAGACCGGGCTGAAGAGATCCTCGTCCTCGTCCAGACCGGCCGCGGACAGGGCCTGATGCTCGGCCTGTTCGCGGATGATGTCGACCACGTCGTCGATGGTGATGCGGCCGAGCAGGACGTTGTCGTCATCGACCACCGGTGCCGAAATCCAGTCGTGGTCGGAGAACTTGCGCGCCACGTCTTCTGCCGGCTCATCGACATGGATGGCGGTCAGGTTGTCGTCGATCAGGCGGTTGATCGGCGTACTGGGGTCATGGGTGACCAGATCCTGCAAGGCGACCCAGCCAATCAGGCGATGCCGGCGGTTGACCACGTAGAGGTGGTCGGTGTGCTCGGGCAGTTCGCCGCGCAGGCGCAGGTAACGCAGCACCACATCCACCGTGGTGTCGGCGCGTACCGTTACCACGTCGGGATTCATCAGGCGGCCGGCCGTGCCCTCCGCGTACGACAGCACCCGCTCCAGGCGCTCACGATTCTCACGGTCCATCGACTTGAGGACTTCCTCGATGACCTTGTCGGGCAGGTCATCGACCAGGTCGGCCAGGTCGTCGATGTCGAGGTCGGTGGCCGCGGCGACCAGCTCATCCTCGTCCATGTCCGCGATTAGCGACTCGCGGACTTCCTCGCCCACGTGGACCAGCACTTCGCCGTCGTCCTCGGGATCGACCAGGCCCCACACCACCTTGCGCTTGGCCGGGGGGAGTGATTCCAGCAGGTTGCCGATCTCCGCCGGCGACAGCGTGTTGATCAGCCGCTTCACCGGCCCCAGCCGGCCGCTGTCCAGCGCATCGCTGAGCAGGCGCAGCTGGCGGGCAGTCTTGTCGTGGCGGGCGGCTTCGGCCATGCGGCTTCCGGGCGATGGTTGGGGTTGAACGGGGACGCACGCGCGGATGCCAGGCGGCGTTGAGGTGCGATTATCGCCTGTCATGTGCATGCGTGCCCACCCTGTGCGGGGGAGGGCGGCTAGAATGACAGGCATGAGCAACAACGATTATCGGTTAGACATCGCGGTCGATGCCCGCTTCCTGGATGAGGAGTCGGCGCCGGAACAAGGCCGCTATGTGTTTGCCTACACCATCCACATCCGCAATCTGGGCAAGGTGTCTGCGCAGTTGCTGGGGCGGTACTGGCAGATCATCGACGGCAACGGTCGGGAGCAAGAGGTGCGCGGCGAGGGGGTGGTCGGTGTGCAGCCGTGGCTGCGCCCTGGTGAAGGCTTCGAGTACACCTCCGGGGCGGTGCTGGAAACCGACGTCGGCATCATGCGCGGCAGCTATGACATGCTGGCCGATGACGGCACCCGGTTCGAGGCCCCGATTCCGCCATTCACCCTTTCCGTTCCGCGGACCCTGCACTGAGGCGGTGATCGATGGCCGTCTGGGCAATCGGCGACCTGCAGGGTTGCCACGATGTCACCCAGCGTCTGCTGGAGAAGATCCGCTTCGACCCGGCGCAGGACCGGCTGTGGTTCTGCGGCGACCTGGTCAACCGCGGCGGGCAGTCGCTGGACACCCTGCGGCTGGTGTATTCGCTGCGCGACTATAGCGAGGTGGTGCTGGGCAATCATGACCTGTCGCTGCTGGCCGTGGCCGAACGCACGCCGGACGAGCAACGTCGGGTCAATCCGGATTTGCAGTCGGTGCTGTTTGCGCCGGATGCGCCAGACCTGCTGGCCTGGCTGCGGGCGCGCGAGCTGTGCCATGTCGATCGCAACCTGGGCTGGATGATGGTGCATGCCGGGATTTCGCCACGCTGGACGACCCAGTTGGCGGAAAAACACGCCCGCGAGGTGGAAGCGCGGCTGCGTGGCGAGCATGCCCGCAAGCTGTTGCGCAACATGTATGGCGATGGCCCGGACTGGTCACCGCATCTGAAGGGCGTCGAGCGTGACCGCGCCATCATCAATGTGTTCACCCGCATGCGCTATTGCAGTCCGCGTGGTCGGATCGCGTTCGACCAGAAGGGGCCGCCCGGCAGCCAGCCGCCGGGGCTATACCCGTGGTACTCGGTGCCAGGGCATGCCCCGCGCGACCTGAAGATCGTCTGCGGGCACTGGAGCACGTTGGGCCTGTTCATCGGCCATGGCGTGCATGCCATCGATACCGGTGCGGTCTGGGGCGGCCGTCTGACCGCCCTGCAACTGGATACTGACGAGCTGCGGGTGGTGCAGGTGCCAGGGCGTGAGGTGCCTGCACGACCGCCGAAGCCGCGCCCGTCCTCTTCCGGCAGGCATCCGACCGCAACGGCACTACCGCGATGAAGTGGGCGTGGGCGTAACCACGCCCGGACATATGCCAGACTGTTCGCGCCTTGGGTCAGGAGACGCGGCGGATGCTGGCCCCCAGCGCGGACAGCTTGGCTTCGATGTGCTCGTAGCCGCGGTCTAAGTGGTAGATGCGGTCGATGGTGGTTTCGCCGTCGGCCACCAGCCCGGCCAGGATCAGCGAGGCCGAGGCGCGCAGGTCGGTGGCCATCACCGGTGCGCCGCTGAGCCGGGCCACGCCGCGCACCACCGCGGTGTGCCCGTCCACGTGGATGTCCGCGCCGAGGCGCAGCAGCTCGTTGACGTGCATGAAGCGGTTTTCGAAGATCGTCTCGGTCACCACGCCCACGCCCTCGGCGATGCAGTTCAGTGCCATGAACTGGGCCTGCATGTCGGTGGGAAACGCCGGATGCGGCGCGGTGGTGATATTGACCGCGCGCGGGCGCTTGCCGTGCATGTCCACGGTGATGCGGTCGCCCGCATCGGCGGTGGACTCGACGGTGACCTCCGCGCCAGCCTCGCGCAGTTTGTCCAGCACCGCGTCCATGGTGTCGGCACGGGCGTGGGTGGCGGTGACGCGACCGCCGGTCATGGCGGCGGCGACCAGGAAGGTGCCACATTCAATACGGTCGGCCACCACCGCGTGTGTGCAGCCGTGCAGCCGCTCCACGCCTTCCACCACGATGCGCGGCGAACCGTGTCCGCTGATGCGGGCGCCCATCGCGTTCAGGCACTCGGCCAGATCGACAATCTCCGGCTCCATCGCCGCGTTTTCCAGCACCGTGGTGCCCTCCGCCAGCACGGCGGCCATCAGCACGTTCTCGGTGGCGCCGACGCTGACCAGTTCGAATACATGGTGCGTGCCCTTGAGGCGGCCATTGCGGCGTGCCTTGATGAACCCATGTTCGACGGTGATGTCGGCCCCCAGCGCCTGCAGGCCCTTGATATGCAGATCCACCGGGCGCGAACCGATGGCACAGCCGCCGGGCAGCGAGACTTCGGCAACACCGTAACGGGCCAGGAGCGGGCCCAGCACCAGCACCGAGGCGCGCATGGTCTTGACCAGCTCGTAGGGCGCGATGTGGCTGTTCACACTGCGCGGATCGACCGTCATCACATCGCCTTCGTGGACGACATCCGCGCCCAGCCCAGCCAGCAGCTTGGCGGTGGTCAGCACGTCGTGCAGGCGCGGCACGTTGGTGATCCGCACCGGTGTATCGGCCAGCAGGGTGGCGCACAGGATCGGCAGCACCGCGTTTTTGGCCCCGGAGATGCGGACGTCGCCGTTCAGCCGAGCACCGCCTTCGACCACGATCTTCTGCATCAGACGCCGGCCTCTTCCGGGGTCAGGGTGCGCAGCTGCAGCGCGTGGATCTCACCGCCCATGCGGTCGCCCAGGGTGGCATACACCATGCGGTGACGCGCCAACGGCAGCTTGCCGGCAAACGCCGGACAGATCACCGTGGCCTCGAAATGCACCCCGTCCTCGCCGCGCACCTCGGCGCGTGCGCCGGGCAGGCCGGTCTCGATGAGCTGGCGGATCAGGTCGGCATTCATGGGGGTGCTGGGACAAGTCAAGTAAACTGAAGCGTCAAGTTTATCCCAACCCCGCGAGCCACCGCCCATGTCATTGCCTTCGGACACCCCTGCGTTTGCCGCCAGTGGCAGGCGCGTGCTTGCCATCGAGGCCGACGCGCTGGGTGCGGTGGCGGCGCGGATCGGGGCGGAGTTTGAGGCGGCCTGCCGGATCATGCTGGATTGCCGTGGCCGGGTGGTGTGCACCGGGATGGGCAAGTCCGGGCATGTGGCCCGCAAGATCGCCGCCACACTCGCGTCCACCGGTACGCCGGCGTTCTTCATGCACCCGGGCGAAGCCGCGCACGGAGACCTGGGCATGGTCACCGACAGCGACGTGTTGTTGGCGCTGTCCTACTCGGGTGAGAGCGACGAGATTCTGCTGCTGCTGCCCGCCCTGCGCCGGCAAGGGAATCGCATCATCGCCATGACCGGCCGCGCCGGTTCGACCCTGGCCCGTGAGGCCGATGTCCACCTGGACGTCGCGGTTCCGTTGGAGGCCTGCCCGTTGCAGTTGGCTCCGACCTCCAGCACCACCGCTGCGCTGGCGCTGGGGGATGCACTGGCGGTGGCTTTGCTGGAAGCGCGTGGGTTCACGGCGGCGGATTTCGCGCGCTCGCATCCGGCCGGTGCGCTCGGTCGACGTCTGCTGTTGCACATCGCCGATGTGATGCATACCGGCGATGCGGTGCCGCGAGTGCCGCCTGACGCCACCCTGAGTGCGGCGCTGGTGGAGATGAGCAGCAAGCGTCTGGGGATGACCGCCATCGTGGACGCGCAAGACCGTCTGCTTGGGGTGTACACCGACGGTGACCTGCGTCGCACCCTCAACGATCCCGGCATCGACCTGCGCCGTGTGCGTATTGGCGAGGTGATGACGCGAGCCCCGCGCACCATCACCCCGGACGCGCTGGCGACCGAAGCGGCGCAACTGATGGAGGCGCACAAGATTCAAGGCCTGTTGGTCACCGACCACGATGGCCGACTGGTCGGGGCGCTGAACATCCACGATCTACTGCGGGCAAGGGTGGTGTGATGACGGCGCCTGCATTTCCAGCAGATGTTCTGGCGCGTGCCGCCCGGATCCGGCTGATTGGTTTCGACGTGGATGGCACCCTGACCGACGGCGGGCTGTATTACGCCGCCGACGGCAGCGAGAGCAAGCGGTTCCATGTCCAGGATGGCATGGGGCTGGTGCTGCTCCGTCAGGCCGGTATCGCCACTGCCTGGATCAGCGCCCGGCGCAGCCAGGCCACCCTCCTGCGTGGGCGCGAGCTGGGCATCGCCCATCTGCACCTGGGTGAATCCGACAAACTCGGCTGTCTGCGACGGATTGCCAGCGCGCAGGGCTTGGGCCTGGATGAGGTGGCCTTCATGGGGGATGACCTACCGGATCTGGCCGTTCTGCGGGCGGTCGGGCTGGCGCTGGCGCCTGCCAACGTACATCCGTGGCTGCTGCCTGTGGTGCATTGGGTTGCACCGCGAGGCGGTGGCCACGGCGCGGTACGCGACGCCTGTGACCTACTCCTGCAAGCGCAGGGGCGGGTGGAGGCGTTGTTGGGGAGCCAGGCCCTGTGAATCCGCGGCGGCTACTGACCTGGGTGCTGCTGGTCGCGGCGATTGCCAGCGGCTGGTCGGTCTGGCGTGGCCTGCGTCCGCAGGCGCAGGCGGCGGCAGATCTGCGGCCGGATTATGTGTTGCGCGATTACCAGATCGTCGCACTGGATCGGCAGGGCCGGGAGTCGTTCACCCTGACCGGCCCGCTGCTGCAACGCGCGCCGGTCAGTCGGGCGCTGACGCTGGTCACCCCGCAGTTCCTGATTCCCGACGCCCAGGGGCATTACTGGGACATGCGATCCGAGCGTGGCGAGGTGCCGGCCGATGACAGCCGGGTCGAACTGCGCGATCAGGTGGTGGCGGTCAGTCCGCCACAGACACCACCCCCGACCCGGATCGAAACCGCCTCACTGACGATCGATCTGAACCGCAAGCTCGCCCGCAGCAGCGCCGAGGTCGTGATCACCCGTCCGGGTCTTACAATGCGTGGCAAGGGGCTGGAGGCGGATCTCGCCCACCAGCAGGTTTCCCTCCTTTCCCAGGTTCGTACCCGTTATGTTCCGCAGCATTGACCTTCTGGCCGCCGCGGTGGCGGCGATGCTCATCGCCGTCTCCAGTAGTGCATCGGCCCGCACCAGCGACCGCCGTCAGCCGATGGAGATTGAATCCGCCCGCAGTGTCTGCGGAACCGGGGCCAATGCCACGTGCACCCTGTCTGGCAACGTGGTGATGGTGCAGGGCAGCCTGCACGTGCGGGCCGACAAGGCAGTGCTGCAGCAGGCTGCAGGCAATCCGAGCCGGGCGCTGCTCAGCGGCAATGTCAGCCTGCAGCAGGACATGGACGATGGCGACCGCATCGATGCCAGCTCCGATGCGATCGATTACGACCTGCGCAACGACGTGATGGTGCTCACCGGCAACGTGGTGATCCGCCAGCAGCGCGGCACCCTGACCGGTCAGCGGGTGGTGTACAACCTCAAGACCGGGCAGGTGGAGAGCGGTGGCGAGGGCGCCGGCCGGGTTCGCATGCGGATCCTGCCCAAGGATGTGGTCGCACCTGCGGCAAAGGGTGAATCCTGATGCTGGTCGCCGAAGGTCTGCGCAAGCGCTACAAGTCGCGTGAGGTGGTGCGCGATTTCGGGCTGACCCTGGATGCGGGCGAAGTGGTGGGCCTGTTGGGCCCCAATGGTGCCGGCAAGACCACCTGTTTCTACATGATCGTCGGGCTGATTCCCGCCGATGCCGGGCGGATCGTGCTGGATGGCGTGGAGATCACCGACCTGCCGATGCATGCCCGGGCCCGGCTTGGGCTTGGCTATCTGCCGCAGGAACCGTCGGTGTTCCGCAGGCTGAGCGTGGCCGACAACCTGCGTCTGGTGCTGGAACTGCGCCCGGATCTGGATGAGGCCGGACGCGAGCGTGAGCTTGCGGTGCTGTTGGATGAACTGCAGATCGCCCATGTGGCCGACCAGCTTGGCGCCAGCCTGTCCGGCGGCGAGCGTCGGCGGGTGGAGATCGCCCGTGCGCTGGCAGGAAAACCGCGCTTGATCCTGCTCGACGAACCGTTCGCCGGGGTCGATCCGATCACCGTGGCCGAGATCCAGCGCATCGTCCGGCATCTCAAACAGCGCGGCATCGGCGTGTTGATCACCGATCACAACGTCCGCGAGACCCTGGGGATCTGCGATCGCGCCTACATCCTGGCCGATGGCACCGTGCTGGCGCAGGGCACTCCCGAGGCGGTGCTGCAAAACGCCGATGTGCGGCGCGTCTATCTGGGCGAGACATTCCACCTGTAGCCATGTGGCTGGCTGCCGCTGCCCGCGGGTCGGTGGGGGCAGGTTGGCTGAACCTTCGCGTAGTCGAGCACTTGCCGAAGCCCTTCGCAGTCGATAGGTTGACCATGCAGGCGGTCGCTGGCTCACGTTGCCTTGGGCAACCGGCGCGTCGCCTGGCTGCGGGCACCCCCGCCCGCAGTGCACCGTGCAGAAGGAGGTCAAGATGCAGATCGAAACCTACGGCCAGCAGATCGAAGTCACCCCGGCCCTGAGCAAGTATGTCGAGACCCGCTTTGAGCGGTTGGGCCGGCACTTCGAGCATCCCTGCCAGATCCGTGTCCAGCTTGGTCTGGATAAGCCCAACCACAAGGCCGAGGCCACCGTCGCACTGCCCGGCAAGTCCCTGCACGCCGATGCCAGCGCGGCCGACATGTACGCGGCCATCGACCTGCTCGCTGACAAACTGGACCGCTTGCTGGTCAAGCACAAGGAGCGCATGGTCGATCATCACCGCGGCGAGAGCCTGACCCGCGACATCGCTGGCTGAGTCAGCCGTTGCCATGAGCACTGCCCGCATCACCGCCGTCGAGTTGTTCGAGCTGCAGCAAGAACGGCTGGGCCTGCGTTGGCTGGCCGGCCAGCAGCATGCTGGCGAGCGGGTGCTGGAAGCCGTGGACACCGTGGCCCGCCGGCCATCGCTGGCGGGCTACCTCAACATCATCTATCCCAACAAGGTGCAGATCCTCGGCAGTGAGGAGCTGCAATGGCTGGATGGTCTGGACGCGCGGCAGCGTTGGGAAACCATTCAGAAGATCATCGATTTCCGCCCGCTGGCGCTGGTCATCAGCAAAAACCAGGCCTGTCCGGAAGACCTGCGCCGTGCCGCCGAGGAAACCGATACGCCGTTGTGGGTGTCGCCACGACGCGGACATGAGCTGCTCAACCACCTGCAGTACATACTGGCGCGCAAGCTGGCGCCGCGCGTCACCCTGCATGGCGTGTTCATGGAGATCTATTCCATCGGCGTGCTGATCACCGGTGAATCCGGTGCCGGCAAGAGCGAGCTGGCGCTGGAGCTGATCACCCGCGGTCACCGGCTGGTGGCTGACGATGCTCCGGAGTTCACCCAGATCGCGCCGGACGTGCTCGATGGCACCTGTCCGGAACTTTTGCAGGACATGTTGGAGCTGCGCGGTCTGGGTGTACTCAACATCCGTCAGATGTTTGGTGACACCGCGGTCAAGCGCAACAAATACCTGCGCTTGATCGTGCACCTCAGCAGGCCATCGCTGGAGCCCAGCCCCGGCGGTCTGGAGCGCCTGACCGGTGACATCGGCAGCCGGCGTGTGCTTGATCTGGACGTGCCCATGATCACCATCCCGGTGATGCCCGGCCGCAATCTGGCCGTCCTGACCGAGGCCGCCACCCGTATGCACATCCTGCGTAGCAAAGGCATCGACCCGGCCGCCGCCTTTATGGCCCGGCACCGTCATTTCCTGGAGAGCGCCAGTCCATGAATGCGGCATCCGGCCCGACGCTGGTCGTGGTCAGCGGCATGTCCGGCTCGGGCAAGTCAATTGCGCTGCACACGCTGGAAGACCTGGGGTACTACTGCGTGGACAACCTGCCGGCCGAGTTGCTGCCGGAGTTCGTCCGCCGGTTGCGTGCGAGTGAACGTGCGCCCGAGCGGGTGGCGGTGGCGATCGATGCCCGCACCCTGGGCGATCTGGCCGAAGTGCCGGCACTGCTGTCCCAGGTCGGGGCGCAGGGGGTGGATCCGCGGCTCCTGTTCCTGGAAGCGCGCAACGAGGTGCTGCTGCGGCGCTATGCCGATACCCGGCGTCGGCATCCGCTCAGTCATCTCGGGCTGTCGCTGGCCGATGCCATCGCGCTGGAGTGGCAGGCGCTGCGGCCGCTGCGGCAGATCGCTGACATCCTGATCGATACCAGCGAGCTCAACGTGCACCAGATGCGGCGCCGCATCCTGGCCGAGTTCGGTGTCAGCAGTGCCGGTCTTGCGCTGTTGTTCGAATCGTTTGCCTACCGCCACGGCGTGCCGGCGGATGCCGATTTCGTTTTCGACGCCCGGGTGCTCCCCAATCCGCACTGGGATGCGCGGCTGCGGCCGCTGTCCGGGCGGGATCCCGAGGTGCGCGAGTATCTCGATGGCCAGCCTGAGGTCGAGCAGTACGTCGCCCAGGTGCAGGCGTTTTTGGATACCTGGCTGCCGCGGCTGAGCAGTGACACCCGCAGCTATGTCACGGTTGCATTTGGCTGCACCGGCGGCCGTCATCGCTCGGCGTACCTGGCCGAACGTCTGGCCCGGCATTTCCGCGCCTGCGGCTGGCCGGAGGTGGCCACCCATCATCGCGAACTGGACTAGCGCAGGTCTTTTCCGAGCGCGTCTGTCGTGTACCGCTTCCACGGTTTCGCTGCTGTCTGCTAAGTTGCAGACATGAGCGTCGGCGTTCTTCTGATCACCCATCCTGGCATCGGCAGCGCATTGCTGACGGTGGCGACCCGGTTGCTGGGCCGGCTGCCGCTGGCCTGCGAGGCATTCGAAGTGCCCTTCGATGCCGACCCCGACACCCTGCTGCCGCAGGCCAGTGCGGCGTTGCGCCGGGTCGATGCGGGTGCCGGCGTGCTGGTGCTGACCGACCTGTACGGCGCCACGCCGGCCAACCTGGCTGCACGTTTGGCCCGGCTGGGCACGCCGGTGCGGCGGGTATCGGCGCTGAGTCTGCCGATGCTGCTGCGGGTGATGAACTACGCGGAACTGGATCTCGATGACCTGCCTGCCGTGGCGGCGGCTGGCACCCGCAATGGAGCCATCATCGATGACCATTGATCGGCCAACGCATGATCAGACGCAGCGGAGGGCGGCATGATCCGACGCGAGCTGAAAGTCAGCAACCGGCTGGGGCTGCATGCGCGTGCCACCGCCAAGCTGGTGCAGTTGCTGTCGGGGTTCCGCAGCAGTGCCACGCTGGAGGTGCGTGGTCGCGAGGTCAATGCCAAGAGCATCATGGGCGTGATGCTGTTGGCCGCCGGTCCCGGCACAGAGGTGGTGCTGCGGGTGGAGGGCGAGGACGAACAGGCCGCAGTGGAGGCTGTGGTGGCGTTGTTTGAACGTCGGTTTGACGAGGACAGCTGATGCGTCAGGTGCTGTCCGGTATCGGTGCGGCGCGTGGCAATGCCCTCGGACGGGCGCGGGTACGGCAGCCGCATGCGCTCGATATCGACGAGACGCGGATCGAGGCCAGCCAGATCGAGGCCGAGCTGGAACGTTTCCATGCGGCCGTGGCCGCCGTTCGGGCCGAGATGCACGCGCTGCGAGAGCGCCTGCATGGCGTGCTTGCCCACGAGCTGGGCGAGTTCCTCGACCTGCACGCCCTGTTGCTGGACGATCCGGAACTGCTCTCAGGCATCGATGACCTGATCCGGGTTGGCCGTTATTCCGCCGATTACGCCTTGCGCCTGCAGCGTGACCGCCTCGCCGCAGTGTTTGAAGGCATGGACGATGCCTACCTGCGCAGCCGCATTGATGACATCGACCAGGTGATTGGCCGCCTGCATGCTGCCCTCAACCGTCACACGGCAGAGTTGCAAGGCGCCTCCGGCGAGATCCTGGTGGCGGACACCGTAGCGCCGGCAGAGTTGGCGCAGTTGCAGGCACAGGGCGTGGTCGGCGTGGTGACCGCCAGCGGCAGCCCGCTGTCGCATACCGCCATCCTGGCCCGCAGCCTACAGCTGCCGCTGGTGGTGGGGGCCGCGCAGGCGTTGCAGAAAGTCAATGACGGCGACGTGCTGGTGATCGACGGCAGCAGCGGCCTGGTGGTGCTGGAGCCGAATGCCGAGGACCTGCGTGCGCATCACCGGCGGGTTGCGGAGGCGCGGCGCGAACAGCGCCAGCGCAACCGTCTGCGACGTGAGCCGGCCCGCACCCGTGACGGGGTGGACATCAAGCTCTGGGCGAATGCGGAGACCGTTGCGGACGTCTCGACGGCGCATGCGTTGGGCGCAGCGGGGGTGGGGCTGTATCGAACCGAGTTTTTGTTCCTCGGCAGCCGCACGCTGCCAGACGAGGAGGCCCAGTTCCGCGCCTACCGCGAGGTGGTGCTGGCGATGACCGGGCGCATGGTCACCATCCGTACCCTCGACTTGGGCGCGGACAAAGCTGACGGAACCGGGCTGGCGCTGCGTGACGAACCCAACCCGGCGCTGGGGCTGCGTGGCGTGCGTCTGTCGCTGGTGCGGCAGGATTTACTGCGCACCCAGTTGCGAGCGATCGCGCGTGCGTCCGGCTATGGGCCCGTGCGCGTGCTGGTGCCGATGGTCAGCAGCGGCGAAGAAATGCGGGCGGTCCGGCGCATCCTGGCCGAGGTGCTGGATGCCGTGCGTCAGGAAGGCCACGAGACGGCGGCCGAGCTTCCGGTCGGCGCGATGATCGAGGTGCCCGCGGCCGCCCTGGCGTTGCCTGGGTTCATCGACACGTGCGATTTCCTGTCGGTCGGAACCAATGACCTGGTGCAGTACCTGCTGGCCGCAGATCGCACCCACGAGGCGCTGGGCGAGCTCTACACTCCGCTGCATCCGGCCGTGCTCAAGGTGCTGCGCGGGGTGGTTCGGGTTGGTCAGACGCATGGCAAGCCGGTCACCGTCTGTGGCGAGATCGCCGCCGATCCAGCGCTGGTGCCGCTGTTGCTGGCGCTGGGGCTGACCGAACTGAGCCTGCATCCGGCGATGCTGCTGGACGTGCGCCACGCCGTCCGTGGTTGTGATCTCGGCCAGTTGCGGGCGCAGGCCTCGGCCCTGCTGCGTGCGCGCAGCCGGGCCGGAATCGAACGCTGGCTGGCCACGCGGGCTGCCCCTGCGACATGAAGCACGGCTCTTGCGCGCGGCAAGCAGGCTCGGCCATGCTTGCGCTACACGTCACAGCGAGCCCAAGAAGGCTTGCCCGGGGAGTGAACGGTCTGCCATGAATCAGGTGTCTGTACGCCCTAGCGCATTGCGGCCGCTCAGGCCGGAGGATGTGGAAATCGGCCGTCCGCTGACCATGCCGGTGTACGACCGTGCCGGTGCCTTGTTGCTGCGTCCGGGTGAGTGCGTCGAAAGCGAACAGCAACGCGATCTGCTGCTCAAGCGTGGCAGTCAGGTGCCGCTGATGCTGCGCAAGGCGGACACGCCAGCCCAGCCGCCGGGGCCGATCGCGGTGATGGTGCAGCTGCATCGCGAGGTCGCCATGCTGCATCGCCGTCTGCTGTCCGGGACGGCCGCCGGCGTTCAGGAGCGGGTGGCAAAACTGATCACCACCATTGAAACCTGCCTCGACCAGGATGCCGATGCCACGCTGGCCTCCATGCAGCTGCAGCTGGATCCGGCCAATCATGCGGCGCGGCAGACCCATGCGGCCATCATTGGTGTGTTCGCTACCCGGGCCATGGGCATGGAGGCGAGCACTGCGCGGGGGCTGGCCGGTGCCGCGATCACCTATGACCTGGCACTGGGGCCGCTGACAGCGCAGCTCAACCGCCAGAGTGAACGGCTGAGCTACACCCAGCTGGCGCAGGTGCGGGCGCATCCGGAAGTCGGCAAGCGTCTGCTGGAAGCGGCGGGCATCTCCGACCCGGTCTGGCTGGATGCGGTGTTGCACCACCATGAGCGGCTGGACGGCTCGGGGTATCCGCACGGGTTGCGCGGTGGCGAGATTTCCGAGCCGACCCGGTTGCTGGCGATCATCGACATTTACACCGCCATGCTGCGTCCACGCATGTACCGCGAGGCGCTGCCGGCGCGGATGGCGCTGCGCAGCATCTTCCTGGAACGCGGCAAGCACGTGGACGAAGGCCTGGCGATGATGCTGGTGAAGGAGCTGGGGGTCTATCCGCCCGGTACGCTAGTGCGCCTGGCCAACGATGAAATCGGCATCGTCGTGCGCCGGGGCGAGGATGCCGCCCACCCGCAGGTGGCGCGCGTCCTGCTGCCTGACGGCACCCGCGATTCCCATCATCTGCGTCGCGACACCCGTGAAGACGGGTTGCATATCGTCGATACCGTCCCGTTCGACCGTCTGCCCTGGGTGGCCGACGAGGCCGCCGCCTTGTGGGATTGAGGCATCCCAGGCACGTGTTGCGCACTGCGTGCGCAGACAATCGGCGCTGGAGCCAGGTCAGGCGGGGACGGGGAGATTGGCCAGCCGCACGAACCCGGCCACGTCGATCTGCTCTGCGCGGGCGTCCGGGCGCAGGCCGGCGGCTTCGATCAGTGCGGGGCTGGCGACCCCGGACAGGGCGTTGCGCAGGGTCTTGCGACGCTGGCCGAAGGCGGCCCGAACCAGCTCGGCAAAACGCGCGTGGTCGCGGATGGCGATGTCCTCGGCCGGCTTCGGCACCAGCCGGACCACCGCCGATTCCACCTTGGGCGCGGGGCGGAATGCGCCGGGCGCGACCGTGAACAGCGGCGTCACCACGCTGTAGGCCTGCAGCATCACGCTCAGCCGGCCATACACCTTGCTGCCGGGGCCAGCCGCCATGCGCTCCACGACTTCTTTCTGCAGCATGAAGTGCATGTCGCGGATCGCGGCGGCATGGGTCAGGGCATGGAACAGGATCGGCGAGGACAGGTTGTAGGGCAGGTTGCCGAGCAGCCGGATCTGGCCGCGGGCATCGCCGTGACGGGCGGCCAGTGCGGTGAAATCCACCTCCAGCACATCGCCCTCGATCAGGTGCAGCGTGCCGTGCTCACGCGCCGCGGCCTGCAGAGGCGCATGCAGATCGCGGTCGAACTCGATGGCGATCAACTGGCCGTGCCGGCGCAGCAGCGGAAAGGTCAGCGCGCCTTGGCCTGGGCCGATTTCCACCAGCGCATCGCCAGGCTGCGGGTCGATCGCCTGCACGATTTTGTCGATCACCCCTTTCTCGTGCAGAAAGTTCTGGCCGAGGTGTTTTTTGGCCGGGCGGGTAAAGCCGTGGGTCATGGCGGTCTGTGAAGTGTCGAGAACAACCGGATCAGGCCCGCTGACGGGCCAGTCGGGCGCAGGTATCGATGGCGGCAAACAGGCTGGACGGATCGGCAATGCCCTGGCCGGCCACGTCGAGGGCGGTGCCATGATCGACGGCTACACGCGGAAACGGCAGGCCCAGGGTGATGTTAACCGCGTGCGCAAAGTCCGCGTGCTTGAGCACCGGCAGGCCCTGGTCGTGGTACATCGCCAGCACCGCGTCGAAACCGCGCAGCTTGTCGGGCAGGAAGGCGGTATCGGCCGGCAGCGGCCCGACCAGGCGCATCCCGGCAGCGCGTAGTTGCGCCAGGGTGGGGATGAGGATATCCAGCTCCTCGCGCCCCAGGTGGCCGTCTTCGCCAGCGTGCGGGTTCAGGCCGAGCACGGCGATCACCGGCGCAGCGATGCCAAACTGCGTGCGCAACGCCGTCTCGACGATGCGCAGGCTGCGCGCCAGCGCGTCCGGGGTGATCGCATCGGGCACTGCCCGCAGCGGCAGGTGCACGGTTTGCAGGGCCACCCGCATGTGCGGATTGGCCAGCATCATCACCACCTCGCAGCCGGTCAGCGCGGCCAGTAGATCGGTGGTGCCGGTGAAGGGGATGCCGGCCTGGTTGATCACCGCCTTGTGCACCGGGCCGGTGACCAGGCCATCGCACTGGCCGGCAAGACAGGCGTGTGCGGCACGGGTCAGGGCCTCGACTACGGATGCGGCATTGGCCGGTACCGGGGTGCCGAACGTAGCGGTCACCGGATGCGGGATATCGATGATTTCCAGGCTGCGCGGTGTGGCGGCGGGCTGGCCAGGGGCATGCAGAGCAAGCGGCAGGCCCAGCCGCGCGGCGGCACGGCGCAAGGTGGCGGCATCGCCGTAGACGACCAGGTGCGCCGGCCACTCCCGCTGCGCTGCCCGCACGACCAGCTCGGGGCCGATCCCCGCCGGTTCGCCCGGCACCAGTGCCAGCCGTGGTCGCATCCGTCGGTCAGGGCGTGTCCATGAAGCGGCCGGCCGCGCTGGCGTCCTGCAGCTCACGGCCGGGCTCAGTCTTGTGCTTTTCCTTGGGAGTTTCCGGCAGCGGCGCGCTGGTGGAGCGGCCCTGGGCGTCGCGCACGTCCACGTAGGCTTCGCCGCGCATCTCGCGCAGGAAGCGGTTCCATTCGTCTTCCAGCTTGCGCCGGCCGATCGTTTCACGGATCTGGGCGCGCAGGTTCTCGTCGCCGGCGGCGATTTCGCGTGTACCCAGCCGCTGCACGATCACCCAGCCCTGATCGGTCTTGAACGGGGCCGAGATCTGGCCATCGGCCAGGGCCGCCACCTGCAGGCCGAATGCGGTGCCATACGTGTCGGTGGTGAACCAGCCCAGATCGCCACCGCGGCGGCGGGTGGTGAGGTCGTCTGAGTTCTCGCTGGCTAGCTTGGCAAAGTCGGCGCCACCGGCCAGACGGGCCGCCAGGGTATCGGCCTTGGCCTTGGCGGCAGCATCGCTGGTCTTGTCGTCCACCTTGATCAGGATCTGGCGGGCGGAGAACTGGGTGACCTTGTCGCCGCTGCCCGGTGCCTGGGTGCGGGTGTCGACCAGTTGTACCAGCTGGAAACCGCTGGGGCCACGGATCGGGCCGAGGATCTCGCCCGGTTGCATCTGCTGGATCGCCGCAGCGAAGCTCGGCGGGATTTCGTTGAGGCTGCGCCAGCCCAGATCGCCGCCTTCCAGCGCGTTGGGGCTGTCGGAATAGCGCACTGCGGCGGCGGAGAAGCTCATCTCACCGCGGTCGATCAGGCTCTTGATGCCCTCGATTTTTTTCTGCGCGGTGGCGATCTGCTCGGGGCTGGCGCCGTCTGGTGTGGCCACCAGGATATGCGCCAGGTGGTATTGCTGGACGGCGGTGTTGGCCGCGGTGGCCATGGCAGCATCGACTTCCGCCTCGCTGACGCTGATGCGGCTCTGGGCGAAGCTCTGGCGCAGCTTCTGCATGATGATTTCATCGCGCAGATTGTTGCGGAAGTCGGCAAAGCTCATGCCGTCGGCGGCAATGCGCTCGCGCAGCTGGTCCACGCTCAACCCGTTTTGCTGTGCGACTGCCTGGACGGCGCGTTCGATTTCCGCGTCGGAGGCGGTGATGCCGGCATCACTAGCCCGCGCCAGTTGCAGACGCACCAGGATCAGCCGTTCCAGCACCTGCCGTTCCAGCACGTTGTCCGGTGGCAGCTGGTCCTCATGGCCTTTGTATTGGGCACGGATGTTGGCGATGGCGCGTTCCAGTTCGCTGCGCAGGATCACGTCGTCGTTGACGACTGCAGCGATCTGTTCCACCGGCTGCAAGGTCTCCTGCTGGGCGCTGGCCTGGCCGGAGAGCAGTAGGGCCGGCAACAGGAGGGCAAGCAGGAGACGGGGCAGGCGCAAGCGAGGAAAAGAGGTCATGGAATAGGATCGCTGATGGCGGGCTGGGACGGCTGGCCGGTGGCGGTTTTCGGCGGCACCAGATACAGGTCGTCGCGATTGTAGCCGAGGATGGATCGGCGCAAGGTTTGCTGGGTGTTCTGACCAGCCGACCCCAGCCCTTTCAGTTCGATTTCGAACATCAGGGAGTTGCCGAGCTGGCCGGCACGATTCTGCACGTGACGGCGGGCCACAACCCGAACCGCAACACAACAGCTGTCCCACTGCACGCCGGCCAGACCTTCCAGGGTCTTGTTGTCGCGTAGTGAGTAGTATTCGCGGCCCACCAGACTCCAGCTGGCATTGAGCGGGTACAGGAAGGAGAAATCCACCTGTTCGATCTGGGCGCGGCGGTAACGGTAGGCGATGTTCACCACGCCGCTGTCGGGTAGCAGATAACGTGCGCGCAGGCTGGCCAGATCGGTGCGCTTGAACTTGGCATCGCGCTGGTAGGAAGTGCCGATGGTCCAGCGATCCGTGGGGGCGTAGTTGGCATCCACCACCCAGGCCGAGCCGCCTCTTTGGGTGATCGGCTCGTTGGGCAGCCGCACCAGCGAGTCGCGGAAGTAGCGGATCTGGCCCAGGCTTGCCGAGAACCGCTCGAACCCGTCGGTCTGGCGGATCATGCGGGTGCTGACCGCCAGGGTCAGCTGATTGGCATCGGCTTGGCGATCGCCACCGGAATAGCGGTTGTCGCGGAACAGTTGTTCCCAGCTGAAGGTGAGTGGCTGGGTATCGAACACCGGCATCCCGGTCTGATCCACATACGGCACGTTCAGATAGAACAGACGTGGTTCGATGCTTTGCAGATAGTCGCGGCCCTTGACCTGGATATCGCGGTCGAAGAAGACCCCGGCATCCAGGCTGAAGATTGACTGTGCCCGCGATGGCGAGGTGCTGCTGCCCAGGCTCTGGGCCAGGGCGCGATCCAGGGCGTAGCTGGTATGGCGCCAGGCCAGGCTGGGGCGCAGGAACCAGGCATCGCCTTCCAGTGGCGCACTGACCCAGGGTTTGACGTCCAGGCGGGCCCCGGCCGGATAGATCGGGTGGTGGAAGCGCACGGCTTCGGCATCCAGGCCGTAGGTGAATGGCCCTAGCGCCTGCCGCTGCCAGTGCACGAACGCCCGTGGCAGGCGGTCATAGGGCAGCACGTTGCGGCTGAGTGTGTAGTCGGCCAGCTGCCAGTGATCGGCGCTCACCCCGGCGCGCCAGCCGTGGCCGATGCCATAGAGCCCGGTGCTGCTGTAGGTGGTGGTGTAGGACAGCCCGCTCAGACTGCCGCTGAAATCTTCCAGATAGCGCGGATCGCTGATCCAGGCCAGCTGGGTGCGGGCTTGCCAGTGCTCGGACAGGTTTTCCACACCGTCATAGCTGACGCTGCCGCGCGAGCGGTCGCGCAGGCGGTCCTGCGGCATCCACAGGGCCTCCAGGATGCCGCGGCCCTGTTCGTGCAAATAGCGGAACTGGCCCATCAACAGGCTGCCGCGTGAAGTCATGATGCGGGGGGTGAGGGTGGCGTCGTAGTTGGGGGCCAGATTGAGATAGATCGGCTGTGCCCAGTCCAGGCCATTGCGACCAGAGTTGGAGATCGACGGCAGCAGTAGGCCGCTGCGCCGGCGTTCGTCGGTCGGGAACATGAAAAATGGCAGATACAGCACCGGCACGTTGCCGACGTGCAGACGGGCACCGTAGGCCCGGGCCCAGCCCGTACTGTTATTGACGTCGATACGTTGAGCTTTGAGTTCCCAGTGCCGGGCCTGCGGCGGGCAGGTGGAATAGGTGGCGCCGCGCAGGCTGCCGGTCTGGCTGGACAGGTTGAGGCTGTCGGCCTTGCCGTTGCCGCGCCGCTGCAGCAGCTGATATTGCAGGTCCTGGATGGTGTGGGTATCGGAGTTCTGGTCGCCTTCGGCGCGGGCGGCACGCAGGCGCAGGCCGTTGGCCTGGAAGCGCACGCTGCCTTCGGCCTGGTAGCGCCCGGCGGCCTTGTCGAAGGTGAGCTGGTCGGCGCCCATGAACTGATCGCCATGCCGCATGGTGACGTTGCCGCGGAACACCGGGTTGGCACTGGTGCCGGAGAGCAGGTCGCCGTCGATTTCCGTGGGCATGTCCTTGCGTGATGGCTGGCTGTCCTGCGCCGGGCTGGCCTGATCCTGAGGCTCCACCGCCAGCCCTTCGGGCGCGCGCTGGAAATCCGGAAATGGCGGCACCACGTCGCCGACCGGGCACAGCGCCCAGGACGGTGCCATCGGCGTCAGCGGTGTCAGCGGCGCCAACGACTGCGCGTGGGCGTCGAGCGTGGCGGCGATGCACAGGGGAAGCGGGAGC
Source organism: Thermomonas hydrothermalis (assembly GCF_900129205.1). Lineage (GTDB taxonomy): Bacteria > Pseudomonadota > Gammaproteobacteria > Xanthomonadales > Xanthomonadaceae > Thermomonas > Thermomonas hydrothermalis. Next base: position 27,024 of record NZ_FQUK01000018.1, on the reverse strand, counting down.
AGACGCAGGAAAAATCGCACGGGGGATCCGGAGCAACGGGGGAACAGGGCGACAAGCTTGCCGGAAGCGGTCGAGGCCGGCAAACCGGAACGCGTCAGAAGACCAGCGCCTGCACGTGGGCCACGCAGGACTCGGCCAACGCCTGCAGGTGATAGCCGCCTTCCAGCAGGGACACTACCCGGCCGCCAGCGTGGCGATCGGCCACAGCCACCAGGGCGCGGGTCAGCCGCGCATAGTCCTCGGCCTCCAGGGCCCACTGCGCCAGCGGATCCAGCCGGTGGCCATCAAAACCGGCCGAAATCAGCACCAGTTGCGGCCGGAAGGCATCCAGGAAGGGCAGCAGTGTCTCCTGCCAGGCGGCCAGGAATGCGGCACCAGTGGTGCCCGGTGGCAGCGGAACGTTGGCGATGTTGCCGCAGCCGGTCTCGTTGCGTGCGCCGGTATCGGGATACAGCGGCCACTGATGCGTGCTGACGTAGCGCACGCGCGGATCGTTGGCGAAGATGGCCTGGGTGCCGTTGCCGTGGTGGACGTCGAAATCGGCGATCACCACCCGCTCCAGGCCGTGCGCATCGAGGGCATGCGCGGCGGCGACGGCCACGTTGTTGAACAGGCAAAAGCCCATGGCGCTGGCGGCAGTGGCGTGGTGTCCGGGCGGGCGCACCGCGCAAAAAGCGCGCTGCACATGACCATGCAAAACCGCATCGACCGCGGCGATGCCGGCACCCGCGGCGCGCAGGGCGGCCTCAGCGGAGCCGGGCCCAAGGCGGGTGTCGGCGTCCAGGTCAATGCGCTGCTGCGGCCGGGTATCCAGCACCGTCTGTAGCAGCGACTCGGTGTGGACACGAAGCAGCTGGCCACGGCTGGCGCGCGGGGCCTGGTGCCAGTCCAGATCGGGCAGGGCGCGCTCCAGGGCCTGCAACACCACGCGCAGGCGTTCGCTGCGCTCGGCATGACCAGGGCCGGGGTCGTGCTGCAGGCAGGCGGGATGGGTGTAGGCGCGGATCACGTCAGGTAGCCGCCGGCGCGGCTCATTTGCGGCGTTCGTGTTGCCACAGGGTTTCGCCATGCCCGCTGGCACGGGCCAGTACCCGGGCCAGCACGAACAGCAGGTCGGAGAGGCGATTGAGGTAGCGCACCGGCTGCGGCCGCAGCGGTTCCAGCCGGGCCAGCGCTACCGTGGCGCGTTCGGCGCGGCGGACGACCGTGCGTGCGACATGGCAGCGCGCGGCGGCTTCGCCGCCACCGGGCAGGATGAACTCCTGCAGCGGTGGCAGGCCGGCGTTGTAGTGATCCAGCTGGGCCTCCAGCGCCTCAATGTCGGCATCGAAGATGGCGGCATGGCCGGGGATGCACAGCTCGCCGCCGAGGTCGAACAGCTGGTGCTGGATCCGGGTCAGCAGCGTGCGGATGTCGTCCGGTACGTCGGTTGCCAGCAGCAGGCCGATGCACGAGTTGGCCTCGTCCACCGTGCCGTAGGCTTCCACCCGTGCCGAATCCTTACCGACACGCGAGCCATCACCCAGGCCGGTGCTACCGTCATCCCCGGTGCGGGTGTAGATCTTGCTGAGACGGTTGCCCATCAGGCGGTCTGGGCGCGCAGCGCCGGCACACGGCGACGCAGTAGTTCAAAGCCACCGAACAGCAGCGCGGCGTAGAACAGGGTACCCAGCACGGTCCACTGGAAGAATGGGATGCCCGCCACGTAGGCGGCGAGCAGGCCGGCGGCCGTGTGCGGATACAGGGTGCCGGTGGCCCATACACCGAAGTTGGTGACCAGGAAGAACAGCACGGCGCCGGCCAGCGAATAGCCCAGCACGCGACCTGCGCTGACCTTGCCGCGCAGGCCAAAGCCCAGCACGCCAGTCAGTGCGATGCAGGCATACACCAGCAGGAAGCCGGCGCTGCTGAAGTACTCCCAGTACAGGCCGCCGTTGATCAGGCCCAGCGCCAGATCGGAGAGGAACATCGCCGCCAGTGGCACCAGCAGCGCCCACTGCCGGCGGGCGAAATAAGCGCCACCAAACAGGGCGACGGCTTCGACCGGGGAGAAGTTGGGCGGGTGCGGCAGCAGCCGGCTGAGGGCGGCGATCACGATCAGCAGGGAAAGCAGCAGCGGGCCAGCGGGCAGCAGGGACGCAATGCGGTTCATGACGGGAAGACGTTGCAGCGTTGGAGCCGTTAGCATAGCGCAATGCCTATGCCTTCCCCCACGTCGTGCCCGGTTCATGATGTCCTGATCATTGGTGGCGGGTTGGTCGGTGCCAGCTTGGCCATTGCCCTGGAGCCGTTGGGGCTCGATGTCGGGTTGGTCGAAATGGCGCCGGCCGATGCGTTGCCACCGGTGTTCGATCAGCGCAACCTCAGTTTTGCCGAGGCCACCGTCAATGCCCTCAAGGCCCTGGGTGTGTTGCCGCTGCTGCGTGCCCCGGCCGGCCAGATCCGGCGCATCCACATCAGCCGTGTCGGCGACTTCGGACGGATCTGGCTCAATGCCCGGGACTATGGGCGCGAGGCATTTGGTCTGGTGGTGGTGGCGCGGGATTTCGGCCAGGCGCTGGACGCGCGCCTGACCCAGCTTACGCACCTGACCCGCTACCGGCCGGCCCGTTTTGTCGGGCTGGGCGAGGCGCCAGCCGGGCGGCGTGCGGTGCGGATCAGCACCGACACGGGCGAGCAGACGTTGCAGGCCCGGCTGCTGGTGGCGGCCGATGGCGCCGACAGCGCGCTGCGCGCTGCACTGGGGATTGCGGTGGAGCGGCACGACTACGGGCAGACCCTGTTCGTGGCCCGGCTGCAGACCCGGCAGCCCCCCGACGGCACCGCCTACGAACGCCTGACCGACCACGGCCCGACTGCACTGCTACCGCGTGGTGATGGGCATTACGGTCTGGTGCATGCGGTGTCTGCCGATGCGGCGGCCGCGGTGGCGGGGCTGGAGGATGCCGCGTTTCTAGCCCGTGTGCAGGACCACTTCGGGTGGCGCGCCGGGCGTTTTCTGGCGGTGGGGCCGCGCAGCGCCTATCCCTTGCAGCGCAGCGTCGCCACCGGCTTGACCACTGAACGCGCCGTGCTGGTGGGCAATGCCGCCCAGGCCATTCATCCACTGGGGGCGCAGGGGTTCAATCTGGGGCTGCGCGATGCCCTGACCCTGGCCGAGTGCATCGCCGACTCGCCCGCCGATCCCGGCGCCGTGGATGTCCTCGAGCGCCATGTCAGGCGGCGAGCCGAGGACCGCCAGCGCACGCTGGCGTTTTCCGACGGGCTGGCCCGACTGACGGCCAATCCGTCGTCGCTGCTGCGCCCGCTGCGCAGCCTCGGGCTGGTCGCCGGGGATGGGGTCGGCTGGCTGCAGGGCTGGCTGGTCGGCGGGGCGATGGGCTATCGCGGCGATGTCCCCGCCCTGTGTCGCAAGGAGGTTGCATGAGTCGGCGCGGACGACTGGATGCAGTCGTGGTAGGCGGTGGCGTGGTCGGGGCTGCGGCGGCCCTGATGCTGGCCCGAAGCGGCTGGCAGGTGGCGCTGGTGGAGGCACGCACGCCGGCCCCCTGGCAGCGTGACGCCCGCGATCTGCGCGTGTTCGCCTTCGCGCCCGACAATGCCGCGCTGTTCGAGGCACTGGGGGTCTGGCCGGCCGTTGTCGCCGCGCGGGTACAACCGTATCGCGGCATGCGCATCTGGGATGCGGGTGGCGGCCAGCCGCTGGTGTTTGCTGCCGATGCCCTGGGGCAGCCGCAGCTGGGCTGGATCGTCGAGAACAGCCTGCTGGTGGACACGCTCTGGGCGGCGCTGCCGGGCGCGGGTGTGCGGGTGCACTGTCCGACGCGGGTGACTGCGCTGGATCAGGACGACAGCGGGGTACGGCTGGAGTTGGACGACGGCGGCACACTGGAGGCGCGGCTGGCCATCGCTGCTGATGGGGCGCAGTCGGCGCTACGCCAGCTGGCCGGGGTCGGTGTGCAGGGCCGGGACTATCAGCAACAGGGTGTGGTGGCGTTCGTCAGCAGCACCCGCCCGCATGCGCAGACGTGCTGGCAACGCTTCCTGCCGACCGGGCCGGTGGCCTTGCTGCCGTTCCATGACGATGCGGATCCCGTCTTGCGCGGCCGGCTTGGTTCGATCGTGTGGACCCTGCCCGATGACGAAGCGCAACAGCGGCTGGCCGAGCCGGAGTCGGCATTTGCGCAGGCCTTGACCACCGCGTTTGGGGGCGAGCTGGGCGAGTTCACCCTGCAGTCGCCGCGGGCAGCCTTCCCGTTGCGGCGCATGCTGGCAGACACCCAGCTGCACGGTCGGGTTTTGCTGGTCGGGGATGCCGCCCACGTGATGCATCCGTTGGCGGGGCAGGGGGTCAATCACGGTCTGCGCGATGTCGCCGCCCTGAAGTCGCTGCTGGCAGAGGCGCAGGCCAGGGATGCCGGCGCCCTGTCGCTGGCCCGGCTAGCACGCTGGGCACGCCAGCGGCGCAGCGAAAACGCGGTTGGCGCATACGCCTTTGAGACGATCAACCGGGTATTCAGCAACGATGCCCTGCTGCCGACCCTGCTGCGCGGGCCGGCACTGGGGTTGGTCGGCCGGCTGCCACCGGTGGTGCATGCGCTGTGGCGGCACGCCGCCGGCGTCTGAACCGGTCGAGTCGCAGCGGCTGAGACGCGGGCTTTGTATGCTGGCCGGGCCGTCGCGCCGGGGCCGGCGCGTGCGGACATCGGGGGGCCTGACGCCCGCCGGACACAGCTAAGGACGACACCGCACAGGGAGGGGCCGCGCATGCCCGCAGACACACCCGAACATGGCCTGATCCTGATCCGCGCCAGTCGGCTGGAGGCCCTGCTGGGCCCCCTGCTGACCCTGCTCGATCAGACCCGTCCCGCGCAGCCCCTGGCGCCGCAGACGGTGGTGGCGGCGCATCCCGGCATGAAGCAATGGCTGACCGGCGCGCTGGCGCGGCAGGTGGGGCCGGGGCGGATCGTCGCCAATCTCGATGTGATCCTGCCCAGTGCCTGGCTGGATACGCTGGCCAGCCGGCTATTGGGTGCGCGCGCCGTGGCCTTGCCGCAGTACCGGCGCGCGCATCTGCGCTGGACCCTGTATGCCCTGCTGGAGCAACCGCAGCGCCATGGGCTGGACGACCCGCGGGTGCTGGCCTATCTCGACAGCAGTCAAGCCCCCGAGCTGCGCGCTTTGCGGCGGTTCCAGCTGGCCGATCGGCTGGCGCGGGTGTACTCGCAATACCTGGCCTACCGTGGCGATTGGCTGCTGGCCTGGGAGGCCGGCAAGACCACGTTTGCGACCGCCCGCAGCGAAGATCCGGCATTGCGTGAGCTCGAGGCGGGCTGTCTTGCGCCGTTGTGGCGTTCTGCGGCAACGGCGCTGGGCGAGCATCGCGCGCGGCTGGTCGGTGCATTGGAAACCGCTTTGCGGGCCTCAGCCGAGGCACTGCCGCCGCTGCATGTGTTTGGCCTGTCGCACTTACCACCGGCGGAACTTGCGGTGCTGCAGGCCTATGCCCGCCATGCCCCGGTGCTGCTCTATGTGCCCGATCCCTGTCGCGAATACTGGGGCGGGTTGCGGGTGACGCATGTCCAGAGGGATGGGTGGGTGCTGCCGGATACCCGCGATTGGCAGCGCTTCCGTGCGGACGAGGACGCCCGCCTGCGCGCCGGCGACGTCAGCAGCGGCCAGGATGTGGGGCATCCACTGCTGGCGCGCTGGGGGCGGCTGGGGCAGCATTTTTTTGCGGCCCTGGTCGATGGCGAGCTGCGTGAGGACATTCGCCACTTTCAGGACAACGTCGAAGCGCCACCAGGCAACCGCCTGCAGCGCTTGCAGGAGAGCATCCGTCGTCTGCAACCCGAGTTCATGGCGGAAGATGTGCAGGCCCCGCAGGCCGCCGCCGATGCCAGCCTGCGCATCCATGCCTGCCACACCCGGCTGCGCGAACTTGAAGTGTTGCGCGACGCCCTGCTCGATGCGCTGGCGCAGGGTCCAAGCCTGACCCCGGGCGAGATGGTGGTGATGGCGCCCGACATCCGGGCCTATCTGCCCTTGATTCCGGCGGTGTTCGGCGAGCCTGGCTCGGCGCGCGAGCGTCTGTTGCCCTATCACTTGGCGGATGTGCCGGTGGCTGGCACGCATCCGCTGCGGATGGTGTTCGAACGCTTGCTGGCGATCGGCAACCGGCGCATCACCCTGCCTGAGGTGGCCGATCTGCTGGACGTGGATGCCGTGCGCCGGGGGCTTGGGCTGGCCCTGGAATCGGTGCAGACATTGCTGGAGTGGCTGCGTGCAAGCGGCGCCGCTTGGGCGCTGGATGCCGGCCACAAAGCCGATCTCGGCCTGCCGGCCGTGCCCGAGTACAGCTTCGCCTGGGCGATGGAGCGGCTGCTGGCCGGCTATGTGATGGGGGGTGCGGACGACACCGACGATCCGCAGGCATTACGGCTGGCCGACGGCAGCGCCTGCCTGCCAGTGACCGGGGTGGACGGGCCCGACGCCGCCGCGCTTGGCGGCCTGAGCCGATTGCTGGCCGAGCTGCAGACCTGGCGCGGATTGGCGCAGCTTGAGCAGCGCGCCAGCGACTGGGCTGAGCTGTTGCGGGAACGGGTCGATGCGTTGCTGCGCGTCGATCCACAGGATGCCGAGGCACAGGCCGCGCTTGCGCAGGTGCACCGCGCCATCGCCGGGTTGAGAGATGAGCCCGCCCGCAATGGCGAGGATCCGCTGCTGCCCCTGGCGGTGGTCCGTGAGGTGCTGCTGGAGCGGTTGGACGCCGTGCCGGAACGACAGCCGTTCTTGCTGGGCGGCGTCACCTTCTGCGGCATGGTGCCGCAGCGGGCCATTCCATTCCGGGTGGTGTGCGTGTTGGGGCTGAATGAGGGCGACTTTCCCAGGCGGGTGGCCGACGGCGGTATCGATCTGATGGCGCACCTGCCACGGCTGGGCGACCGCGACGTGATCAGCGATGACCGCTACCTGTTCCTGGAAACGGTGATGTCGGCACGTGATCGCCTGCACCTGTCCTACCTCGGCCAGGGTGTGCGCGACGGCAAGCCGCGTAACCCCGCGGCGCCATTGGCGGAGCTGCTGGCCGAGCTGGATGCGCATGCCGGGATCGCCCCGGATGATGAGCAGGCGCCGCGCCCGTGGCTCGTCCGGCATCCCTTGCAACCGTTCGACGCACGCTATTTCGATGGCCGCCATCCGGCGTTGTTTTCCTACTCGCAGGCGCTGGCGGCGATGCAGGGGGACGGCGACCAACCTCTGCCGCGGTTGCGTGCGGGTGCGCCCCTGCCGCTGCCGCCGCTGCCGGAACGGGTGCCATTGGCCATGCTTGAGCGGTTTTTCAAAAATCCTGCCGAGAGCCTGCTGCGCGATCAGTTGCAGTTGACGCTGGATGGCCTGGATACGCAGGGGCTACTGCGCGAGCACGAGCCGTTGGACCAGGTCGAGCGGCTGCATACGGTTGCACGGCGGGTGTTCCTGCAACAGGCGCTCCCGCGTGCATGCGCCGATCCGGACTGGCACTGGGATGGCCAGATGCCGGACTGGGTGCGTTATGGCGACGTGTTGCCACCTGGCGCGGCGGGCCTTGCCGCCTGGCAGGCCGAGGCCAGGGCGGTCACGGCCCTGCTCGAAAAGGCGCGCCAATACGGTCGGTTTGATGCCCGTGCCGCCAGTGGCGCTCAGGTGGTGACGGTGGATGTGACGCTTCCGCCGAATCCGGAACAGTCATCCGATCAGCCACTGCGGATCGCCGGCACGCTGCGTACCGTGTTCCCGTTGCAGGGCACGGAGCAGGGTGTGCAGCTGGTATTTGCGTATCCGAATGCGGGCGCCAGCGACGAAAAAGAGCCGCTCAAGGCCGCCAAAGACCTCACGTTCAAGGAGTGTGTGCCAGCGTTCCTGCAATGGGCGCTGTTGCGGCTGCACCATGCGGACGATACGCAACCGATACCGGTGCGGCTGACCGTGCTGGCCGCCGAGGAGCCTGAGTTCGCCCGCCAGATCAACGCGTGGGATGCCGCGTACTGTGAGGCGCCAGCCGCGCTGCGTCAGGAATGGCTTGCAGGGCTGCAGGCACGGCTGTGGCAGCTGGTGAGTCTGTGGCGTAAAGGCTGTGCCGGCATGTCCTGGCTCTATCCGAAAACCGCCTCGGCGCTACTGAAAGCTGAGTCCGTCGGGAATGAAGCTGCCCAGCGCAATGCGGTCAACAGCCAATGGCTCGGCTCTGGCAGGCAGCAGGGCGAACGTGACTACGCACCCGGCTGGGCGCAATTGCTGGAAGGCGATCTCGTCTTTGGCGATCCCGAGCAGGATCCGGACGGGCGGGCGTGGGAGGCGCTGCGGCAGGATGCGCACGCATTGCATGCGCTGCTGCACATGCAGGGCGATCGGCAACAGGAGGCCACCCCATGACCGCAACACAGGACTGGCGCGACCTGCCCCTGGAGCCGGGCGGACGCAGCCTGGTGGAGGCCAGTGCCGGCACGGGCAAGACCTGGACGATTGCCGCGCTCTACCTGCGCTTGTTGCTGCAATACGGGTTGTCGCCGCGGCAGATCGTGGTGGCCACCTTCACCAATGCCGCAGCGGCAGAACTGGCCGGGCGCCTGCGCGCACGCCTGCTCTGGGCGCAGGCCTTGGCGGCCGGGCGCCCGCTTGCGGGTGACCACCAGGCCAGTGACCGTATCTGGCTTGAAGCACGTTGGCAGGGCGAGGCCGGCAAGCAGCAGAAAGATGAAGATGCACGGCGTTTGCAGACGGCGTTGGCCGAGCTTGATGCCGCTCCGATCGGCACCCTGCACGCACTGTGCGCACGTATCCTGGCCGAGCATCCGTTTGCGGCTGGCGCTTCTTTCCGTGGTCAGCGGCTGGTGGATGCCGAGGCATTGCGGCGTCAGCTGGAGGAAGACCTGTGGCGTTACATCAGCCAGGGCAGCGAGGACGATGCCCTGGTTCGATTGGCGCGCCAGGCTGGCATGACCTGTCAGAAACTGAAGGATTACCTGCCAGTACTGATGCAGCCGGATGTGCAGCTGGATGCTGATCAGGATCGGCTGGATCTGTGCGCCCTGCTGAAGGACGACAACCTGCCGTTCCTGACCAATCTGGCAGATTGGGTCGAACGGTCACGGGCGCTGGTGAACCAATACGCCAATGCCAATGCGCGCCTGCGTCGGGACTGGCCGGTGTTGCTTGATGCATTGGCTGCGCCACAGGAAGACAGCAGGGTGTTGGAATGCATGGCCAGCCTTGCCAACCTGGCGAGCCTGAAAACCGTCCGGAAAGACGCGCTGTCCGACCCAGGGATGCAGGCGCTTGCCAAAGAGGCTGGCCAGCTGCATGAAGCGCTGAGTCGACACACCTGGCAGCTGGAGCTGTACAGCCAGCGGCCGCAGCGCGCATTTCTTGCCGCAGCGCAGCGGTGGTGCCAGCAGCAGTTGCAGGCGCGGCTGACGGCAGACGGGCAGGCCACGTTCGATACGTTGCTGACGTCCGTCCGCGAGGCGCTAAAACCACACCCACACAGCGGCCAGCGCCCTCTGGCCGATGCGCTGTATGCGGCCTGGCCGGCGGCGCTGGTGGACGAGTTCCAGGACACCGATCCGGTGCAGTTTTCCATCCTCGATGCCATTTACCGCGAATCCGACGGCCGTCCGCGCGGGCGGCTGGTGATGATTGGGGATCCCAAGCAGGCCATCTACCGATTCCGCGGTGGCGACGTGGATGCCTACCAGCGCGCCAGCAACGAAGTGCCTGCATCAGATCGGCTGATCCTGGGAACCAACCATCGTTCCAGCCGTGCCTATGTGGAGGCGGTCAACCAGTTCTATGCGGAGACTGGCCACGCACTGGCCGCACCGGGCATGCAGACCCAGATTCATTACCAACCGGTGCAGCCCAGCAGTCGCCGCGATGCCACCCCGCTGTGTCATGCGGACGGGACGCCCGTGCAGCGGCCGCTGGTGCTGCATGCGGGCATGTCGGAGACGCTGGACGAAGGCGCCGCCCTGCGTGCCTGTGCCAAGCAGATTGCCTGGGCGCTGTCGGAAGCGGGCTACCGGATCGGGGACGCCCGATTGCAACCAGGCGATATCGCCGTGCTGCTGCCTAACCACCAGCAAATCGCAAGGCTGGCGGCGTTGCTGCGAGCGCGGGCGATTCCGTGTGCAGTCACCTCGCCACGCAGCGTGTTCGACAGTGACTGTGCTGACGAATTGCAGTTGGTGCTGCACGCCGTGCTGCATGCCGATGACCCACGCGCCCTGCGCGCGGCCTTGGCCACCCGCCTGCTCGGTGGCGATCTGGCCACACTCCAGGCCTTGGCCGGAGGCGAGGGCGACTGGGATGCCATCTCTGCCCAGTTTCACCACTTGCATGACCGGCTGCTGCGGCATGGCCCGCTGGCGCTGGTGGCCGCCTTGCTCGAGCAGCAGGCGGCACGGCTGCTGGCAACGGTCGTCGGCGAGCGCATGCTGACGGACTTAAGGCATCTCGGCGAACTGTTGCAGGAGGCCTGGCTGACCTGCGGCAGTGGCGAGCGGCTGCTGGCCTGGCTGGCCGATCAGCGTGAAGGCGTGCGGGGTGGTGCTGATGCCGATGCCAGCGATGCCCGCTTGCAACGGTTGGAGTCGGATGCCGCCCGCGTCCAGCTGATGACCCTGCATGCCAGCAAAGGGCTGGAGTTCGGTGTGGTGTATCTGCCGCTGATGTGGAAGCACACCGGCGGAGGTGCCCGCGGCCCGCGCCTGCTGACCGATCCACACACCGGGCAAAAACAGCTGGTGTTGAGCGATGACGGCAAAGAGCGCGTCAAGGCGCAGGAAAGCCAGGAGCGCTACCGCATGTTGTACGTGGCGCTGACCCGCGCCATCCATGCCTGCCATGTCTTTGTGCCGGCAGCCAATGGCGGTTCCGGCACCGGGAAAAACACCGACGCGCCGATCACCCAGTTGCCGCTGGAAAAACTACGCCATCTCGCGGACGACCCGAGCGCCCGGATTGCCTGGCTGGACGGCTGGGAGCCGCCCGCCGTCCAGGCAGGCACATGGCGAGCGGCCGCAACGGTCGTGCGCCGGCAGGCGCGGTCCTTGCCGATGCCGCGGCCTTTGCCGATGCGGCACAGCTTCAGCACCCTGGTGGCCGGTGCCCGCCATGGCATCGACACGGAGGCCGCGGCCGGGGATGAGACGCTAGCCGAGCCTGCGATGACGGCGCCCCTGGAATCGCCGGAGGTCGTTCCCGATTCTGCGCTTGAGGCCCTGGCGGAGGTGTCCGGCATTGAGTTCGGCAATGCCATCCATGCCGTGTTTGAGCATCGGCCCGCCGGGCAGCCGATCAGTCAGGCGATGGTGCTGGAGGCATTACGCGAATACGGTGTCCGCCCGCGCAACGGTGACCTCGAAACGCTGGCGCAAGTGCTGGCCGGGCGGCTGCAGGCGGTGCTGGAGACGCCATTGCTGGACACGGGGCTGCGTCTGGATGCCCTGCGTGAGACCGACATGCGCGCCGAGCTGGGCTTTCACTACATGCTGGAAGGTGTGTCGCTGCAGGCCTTGCGGCAGGTCTGCGCAACGCATGGCGAGCCGGATCTGGTGCCGGCACGCGACCAGCCGCTGCTGGGCCTGATGAGCGGCAAGATCGACCTGGTGTTTCGTTATGACGGCCGCTTCCACCTGCTCGACTACAAGGGCAACCGGCTTTCCGATCCTGCCCGCCCCAATCTGCTCGATTACGCGCCCGACGCGATCGCGCAGGCGATGGCGGCCTCCGGTTACCGGCTGCAGGCGCTGCTGTACACCCTGGCGCTGGAGCGCTACCTGCGCGAGCGGCTTGGGGCGGGTTACCAGCGCGCCCGCGATCTGGGTGACTGCTGGTATCTGTTCATTCGGGCGGTCGGCCTGCGGCTACCGGATGGCACGCCGTGCGGGGTCTGGCGCCACCGCTTCGATGACGCCTTGCTCGATGCTGCACAGGCGGTGCTGGGCCTCACCTTGCAGGAGGTGGCGTGATGACTGCGAACGCACAGGTCATGTTCGGGCTGAGCCCCTGGCCGGAGGAAGCGGCTTTGCCCGCCGTCTGGCGCGATCTCGATCGTGCGCTCTGGCGCTGGGTGCGCACGCATGGCGGTGACCCGCTGCTGGCAGAGCTCGCCGGCTGGGCCAGCCATGCCGACGGCCAGGGCCACAGCGCCCTGCCGCTGATGACGCCACCTGCGCCATATCCACAGTGGGACCCGCAGGCGCTTGCCGCCCTGCAGCACAGCCCGCTGGTGACCGTGCCGGGCGTATCCGACGGCGGCCCGCCGCGACCGTTCGTGCTGGACGCCGGCATGTTCTACCTGTATCGCAACTACCGCGCCGAGGTTGATGTGGCGCAGGCGTTGCGGACACGGCGCATGGCGGCTCAGCCTGCCCAGTACCCGCCCAGCGAAGCCGACTTGCGCGCCCTGTTCCATGGCCGCTGGACGCCGGAGGAAGCCCTGCAGCGGGCGGCAGTCGCACAGGCTCCGGGACGGCGGCTGCTGGTGTTGACCGGCGGCCCCGGCACCGGCAAGACCACCACCGTGCTGCGCATGCTGCTGGCGCTTTCGCGCGAATATGCCGCGCGTTCCGGCGCCGACCTGTTGCCGCAGGTCCGGCTGGCCGCCCCGACCGGCAAGGCCGCCCAGCGTCTCGGCGACGCCTTGCGCCAGGGCGTGGCGCGGCTCGCCCAGGCGCAGCCGCCGTTGCCCGCAGACTGGCACCACCACCTCCAGGCGCTGGCGCAGGCCGAATCGGCCACCGTGCACCGCCTGCTGGGGAGCCGCGCCCGGCAAGGCGGGTTTGCCCACCATGCCGGTGCCCGTCTGCCGGCGGACATCGTGGTGGTGGACGAAGCCTCGATGCTGGATTTGAGCCTGCTGCGCGCGTTGCTGGCGGCCTTGCGCGAGGATGCCGTGCTGGTGCTGGTCGGCGATGCCGATCAGCTCACCTCGGTGGGCACCGGCTCGGTGCTGATGGATATCGTGCAGGCGCTGGAGGACGACCCGCGTGATGACCTGGTGCGGTTGCAGCACTGCTTCCGTGCCGATGCCACATTGGTGCCCATCCTGGCCGCCGTGCGTGCGGGCGATCCGGCGGCGTTCCAGAGGGCACTGGACCAGGCCGGAGCCGTGGCGCGCTGGCATCCGGTGGACACCACCGCAACGCTGCGTCGCCATCTGCAGGCCTGGGCCGAGACGCTGGCGCGTACCTTGACAGCGGCCGCCATCGATACCCCGGTGGCCGCCACCGATGCCGAGACCCTGCGCCAGCGTCTTGCCCTGCTACGCCAGCGGCAACTGCTGTGCGCCCAGCGCGACGGCCCGTTCGGCGCGGTGCAGGCGGCGGCCTTGATCGCCGCCCGGCTGCGCGCCCGTGCCCCGGGCTGGGGCGAACGCTGGTACCCCGGCCGCAGCGTGATGATCACCCGCAACGACCCGGCGGCACGGCTCTACAACGGCGATGTCGGGTTGTGCCTGCCGGTGGACATTGGCGGTGGTGAAATCCGGCTGCGCGTGCTGTTCGACCCCGCCGAGCAACCCGTCGCGGATGCCGCGCCGCCTCGCTTGTTCGAACCCGACCTGCTGCCCCCGCACGAAGACGCGTTTGCCATCACCGTGCACAAGAGCCAGGGCTCCGAATACGGCCATGTGGCGGTGCTATTGCCACCCGACGTGGAATCACCGCTGCTGTCCCGGCAAACCCTTTACACCGGCCTGTCGCGTGCCCAGCACTCGCTGGAGCTGTGGAGCAGCCCGCCAGCCCTGGCCCGCGCCCTGCACACCGTTCTGCATCGCCATGGCCGGCTGGCAGCGCGGATAGGAGGAGGGTGAGAGGGAAGGCGGAGCAAAATCGCGGCGTGTCGCAACCTCGCAGACACAGGGGCAGGCCACATAAACCCGCCAGAACGGGCTGTCCCGTGCCGCCGGCGACGAGATCGACCTCTTGCTCCAACTTTCCGGCCATCGCCAGCCTTGGGTCATTGAGATCAAGCGTGGTACGGCGCCAAAACTTGCGCGGGATCCGCGCAACGCTCACAGCAGCCCGCGGGCGGCCATGGAGGTGGGCGGGCCGTCGCCGACCACGATGTGGTCGAGCAGGCGCACGTCCACCAGGGCCAGGGCCTGGCGGATGCGCGCAGTGACGGCACAGTCGGCGGTGCTGGGGTCGGGGTGTCCGCTGGGGTGGTTGTGGCCGATGATGGCGGCGGCAGCGCCATGGGCGAGGGCGCGCTGGACGATGATGCGCGGGTGGACTTCGGCGCCGTCGATGCTGCCGCGGAACAGTTCCTCGAAGGCCAGGGCGCGGTGGCGGTTGTCCAGATACAGCACCGCAAAGACTTCGTGATCCAGGCCGCGCAGCCGGCGTGCGAAATAGCGCCCGGCGGCGCCGGGGTCGGTCAGGGCTTCGCCGCGCTGAAGGCCTGCGGCCAGATGGCGGTGGCCAAGCTCCAGCGCCGCCGCCAGCAGGCAGGCGCGGGCCGGGCCAATGCCACGCAGGGCAGTCAGTGCGCGCGGGTCGCGGTCCAGCAGGGGGCGCAGGCCGCCGTGTTCGGCAAGCAGCGCACGGGCCGTGCTCACGGCATCCTGGCCGGCAGTGCCTGAGCCCAGGAACAGTGCCAGCAACTCGGCATCCGAGAGCTGCTGCGGGCCGCGGGCCAGCAGTTTTTCGCGGGGACGTTCGTCGGCGGGCCAGTCGCGGATATGCATGCCGGCAGCTTGCCCGGGTCGCGTGGGGTAAGACAGCAGAACCGGGCGCGGCATCGGGTAAGCTGGACGCTGGTCAGAAAGTCAGGGAATGGCGTGACACAGGATCCAACCCCGTTACCGCTTGCCGGGTGCCGTGTGCTGCTGTGTGTGTGCGGCGGGATAGCGGCGTACAAATCCGCCGATCTGGTGCGGCGGCTGGGTGATGCCGGGGCGCAGGTGCAGGTGGCGATGACCGAGAACGCGCAGCGTTTCGTCAGCGCGCAGACTTTTCAGGCGCTTTCCCACCGGCCGGTGCGGACGTCGCTCTGGGATGCCCACGCCGAGGCGGCGATGGGGCATCTGGAACTGGCCGGCTGGGCGCAGCGGGTGGTGGTGGCGCCGGCCACGGCCAACATGCTGGCCAAGCTGGCGCACGGGCTGGCCGATGATCTGGTCAGCACCCTGTGTCTGGCCAGCGAAGCGCCGCTGCTGGTGGCGCCGGCGATGAACCATCGCATGTGGCGGCATCCGGCCACCCAGGCCAATCTGGCGACCTTGCTGGCGCGTGGCGTGCGTGTGGTCGGCCCTGGCGACGGGCCGCTGGCCGAGGGCGAATCGGGGCCGGGGCGGATGGCCGAGCCACTGGAGATCGTGGCGGCGCTGGAGGCGATGGCATGAGCGCGGCACTGGCGGGGGTTCGCATCGTGGTCAGCGCCGGGCCGACCTATGAGGACATCGATCCGGCGCGGTTTCTGGGCAACCGGAGTAGCGGCAAGATGGGGTTTGCGGTGGCGGCCGAGGCGGCTGCGCGCGGCGCCCAGGTGGTGCTGGTTGCCGGGCCTGTGCATCTGCCGACGCCTGCCGGGGTGCAGCGTATCGATGTGCGCAGTGCCCGTCAGATGCATGCGGCGGTGTTGTCGGCATTGCCGTGCGATGCCTACATCGGGGCGGCGGCAGTGGCCGATTTCACCCCACGTATGACGTCACCCCAGAAAATCAAGAAGCAGGCCGGGCAGGAGACGTTGATGCTGGAACTGGTCAAGACGTCGGACATCCTGGCCGAGGTGGCCGCCAGCCCGCAGCGGCCGCGGCTGGTGGTGGGGTTTGCGGCGGAAACCGAGCAGGTGGCCGAGTACGCGCGTGACAAGCTGCTGCGCAAGCGGCTGGATCTGATCTGCGCCAATCAGGTGGGTCAGGCCGGGGCCGGGTTCGAAAGCGATGACAACGCGCTGCTGGTGATCTCGGCGGAGGGGCAGCAGGCGCTGGGGCCGGCGTCCAAGCAGACGTTGGCAGGGCAGTTGCTGGATCTGCTGGCGGAGCGGCTGGCATGAACACACATCGTTTACAGGTCCGGGTGCTGGATTCGCGGTTTGGTACGGAGTGGCCGCTGCCGGCCTATGCCACCGCGCACAGCGCCGGGCTGGATTTGCGTGCGGCGCTGACGGAGCCGTTGCAGTTGGGGCCGGGCGAGACCGCGCTGGTGCCGTCGGGGTTGGCCATCCACATCGCGGATCCCGGTCTGTGCGCAGTGATCCTGCCGCGCTCGGGGTTGGGGCATCGGCATGGCATCGTGCTCGGCAATGGCACGGGCCTGATCGATGCCGACTACCAGGGACCGTTGATGATCAGCCTGTGGAACCGGAGTGACAGCCGTTTTGCGATCATGCCGGGGGATCGCGTGGCCCAGCTGGTGCTGCTGCCGGTGGTGCGCGCGGTATTGCAGGTGGTGGATACTTTTGAAACAAGCGCGCGCGGAGAGGGTGGTTTTGGCCACACCGGCGTGCGCTGACGGGGGAGACGCATGGCAGTGTTCGGGATCGGGCGCAAACAGGACAACGATGCACAGGACGACGCGGCGAAATTGTCGCTGCGATTAGACCCGCTACAGGCGTTGCGCCTGTTGCCTTGGCTCGTTGCGCTGCTGGTGGTGCTGGGCGTGTGGTGTCTGGTGGCCGGTGGGCTGCGGTTGCGCGATGAGACCCGGCAGCATGGGCTGGAGTATGCGCGTGACGATGCGGTGGCGTCGGTGCGGCGGGTGCTCAACGAGCAGCGCCAAGCCTTCCACCATCAGCTGGATGCGCCCGAGTTCCGGGCTGCGCTGGCGGCGGGTGACCGGCAGGCGGCGCAAGCCAAGCTCCGTCAGGGGTTGAGCGAGGTGGCGCGTGCCGAGCTTTGGCCGGCAGATCTGGACGGGCTCTATTCTGGCCTGCCGCGCAGCGGTTACGGCACCCTGGCGGTGGTCGAAGAAGCCCTTGCCAGCGGCAAGGCCAGCAGCAGGATCGTGCAAGCCCGCGGCCAGCACTGGTTGGCGCTGGCGGCCCCGGTCACGGCCGATCCGCCGCTGGTGGCTTATGTCGAGCTTCCATTGCGGCGGCTGGAGGCGGGCGTACAGGCGCCGGCCCTGCCGGAAGGGACGTATCTGGCGTTGCGCCAGGGGCGTGCGAGTGTGATCGAGCGCGGTGACACGGGTCTGGCGGATTCGGCCGAGGCGATGGGCGCACGCGTGCCCGACAGCGATCTGCGTATCGCCGCGGCGGCCCCCGACTTGGCGATGGCACCGTTTGGCCTGGATGGCATGCCGTCCATCGTGCTAGGGGCATTGCTGCTGGCGCTGGCGGGTGGGGTCTGGTTCTGGTGGCGTCCGCGCATGCAGGCCAGCGCCGGAGTGGGGGTGGAGGACGCCGGGCCGACCCTGGCCGATCTGCAGCTGGACGTACCATCTGCGCCGGCATCGGCTGCAGCGGCCAAGGCGCGCGAGCATGACCGCGCCGCACGTGCCGAGCGGGCACCGGTGGTGATCGATCCGCGCATTTTCCGCGCCTACGACATCCGCGGCGTGATCGGGCATTCGCTGGATGCCGGAGTGGCCGAGCTGATCGGACAGGCAATTGGCACAGTGATGGCCGAGCAGGGGCTGGACACCATCGTGGTCGGTCGCGACGGCCGCCTGTCCGGGCCTGACCTCGCCCAGGGGCTGATCGCCGGTTTGCGCAAGGCCGGGCGTCATGTGATCGACATCGGCATGGTGCCGACGCCGGTGGTGTATTTCGGCACCTACCATCTGCGAACCGGTTGCGGTGTGGCCATCACCGGCTCGCACAACCCGCCGGAGTACAACGGCTTCAAGATCGTGGTCGGCGGCGAGACGCTTGCCGGCGACGCCATCCGCGATCTACACGCCCGCATCGCCGAAGACCGGCTGTTGCAAGCCGATCAGGAAGGTTCGCTGGATGTGCGCGACATCAGCGACGACTACGTGCAGCGCATCGCCAGCGACATCCAGATCGGCCAGCCGCTGAAGGTGGTGGTGGATGCCGGCAACGGCGTGGCCGGCGAGATCGGCCCGCGCGTGCTGGCCGCGATCGGGGCCGACGTCACCCCGCTGTTCTGCGAGATCGACGGGCATTTCCCCAATCATCATCCCGACCCGAGCGACCCGCACAACCTCGATGCCCTGGTGCAGATGGTGCAACGGCTCGATGCCGATCTGGGGATTGCCTTCGATGGCGATGGCGACCGGCTTGGCGTGGTGACAAAAGCCGGCAAAAACATCTTCCCCGACCGCCTGTTGATGCTGTTTGCCGCCGATGTGCTGGAACGCAATCCGGGCGCGGTGATCGTCTATGACGTCAAGTGCACCGGCCGGCTGGCGACGCAGATCCTGCGGCATGGTGGCAGCCCGCTGATGTGGAAGACCGGGCACTCGTTGATCAAGGCCAAGATGCGCGAGACCGACGCCGCACTGGCCGGCGAGATGAGCGGGCATTTCTTCTTCGCCGAGCGCTGGTATGGCTTCGACGATGGCATTTATGCCGCAGCGCGCCTGCTGGAAATCCTTGACTTGCGTGGCGAGCCGCCAGAAGCGGTGTTCGAGAGCCTGCCCGATGGCGTGTCCACCCCGGAGATCAAGGTCGAGCTGCCCGAAGGGCAGGACCCGCACGAGTTCGTCGAGCGCCTGCGCCTGCTGGCGGGGTTCGAAGGTGGGCGGCTGACCACCATCGACGGGGTGCGAGTGGACTGGCCGGACGGCTGGGGGCTGGTGCGGGCGTCGAATACCACGCCCGTGCTGGTGATGCGGTTCGATGCCGAAAGCGTCAACGCGATGGCACGCATCCAGCAGGCCTTCCGCGACAAGCTGCTGCAACTGGAGCCGGGTTTGCAGTTGCCATTCTGATCCGGCGCGCACAGCGCATGCCGGTGCCGCACGGCGGGCGCTGCCCCGCCGCGGGCGGCGCGGTCAAGGAGACGGAGTTGGCGCGGTAGCGGTGCCTGCCGTCTGGGCGGTGTTGCCCTTCATCTCGCGGTAACGGCGGATGGAATCGGCCAGTTCGCTTTCCAGCGCGGCGCGATCGGCTTGTTGCGCCTGCAAGAGCTGGCGCTGGCGCAGCAGCTCGGCGTGCTGGGCGCGAATGGTTTCAGTGGTCTGGCGCGCAACCGGGGTGCCCGACAGTTCCTGGTCCCCCGCCTGCTTCAGCAGGGACAACAGGCTGGCATGCAGGGTCGTGATGCTGAGCTGGCTGGTCTTGATGGATTCGTCCAGCAGCGCAGTACGTTCACCGTAGGCGCGGCGCAGATCGGCTTCGGTCATGTACGACTCCACCATCGCCAGATCGCGGCGTTTCTGCATGGCCTCGGCTTCGGCCTGACGTCGGGCCGCTTCGGCCGCCTGCTGGGCGGCGCTGCGCTCCTCCTCGGTCAGCGCCCGCTCGACATGGGCCGTGGGCAGGCCGCTCTTGATGCTGATCTCGGTGCGGGCGCGCTCGGCGGCGGCGGCCGGCAAGGCATCACCGCACACCTTGTGGCCGTTTTCGTCCCAGCAGTAGATCTTTTTCTGCGGTGGCGGGTTGGATTGCGCCAGCACATGGCCGGCGCCGCACAGCGCAAGCATGAGGGTTAAGCTGAGTTGGCGGTGGCGTGACATGACGGCGTCCCCTGCGGTCGTGATATCGGTCAGGCGATGCCGTAGCGCGAGCGGTAGGCGAGCAGGGCATCGCGATGGCTGCAAAGGTCGGCGCTTTCGCCGACGAATGCAAGCAGGTCATCCAGCCTGGCCACGGCGATCACCGGGATGCCGTATTCGGCGGTGACGGCCTGGGCAGCAGAGACAGTCGAGGTGTCGTCCACGCGCTCCTGACGGTCCAGCGCGATCACGATCCCGGCCGGCACGCCGCCAGCGGCGCGGATGAGGCTGAGCGCCTCGCGGATCGCGGTGCCGGCGGTGATCACGTCGTCCACGATCAGCACGCGTCGCCCGGCCAGTGCGGCGCCGATCAGGGTGCCGCCTTCACCGTGGGTCTTGGCTTCCTTGCGGTTGAATGCCAGTGGCAGGTCACGGCCGCGGCGGGCGTATTCGCAGGCTAAGGCGGTGGCCAGCGGGATGCCTTTGTATGCCGGGCCAAACAGCAGATCGAAGTCCAGCCCGGCGGCTTCCACCGCATCGGCATAGCACCCGGCCAGCGCCGCCAGCGCCGCGCCGGACTCGAACCGGCCGGCATTGAAGAAATAGGGGCTACGGCGGCCCGATTTCAGAGTGAACTCGCCAAAGCGCAGCGCCTCGGCGCGCAGGGCCAGGTGCAGGAAACGGTGACGGTAGTCGGACATGGATGGTTGTGGATGGGGGTGTCAGGACAGGGCGTCGGCGGCTGTCGGCCCGGTGCGGCCTGCGGGCAGGGCCGGCGGGCAACAGACTACCGTATGCCTGCGGGTGGCTGTGCGGATCGGGCTATGCTTGCACGGATTTTTTTGCGGAGCTTGATCGCGCATGCGCATCCTTACCTTCAACGCCAATGGTCTGCGTTCGGCTGCGGCCAAGGGATTTTTCGACTGGTTTAGCCGCCACGACGTGGATGTGCTG
Source organism: Thermomonas hydrothermalis (assembly GCF_900129205.1). Classification (GTDB taxonomy): domain Bacteria; phylum Pseudomonadota; class Gammaproteobacteria; order Xanthomonadales; family Xanthomonadaceae; genus Thermomonas; species Thermomonas hydrothermalis. Next base: position 6,460 of record NZ_FQUK01000018.1, on the reverse strand, counting down.
TGCGTACAGGAGACCAAGGCGCAGGAACATCAGCTCGGCGATGCCGCCGTTCGCCCTGAAGGCTACATGGCGTGGTTCAAGGATGCGTCCACCAAGAAAGGCTACAGCGGCGTGGCGATCTACAGTCGCCGCGCGCCGGATGAGGTACGCACCACGCTGGGCTGGGCCCCATTCGATGACGAGGGGCGCTACATCGAGGCGCGCTTCGGTGCGCTTTCGGTGGTCAGCCTCTACCTGCCGTCCGGGAGCTCAGGCGCAGCACGGCAGCAGTTCAAGGAACAGGTGATGGATTGGCTCAAGCCGATTTTGGATCAGTGGCTGGCCAGTGGGCGTGAGTACGTGCTGTGCGGCGACTGGAACATCGTCCGCGCCCGCAAGGACATCCGGAACTGGGCCAGCAACCAGAAAAACTCCGGCTGCTTGCCGCACGAACGCGCCTGGCTCAATTCACTGATTGCCGATCCGCATCATGACGGCCTGATCGTGCCGCCTGCCTATGGGTGGAAAGACGCATTCCGGGTGGTCAAGCCGGATGCCGAGGAATACACCTGGTGGTCGCAGCGCGGCAACGCCCGCGCCAACAACGTCGGTTGGCGGATCGACTATCAACTGTGCACGCCGGGGATTGCGTCCAGCATCCGCAGCGCCGAGATCTTCCCGCTGCCGAAGTTTTCCGACCATGCACCGATGCTGGTGGAGTACGCCCGATGAGTGCGCCGAGGACAGGTAAGCCTGCCGTGTGGCAGGCATTTGCGCAGCCGGCGGCGCGCACCATGTTTTTCTTCGGCTTTTCCTCCGGGCTGCCGTTCCTGCTGGTGGCCGGCACGCTGGCGTTCTGGCTGAAGGACATGGGCATCGTGCTCAAGGACATCACCATGATCGCCAGCGCCGGCATGCTGTACGCCTTCAAGTTCGTCTGGGCGCCGCTGCTCGATCATTGGCGCCTGCCCGGATTTTCCCGGTTGGGGCGACGCCGCGGCTGGCTGCTGGCGGCGCAGCTGGGGGTGATGGCTGGCCTGGTGGCGATGGCTGTCATCACGCCGGTTCACTTAGGAGCGTTCGTGGTCGCCACCCTGGCGGTGGCGTTTTTCGGGGCGACCCAGGACATCGCGGTGGATGCTTACCGGATCGAGATTGCGCCTGTGGAGGCGCAAGGGGCGCTGGTGGCGACCTATTCGCTGGGCTATCGGCTTGGCCTGATCCTGGCCGGTGCGCTGGCGGCGATCATGGCGGACCATCTGCCGTGGCCGCTGGTGTACGCCACCATGGCGGCGGCCATGCTGATCCCGCTGGCGGCCAACCTGCGTGCATCGGAGCCCGCCTATGTGCCAGTGCCGCCACGGCCCTGGCGGCAGGCGATGGTGGAGGCGGTGGTCGATCCGTTTGCCGATTTCTTCCGCCGTTACGGCGCAGCGTTGGCGCTGACCCTGCTGGCCTTCATCCTGCTGTTCAAGATTCCGGAGCAGGCCACGGTGGGCGGCATCATGAGCCCGTTCTATGTCGATCAGGGCTTCACCAAGACCCAGATTGGTTCGATCACCAAGCTCTGGGGGGTCTGGGTGGGCATCCTCGGCGTGTTCTGTGGCGGTGCGCTGGTGGCCCGGCTGGGGGCGTGGAAATCACTCGGGCTGATGATCCTGGTCTGCGGCAGCTGCAATCTGCTCTATCTGCTGCTGATGGTGCACAAAGGCGATCTCTGGGTGCTCACCGCCGTGATCTCGGCTGAGAACTTCACCTTGGGGATGCTGGGCCCGCCGACTGTGGCGTTCCTGTCAGCGCTGGTCAGTCGCGAACACACCGCCACCCAGTACGCATTGCTGAGCTCGCTGGTGAACTTACCCGGCAAGATCCTGGGCTTTTTTGCCGGCAGCATCGTGATGGTCACCGGCTACGGCATGTATTTCGTGATCACCGTGCTGGCGCTGATCCCCGCGCTGCTGTTGTACGTCGCGCTCACTCCGGTGCTGCGCCAGCGGGTGTTCGCGGCGGACACTGCCGGTGCGGCTGGGGAGTGAGGTCAGGCAGGGTAGAGCGCCCCCAGCACACGCGGGCCGCTGGCGCCGGTCACGGCCGGCAGGTTGCCTGGGCGGCCGGCCAGATGCTCGCGTGCCAGCCAAGCGAAGGCCATCGCCTCGACGAAATCCGGATCCAGCCCATGCGCGCGACTGGCCTCGACCACGACCCCCGGCAGGGCCTCGGCGAGCGCGGCCATCAGCACCGGGTTGTGAACGCCGCCGCCGCAGACGATCAACCGCCGGGTGTGCGGCTGGGTGGCCTGCAATGCTGCGACGATGGTGCGGACGCTCAAGTGCAGCAGGGTGGCCTGGACGTCGGCAGGGTGTTCCTGGCCATGCAAGGCGGCCTCCACCCAGCCGAGGTGGAAGTGGTCGCGGCCAGTGGATTTGGGGGGAGGCAACGCAAACCACGGATCCTCCAGAAGGCGTGCCAGCAATGTCGGGATGGCGCTGCCCTGGGCGGCGAAGCCGCCGCCGGCATCGAACGGCTGGCCAGTGTGACGCAGGCACCAGGCATCCAGCAGGCCGTTGGCGGGGCCGGTGTCGAAGCCGCGCACGCTGCCCTGGGCGGGCAACAGAGTGAGATTGGCGATGCCGCCCAGGTTCAGCACTGCGCGGTCCTCACCCGGATCGTGCAGCACTGCGGCGTGGAATGCCGGCACCAGCGGCGCGCCATGCCCGCCAGCCGCCACGTCGCGACGCCGAAAATCGGCGACCACCGGCACGCCGCAACGCTCAGCGATCACATGCGCGTCGCCCAGTTGCAGGGTGAATGGCACCGGCCCATGCGGGCGGTGGCGCAGCGTTTGGCCATGCGAGCCGATCGCGGTGACCGCCTCTGGCGTCAGCCCGGCATCACGAATGGCGTGCAGCGCCGCGTCAGCAAATGCGCGCCCGATCTGGACATCAAGCGCGCCCAGTTCATCGAGCGTGATCGCATGCGCTTCCTGGCCCAGCATGATGAGCCGTTCCCGCAAGGCAGGCGGCCACGGATAGGTTCGCCCGAAACGCAGGGTAGGGCGGGCGTGGGCGCTGGTGTCATCGAAGTGCACCAGCGCGGCGTCGATGCCATCGACGCTGGTGCCGGAGATCAGGCCAAGGAACAGGCCGTTGTGGGCAGTGGGCGCGGACATGCCGCGCAGTATCGCATCACGGCAACGCGATCAGCCCTTCTTGCGGGATGACGCAGCATGCTTCGGTGTGGCACTGGCAACTCGGTCGCCGTCGAGCTGGAACACCACGTCTTCGACTTCGTGGATCTTGTCCAGCGCGCGCCGGGTTTCGTTCTTGAAGGCGACCAGATCCGCACCCGACAGCGGTGCCGGCGGCGGCAGCGTCATCTTCAGCGGGTTCATGTGCACGCCGTTGACGCGGAATTCGTAGTGCAGATGCGGGCCCGTGGCCAGCCCGGTGCTGCCGACATAGCCGATCACCGTGCCCTGCGTCACCCGCTGGCCGACCCGCAGCTTGGCAAAGCGCGACATATGGGCGTACAGCGTGGTCTTGCCGCCACCGTGGTCAAGGATCACCACGTTGCCATACCCGCCCTGGCGGCCGACGAAGGCCACCCGGCCATCGCCCGCAGCCTGGATCGGTGTGCCGGGCGCAGCGGCATAGTCCACGCCCTTATGCATGCGGAACGTGCCCAGCACCGGATGGTTGCGACCACCGAACCCGGAGGTCAGGCGGGCGTATGGAATCGGCATGCGGATGAACGGCCGACGCAGCGAGCGCCCATCGGCGGTGAAGTATTCGGGCTTGCCGTCGCGTACGAAGCGGAACGCGCTCTTGACCTTGCCATCGACGGTGAAGGTGGCGGCCAGAACCGGGCCGGTATGGACCAGCTGGCCGTTCTTCCAGGTCTGGTCAACGACCACGCTGAAGCGGTCGTTTTCGCTCAGGTCGGAATCGAAGTCGATGTCGTACTTGAACATCTCATCGGTGAGCTGGTTGATCTGGGCGCTGCCTAAGCCCAGCTTGCGCGCCGAGGCGAACAGCGACTTGCCGACTTCACCGGTCAGTACCACGGTGCGGGTGGTGATCTCCACCGGCACGGCGCGCTCACGCAGGGCATCGCCATCGAATTCCAGCTCAATCGGGGTATCCCCGATGCCCGGGCCAGGCTCCAGGCGCATCGCCCGCACGCTGCCATCGGCCGGCAGGTTGAAGCTCAATTGCGTGCCAGGGCGCAGCTTACGCAGCGTGGGCTTGATCTTGGGGTGCTGCATCACCCGTTCTAGCTGGTCGTACGGGATGCCCAGCTCCTCGAATACGCCGCTCAAGGTCTGACCGGGCTTGAGGGTGACCGTCTGCCAGTGATCATCGGTCGGACTGATCCGAGCGCGGCTCAGCTTGGGCAGGCTGAGCTGCATCGTCGTCCATTGCGCCCGTGGCGCGGTCGGCGAGGTGAGTAGATTGGAGAAGCCGGGGACGATGCTGGCCAGGAGCACGGCCATGGTTGTCAGCACACTGGCATGCGCCCATTGCCGGCGCGACCAGCGGCCTTTGAAGGGATGGGAGGTTGACGCTTTGACTGGGCGGTCCGCATTGACGCGGGCACGTTCGAGATTGCCTCGACGCACCGCGTCGTGATTGGATTCCGTCATATCATCGTTCCCCGCGTCCTCGCACGCATGAGGCGCTACCATAGACGTGCGTGGAACATGCGTCAACCCGTTGAATCTCCGAAAGTTTTTCGGTTTCACGGTTTAACGCGTGATTAACGCTTACCCCTGCAACCCTGAATGCGGCGCCTGATCCGCCGCTGGAGAGCTTGTCCGTGTCTGAATCTGTATCCACCGACGTCGCCTCGGCGTTTGCCCTGATCGCCCGTGGTAGCGAGGAGATCCTCAAGCAGGAAGAACTCAAGGCGCGTCTGGCGCAGGGGCGGCCGCTGCGGATCAAGGCGGGGTTCGATCCGACCGCGCCGGATCTACACCTCGGCCACACCGTGCTGCTCAACAAGATGCGGCAGTTCCAGGAGCTTGGCCATCAGGTGATCTTTCTGATCGGCGACTTCACCGGCATGATCGGCGACCCCACCGGCAAGAGCGCCACCCGCAAGCCGCTCTCGCGCGAAGACGTGCAGGCCAATGCGAAAACATACGCCGAGCAGGTGTTCAAGGTGCTCGACCCGGCACGCACCGAGGTGCGTTTCAACAGCGAATGGTTCGGTGCGATGACGGCAGCCGACATGATCCGGTTGGCCGGTCAGCACACGGTGGCGCGCATGCTCGAGCGTGACGACTTCGCCAAACGCTATGCCGCGCAGCAGCCGATTGCCATCCACGAGTTCCTCTACCCGCTGGTGCAAGGCTATGACTCGGTGGCGCTCAAGGCCGATGTCGAGCTGGGTGGCACCGACCAGAAGTTCAATCTGCTGATGGGGCGGGCACTGCAGGAACACTACGGGCAGCCGCCGCAGATCGTGCTCACCATGCCACTGCTGGAAGGGCTGGATGGCGTGCACAAGATGAGCAAGTCACTGGGCAACTACATCGGCATCAACGAGCCGGCCATCGACATCGTCACCAAGACCATGAAGATCGGTGACGACTTGATGTGGAAGTGGATCGAGTTGCTGAGCTTCGACATCGGCATCAATGAGGCGCGCAGGCTGCGCACGGAGGTCGAAGCGGGGCAGTGCAATCCGCGTGACATCAAGCTGCGGCTGGCGCGTGAACTGGCGGCACGCTTCCATGGTGCGGCGCAGGCCGAGCAGGCAGTGGCCGGCTGGCATGCCGCGGTCCGGGGTGAGGGCGATGTGGCGGCGCTGCCACTTCGCGATGTCGCTGTCCCCGCTGATGGTCTGCGGATTGCCGCATTGCTGGTTGCGGCAGGCTTGATGCCCAGCAACTCCGAGGCCAACCGCAAGCTCAAGGAGCGGGCAGTGCGCATCGATGGCGCCGTGTTCGAGGACGCAGCCCGCGTGTTCAAGCCGGGCTTTGAGGGTGTCCTGTCCGTCGGTAAACGCAACTTCGCGCGGGTTCGTCTGGTGCTGGCTGAATGATCATTCAGCCAGCACCGCGCTCGCTGCATGAATGGGGGAGGGGTTGACACCAGTAACAGTCCGGCTAAGATGCGCGCCCCTGCCGAGGCGGTGTTGGCTGAGGCGGGGGAGAGAGGCGGCCTCGCAGGGTGTTGACAGACATGAAAACCCCTGTATGATGTTGGGCTCCCTCGGGCGCTACGGCGCTGAGGTAGAGAGGTAGGCGTTGCGGCCTGGCTTTGCGATCTTTGACAGTGTGCGCAGGTGACTTGTGCGGGCGTCTGGCTGTGGATGTTGTCCATAGCAGATGTCTGAACAGAACCTCAATTCTTTGTATTCGTACGCAAGTACACGTACAGCGAGTAATTGGGTCTGGTCAGGCTTTGCGCTTCGAAGCATTAGAGGCTTTGGCCTCGAAGACTTTAAGTGAAGAGTTTGATCCTGGCTCAGAGTGAAC
>NZ_FQUK01000067.1 GCF_900129205.1 Thermomonas hydrothermalis | reverse complement strand
TAAAATGGAGACTGGAGACGCGACATGGCCCTTACTCCCAAATCAGATGGCTCGGGTGCAACCGGCGATGAAAGCCTTGGCATCGAGGCTTTTCAGGCCGTTGACCGCATACGAGAGGCGCTCTCGGGACAGCTCAGCGGCGGGGTCTCGCCCGGCTCGCTGATGATGGCCTATGTCGACTGGGCCTTTCATCTGGCGCAGGCACCGGGCAAGCAGATGGAACTGGGCGTCAAGGCGGGCCGCAAATGGCAGCGTCTCATGGCGTATCTGATGGCCTCGGCGATGGATCCGCAGGCCGCGCCGGTCATCACGCCCTTGCCGGGCGACCGCCGTTTCGCCGGTGAAGCCTGGGCGAAACCGCCCTTCAGCTGGATGTCGCAGGCTTTCCTGCTGCTGCAGCAATGGCTGCATAACGTCACCCATGAGGTTCCGGGCGTGACGAAGCACCACGAGGATGTGGTGTCTTTTGCCGCGAAACAGATCCTTGATGTCTGTGCGCCTTCGAACAACCCTTTTACCAATCCCGAGGTTGTGGCACGGACCTGGGCTACCGGAGGCATGAACCTTGTGAAGGGCTGGCAGAACTGGCTGCAGGACGTCGTCCGCCAGATCCGGCAGGAGCCGCCAGAGGGTGTCGAGGCCTTTACACCGGGTCGCGATGTGGCGGTGACGCCGGGCAAGGTAATCTTCCGCAACCACCTGATCGAACTGATCCAGTATACGCCCACGACAGAAACCGTGTACCCCGAGCCGGTGCTGATCGTTCCGGCCTGGATCATGAAATACTATATCCTCGACCTCAGCCCGGAGAATTCACTGATCCGCTGGCTGGTGGCGCAGGGCCACACGGTTTTCGCCATTTCCTGGCGCAATCCGGGTGCAGAGGATCGTGATCTGACGCTGGAGGATTATCGCCGGCTGGGCGTGATGGCCGCGTTGGATGAGATCACCCGTCTAATGCCCGATCAGAAAATCCACGCCACCGGCTATTGTCTGGGTGGCACTTTGCTGTCGATCGCGGCGGCTGCCATGGCGGGGAAGGGGGACGCGCGTCTCGCCTCGCTGACGCTGCTTGCCGCGCAGGTCGATTTCGCCGAACCGGGCGAGCTTGCGTTGTTCATCGACCCAAGCCAGCTGCATCTTCTTGAAAGCATGATGTGGAACCGCGGCTATCTCTCTGCCGATCAGATGGCGGGGGCGTTTCAGCTTTTGCGCTCGAATGACCTCATCTGGTCCCGGATGGTGCGCGATTACATGATGGGCGAGCGGACGGCGATGAATGATCTCATGGCCTGGAATGCCGACAGCACCCGGATGCCCTATCGGATGCATGCCGAATATCTGCGCAGGCTTTATCTGAATAATGAGCTTTCTTCGGGACGCTTCACCGCCGGGGGCAAGACAGTTCTGTTGCAGAACATCCGGGTGCCGATCTTTGCCGTCGGGACCGAGCGCGATCATGTCGCACCCTGGAAGTCGGTCTACAAAATCCACCAGTTCACCGATTGCGAGGTGACTTTCGCGCTGACGTCGGGCGGGCATAATGCGGGGATCGTCTCTCCTCCCGGTCACCCGCGCCGCCGCTACCGGCTGGCGACCCGCGCCCATGACGACGCGCTTTTGCCGCCCGAGACCTGGGTCGAGGTCAATCCTGCAACCGAGGGTTCGTGGTGGACGCCCTGGCAGGCCTGGCTTGCCGCGCGTTCGGGTGCCCCCGCCGCGCCGCCCGCAATGGGCAACGCGCTGGCAGATGCGCCCGGCACATATGTTTTCCAGAGGTGACAAGATGACCGGCACTCTGACCAACTATCTGTTTCACCAGATGAAAATCGGCGACCGCGCCAGTCTTGTCCGCCACGTCGGTCCCAAGGATATTGAATTGTTCGCCGCTGTTTCCGGCGACGCCAACCCCGTGCATCTGGATGCCGGTTTCGCCGCCCATGGGCCGTTTGGCCATGTCGTGGTACACGGCATGTGGACTGCGGCGCTGATTTCGGCGGTGCTGGGCACCCGCCTGCCGGGGCCGGGGACGATCTATCTCGACCAGCAGATCCACTTTAACAAGCCGGTTTCGCCAGGCGATACCATCACCGCCGAAGTTGAAGTGGCCGAGCTGATCGAGGGCAAGAACCGTGTCCGCCTGACGACCACCGCCCGCAATCAGCGGGGCGAGGTGGTGCTTTCGGGCGAGGCGCTGGTGCTGGCCCCGGTCGAGCAGGTGACCTGGGTGCCGGGTGACCTTCCCGAGGCGGTGGTCTTGCCGAAGGGGCGCTGGCAGGGCTTTGTCGAAGAGGCCCGCGCATTGCCCCCGGTGCGGGCGGCGGTGGTGCATCCATGTTCGAAATCCGCGATCCTTGGCGCGATCGAGGTGCGCGACGAAGGCCTGCTTGACCCGATCCTGATCGGTCCCGGCGCAAAGATTCGCGCGGCGGCCGCCGAGGCCGGGGTCTCGCTTGACGGCTTCCGGATCGAGGAGACAGAGCACAGCCATGCAGCGGCGGCGCGGGCGGTGGAACTGGCGGCCTGTGGCAAGGTCCAGGTGCTGGTCAAGGGCAGCCTGCATTCCGATGAACTGCTTGCGGCGGTGGTTTCGAAAAGCGGCGGCCTGCGCACCGAACGCCGGATCAGCCATGTCTATGCGATGGATGTGCCCGCCTATCGCAAGCCGGTGATCGTCACCGATGCCGCGATCAATATCGCACCGACATTAGAGCATAAGCGCGACATCTGCCAGAATGCCGTCGATCTGATGCGGCTTCTGGGGCGCGATCAGCCGAAGGTCGCGGTGCTGGCGGCGGTCGAGACAGTGAACGCGACGATGCCCGCCACGCTGGATGCCGCCGCGCTGACGGTGATGGCGGCTCGAGGCCAGATCACGGGCGCGCTGGTTGACGGGCCGCTGGCCTTCGACAATGCGATCAGCCCCGAGGCGGTGGCGACGAAGGGCATCGTCTCGCAGGTGGCGGGCGAGGCCGATATTCTTCTGGTGCCGGATCTCGAGGCCGGGAACATGCTTGCCAAACAGCTGATCTATTTCGCGGGCGCCACGGCCGCGGGGCTGGTTCTGGGCGCACGGGTGCCAATCGTTCTGACAAGCCGGGCGGATCCTTTATCGGCCCGCATCGCCTCGGCTGCGCTGGCCAAGCTGGTCGCGGTCCGCAAAGCGGAGGGGAAGGCGTGACCCGCGATCTGATCCTGACATTCAACACCGGATCCTCGACTATCAAGCTGGGGTTTTACGCACTGGAGGCCGCCGCGCCGCGCCCGCTGGCCTCGGGCGTGATCGATTTCCGCGATGAGCCTTTCGAAGTGCGCCTGACGCGCGAGGGCAAGACCTTTTCAGGCCCGATCACAGCGGATCCCGGCGATCTGACAGCCGTGCTGAACCAGGCTTTTGCCTGGCTGGCCGGGCATTTCAATCTTTCGCGCCTTGCGGTGATCGGCCATCGGGTTGTGCATGGCGGCGATGTCTTCACAGGACCAGCCCGGATCACCGATCAGGTGATCGCGCAGATCGACGCGCTGGCGCGGCTTGCGCCGCTGCATCAGCCGCAAAGCCTTGCGCTGATCCGGGCGATGCGGGGGCTTTACCCCGATGTGCCACAGACAGCCTCTTTCGACACGGCGTTTCATGCCACCAACCCGCCCCTGATCCGCCGCTTTGCCCTGCCGCGCGCGCTTTATGATCAGGGGATCAAGCGCTATGGCTTTCATGGTCTCTCCTACCGCTATATCGCCGGGCAACTGGGCGATCTGGCCACCGATGCAAAGGTGGTCGCCGCACATCTGGGCAGCGGCGCAAGCCTTTGTGCGATCCGGGGCGGCAAGAGCATCGACAGCTCGATGGGGTTTTCGACGCTGGACGGCATCCCGATGGCGACGCGTTCGGGTGCGCTGGACCCCGGCGTGATCCTGCATCTGATGGGCGAAATGGGGCAAAGCTTGAAACAGGTCGAGACCATGCTCTATCGTGAAAGCGGCCTTCTGGGCGTGTCGGGTTTCGAGGCTGACATCCGCGAGCTGATGGCCAGCACGCGCCCAGAGGCTGCCGAGGCGATCGACCTCTTTTGCCTGCGCATCGCGGGCGAGGTGGCACGGTTGGCGACCAGCATGGGCGGGATCGATGCGCTGGTCTTCACGGCAGGAATCGGCGAGCATCAGCCCGGTATCCGCGCCCGTGTCGCCGCGCGGCTGGCCTGGCTTGGGGCAGAGCTTGACCCCGATGCCAATGAAGCAGGGGCGCGCAGGATCAGCACCGCCGCCAGCCGGGTGCAGCTTCTTGTCATTCCGACCGATGAGGAAAGCATCATCGCCCAGGAGGCCGTCAGCGTAGAGGCAGCGACATGATTGATCTGAAAGGCAAACGCGGCCTCGTGGTTGGCGTGGCGAATGAGGCCAGCATCGCCGCCGGTTGCGCCAGGGCCTTTCGCGCGGCGGGGGCAGAGCTGGCGCTGACCTTTCTTAATGAAAAGGCCCGGCCATGGGTCGAACCCGTGGCGCAGGAAGTGGGTGCGACGCTGTTCCTTCCTTGCGATGTGCGTGAACCCGGCCAGTTGGAAGCCGTGTTTGACCGAATTACCGCTGAATGGGGGCGGCTTGATTTTCTGCTTCATGCCATCGCCTTCGCCCCGCGCGAGGATCTGCACACCAGCGTTGTCAACGCTTCGGCCGAAGGTTTTGCGATGGCGATGGATATCTCTTGCCACTCCTTCCTGCGCATGGCGCGGCTGGCGCGGCCTTTGATGCAGGCGGGTGGTTCGCTGATCACGGTCAGCTTTTACGGCGCGGATCGGGTGGTCGAGAATTACAACCTCATGGGTCCGGTAAAGGCCGCGCTGGAGGCTTCGGTCCGCTATGCGGCGGCCGATCTGGCGGGCGAAGGGATTCGTGCCTTTTCGCTTTCAACCGGTCCGGTCAAGACCCGCGCCGCCTCGGGGATCGACCGGTTCGATGCGCTGATGGATAAGATTCGCGCCCGTACGCCTGGGGGAAAACTGGTAAGCATCGAAGAGATCGGTACGCTGGCGGCCTTTCTGGCAACCGAGGCCGCAAGTCCCATGAGCGGATCGGTGGTCTATGCCGATAACGGATTTCACACCACCGCCTGAGGCAGGCGCGGGGCCCCGCCCTTGACCGGAAGGCGGATCCGGGGCAAAGCGGAATCAACATCAGTTGACAGCATTCTGACAGGCGCCGCCGCGTGACCTTCTTTACGGTTCATCCCTTCCATTCCTTCAATCTTGCCGTGGTCTTGCTGATCGCGGGCAAGATCCTGACCCTGAACATTGATCTTCTGCGCCGCTATTCGATCCCCGAGCCGGTGGCGGGCGGCTTTCTCTGTATCGCGGTAACGGGGCTCCTCTGGGCGCTGTTCGATCTGAAGGTCTCATTCGAGGTGGGGATCCGTGATTTCCTGCTGCTG
>NZ_FQUK01000047.1 GCF_900129205.1 Thermomonas hydrothermalis | reverse complement strand
CGCGCAGGATCGAGCGGCCAAGGCGGCGGGATTGCCGCCCTGTTCGCGCAGGGCCTGCTTCCACCGGTAGAGCGTGCGCCGGGACACGTCGAAGGCGTCTTGGGTGGCTTCGAGGCCGTGTGTGTCCCAGAAGCGCAGGATGTGCAGCCTTCGTTGAGCGTCTTTGGGGGTCATTGCCCAAAGATGACCCAAGGCGGCTATTCGATAGAACCCCCGGATTCGGTACCCGGCATGGTGCACTTGCATGGCGCTCCTCCTGCTTCGAAGGAGTGCCAAAGGTGTTTGAACTTATGCAGACAACGCAACCGTAAGGGGCACATGCTGGTGGCGTGTCGGGAGCAGGGCGTTGCCCTGCTTCGGAAAGGCTTTCACTGCAACCTGAGGCTACCTGCCATGAGCGCCCAAGTGACGAACAAGCCCCGCAGCAGCGGTTATCTCATCGAGGACTGGCGACCAGAGGATCCTGACTTCTGGGCGCAAACCGGCAGCCGGATCGCCAACCGTAACCTGGCGATCTCGATCCCGGCCCTGCTGCTGGCGTTTGCGGTGTGGATGATGTTTTCGGCGGTGACGGTCAGCCTGCCGAAGGTCGGTTTCAATTTCACCACTGACCAGTTGTTCTGGTTGACCGCGTTGCCGGGTCTGTCGGGCGCCACCCTGCGAATCTTCTATTCGTTCATGGTGCCGATTTTCGGCGGTCGGCGCTGGACTGCGATTTCCACGGCGTCGCTGATGATCCCGGCGGCCTGGCTCGGGATTGCGGTACAGGATCCTACGACGCCTTACTGGCAGTTCGTGGCCATTGCGATCCTCTGTGGGTTGGGCGGCGGCAATTTTGCCTCGTCCATGTCCAACATCTCGTTCTTCTATCCCAAGGCCAAGCAGGGCTATGCACTGGGCATGAATGCGGGGCTGGGCAACCTGGGGGTTTCGGTCACCCAGTTCGTGATCCCGCTGGTGATTTCCACGGCGGTGTTCGGTGCTCTTGCGGGTGGCCCGCAGGTGACCAAGGACGGTGAGCAGCTCTACCTGCAGAACGCCGGCTTCATCTGGCTACCGTTCCTGGTGGCGTGCACCCTGGCGGCATGGTTCGGGATGAACGATCTGGCCAGTGCGCGCTCCAATTTTTCCGATCAGGCCGTGATCTTCCGCCGCAAGCACAACTGGCTGATGTGCTGGCTCTATATCGGCACGTTCGGCAGCTTCATCGGTTATTCGGCGGGCTTCCCGATGCTGATCAAGACCCAGTTCCCCGAGGTCAATGCCCTGACCTATGCCTTCCTTGGCCCGCTGGTCGGTGCGCTGGCGCGTCCGGTGGGCGGCTGGATGAGCGACAAGCTGGGCGGCGCCTTCCTCACGTTCTGGGTGTTCGTGTTGATGGTGGCCGCGGTGTTCGGGGTTCTGTATTTCCTGCCCAGCGGGGCTTCCGGCGGCAATTTCTTCGGCTTCATGGCCATGTTCATGCTGCTGTTCATCCTGACCGGGATTGGCAATGCCAGTACGTTCCGGATGATTCCCATCATCTTCCGCAATCAGATCGAGCGGGAGGCTGCGGCCAAAGGAGGCGACCTCAAGCAGGCGGCCCGTCAGGCCGGGATCGAGTCGGCGGCAGTGATCGGGTTCTCCTCGGCCATCGGTGCCTATGGCGGGTTCTTCATTCCCAAGAGCTATGGCACCTCGATTGCCATGACCGGAGGCCCGGAAGCGGCGCTGTATGGATTCATCGCCTTCTATGTCACCTGTATCGCCATCACCTGGTGGTGGTACTTCCGCAAGGGTGCCGAGGCGCCGTGCTGACCCTGTGCCGCTTTGCGTGTGCCTTATGCCTGTTTTCAGCTGTGATCCCGGGATGACCTGACATGAGCTATTTCCTTGATCGACTCAACTTTCTCAAGCCGGCAGACGAGCCTTTTGCTGACGGGCATGGCGTAGCCAAGCGCCAGGATCGGTCCTGGGAGGACAGTTATCGGCGTCGCTGGCAGTACGACAAGATCGTGCGCTCCACCCATGGTGTGAACTGCACCGGCTCGTGCAGTTGGAAGGTGTATGTCAAGAACGGTCTGGTGACCTGGGAGACGCAGCAGACTGATTACCCGCGCACCCGGCCCGATCTGCCCAACCATGAGCCGCGCGGGTGTCCGCGTGGTGCCAGCTATTCCTGGTATCTGTACAGCGCCAATCGTGTCAAGTATCCGCTGGTGCGCTCGGCGTTGCTGAAGCTGTGGCGGCAGGCGCGCAAGACCCTGAGTCCGGTCGAGGCCTGGGCCTCCATCGTCGAGGATCCGCAGAAGGCCAAAAGCTACAAGAGCAAGCGTGGCATGGGTGGCTTTGTGCGTTCGACCTGGGATGAAGTCAACCAGATCATCGCGGCCGCCAACCTGTACACGGTCAAGCGCTGGGGCCCCGACCGGGTGGTGGGGTTTTCGCCGATTCCGGCGATGTCGATGGTCAGCTATGCCGCTGGCGCGCGCTATCTTTCCCTGCTGGGAGGCGCCTGCCTGAGCTTCTACGACTGGTATTGCGATCTGCCGCCGTCCAGCCCGCAGGTGTGGGGTGAGCAGACCGACGTGCCGGAGTCGGCCGACTGGTACAACAGCCGCTACATCATCGCCTGGGGCTCCAACGTCCCGCAGACGCGCACGCCGGACGCACATTTCTTTACCGAGGCGCGCTACAACGGCACCAAGACGGTGGCCATCACGCCGGATTATTCCGAGGTGGCCAAGCTCACCGATCACTGGCTGCATCCCAAGCAGGGCACCGACGCGGCACTGGCGATGGCGTTCGGGCACGTCATCCTCAAGGAGTTCCACGTGCAGTCGCCGTCGCAGTACTTCACCGACTACTGCCGGCAGTATTCGGACATGCCGATGCTGGTACGGCTGGAGAAACGTGCAGACGGCCGGCTGGTGCCCGAGCGGTTCCTGCGCGCCAGTGACCTCGGCAACCTCGGTGAGCACAACAACCCGGAATGGAAGACGCTGGCCTATGACGAGCTGAGCGGGGAGATCGTGGTGCCGCGTGGCTCGGTCGGTTTCCGCTGGGGCGAAAAAGGCAAGTGGAACATCGAGGAAAAAGACAGCGCTGGCCGTGATACCCGCCTGCGTCTGAGCATGAAGGACATCGCCGATGGCATCGAAGCCGTCAGCTTCCCGTACTTCGGTGGCGTCGAGCACGGATTCTGGACCGGCAGCAAGTTCGACGAAGTGCTGGAGCGCAATATCCCGGTCAAGCGTCTGACGCTGGCGGATGGCAAGGAATGGCTGGTCACAACCGTCTATGACCTGTTGCTGGCCCAGTACGGGGTGGATCGTGGTTTTGGCGGGCCTAACGTCGCAGCCAGCTATGACGACGATGTGCCCGGCACGCCGGCCTGGCAGGAAAAAATCACCGGCGTACCGCGCGGCGACGTGATCCAGATCGCACGCGAATTCGCCCGCACTGCCGACAAGACCCGTGGGCGGGCCATGATCATCGTCGGCGCCGCGATGAACCATTGGTTCCACAATGACATGAACTACCGCGGCCTGATCAACATGCTGGTGATGTGCGGCTGCGTCGGTCAGAGTGGCGGTGGCTGGGCGCATTACGTCGGTCAGGAAAAGCTGCGCCCGCAGTCGGGTTGGCTCCCGGTGGCCTTCGGGCTGGACTGGAGCAAGCCGCCGCGGCAGATGAACGGTACCAGCTTCTGGTACTTCAACTCGTCTCAGTACCGGTACGAAAAGCTGGGCGTCGAGGAAATCCTCAGCCCACTGGCCGACCCTGGCAAATACAAGGGGTCGCTGGTCGACTTCAACCTGCGTGCCGTGCGCATGGGCTGGTTGCCTGCCATCCCGCAGCTCAATACCAATCCGTTGACCCTGGTGCGTGAAGCCGAGCGGGCTGGAGTCGCGCCGGTGGACTATGCGGTCGGCAAGCTCAAGGACGGCAGCCTCGATTTCGCCTACGCCGACCCGGATGCGCCGGAGAACTTCCCGCGCAATCTGTTTATCTGGCGTTCCAACCTGTTGGGCAGCTCGGGCAAGGGCCACGAATACATGCTCAAACATCTGCTCGGCACCCGCCATGGGTTGCAGGGCAAGGATCTGGGTGAGCGCGGTGCCGCCAAGCCGGAGGAAGTGAAGTGGCGCGACGAGGCGCCGGAAGGCAAGCTGGATCTGCTGGTCACGCTCGACTTCCGCATGTGCACGACGGCGCTGTATTCCGACATCGTGCTGCCGACGGCCACCTGGTACGAGAAGGACGATCTCAACACTTCCGACATGCATCCCTTCATCCATCCGCTTTCCAAGGCGGTGGATCCGGCCTGGGAGGCGCGCAGTGACTGGGAGATCTTCAAGGGCATCGCCCGCACGGTGAGCGAGCTGGCGCCTGGCGTGTTGGGGGTCGAGAAGGATCTGGTGCTGACCCCGATCCTGCACGACACTCCGGGTGAAATCGCCATGCCGCTGGGCGTGACCGATTGGAAGAAGGGAGAGTGCGAACTCATCCCTGGCAAAACGGCGCCGGCCATGGCGGTGGTTGAGCGTGACTACCCCAATCTCTACAAGAAGTTCACCTCGCTAGGGCCGCTGCTCGACAAGCAGGGCAATGGCGGCAAGGGGTTGAGCTGGGAGACCAAGCACGAGGTCGAGTTCCTCGCCAAGCTCAACCATATGGTCACTGAAGACGGGATCAGCAAGGGGCGGCCACGGCTGGAGACGGCGATCGATGCCGCCGAGGCGATCATGCACCTGGCACCGGAGACCAACGGCCATGTCGCAGTCAAAGCCTGGCAGTCGCTGGGTGAGTTCACGGGCCGGGACCATACCCATCTGGCAGTCGGCAAGGAGCACGAAGCAATCCGCTTCCGCGACATCCAGGCCCAGCCGCGCAAGATCATTTCCTCGCCGATCTGGTCCGGGCTGGAGGATGAGAACGTCAGCTACAACGCTGGTTACACCAATGTCCACGAGCTGATCCCGTGGCGCACCCTGACCGGTCGGCAGCAGTTCTATCAGGATCACGAATGGATGCGTGCATTCGGCGAGGCGCTGATGGGGTACCGGCCGCCGGTCGACACCAAGACGGTGCGGCCCATCCTTGGCAAGAAGCCCAATGGCAACCGCGAGATCGTCCTGAACTGGATCACGCCGCACCAGAAGTGGGGTATCCACAGTACGTACAGCGACAACCTGATCATGCAGACGCTGTCGCGTGGCGGGCCGATCGTGTGGCTGTCCGAGGATGATGCCCGGGCTGCCGGAATCGAGGACAACGACTGGATCGAGCTGTTCAACGTCAATGGCGCGATCGCTGCACGCGCCGTGGTGAGTCAGCGCATCATGCCGGGCATCGCCATGATGTATCACGCCCAGGAACGCATCATCAACACGCCTGGCAGTGAGGTCACCGGCACCCGGGGTGGTATCCATAACTCGGTCACCCGTGTCGTGGTCAAGCCGACCCACATGATTGGCGGCTATGCCCAGCTCAGCTACGGCTTCAATTACTACGGAACGGTCGGCACCAATCGTGACGAACTGGTGATCGTCCGCAAGATGAACAAGGTCGAATGGCTGGACGGTGAAACGGTGCCGGCGGCCAGCAAGGAGATGGCGTGATGAAAGTCCGTGCCCAGATCGCAATGGTGCTCAACCTGGACAAGTGCATCGGTTGTCACACCTGTTCGATCACCTGTAAAAACGTCTGGACCAGCCGGGAGGGTGTCGAGTACGCCTGGTTCAACAACGTCGAAACCAAGCCCGGCATTGGGTACCCCAAGGAATGGGAGAACCAGCAGAAGTGGAACGGTGGCTGGGTTCGTACCGCCAGCGGCAAGTTGCAGCTCAAGGCGGGAGGGCGCTTCCGGCTGCTTTCAAAAATCTTTGCCAATCCCGATCTGCCGCAGATCGACGACTATTACGAGCCGTTTGATTTCGATTACCACCACCTGCACGAAGCCCCAGAAGGGGCGCATCAGCCCACCGCCCGCCCGCGTTCGCTGATCACCGGGCAGCGGATGCAAAAAATCCACTGGGGTCCGAACTGGGAGGAAATCCTGGGGACCGAGTTTGCCAAGCGCTCGCGCGACAGCAACTTCGATGGCGTACAGAAGGAAATCTATGGCGCCTTCGAAAAGACCTTCATGATGTATCTGCCGCGCCTGTGTGAGCACTGCCTCAATCCGGCGTGTGTGGCCTCGTGTCCTTCCGGTGCGATCTACAAGCGCGAGGAGGACGGCATCGTCCTGATCGACCAGGACAAGTGCCGCGGCTGGCGGATGTGCGTGTCGGGCTGCCCGTACAAGAAGATCTACTACAACTGGAAGACCGGTAAGTCCGAGAAGTGCATCTTCTGCTACCCGCGCATCGAAATGGGTGAACCGACGGTATGCTCGGAAACCTGCGTGGGTCGTATCCGCTATCTGGGTGTGCTGTTGTACGACGCCGACAAGATCGCCGAAGCGGCCAACACGGCATCGGAAAAGGATCTCTACCAGGCGCATCTGGATCTGTTCCTGGATCCACGTGACCCCGAGGTGATCGCCGCAGCGCGGGCCGAAGGGATTCCGGACAGCTGGCTGGAGGCGGCTGTGCGTTCGCCGGTGTACAAGCTGGCAGTCGACTGGAAACTGGCCTTGCCGCTGCATCCGGAATACCGCACGCTGCCGATGGTCTGGTACGTGCCGCCGCTGTCACCGATCCAGTCTGCAGCCGATGCTGGCCGTATCGGCAAGAACGGCGAAATTCCCGATGTGAAATCGCTGCGCATCCCAGTGCGCTATCTGGCCAACATGCTCACGGCCGGTGATGAGGCGCCGGTGGTGCGTGCGCTGGAACGCATGCTGGCGATGCGTGCCTGGCGGCGGGCGATGAACGTGGACGGGATCGAGGACAGCGAAATCCTGACCCGGGTCGGCCTGACCGTGGCCCAGGCCGAGGAGATGTACCGCTATCTGGCCATCGCCAACTACGAGGATCGTTTCGTGGTGCCGACGGCGCATCGCGAATACGCCAATGATGCTTTTGGTGAGCGTGGCGGTTGCGGCTTCAGCTTTGGCAATGGCTGCTCGCCAGCGTCGCCGGCGGAGGCGTTGTTCGGTGGTCGTCCCAACACCACCTACCAGGTGCCGCCGGCACGGCAGAGACCGGAACGGGAGATCGCATGAAAGCGCTCAAGCTGATCGGCTTGTTGCTGGACTATCCACGTGACGAGCTTTGGCAGCGTAGCGAGGCGCTGCGTGCTGCGTTGACCGAGGTCGAGCTGCCGTCGGGGCGTGCCGCCCAGTTGTCGGCGTTTGTCGAGGATTTGCTTGCGCTCGATCCCATGGAGGCTCAGGAACGCTGGCTGGCATTGTTCGATCGTGGTCGGGCGATGAGCCTGTTGCTGTTTGAACATATCCATGGTGAGTCACGGGATCGTGGGCAGGCCATGGTGGATCTGGTCGAAACCTACCGGCGTGCCGGTTTCGAGCTGGATACCCGTGAGTTGCCGGACTACCTGCCAGTGGTCCTGGAATTCCTGTCGCAGCGTCCGGCCGCGGAAGTGGCCGACTGGTTGCATCACATCGGCCATATCCTCGAACTGCTGGCGGCACGTGCTGTGGAACGGGCAAGCCCCTATGCGCAGCTTTTGGAAACGCTGGTCGAGTTGGCCCAGGGGCGGGTCGAACTTGAGCCGATGCGGCGACGGGTTGCCAGTGAGGCTCGCGATGACACGCCAGAGGCAATGGATGCGGTGTGGGAGGAGGAGGCGGTTCGCTTCGGCGTACAGGCTCCAGAGGACGATTGTCAGCCTCCGTCACGATTCTCCGCCGCACGGCCGGCATCTTATCCCACTTCGACACTGATGGATTCGGCACCAGCCAGGTGAAGACATGAACGCACTCAATTACTTCTGTTTCCAGATCTTTCCGTACCTGGCGCTGGCGGTTTTCCTGATCGGCAGCTGGGCCCGCTTCGATCATGCTGCCTACACCTGGCGGACAGGTTCCAGCCAGTTGCTTTCCGGTCAATGGATGCGGCTAGGCAGCAACTGGTTCCATGTCGGCGTGATTGCCATCTTGCTGGGGCATTTCGTGGGGCTGCTGACGCCGCATGCACTGTACGAGCACGTCATCAGTGCGGGTCAGAAGCAGATCCTGGCAATGGTCGCCGGTGGCTTCTTCGGTGTGTTTGCCTTCATCGGGTTGACCATCCTGTTGCTGCGCCGGCTGTTCAATCCACGCATTCGGGCGACGTCGGCGACCCGCGATATCGTCGTGCTGGTTCTGCTCTATGTGCAGTTGATCCTGGGCCTGTCTTCGATCTTCGTGTCCGCCGGGCATCTGGATGGCGGGCAGATGATGAAGCTGGCCGAGTGGGCGCAGCACATCGTGACATTCCGCCCCGGTGCGGCTGACTACATCGCCGATGCCCACTGGATCTACAAAGCCCATGTGTTTCTCGGAATGGTGCTGATCCTGATCTTCCCGTTCACCCGCCTGGTGCACATCTGGTCGATCCCGCTGTCCTATCTGACTCGGCCCTATCAGGTCGTTCGCAAGCGTCAGGCCCCGCTTGATTACTACGGACGGTGATGTCATGTCGCGTGCAATTCCGATCGTCATGGATTCAGGGGCGTTGTCCGAGGCCGCGCAGGAAAGCGTCCATGCGGATCACGACACCTCGGCCCGCTCCCTGCCTGGGCCGGCACCTGCTTGGGTCAAGGTGGGAGACACCCTGATCAGCGAAGCGGAAATTGCACGCGAAATGCAGTACCACCGTGGTCCCAATCCCCATGCCGTTCGAGCGGCTGCTGCGCGGGCGCTAGTGGTGCGCGAGCTGCTCAGACGTGAGATCGAGCGTCTGGGGATTGCCGATCAGGCGCAGCCGGAGGCAGGTGAATCCCACGAGGAAGCCTGCATCCGGCTCCTGCTCGAACGTGAGGTGACGGTTCCGATTCCGGACGAAGACGCCTGCCGGCGCTATTTCGAGCAGAACCGCCAGCGCCTGCATCATCCGGACCGGATCCGGGCGCGCCACATCCTGCTGGCGGCGCCACCGGGGGATGTCCATGCCCGTGCGCGTGCGCGGGAGCTGGGTGAAACCTTGATCGCCGAGTTGCGTCAGCACCCGGAGCGTTTCACCGAGCTGGCCATGCGCCACTCCGCCTGTCCATCGCGTGATGCAGGGGGCGAGCTGGGTTGGATCGAGCGCGGTGATACCACCCCCGAGTTCGAGCGCCAGTTGTTCATGCTCAAGCCGGGGCTGGCCGGGTTGACGGTCGAGTCGCGCTGGGGCCACCACGTGGTCCAGGTGGATGCCATCGAGCGAGGTGAGCCGCTTGAGTACAGCGAAGCAGCCAGCCGGATTGCTGCCTACCTTGAAACCCAGGCCCGGCAGAACGCCATTCATCACTATTTGCGCCTGCTTGCCGAGCGCTATCCGGTGAGCGGGCTTGAGGATTTCGACCCAAGCTAAGGAGTGACTGCCATGGCGACACATGTCGCAGCAAATGACCGGAATCTTCCGGTTTCACCGGCCCAGCAGCAGATCGCGTTATGGAGCAGCACGTTTGCCTTTACCGTCTGCTTTGCGGTGTGGACGATCTTTTCGATCATTGGCATCCAGATCAAGAAAGATCTTGGCCTCAATGAAACCCAGTTCGGGCTGCTGGTTGCGACCCCGATCCTGACCGGGTCGCTGACCCGTCTGTTTCTTGGCATCTGGACTGACCAGATTGGTGGTCGCCGGGTGTTCACCGTGTTGATGCTCTGCGCGGCCGTGGCCACCTGGGGCTTGACGTTCATGAGCAGCTATACCGGGTATCTGGCGATGGCGCTGCTGGTCGGGCTGGCCGGTGGCGGCTTCGCGGTCGGGATTCCCTATGTGTCCAAATGGTTTCCCAAAGAGAAGCAGGGGACCGTGCTCGGTATTTTTGGTGCGGGCAACATCGGTGCGGCGGTGACCAAACTGATCGCGCCGCTGGTGATGGTGGCCCTTGGCTGGAAAGGGGTTGCCCAGATCTGGGCAATCGCGCTGGCGGTGACGGCGGTGCTGTTCTTCCTGTTGACCAGCGAAGATCCCGATCAGGCGCGCCGGGCTGCCGGTCAGATCAAGGCGCAGCCCTTCCTTGACCAGCTCAAGCCACTGAAGAACATCCAGGTCTGGCGGTTTTCGCTTTACTACTTCTTCGTGTTCGGTGCGTTCGTGGCGCTGGCCCTGTGGCTGCCGCACTATCTCACCGGAGCCTACGGGCTGGATGTCAAAACCGCCGGCAAGATTGCCGCCATGTATTCGATCCCGGCCTCGCTGTTCCGCATCGTCGGTGGCTGGCTCAGTGACAAGGTGGGCGCCCGCAAAGTGATGTACTGGACCTTTGGGGTGTCGGCAGTGTGCTGCTTCATCCTGTCTTACCCTGACACACACTATGTCGTGAAAGGCATCCATGGGCCCATCGAGTTCACCCTGGCGATCGGATTGGTGCCTTTTACCGCGTTGGTGTTCGTGCTCGGGTTCTTCATGTCACTTGGCAAGGCAGCGGTTTACAAGCATATTCCGGTGTACTACCCGGACAACGTTGGCGCCGTGGGGGGTGTGGTTGGCATGATCGGTGGCCTGGGTGGTTTCGTCCTGCCCATCGTGTTCGGTGCCCTCAATGATTGGATCGGTGTCTGGACCAGCTGCTTCATGCTGCTGTTCGTGCTGGTCGCGATTGCCTTGACCTGGATGCATTTCGCTATCCGGCGCATGGAGCGGGCGCACTTCCCGCAGATCACCACCGAAACCGATCTGCCGGAAATCATGAATGCCAAGGCAAAGGCTTGAGTGTCCCCTGGGGTGGCGTGGGCCATGGATGGCTCGCAGCCACCACGGGCTGATACAGGTGGGCTTCCCGGCGCGGGTCTGGACACGTCTGTCCTGGGCGTGTCGGCCCGCGTCGTGGTCTTGCGTATGTCCGAGCCCTAAGCGATGAAGCTAGCCGAGTCCTACATCAACGAGGCCGTTGGCGAGTGGCACATCACTCTGCCGGAAACCGACGTGGTTGCGTGTGAGGCGAAGCGGGCTTCAATGGGAAGGCGCTTACTCCACATGAAATTCCTACACCCGTTGCTCGTGGTCTGTTTATTGCTGTTGGCAACGACAGCCCATGCCGGAAAAGTCACTATTGCGGCGGCGGCCGATCTCAAGTTTGCGATGGATGAGATCGTCGCCACCTTCAAGAAGACCAATCCGGCCGACGAGGTGGAGGTCATTTATGGCTCATCGGGCAAGTTCTACGCCCAGATTCAGCAGGGTGCGCCCTATGACCTGTATTTCTCGGCAGACATCGGCTTCCCGCGCGAGCTGGTCAAAGCGGGGTTTGCCGCGTCCGGAGTGAGGCCCTACGCGTTCGGCCGCATCGTGCTCTGGAGCGCGAGCCTCGACGCCAGCCGCATGACGCTGGCAAGCCTCACCGATCCCAAGATCACCCGCATCGCCATCGCCAACCCCAAGCACGCGCCCTACGGCAAACGCGCCGAGGAAGCCCTGCGCGCCTCCGGGCTGTGGGAAAAGGTCGAGCCCAAGCTGGTCTACGGCGAAAACATCGCCCACACCGCGCAGTTCGTGCAAACCGGCAATGCGCAAGTCGGCATCATCGCGCTGTCTTTGGCCCTCAATCCAGAGTTGGCGGGCAAGGGCGGCTATTGGCTGATCCCCGCCACGCTGCATGAGCCGCTGGAGCAGGGCTTCATCATCACCAAACGGGCTGAGGGCAATGCGCTGGCCAAACGCTTTGCCGACTACATGGATAGCCAAGCGGCGCGGGCCGTGATGGTCCGATATGGTTTCGTCCTGCCGCGCGATGCGGCCGGCAAGTAGTATGTGGTCATGCTGACCGATAGCGATCTGCAGGCCATTTGGCTCACGGCAAGGCTGGCGAGCATCGTCACCGTGATCCTGCTGTTGGTCGGAACCCCGATCGCCTGGTGGCTGGCCCGCACCAAGGCGTGGTGGAAGGGGCCGATCAGTGCGGTGGTGGCCCTGCCTCTGGTGCTGCCGCCCTCAGTGCTGGGCTTCTATCTGCTGCTGGCCATGGGGCCGAACGGGCCGATCGGGCAGTTGACGCAGTGGTTCGGCATTGGCCCCTTGCCCTTCACCTTCTGGGGCTTGGTGGTTGCCTCGGCGTTTTATTCGCTGCCGTTTATGGTGCAACCTTTGCAAACGGCCTTTGAGGCGGTGGGCGACCGACCGCTGGAAGTGGCGGCCACGCTGCGCGCCTCGCCGCTCGATGCCTTTTTTACCGTGGCGGTGCCGTTGGCCGCACCGGGCTTTCTCACGGCCTCGATCCTGACCTTTGCCCATACCGTCGGCGAGTTTGGCGTGGTGCTGATGATTGGCGGCAATCTGCCCGGCGTCACGCGCGTGGCCTCGGTGCAAATCTACGACCACGTGGAGGCGCTGGAATACCTGCAAGCACATCGACTCGCGGCGGTCATGCTGGTCTTCTCCTTCCTCGTGCTGCTGGCCTTGTATGTCTGGCGGCCGAATCTCAAGAAGGGAGGCTGAGATGGCAGGGATCCAGGCCCGTTTCCGGCTCGACTGGTCGGGCTTCTCCCTCGATGTGGATCTCACGCTGCCCAGCCGCGGCGTGACGGCGCTGTTCGGCCATTCCGGTTCCGGCAAAACCACGCTACTGCGCTGCATGGCCGGACTGGAGCGCGCCCCGCACGGACGTCTCGTGGTCGATGGTGTGGTATGGCAGGACGTGGGGCGCTGGGTGCCAACCCACCAGCGGCCCATTGGCTACGTGTTCCAGGAAGCGAGC
This sequence comes from Thermomonas hydrothermalis, assembly GCF_900129205.1. Taxonomy (GTDB): domain Bacteria; phylum Pseudomonadota; class Gammaproteobacteria; order Xanthomonadales; family Xanthomonadaceae; genus Thermomonas; species Thermomonas hydrothermalis. Next base: position 1,279 of record NZ_FQUK01000047.1, on the reverse strand, counting down.
CTGTTTCCCCATCTCACGGTGCTGGGCAACCTGCGCTACGGCATGAGGCGCGCTGGACAGGCGCAGCGCGTGAGCCTGGATCAGGCCATTGAGCTGCTGGGCATCGGCCATCTGCTTGACCGCAAACCGGATCGGCTCTCCGGTGGCGAACGGCAGCGGGTGAGCATCGCCCGCGCCTTGGCGGTCAGTCCGCGTTTGCTGTTGATGGATGAACCGCTGTCTGCGCTCGACGTGAAGCGCAAGCAGGAAATCCTGCCCTATCTGGAGCGGTTGCACGACGAGTTGGATATTCCCGTGCTCTACGTCAGCCATTCGCCGGACGAGGTGGCGCGACTGGCTGACCATTTAGTGGTGCTGGAAGATGGCCGGGTGCTGGCCGCGGGCCCGCTAGGCGGGATGCTGGCTCGCCTCGATCTGCCGTTCCGGCTTGGCGAGGAGGCCGGCGCGGTGCTCGATGCCACGGTGGGTGCAGTGGACACAGAATGGCACCTGGTGCGTGTGGATTTCGACGGCGGCAGCCTATGGGCACGCGATTGCGGCCTGACGGTCGGCCACCGCGTGCGGGTGCGGATCCTGGCGCGGGATGTGAGCCTCGCGACCGAGCCGGGTACCAGCAGCATCCAGAACATACTGCGCGGCGTGGTCGATGCCGTGGGCGATGACGAACATCCGGGGCTTACGCTGGTGCGCGTGCGGGTGGGCCAATCGGTGCTGCTATCACGGCTCACCAGGCGTGCCGCCGCATCCCTCGCGGTCGCTGAAGGTCGAGAACTATGGGTACAGGTGAAGTCGGTGGCGCTGATGGAGCCTGGATGAAGACGGGTGGCAGAAAAAACGCCCCGGTCTCGGCATCAAGAGCCGCGGCTGGCTCTCGTCCGAAACGCCCGAAATCGGCCACTTTCTCGGCCAGAGCCGTCTCTATTCTCTGTTTGGCCTGCGGGTAGGCGCAGAGGGCGGTCTAGCAAAATCAACCACTTATGCGCTGTGGTTCATCGTCAACCAAGGCCGCCAGTCAGGCCTTGAACAAAAACCGGGTAGTGGCGCAAGCTCGCATCTTGCTCTATCATGAAACGTCAAGATGAATCATGATGGAGATGGCCATGGCGACCGCCGTCCGCGAAAAGTTTTCCTCCCAGGCTGCGCCCGAAGTACTGGCAGCCTTGCGCCAGATCGCAGAAAGCCAGGGCCGCCAGTTCCAGGCCGTGCTTGATGAGGCCCTGCGCGACTACATCGACCGGCAGCAGAAGGAGCGTCCCCGCCGCCACGTGATGGCTTCATT
>NZ_FQUK01000048.1 GCF_900129205.1 Thermomonas hydrothermalis | reverse complement strand
GGCGTTTGGGCGCGCAGGATCGAGCGGCCAAGGCGGCGGGATTGCCGCCCTGTTCGCGCAGGGCCTGCTTCCACCGGTAGAGCGTGCGCCGGGACACGTCGAAGGCGTCTTGGGTGGCTTCGAGGCCGTGTGTGTCCCAGAAGCGCAGGATGTGCAGCCTTCGTTGAGCGTCTTTGGGGGTCATTGCCCAAAGATGACCCAAGGCGGCTATTCGATAGAACCCCCGGATTCGGTACCCGGCATGGTGCACTTGCATGGCGCTCCTCCTGCTTCGAAGGAGTGCCAAAGGTGTTTGAACTTATGCAAGAATGACCTCGACCGTCCCGTCGTCGTTCAGGCGGCCGCGGATGATCCGGTGCGAACTGTCGTTTTCGACATTGACAACATTGCCTGGCAGGGCCTGCCCCAAGGCACGGCCGCCCATTTTGACTTCGGTACTGCCGATCCGGGCCCGCAGTACCACCGGATCCCCTCGCCTGACGATCACGGTGACGGGCGCAGCAACTGCAGTCGCCGGCGGCGCAGCGGCCGTCTCAAGCTTCGCACGCACCGGGACGAACAGGCGCCACCCCGGCGTATCCGGACAGCGGACTTCGGCCATGGTCGGGCTCTTGGCGGTGGCCGTCAGCGGCTGCCGGCAGGCGCTCAGCCGTATCCCGGGGGCCAGCTGTGCCTGCGCGCCCGGCCCCGCCTGCAGCGCGTCCAACGCCGCCTGCTGGATTGCGGCCGGATCCTGCCATGCCTGCTGGGCCGCCAGCGGCAAGGCGGCTGCCAGTAACAGCCCGATCAGCCACCATCTCGACGGAAGATGAAGAACGCGCATGGTCATTCGCTGCCTGTGGGTACCCTCCGCATTGCAAGACACATGCCACCCTCAAGACTGGACGCTTGCCGCCGACAATGCCGGCATGGCCCGTCATCAACTGCTCGATCGCATCGACCAACGCATCCGTCTGGCTGGACACAACCGCCTGGCGCTGCTGCTGTTCCGGCTAGGGGGGCGTCAGATTTTTGGCGTCAATGTCTTCAAGGTTCAGGAAGTCCTGTTGCGCCCCCCACTGTTCACCATGCTCCAGCTGCCTCCGGGCTTCCTGGGGGCGGCCGACATTCGCGGCCGCAGTGTGCCGGTTCTGGATCTGGCCCGCGCCATCGGGCAGCCGAGCGACGTCCCTGCCAACTACCTGGTGGTGGCCGAGTTCAACCGCAGTGTGCAGGGCTTTCTGGTGGCCTCGGTCGATCGCATCGTCAACATCGCGGTGGAAGACATCCAGCCGCCGCCCGAGATCGGCGGGGAAGCGCATTACCTGATCGGGGTCACCCGCTACCACGACGAGCTGATCCAGCTGATCGACGTGGAAAGCGTGCTGGCCGAGGCCATGCCCATCAAGCAGGGTGAGCTTGAGGTAAAGCCTCCCGCATCTGGCATCGGCCGCGAGGTGTTGGTGGTGGACGACTCCCGGGTCGCCCGCAACCAGATCCGCAGTGTGCTGGATCAGCTGGGGCTGGCATCGACCCAGCTCTCCGATGGCCGGCAGGCCCTCGAGCATCTGCGGCAACTGGCCGCCAGCGGGCAGCGACCGTCCGAGCGCTATGCAATGGTGATCTCCGACATCGAAATGCCGTCCATGGACGGCTACACGCTGACGTCAGAAATCCGACGTGACCCGCAACTACGGGATCTGTACGTGCTGCTGCACACCTCGTTGTCGGGTGTCTTCAACCAGAGCATGGTGGAAAAAGTGGGTGCGGATGACTTCGTGCCCAAGTATTCGCAGCAGGAGCTGGCCGAGCGAATCGTCGCCAGAATCTCACAAATCAGTGGATAAAAGCTCCACAACACACTGAAAAACAAGCATCGACTAATCCATGTCCAGGCGCCCTCCCTGGTTGTAGAAGGCGGAGTTGACGGTCTGCCGTCACGAATAGGCACGATGCTTGCATGAAGCCATGCGACCCCTCGGAGGAGGCGCGCATGAGCGATTTCCTTGGTATCCACGGCACTGCGCTGATCCTGCGCGAACAGCGCCTTCAGGTGCTGGCGGCCAATCTGGCCAATGCCGATACGCCCGGCTTTCAGGCCCAGGACGTGGACTTCAACGCCGCCCTGCAGGCGGCCTTGACCGCCCCGCCGCCGATGCCGGGCGAGAACCCTTACCAGACCGCCGCCGAGCAGGCGCGTTTTGCTCGCCCCAGCAGTCAGCCCAGTCTGGATGGCAACACGGTGGACACCGCCCGCGAGCAGGCGGCGTTCTCCCAGGCTGCATTGGAGTACCGGGCGTCGATGGCGTTCGTGGAATCCAAGGTCAGAACCATGCTGACCGCAATCACCGGCCAGTAATCAGGAGGCCGTCATGAGCAATCTGCCGATCTTTGATGTCACCGGCTCAGCGATGCAGGCGCAGGCGGTGCGGCTGAACACGGTGGCCAGCAATCTGGCCAATGCCAATACCATCGCCGGCACCCCCGAAGGCGCCTATCGCGCCAAACAACCGGTGTTTGCCGCAGACCCCGTCGCTGCGCATCCCACGCTGGCGGGCGTGCGTGTGACCGAGGTTCGCGAAAGCACCAATGCGCCGGTCAAACGCTACGACCCCGGCAACCCCCTGGCCGATCCGCAAGGCTACGTGTACGCCCCGGACATCGACCCGGTGGCGCAGATGGTGGACATGATTTCCGCCTCGCGCAGCTACCAGGCCAATGTCGAGGTCTTCAACAGCGCCAAGGAACTGGCCGTCGCCACCCTCAACATGGGCCGCTGATCATGAACACCACCACCTCCCCTGCCGGCACCGACAGCGTGTATTCGCAGTACGCGCTGCCCACGTCCAGCAAGCCTGCAACCACCGGCAGCATGGGTCAGGCCGATTTCCTGCGGCTGATGACCGAGCAGCTGAAAAATCAGGACCCGTTGAACCCGCTCAAAGGGGCCGAGTTCCTCGGCCAGCTGGCGCAGTTCTCCACCGTGCAGGGCATCGAAAACATGCAGCAGGCCATGAACGCCATGGCCACCGTGATGGAAAACGACCAGTCGTTGCGCGCCGCCGCGCTGGTCGGCCATCAGGCCCTGGTGGACGTGGATCAGGTGCAACTGGAGCGCGGCAACGGTGCCAGCGGCGAGATCGTCGCCACCCACCCCGGCCCGGTGCAGCTTGAAATCGTCGATGCCAGCGGCGTGGTCGTGCAACGGCTGCAACTGACCGCCAGTGCCGCCGGCGCGGTGAAGTTTGAGTGGGATGGCAAAGGCGCCGATGGCACAGAGGCGCCCGCCGGTCGTTACACCTTCCGCGCCACCAGCGGCACAGGCCAGGACACCCAGGCGCTGGCCGTCCGGCTGAGCGCACGCATCGACAGCGTCTCGATTGAACCCCAAGGGCTGGTCCTCAACCTCGCCGGGCTTGGCGGCTATCCCCTTTCTTCCGTCCGCCGCGTCGGCTGAGGCGGCACCCTCTTGACCCAGGAGCCACCACCATGAGCTTTCGTATCTCGATCAGTGGCATGAATGCCGCCAGTTCCGACCTGGAAGTCACCTCGCACAACATTGCCAACGTCAATACCACCGGCTTCAAGGCCTCGCGCGCCGAGTTTGCCGACGTGTTTGCCGTTTCCACCTATGGCCTGTCGCAGAACGCCATTGGCGCCGGGGTGCGGTTGGCCGCCGTGGCCCAGCAGTTCAGCCAGGGCAATATCGATTTCACCGGACGCGCGCTGGACATGGCGATTTCCGGCCAGGGCTTCTTCACTCTATCCGACAAGGGCAGCCTGGTCTATTCGCGCGCCGGCAACTTTGGCACCGACCGGGAAGGCTATGTGGTCAACCCGGCTGGGCAACGCCTGCAGGTCTTTGCCCCCAACGTGGCCGGCGGCTTCGATACCGGCCGCCTCAGTGATCTGAAGGTCCCCAGCGGTGATGCGCCACCGGCGGCAACCACCAAGGTCACCGTCGAGACCAACCTGCCGGCCGCCGCATCGCAACCGACAGTATCGCCGTTTGATCCCAACGATCCGACCACCTATAACCAGACCACCTCGCTGACGATCTACGACTCGCTGGGCGCGGCCCATACCCAGTCGCTGTATTACGTCAAGACGGCCAACCCCAACGAGTGGGAGCTCTATACCTACATCGATGGCACCGCCGTCGGCGGCGCACAGACCCTGCAGTTTTCCAGTACCGGTGCGCTGGCCTCCCCTTCACCGCCGCTGATCACCCTGCCCGCCTATACACCCAGCAATGGCTCGGCGGCGTTGAACATCACCCTGAACCTTGGCAACACCACCCAGTTTGGTAACGCGTTCAGCATCCAGACCCAGACCCAGGATGGGCACGCCACCGGCCGGATCACCGGCATCGACATTTCGCCGGAAGGCGTGATCACCGCTCGCTACACCAATGGCGTCGCACAGCCGCTCGGCCAGATCGCGCTGACCAACTTCGCCAATCCGCAGGGCCTGCAATCGCTGGGCAACAACGCCTGGGCGGAAACCTACAACTCCGGGCAGCCGTTGCGCGGACAGGCGGGGACGTCGGATTTCGGCCTGATCCAGGGCGGTGGGCTGGAGGCGTCCAACGTGGATCTGACCGAGCAGCTGGTCAACATGATCACCGCCCAGCGCAACTTCCAGGCCAATGCGCAGATGATCCAGACCCAGGATCAGATCACGCAGACGGTCATCAACATCCGCTGATGAGCTTGCCCGCCCCGGCCTTGCCCGCCGGGGCGGCAGCAGGAGGTCACCATGACCGATCGCGCCATTTACGTCGCCATGACCGGTGCCAGCGCCATGCTGCGGCAGCAGGCCACCGTCGCCCACAACCTGGCCAATGTCGACAGCACCGGGTTTCAGGCCTCGCTGGATGCCACCGTCGCCGCGCCGGTGACCGGCCCCGGGCTGCCAACCCGAGTGGCCACGACCGCTCGCACCCTGGGCGTGGATGCCCGCGCCGGGGCGATCCGCAACACCGGCAATCCGCTGGACGTGGCGCTTAAACCAGAGCGCTGGCTGGCGGTGCAGGATGCGACGGGCGGCGTTGCCTACACCCGTGCCGGGGATCTGACGGTCAATGCCAACGGCATGCTGGTGACTGCCCGTGGCCAGCCCGTGTTGGGCGCTGACGGCGCCCCGCTCACGATCCCGGCGTATCAGGCCATCGAGATCGGGCAGGACGGCACCATTTCCATCGTGCCGCAAGGCCAACCGGCCTCGACCATGACCGAAGCCGGACGGCTGCAGATCGTGGCGGCCAAGACCACCGAGCTGCAACGCGGTGACGATGGCCTGATGCGCCCGCCGCCCGGTGCCGCCGCACCGCCGGCTGCCACCGGTGCCGCCCTGATCTCGGGGGCGCTGGAATCCAGCAATGTCGATGTGGCCGGTGCGCTGGTGTCGATGATCACGCTGTCGCGTCAGTTCGACATGCAGGTCCAACTTTTGCGTCGCGAAGATGAGAACTTCCGCGCCACCAACAGCATCGTCCGCTGAACGTTCTGTGTTGCACGTCCCGGATGTGTTCTTGCCCAGTTTCTGACTAAAGGAGTACGCCGCCATGACCCAGGCCCTGTGGATCGCCAAGACCGGGCTCGATGCCCAGCAGACCAAGATGGGGGTGATCTCCAACAATCTTGCCAACGTCAACACCACCGGTTTCAAGCGCGACCGTGCCAGCTTCGAGGACCTGCTCTACCAGACCCTGCGCCAACCCGGTGGGGCTACGTCCGAGCAGACCACGCTGCCCACGGGGTTGCAGATCGGCACCGGCGTGCGGGTGGCCGCCACCGCCAAGCAGTTCGCCCAGGGTGGACTGAACCAGACCGGCAACGCACTGGACGTGGCCATCAACGGGCGCGGCTTCTTCGAAGTGCTGCTGCCCGACGGCAGCTCCGCGTATACCCGCGACGGCAGTTTCCAGATCAATGCCCAGGGCGAGCTGGTCACCAATGCGGGGTATCCGGTTCAACCGGGCCTGCAGCTGCCTGAAGGTGCGCAGAGCGTGACCATCGGGGCCGATGGCACGGTCAGCGTGCAGATCGCAGGCCAGGTGCAGCCGGTGCAGATCGGTGCCCTCACCCTGGCCGATTTCGTCAATCCCGCCGGCTTGCAGGCACTGGGCGAGAACCTCTATGCCGAAACCGGTGCCAGCGGCCCGGCCCAGACCGGTAGCCCCGGCATCGGCGGTCTGGGGCGGCTGGTGCAGGGCGCGCTGGAAGGGTCCAACGTCAACGTGGTCGAAGAGCTGGTGGCGATGATCGAAACCCAACGCGCCTACGAGACCAACGCCAAGGCGATCTCCACCACTGACCAGATGCTGGGCTATCTCAACAACAACATCTGAGTGCTCCGCCATGTTCGCCGCCCCCGTTTTCCGCTGTTTCGTCTGGCTGGCCGCACTGCCGCTGCTGGCCGGCTGCGCCACCGTCAACCATCTACAAGGCGATGTCCGGCCGTTCCCGGAGGTTCCGGTGGCCGCCACCAGCAGCGCGACGACGCCTGTTGCCGCCCCTGCGGCACTGCCCCCAGGCGACAGTGGCGGTTCGATCTATGCCGCACGCAGCGGCAAGGGCCTGCGGCTGTTTGAGGACAACAAAGCCAGCGCGGTCGGTGATCTGCTCACCATCGTGCTGGTCGAAAACACCACCGCCACCACCCAGGCCAAGACGTCGGTGGCCAAGAAGAACAGCAACAGCCTGAGTGTGCCCGTGCTGGGCAATGCCACCCTGCCGGGGCTGTCGGCGTCCGTGAAGGGCGACCGCAGCTTCGACGGCAACGGCAACAGCGCCCAGAGCAACAGCCTGGCCGGTCAGATCACCGTGCGGGTGGTGGAGGATCTAGGCAATGGCAACCTGCTGGTGCGTGGCGACAAACAGCTGCGCCTGAACCAGGGTGACGAGCTGGTGCAGATTCAAGGCATCGTCCGTCGCGCCGATATCGGGCCTGACAACCGTGTGACCTCCGACCGGGTGGCCGATGCCCGCATCGTCTATGGCGGTCGCGGCACCCTGGCGCGTTCCAATGCCATGGGCTGGCTGGCCCGTTTCTTCAATTCCGCGCTGTATCCGTTCTGAAGGCCGCCATGAACCGCTTCCTCTCTGCCGCCATTGCCCTGCTGTGCACCCTGGTATTGGCGCCCGTGCCGGCCCAGGCCGAGCGGATCAAAGATCTGGCGCAAGTGGCCGGGGTGCGCGGCAACCCGCTGATCGGCTACGGCCTGGTGGTGGGCCTGGACGGCAGCGGCGACCGCACCAGCCAGACCCCGTTCACCGTGCAGAGCCTGAAAGCCATGCTCGACCAGCTGGGGGTTGCCATCCCACCCGGCGTGAACCCACAGCTCAAGAACGTGGCGGCCGTGGCGGTGTATGCCGAACTGCCGCCGTTCGCAAAACCCGGGCAGACCATCGACGTCACTGTCTCATCGATCGGCAATGCCGGCTCCCTGCGCGGCGGCAGTCTGCTCATGACGCCGCTCAAGGGCGCCGATGGCGAGGTCTATGCGATTGCCCAGGGCAGCCTAATCGTCAGCGGCTTCGGGGCCGCCGGCCGCGATGGCTCGAAGATTTCGGTGAATGCACCCAACGGCGGCCGCATCCCCTCCGGCGGCATCGTCGAACGTGCAGCCCCGGCGACCGCCAGCAACGGCAACATCACCCTCAACCTGCACTCGGCCGACTTCACCACGGCGGCGCGCATCGTGGCGGCGATCGACCGCGCATTTGGCCCCGGCCGCGCCCGCGCCATCGACGCAGTCACCATCGACGTCACCCCGCCCCCGGGTGATCGCATCGCCTTCCTCGCCGCGCTGGAATCACTCGACGTCGATCCGGGCACAGCCCCGGCCAAGGTCATCGTCAATGCCCGCTCCGGCACGGTGGTGATGGGCGGCCAGGTGACGGTGCTGCCGGCGGCGGTGGCGCATGGCTCGCTCACCGTCACCATCAGCGAATCCACCCAGGTCAGCCAGCCCGGCCCGTTCAGCGGACAAGGCCAGACCGTGGCGGCGCCGCAGTCGTCGGTCAGCATCACCAGCGAAGGCAGCCACATGATGCTGTTCAAGGGCGGCACCTCGCTGGAGGAGATCGTGCGGGCGGTCAATGCGGTCGGCGCAGCGCCCGGCGATATCGTCGCCATTCTGGAAGCGCTCAAACAGGCCGGCGCCCTGCGCGCAGAGCTTGAGGTCATCTGATGGCACAGCGATTGCTTGAGGTCTGATATGCGCCTGCCCTCCGCCACCCCGATTCCGCTCGAGCGTCCCCAGACGCCGGAGCGTGCGCGCGTGGAGGAAGCGGCTCGCGGGCTGGAAGGCCAGTTCGCCCAGATGCTGATCAAGACCTTGCGCAGCACCACGCCGGGCGATCCGTTTGCCGGCGACCCCACCTATCGTGATCTGTACGATCAAGCCCTGGCGCAGTCCCTCACCAAAGGGCGCGGGCTGGGCCTGCAACCGATGATCGTCAAACAACTGACGCGCACCACCCAGGGCGAGGCCCAACCTGCCGCTCCCGCCGGCCCGCTGCCGATCAACCCACCCGCCCGCCCCATCCCGCTGCAACCTGCCGGAACGCCTTCTGGCCTGCCATTGCCGGCGGGCCTGCGCGGCGATGTGCTGGCGCTGACGCCCGCCAGTCACGGCACCTCGCTGCCGGCGATGGCGCGGCCGTCGATGCTTCCGCAGCAGACGGCCAGCACCGCCACCTGCGATGAAAACGCCCCGCTGGACTGCAGCAGCCCGGAAGCCTTCGTGCGCTCAGTCTGGCCACATGCCAAGAAAGCCGCAGCAGAACTCGGCGTCTCGCCCAAGGCCCTGGTGGCGCAGGCCGCATTGGAAACCGGCTGGGGCCGCCGGCTTGCCGGCAAGGACGGCAAGGCCAGCTCGCACAACCTGTTTGGCATCAAGGCCAGTGGCGGCTGGCAGGGTGCCCAGGTCGATGCGCCCACGTTCGAATACATCAATGGCGAGCGGATCAGCGTGCGTGCGCGTTTCCGCAGCTATGCCAGCGCGGCCGATGCGTTTGCCGATTACACCCGGCTGCTGCAGAACCCACGTTACGCCGCCGCCCGCGGCAGCGGCGACGACGTCCACCGCTTTGCGCATGCCTTGCAGCGCGCCGGCTACGCCACCGACCCGATGTATGCCGCCAAGATCGCGGCCATCGCCGACGGCGCCACCCTGCGGCGCGCACTCGACGGTCTGGAGGGCTAACCATGGGCACCGGCATCCTCGGCACCGGCACCTCGGCCCTGCTGGCCTACCAGCGGGCACTGGCGACGGTCAGCCACAACGTGGCCAATGCCGCCACGCCGGGATACAGCCGGCAGCGGGTGGAACTGCAGGCGCGTCCGGCCAACACCAGCATGCTGCCAATCGGCCAGGGCGTTGACGTCAAACAGTTGACCCGGCTGGCCGACGGGATTGTGTTCGCCCGCCAGACCGACAGCGCAGGGGAACTGGGCCGGCTGGATCAACTCTCCCAGCTCGCGTCCCGGGTGGACGGCCTGATGTCGGATTCGGCCACGTCCCTGACCGAGCCCTGGTCCAGTTTCTTCAATGCCGCCAAAGGCGTGGTGGCCGACCCGACCTCCAGCCCGACCCGCAGCCAGCTGCTGGCCGCGGCCAACCAGCTTGCGACCCGCTTCCGCACCCAGGATGGGCAACTGGCGCAGATGGACGATGACGTCGATCGCGCCATGACCAACAAGATCGTCGATGTCAATCGTCTTGCCAGCGAGATCGCCGACCTCAACCGCACCATCATCGGTGCCGGAAAGAGCGTGTCGCCGGACATGCTGGACGCCCGCGACCAGCGGGTGCGCGAGCTGGCCAAACTGGTCGGCGCCGAGACGGCCATGCAGGACGATGGCGCGATGAACGTCTTCACCCCCGGCGGGCAGCCACTGGTGCTGGGCACACGGGCGTCGAGCCTGGGCACGATCTCGGATCCCTTCCGCCCCGACCGTCTGCAACTGGCCCTGAAGACGCCGACGGGCAACATGCGGTTGCCGGAAGGCACGGTCAGTGGCGAGCTGGGTGGGCTGCTGGAGTTCCGCAACCGGATTCTGGACCCGATGCGTGCCGAACTGGGCCGCATGGCCACGGCCCTGGCCCAGAGCGCCAACGCCATCCAGCATCAGGGGATCGACTACGACGGCAACCCCGGCGCCGACCTGTTCTCCATCGCCCCGCCGCAGGTCGCCGCTCATAGCAGCAACACCGGCACTGGCACGCTCACCGCCACCATCGACGATGTCGGCGCTCTGACCGGGCAAAACCTGATCCTGCGCTACGACGGCAGCAACTGGAGCGCACAGCGCGCCGATACCGGCGAAACGGTCACCATGACCGGCACCGGCACGAATGCCAACCCGTTCAAGGTGGGGGGGCTTGCCATCGTCGTGGGCGGCTCCGCTGCTGCTGGTGATCGCTTCCTGGTCACCCCCACGGCGGCGGCCACCGGCAGCCTGAAGGTGGCGCTGCAATCGCCCACCGGGATCGCCGCCGCCGCCCCACTGACCAGCAGCGCCGACCCCGCCAACCTGGGCGATGCGATGGTGTCTGGCTCGCAGATCACCGACCCCGTCCAGTTTGCCGGCTTTACCTCGGCCACCCTCGATTTCATCGACGCCACCCACTACACGATCGACGGCAACGGCCCGTACACCTGGGCACCTGGCACGGCGATCACGGGCAACGGCTGGAGCCTGACCCTGTCCGGCACCCCGGCGGCGGGCGACTCGTTCACGCTGACGCGCACCGGGCCGCGTTCGTCGGACAACAGCAACGCCCGCTTGCTGGGCGCACTCGACAACAAGGAAGTCTTGGATGGCGGCATCACCAGCATCACCACCGGCATCAACCGGATGGTGGGCCGGGCTGGCAGCGAGGCCAATCACGCCCAGATGTCGCTGCAGGCGCAGCAGGCGCTCGACGATCAGGCCAATGCCGACCGGGAAGCGATTAGCGGGGTCAACCTGGACGAGGAAGCCGCCGACATGCTGCGCTACCAGCAGGCCTATCAGGCCGCGGCGCAGCTGATCGCCACCGCCGACACCCTGTTCCAGTCGCTGCTTGCCGCCGTGCGCCGCTGAGGGATACCGCCATGAGCCTGCGCCTGTCCACCGCCCAGATGCACTTTCAGTCGCTGGAGAACCTGCGCGCGCGGCAGGCTGAAATCAGCAAGTACCAGCAGCAGATTGCATCGGGCGTCAAGCTCACACGCGGCGCCGACGACCCCACCGGGATCGCCGATGCCAAGCGGCTGGAACACATGCTGGCCTCTCTCGACCAGTTCGACCGCAACAGCACCTTGCTCAGCGACCGCCTGCGGCAGCAGGAAACCGCGCTGGCCGACGCCGGCGATGCTCTGCAACGCGCACAGGAACTGGCCATCCAGGCCAACAACGGCACCCTCAGCGACAGCGACCGCCACACCATCGCACTTGAACTGCGTGGCCTGCGCGAGCGCATGCTGCAGATCGCCAACCGCGACGATGGGCGCGGCCGCCAACTGTTTGCCGGCACCCAGGACGGCGTGCAGCCGTTCGTCACTGGCGCATCCGGCGTCAGCTATCTGGGCAACGACGGCCAGAACCTCGTGGATGTGGCACCAGACACCGCCCTGGCCGACACCGACCCCGGCAGCCGCGTCTTCATGCAGATCCCCACCGGTGATGGCATCAGCCGTGGCCGCGCCGCCGCCAGCAATACCGGCAGCGGCATTCTGCAAACCGCCCAGATCACCAACCCCACCCTCTGGAACGGCGCCACCCTGGAACTACGCTTCCTCAGCGCCAGCAGCTATGAGGTGGTGGACGGCAGCGGCAACCCGCTGTCCCCACCCGTGACCGGCACCTACACGCCAGGTCAGGCCATCAATGCGCAGGGCGCACAGTTTGTCGTCACTGGCGCGCCGGCCGCAGGTGACAGCTTCACCATCCAGCGCGCCCCCACCCAGGACATCTTCGCCACTCTGCAGCAACTGGCCGATGCCCTGGACACACCGGGCAACACACCGGCTGATGTCGCCCGCCGAACCAATGCCCTGCGCGCCGGGCAGGAAGACTTAGCGCGGGCCGAAAGCCACATGCTCGACCTCCGCGGCAAAACCGGCATCCGGATGCAAGACCTGGAGACGACGGACAACATCCGCGGCGGCAATGTGGTTGCCATGACCGAGATGCTCTCGAAGGTGCGCGACACCGATCTGGCGGATGCCATCAGCAAGCTGCAATACAACCTCACCGCGCTCGACGCCGCCCAACGCATGATGGCGCGGATGCAAGGCAGCTCGCTGTTCGACAAGCTCTAAACCGCAGCCCACCACCCATGTAAGTGCGCCGTGCGATGTGCGCGCCCACCGTGGCTGCCTGCAGCAGGCACGCCAGCGCCGCATCACCGGCCCGCAGCATTGTCCGCGCACCGCCTCTCGGCAGCGCCGCGCAAACTTTAGGGCATACACAAAAGAAATTTCATTTCTGGTGTATGCATCACAAATCGAAAAATTGATCTCAAGTCACCCAGTGCCGGGCCGTTAACTGGGGTGCAGATGAGAGACCGCCTTGCATGGCGCCCCCACTGCAGTCCAACCAGCCATGCCATTTCAGATGCCTGGGATCAGGCATCGCTCTAAACGGAGGAGTCTTCGCCATGTCCACCATGATCAATACCAACGTGATGTCGCTCAATGCCCAGCGCAATCTGGCGACCAACTCGGCCAGCCTGGCAACGACCATCCAGCGCCTGTCCTCGGGTCTGCGCATCAACAGCGCCAAGGACGATGCCGCTGGCCTTGCGATTTCCGAGCGCTTCACCACGCAGATCCGCGGCCTCGATGTGGCCGCCCGTAACGCCAATGACGGCATTTCGCTGTCGCAGACCGCCGAAGGCTCGATGGTTGAATTGGGCAACAACCTGCAGCGCATCCGCGAACTGGCGGTGCAGTCGCGCAATGCCACCAACTCCGCTTCCGACCGTGCCGCACTGCAGGCCGAAGTCAAGCAGCGCATCGCGGAAATCGACGGCTCCATCGCGTCTGGTGTGGAACGGGCCGCCGGATGATGTCAGCCTTGGCGGATGCAAGAACAACTCTTCACCCAGGCTTTGGGGCTGACGCCGCCGTGGGCGGTAGACAGCGTGTCGTTTCGTCCGGATGAGGGGGCGATCCACTTCGAGGTGTCGTGCGATACGGCCCGGCTGGCCTGTCCGGTCTGCGGGGCGGCGGACCAGCCGGTGCACGACCGGGTGGAGCGCACCTGGCAGCATCTGCACTTCTTCCAGTTCAAGGCCTTCATCCACTGCCGGGTGCCGCGCGTGGCCTGCCGCGAGTGCGGCAAGACCTC
>NZ_FQUK01000070.1 GCF_900129205.1 Thermomonas hydrothermalis | reverse complement strand
GCAACCTGCGGATTTCCGCCACCAGCCGTGGGTCGGTCTTGGGCGTGCGCCGGCGTTTGGGCGCGCAGGATCGAGCGGCCAAGGCGGCGGGATTGCCGCCCTGTTCGCGCAGGGCCTGCTTCCACCGGTAGAGCGTGCGCCGGGACACGTCGAAGGCGTCTTGGGTGGCTTCGAGGCCGTGTGTGTCCCAGAAGCGCAGGATGTGCAGCCTTCGTTGAGCGTCTTTGGGGGTCATTGCCCAAAGATGACCCAAGGCGGCTATTCGATAGAACCCCCGGATTCGGTACCCGGCATGGTGCACTTGCATGGCGCTCCTCCTGCTTCGAAGGAGTGCCAAAGGTGTTTGAACTTATGCAGTACAGCAAGACAACCACCTGTATGCACCACCCGCACTGCACCGCCCCTCTGCGCAGGGGGCACAAGCTCTCTCGCACACCCGCAAGCCTGCCCCTGGGTGAAAAGGCTTCAGAACAGCCCAGGCCCCTTGCCGCTGGCCGGCTCACGGGCGGCCGCCAGCGCGCTGATGCGGGCGTTGTGTTCGATCAGGTCCGCGCATTCCGCCACGAACACGCCCATCTGCCCGACCTTGAACTCCACCCAGGCCAGCGGCAGATCCGGCAGCAGCCGCACCAGCGCCTGTTCGGCCTCACCCACCTCGCAAATCAGCAGGCCGTCCCCAGTCAGGTGGAGCGGCGCATCGCGCAGGATTTTCAGCACCAGATCCAGCCCGTCTTCGCCGGCGCGCAGGCCGAGTTCCGGCTCGTGGTGATACTCCGGCGGCAGAGCGTCGATCTCGGCATTGGTGACATAGGGCGGATTGCTCACGATCAGGTCGTAACGCTCCCCCTGCAGTGCCGAGAACAGATCGGACTTGAGGAAGCGCACGTTCTTCACATGCAACCGCGCTTCGTTTTCCCGGGCCAGCGCCAGCGCGTCATCGCTGAGATCGACGCCATCCACGTGCCAGTCCGGGTTGTAGTGCGCCATCGCAATGGCGATACAGCCGGAGCCGGTGCACAGATCAAGCGCACGGCGCACCTCGCGGTCACCCAGCCACGGCTGGAAACCGGCCTCGATCAACTCGGCAATCGGCGAACGCGGCACCAATGCCCGCGGGTCGGACTTGAAGCTCAAGCCCGCAAACCATGCCTCGCCGGTCAGGTAACAGGCCGGGATCCGCTCCTCGATGCGGCGCAGGAACAGCGCCAGCACTTCTTCCTTCTCCGCCTCGGTGACCCGGGCATTGCCATACGCCGGCGGCAGATCATGCGGCAGATGCAACGCATGCAGGGTGAGCTGGGTGGCCTCATCCAGCGCGTTGTCGTAGCTATGGCCAAACGTCAGCCCGGCCGCATTGAAGCGGCTGGCACCGTAGCGGATGAGGTCGATGATGGTCTGCAATTCTTGGGACATGGGTGACAAGCGGCAGGCGCGGGGACGCAGTATAGCCGCGCCCCCTGCCCATCGTGGCCTGTCCGCCTGTGCGGCAATGCCATCTACGCCACCCTGACGCCCTGAACCAGCCGCCGATTCCCTATCATGGCGGCCTCGTTGCAGGAGCCCTACCCCATGTCCAAACGCCTCATTCCGCTTCTGGCCATCGCCCTGGTGGCCGCCACCCTGGGCCTGTGGGCCGCTTTGCGCCTGGCCTCGCCCCCCTCGAGCACGCCTGCCCTGCCGGCACCGCGGGCCATCACCCTGTTCCCGACCCCGCGCACGCTGCCGCCGTTTTCCCTGCAACAAGCCGATGGCACGGCACTGACGCAAGACACCCTGAAGGGCCACTGGACCGTGGTGTTTATGGGCTACACCCACTGCCCGGACGTCTGCCCCACCACCCTGGCGGAACTGGCCGGTGCCCAGAAGCAGTGGGCCGCCCTGCCGGCCGCCATTCGCCCGCGTGTGCTGTTCGTCTCCGCCGACCCCGAACGCGACACCCCGCAAAGCGTGGCCCAGTACGCCCACGCCTTCCACCCGGACACACTGGCCGCCACCGCCCCGCTGCCGCAGTTGCAGAACTTCGCCCGCGCGCTGTCGCTGGTCTTTATGAAGGTGCCCGGCCCCAGCGGTGATCCAGCCGACTACAGCATCGACCACAGCGCCGCCCTGGCGCTGCTGGACCCGCAGGCCCGCATGGCCGGCGTCGTACAACCGCCGTTCGACGTGAAGGGCATTGCCGCCGATCTGGAAACGCTGACCCAGGCCACCCGATGAGCCCCGTCACCGCCCTCACCTACGTGCTGCCGCACCGCCTGCTGTCCTCGCTGGCGCGACGGCTGGCCTATTCCACCCACCCGGTGCTCAAGCAGTGGCTGATCAACACCGTGATCCGCAAGTTCGGCGTGGACTTAAGCGAAGCGGCGCAGCCCGACCCCACCGCCTACCCCAGCTTCAATGCCTTTTTCACCCGCGCACTCAAACCCGGCGCACGCACCCCTGACCCCGACCCGCGCGCCCTGCTGATGCCCGCCGACGGCCACATCAGCCAGTGCGGGCCGATCGTGGACGGCCGTATCTTCCAGGCCAAGGGGCAGAGCTTCACCGCTGCCGAACTGCTGGGCAGCGAGGCCGATGCCGCCCCGTTCCGCGACGGCAGCTTCGCCACCGTGTACCTGTCACCACGCGACTACCACCGCGTACACATGCCCTGCACCGGCACCCTGCGTGAAACCGTGCACGTGCCCGGCCGCCTGTTTTCGGTCGGTGTGGACGCCGTGGCCAGCGTGCCGCGCCTGTTTGCCCGCAACGAGCGCCTGGTCTGCCATTTCGATACCGACTTCGGCCCCATCGCCGTGGTGATGGTGGGCGCGCTGCTTGTGTCCGGCGTTGAAACCGTCTGGGGCGGCGTGGAAATCCCCCCCTACGGCCACACCATCACCCGCAAGGACTACCGCGGCCGCGGCATCACCCTGGAACGCTTCGCCGAAATGGCCCGCTTCAACTACGGCAGCACCGTCATCGTGCTGCTGCCCAAGGACGCGGCGACATTAGACCCGGCCCTGCACGCACACTCCCCGGTGCGGCTGGGACAGCGGCTGGCGGTGCGGGGGTGACGACACGGACAGGTCATGACCTGCCCCCATTCGCCATACAACGACGAGCGACCCAAGAAGGCACTGGGTGGATTGACGCCTAGCGCCTATGCGAAGTAACTGGCATCCACTACCATCCACCCAGGACTCTAAATCGCCCCGCTACTGAAAGCGGGGGGACGTCGAGGTCAGTCAAAGCCTTGCCACGAAGCAGCATCGGCTTGAATAAATTGTTAGGCATCGAACTCGCTAAGTCCGACAGCCATCCGTTGAGATATTGCTTTGTCTACCAGACTGCGAACAGTTGGATCGACGTTATCTATGAAAATTCGTTGCATGAAACCGAGTGGACCAAGCTCAACGAACAGTTTGCCGAAAACTTCGTCTGCAAAGCTGCTAGAAACCAATGGGATTCCAGAGCAGTCGATCTTGATTCTTTGATCTGGGCACATCTTAAGCAAGTTCACAAGTCTGTTACGAATAGGAGTTCCCGCTAAACGACTGCCAAATGTTCTAGATTCTTCGCGCAAGACAAAAAGTAGATCATCAGAGTCGAACTGCTCGTACTTGGTTTCAACAAAGTCGACCGGGCGATATTGACGACCAGCGAAACGCAGCGCTTCTTCAAGCAAACCAGGTTTTGAAAAATCAATTTGAGCAACAATCAAAGTGCCATCTATTGGTATGCGCTCGTTAGAAATACTTAGACCATGACTTGGCGCATAGAAGAGTTTGGCATGGCCAGATTCGATCTGAAATCGCCCACCACTGTAACTACAGATCTGAAAACTTCCAAATAACCCATTTCCTTGCCCAAGCGATTTATCTCTTGTTACACCTTCGCGAATAGCACAATCAAGTGCTTCGGTATCTGATTTAATTTGTGGTTGACCAGCCCGTAGGGTTGTTGGAATACCGAGGCCAGCATCTGCCACAATGTACTCAACCACTTTGCGATTCTTCTGAAAGGTTGAGACTTGCACCAATCCGCCGATAGGAGATTCAGAATGCACAATCACGTTATCTGTAATCTCACTGATAGACCATTCAAGCGCAGCGAAGTCACTACGGTCAATGTCTTGAATAGCACCGAGAATTGCATTGACAATTCTATTGACTGCACGATTTTGATCATCTGGAGACTTAAATTGCGTTGCCGGGATTTGAGTGTAGCCACGGAAAGTTGATTGCTCGAATTTGCCGGGCTCCAGAAAATGAGCCCAGTTCGCGTTTCTGAAAAGTTTGGCTAGTTTTTCCAATCTTGGCAGGACAAGCTTTGTATCAACTTTCTCATCGCGCAAGCGCATGATCTGCACACACAGAGCAAGCATTGGCGGAGGAAATGCAGCAGTGCACTCTGAAAAATCTAGAATTATGTCTCTATAACCCGCGTCATTAACTGCCTGATGAATGCATGCAAGTGGCTTGTGGAGGTCGGCTTGTCCGAACTCGCCCACAAAGTTGATGATGTTACCGTTTCGAGATACAGGCATACTGTGATCCTTCCCCAGACACCCACTCCTGTTTAGCTCCCCACCCGAGAGCCCTACCCACGATCATGATTTCCTTTTTCGGCTCAATCGCGATTCCAGTGGAAACGGTTCATGTCTGATGGGGAGCATGGAGCCAAGGGTGACGGGGTAGATGCCTGAGCTTGGCGCACAGCAGGTAGCTGATGGCGATCAGGTTGGCGTCAGTGCGATAGCCCTTGGCGCGGGCCTTGGCGGCCTGGATCTGGGCGTTGAAGGCCTCGACCTGGCCGTTGGACAGGCCGGTGTCGAAATGCCGCAGGATGCCGGTGAGGTGGTCGCGGATGGTGGCACCGAGCTTCTTGAAGGGCGTCAGCCGACACCGTCGTGCCCAAGAGACCCACTTTCGGAGCA
>NZ_FQUK01000049.1 GCF_900129205.1 Thermomonas hydrothermalis | reverse complement strand
GCTCTCCGATAACGGCTCCGAGTTCGAGGCCGACTTCTCCAAGGCGCTCGCCACGCAGGGGATCCAGCGCTGGTACACGTATCCCAAGACACCCAAGATGAACGCGCATGTCGAACGCTTCAATCGAACCGTGCAGGAGTCCTTCGTGGACTACCACGAAGACCTGCTCTTTACCGACCTGGATGCGTTCAACCAGCAGCTGGCCAACTGGCTCGTCTTCTACAACGCCGAGCGCCCCCACCACGCCCTCGGCCAGCGACCCCCGCTACACTTCCTGCTCCAGCACCAACCCGAGTGCCAAAGGTGGTGGACTCATACACGGGATTGACCATCCGGGGCAACCCCCGTATCTTGGGGTCGTCGGTTCCAGCAGACACAATCTGTTGGATGAAAAGGGAAGCCGGTCCATGTGCCCGTGCACAGATGCCGGCGCTGCCCCGCAGCGGTAGATGGAGACGAAGTCGCAGTCGCACTGGGGGGCGTCCCTGGGAAGCGGCGACCGAGGCGGCCGGCTCACGGCCACATCCATGAGCCCGAAGACCTGCCGACAGCCGCGCCAAGCACACAGCGCGGTCCCGGCTGCGGACGCTCCGAGGGGAGCGGGCCGGTGCGCAAGGCAGTGCCCGCGTGCGTATGCGCGGGCGATGGGGCCTGTCTGCGCGCCACCGTCCCGCCTGCCTGGAGTTCCGAAGCCATCCGTGCCTGCGAGGGACAGGCCCGGGCCCGTGCGTCCTGCATGAGGAACTGCCGATGTCGTCTTCCGATGCCGCGCTGGCGACTGCGCCCGCCGCGCCTGCGTTCGACCTGACCCCACCCCCGACTGCCACCAGCATGTGCGTGACCAAACGCAATGGCACGCGCGAACCGGTTGATCTGAACAAGATCGTGCGGGCGATCACCCGCGCCGCCGATGGCCTGCATGCGGTTGATCCGATGCGGGTGGCGACCCGCACCATTTCCGGCCTGTACGATGGCGCCAGCACCGCCGAGCTGGATGAGCTGTCGATCCGGACCGCCGCACTTCTGACCGGCGAGGAACCCGAGTACGGCAGGCTGGCGGCGCGACTGCTGGCCGGCGTCATCGCCAAGGAAGTCACAGGCCAGGAAATCCACGCCTTTTCGCAATCGGTCCAGCGCGGGCACGAAGTCGGGCTGGTCAATGACCGGCTGCTGGGGTTTGTGCAGGCCAATGCCCGCAAACTCAACGATGCCATTGATCCGCAGTTGGATCGTCTGTTCGACTACTTCGGTCTGCGCACCCTCTACGACCGCTACCTGCTGCGCCACCCGCACACCCGCAAGGTGATCGAAACACCGCAGCAGTTCTTCATGCGCATTGCCTGCGCGCTCAGTCAGGACGTGAGCGAGGCACTGACGCTGTATCGGGGGATGGCCAGCCTTGAGTATCTGCCATCCTCGCCGACCCTGTTCAATGCCGGCACCCGGCATGAGCAGCTGTCGTCCTGCTTCCTGCTGGATTCGCCGCAGGATTCGTTGGAGTCGATCTACCAGCGTTACGGCCAGATCGCCCAGTTGTCCAAGTTCAGCGGTGGCATTGGCGTCAGCTACAGCCGTGTGCGTTCGCGCGGTTCCCTGATTCGTTCGACCAATGGCTTCAGCAATGGCATCGTGCCGTGGCTGAAAACGCTGGATTCGTCGGTGGCGGCGGTGAACCAGGGGGGCAAGCGCAAAGGCGCGGCCTGCGTGTATCTGGAAACCTGGCATGCCGACATCGAAGATTTCCTTGAGCTGCGCGACAACACCGGCGACGAGGCGCGCCGCACCCATAACCTCAACATTGCCAACTGGGTGCCCGACCTGTTCATGAAGCGTGTCGAGGCCGACCAGGACTGGTCGCTGTTTGATCCGGCCAAGGTGCCGGAGCTGGTGGACCTGTACGGCGAGGATTTCGAGCGCGCCTACCTGCAGGCCGAGGCGCAGGGCAAGGCCGAGCGCACGCTACCGGCCCGCAAGCTCTATGCCCGGATGATGCGCACCCTGGCCGAAACCGGCAACGGCTGGATGACCTTCAAGGACAAGTGCAACCGCGCCTGCAACCAGACCGCAAAGCCGGGCAACGTGGTGCATTTGTCCAATCTGTGCACCGAGATCCTGGAAGTCACGTCTGACGATGAGACGGCGGTGTGCAACCTTGGGTCGATCAATCTGGCCCGCCATCTGGACGAGGATGGCCGGTTCGATTTCGACAAGCTGGCCGAAACCGTGCGCATGGCGGTGCGCCAGCTCGACCGGGTGATTGATCTGAACTTCTATCCGATCGAGCCGGCGCGGCGTGGCAACCTGCGCTGGCGGCCGGTGGGGCTTGGCTGCATGGGCCTGCAGGACGTGTTCTTCCGCCTGCGTCTGCCGTTCGACAGCGAGCCTGCGCGCGCGCTGTCGAAGCAGATCGCCGAGGAGATTTATTTCCATGCCCTGGAGACGTCCTGCGAGCTGGCCCAGGAACTTGGCCCGCACCCGGCGTTCCCGGACACGCGTGCGGCGCGGGGCGAGTTGCAGTTTGATGCCTGGGGGGTGACGCCCGCCCATCCGGAACGCTGGGAGGCGCTGCGGGCGCGGATCCGCCAGCATGGCCTGCGCAACTCGCTGCTGGTGGCCATCGCCCCGACCGCGACCATCGCCTCGATCGCCGGCTGCTATGAATGCATCGAGCCGCAGGTCTCCAATCTGTTCAAGCGGGAAACGCTGTCCGGCGATTTTCTGCAGGTCAACCGCTATCTGGTCGAAGAGCTCAAGACGCTCGGCTTGTGGACACCCGAAATGCGTGATGCCATCAAGCTTGCAGACGGGTCGATCCAGGGGGTTGCGGCGATTCCCGAGGTGTTGCGGCAGATCTATCGCACGGCCTGGGAGCTGCCGATGCGCAGCCTGATCGACATGGCCGCTGATCGCGGCGCCTTCATCGACCAGTCCGCGTCGCTCAACCTGTTCATGGAAAGCCCCAACATCGGCGCGTTGTCGTCGATGTACATGTACGCCTGGAAGAAGGGCATCAAGACCACGTACTACCTGCGGTCACGTCCCGCCACCCGGATCGCCAAAACCACGGTGGCCAGTTACACGCCGACGCAGGCGGTGGCCTGCTCGCTGGAGAACCCGGAAACCTGCGAGGCCTGCCAATGACCACGCTCCGTCCCGCCATGCTGCTCGACCCTGGCTTTGCCCTGACCCTGCGGCCGATGCGCTACCCGCAGTTCTACGAGATGTATCGCAATGCCATCCGCAATACCTGGACGGTGGAGGAGATCAACTTCGAGATCGACCTCGGTGATTTGCGTCACAAGATGAGCCCGGCCGACCGGCACCTGATCCATCGGCTGGTGGCGTTTTTCGCCACCGGCGATTCGATCGTGGCCAACAACCTGGTGCTGAATCTGTACCAGCACCTCAACGCGCCGGAAGCGCGCATGTACCTGTCGCGCCAGTTGTACGAGGAGGCGCTGCACGTGCAGTTCTATCTGACTTTGCTGGACAACTACCTGCCGGATCCGGACGAGCGCTTCCGCGCCTTTGCCGCGGTGGAAAACATCCCCTCGATCAAGAAGAAGGCGGATTTCTGCTTCAAGTGGATCGACTCGATCCACGACTTAAGGCGGCTTGAGACGCGCCAGCAGCGGCGGCAGTTTTTGCTCAACCAGATCTGCTTTGCCGCCTGCATCGAAGGCCTGTTCTTCTTTGCCGCCTTTGCCTATGTGTATTACTTCCGCTCGCGCGGATTGCTGCCGGGGCTGTCGTCCGGCACCAACTGGGTGTTCCGCGACGAGAGCTGCCACATGGAGTTTGCCTTCGAGTGTGTGCGCACCATTCGCGCCGAGGAGCCGGATCTGTTCGATGCCGAGATGGAGCAGCAGGTACGGCAGATGCTGGCGGAGGCGATCGAGTGCGAGTTGCAGTTCGCCGAAGACGTGCTGGCCGGTGGCGTGGCCGGCATTTCCCTGCGCGACATGCGGCAATACCTGCAGCACTGCGCTGACAACCACTTCGCCAAGCTGGGCATGGCGCGTCAGTACCACGTGCGCAATCCGCTGCCGTTCATGGAGCTGCAAGACGTGCAGGAGCTGACCAATTTCTTCGAGCGGCGGGTATCGGCGTATCAGGTGGGTGTGCAGGGGGAGGTGGCGTTCGATCATGCCTTCTAACCAGACACGCCCCATCGAGGCGCGCTTGCAGGAAATCGTGTTTCCGGATCATGCCAACCACCTGGGTACCTTGTTTGGTGGCCAGGCGTTGGCGTGGATGGACAAGGCGGCGTTCATTGCGGCGTCACGCTATGCCCGGCGCACGGTGGTGACGGCGCGTTCGGAACAGGTGGATTTCCGCCTGCCGATCCGGCAGGGCCAATGAGTGGAGGTGGTGGCGCGGATCGTCGAGGTCGGGCGCAGCTCGATGCAGGTGGAAGTGGAGCTGATCGCCGAGGATCTGCTGGGGGGTGAGCGTGAACTCTGCACCCGCGGGCGCTTCACCATGATCGCGCTGGATGGTCGCGGGCGGCCCACGCCGGTGCCGCCGCTGCCGGGCTGAGCAGGTCAGTCGTCAGCGTCTGGGTGGCGCTGCTTCCACGCCGCCAGCGCCTGCCGGTAATACGCCAGCTCTTCGGCATAGATGTCCAGCACGCAGCGCTCGCAGCCGCTCTCGCAGCATTCGCCGGGGAGCGGCGGTGTGGGCGGCTGCGGGCGCGGGTCGGGCGATGGGGCGGGCGGTGTTGCCGTGGTCATCGCTTGAGCCCCCGCAAAGCATCGGCGAGTGCGCTGTTGAAGGGTGCCTTCGCGGGTTGCCCGGTTGGCGCGCTCGGACGCGGCCCGCGTGGGGCCTGGCGTTCATATCGTGGGCGCTCATCGCGCCGTGCATCGGGACGGGCTTCGCCCACCGGATCATCCAAGCGGCGGGTCAGGGCGATGCGCTTGCGTGCGACGTCCACCTCCAGCACCTTCACTTTGACGATGTCCCCCGCTTTGACCACGTCGCGTGGGTCTTTGACGTAGCGGTCGGACAGGGCGGAAATATGGATCAGCCCATCCTGGTGCACGCCGATGTCCACGAAGGCGCCGAATGCCGCGACATTGGTCACCACGCCTTCCAGCACCATGCCGGGGCGCAGGTCCTTGATGTCTTCCACCCCGTCGGCAAACTGCGCGGCCCGGAACTCCGGACGCGGGTCGCGGCCGGGTTTCTCCAGCTCTTTGAGAATGTCGCGCACGGTGGGCAGGCCAAAGCGTTCGTCGGTGAAGCGCGCCGGGTCGAGGGTGCGCAGGAAGGCGACATCGCCGATGATCTGCTTCACGCCGCGACCGGCCGCCTGCAGGATGCGCTCGACCACCGGATAGGCTTCCGGATGCACCGCCGAGGCATCCAGCGGCTGTTCGCCGTCCATGATGCGTAGAAAGCCGGCGCACTGTTCAAAGGTTTTCTCGCCCAGCCGCGGCACCTTGAGCAGCGCCTTGCGGGTGCGGAACGGGCCGTGCTGGTCGCGGTAGGCGACGATGTTTTCGGCCACCGTCGCCGACAGACCAGAGACGCGCGCCAGCAGTGCGCTGGAGGCGGTGTTGACATCCACGCCGACCGCGTTGACGCAATCTTCCACCACCGCATCCAGCCGGCGTGCCAGTTGGTATTGATCGACGTCGTGCTGGTACTGGCCAACACCAATCGCCTTGGGTTCGATCTTCACCAGCTCGGCCAGTGGGTCTTGCAGGCGACGGGCGATGGAAATGGCGCCCCGCAGTGAGACGTCGATCGTGGGGAACTCGCGAGCGGCAAGCTCCGATGCCGAGTACACCGACGCACCGGCTTCGCTGACCACCAGTTTCTGCAGTTCCAGTTCTGGATGGCGGCGGATCAGCTCGGCCACGAGACGATCGGTTTCGCGGCTGGCGGTGCCGTTGCCGATCGCCACCAGCGCCACCTGATGTGCCCGGCACAGAGCAGCCAGGGTGGCGATGGACGCATCCCACTGCCGTTTGGGCTCGTGTGGGTAAATCGTGTCGGTGGCGACCAGTTTGCCGGTGGCATCCACCACGGCGACTTTCACCCCGGTACGCAGGCCCGGGTCCAGCCCCAGCACCGGGCGCGGCCCGGCCGGTGCGGCCAGCAGCAGATCCTTGAGGTTGGCGCCGAAGATGGCGATGGCCTCCGCTTCGGCCTGCTCGCGGGCGCGGTTGAACAGATCCATCAGCAGATGCAAATGGATGCGGGCGCGCCAGGCCAGGCGCACCGCGTTGCGCAACCAGGCATCGGCGGCGCGTCCACGGGCTTCGATGCCGGCGTGCAGGGCAATCCGGGCTTCGGCGTGAAGGTGGCCGGCCTCGGCATCGGCGCCCGGATCCAGGTCGAGTTGCAGGATGTCTTCACGGCGCCCGCGCAGCAGCGCCAGCAGGCGGTGCGAGGGGATTTTCGCCAATGGTTCGGCATGGTCGAAATAATCCCGATACTTTTCGCCTTCCTGCTGCTTGCCTTCGATGACGCGGGCGCGGATCAGGCCAGTGGACCACAGCCATTCGCGCAGCTCGCCCAACAGCGTGGCGTCTTCGCTCCAGCGTTCGATCAGGATGGCGCGCGCGCCCTCCAGTGCGGCCTTGGCGTCCGGCACGCCTTTGTCTGGATTGACGAAGCGGGCAGCCAGCTCCTCTGGAACCTGGGTCGGGTCGGCTAGCAGGCCATCCGCCAGCGGCTCCAGCCCCGCCTCGCGGGCGATCTGGGCGCGGGTGCGGCGTTTGGGCTTGTAGGGCAGGTACAGGTCTTCCAGCCGGGCCTTGCTGTCGGCGGCTTCGATCTCGGCACGCAGGGCATCGTCGAGCTTGCCTTGTTCCTCGATGCTGGCCAGGATCGCGGCACGTCGCTCTTCCAGCTCGCGCAGATACAGCAGCCGGGTTTCCAGCGTGCGTAGCTGGGTATCGTCCAGCCCGCCGGTGACTTCCTTGCGGTAGCGGGCGATGAACGGCACGGTGGCGCCTTCATCGAGCAGCGTGATTGCCGCCAGGACCTGCGCCGGTTGTGCCTGGATTTCGCTGGCGATGCGGGAGGCAATCTTGCTGGTGACGGAGGCGGACGTTGCGGTCATGCGATGGTGCGGAAATGACAGGGGCGCCCATTGTCGCCGCGACCGCGATGCTGCAACAGCTTGACAGTTACGTCGTTTTTGCGGCGCGCCCTTGCGTCGTCTGCACCCATAGGCCCAGCGCCACCCCGAGGACGGCCATGCCGGCGATGTACAAGGCTGGCGCGTTGGGGGTGCCCTTCATGGCCAGGCTCAGCAGCACCGGGGTCAGACCGCCGGCGATGGCATAGGCCAGGTTGTAGGAAAACGACAACCCGGAAAAGCGAACCTGCGCTGGAAATCCGCTCAGGGCGATTGCCGGCACCATGGCGGTCAGGCCGACCGCGCTGCCGGCAAGGGCATACAGCGCATGCGAGTAGGCGCCGGCCTGGGCGGCATGGAAAAACACCCAGAACGTCAGACCCAGCAGCCCGCTCCACAGGGCCAGCACGCGCCCGGCGCCGAAGCGGTCGGCCAGGGCGCCGGCAATCAGATTCGCCGCCATCGCTGCCAGCACCGCCAGCGTGTTGCCAGCCAGTGCCGTGTGTCGAGCAATGCCCATGCCCTGCAGGATGGTCGGCATCATCAGGATGGTGACCACCACGGCGGCGGTGAGCAGCCAGGTCAGCAACATGCCGCGCAGAACAGCGCCACGATGGTCGCGCAGGATGGTCTTGAGCGGCAGCTCGGCGGCCAGCGCCTGGCGTGCACGCAGCTCGGTGAATACCGGCGTTTCATGCAGCTGCCGGCGCAGGACCATCGCCAGCAGGCCAAACACACCGCCCAGCAGAAACGGCAGACGCCAGCCCCAGGCCATCAGCTGGGTTTCGTCGAACACCGCATTGACCGCCTGCGCCACCAGGGACCCAAGCAGGATGCCGCCGAGCAGGCCCAGCGATAGCGAGCCGCAGGCAAGGTTGCGGTGGTGGGGCGCGACGTGTTCGCTGACAAACACCCAGGCACCCGGCGCTTCGCCACCGATTGCGGCACCCTGCAGGATGCGCAGCACCAGCAACAGGATCGGGGCGGCAATGCCGATCTGGGCGTAGGTTGGCAACAGGCCGATCAGCAGGGTGGGCACCGCCATCAGCAGGATGCTGAACATGAACATCCGCTTGCGTCCGGCCAGATCGCCGAAATGCGCCATCAGCACGCCGCCCAGCGGTCGAGCCAGGTAGCCGGCGGCGAAGATGCCGAAGGTTTGTGCCTGCCGCAGCCAGGCTGGCATGTCGGCGGGGAAGAACAGTGCCCCCATGGTGGTGGCAAAGAACACAAATACCACGAAGTCGTAGAACTCCAGCGCGCCGCCGAGGGAAGACAGAAACAAGGTCTTGCGCTGGTGCCGGGACAGGCCGGATGCGGTGGGCGTGGGTTGGGTCATGCGGCAAGCGTATGCCAAGCCGGCGTCAGTCGAACAGATCGTCCTGGGCAAGGCTGCCTTCCGGTTCGGTGAAGCCGGTCAGGCCGACACCGGCCAGCCGGTAGCGGGTGACGGCGGGCAGGCCAACCCGGGCCCGCAGACCGCAGGCCAGCTTCGCCAGCTCCTCGGCGCTGGTCGGGACTGTGGACGGTGTGATGCTGCGGGTGAGCAGGTGGAAGTCGGCGGTTTTCAGCTTCAGTACGACGGTGCGGGCGATCCGTTCCGGATGGCGCTGGCGTTCGCGCAGATAGCCCTGCCAGGTCTTGGCGGCCAGGCGTTCGATATGCGGCGTCAGTGCATCCAGAGGAAGATCCACTGGGAAGGTGTCTTCGCTGGAAATCTGCAGCGTTGGGCGCTCGCCTTCGACCGGGCGCTCGTCGATCCCGAGCGATAGCGCATGCAGCCGCGCACCCCAGCGGCCGAATCGCGCCTGCAATGCGGTCGCACCGAATGCGCGCAGATCAGCGCAGGTGGTGATACCGAGTTCAGCCAGCTTGGCTTCCATCACCTTGCCCACACCCGGCAGTTTGCCGACCGGCAGCGTTGCCAGGAACGCCTCGACCATCGTGGGGCGGATCACGAACTGGCCGTCGGGCTTGTGCCAGTCACTGGCAATCTTGGCCAGGAACTTATTGGGTGCCACGCCGGCCGAGGCGGTGAGCCTTGTCTCCTCACGGATACACGCACGGATTTCGCTGGCGATGGCGGTGGCACTGCCGAGGTCACGCCGGGGCTGGCTGACGTCGAGATAGGCCTCATCCAGTGACAGCGGCTCGATCCGGTCGGTGTAGCGGGCGAAGATGTCGTGGATCTGCCTGGAAACCGCCTTGTAGCGGGCAAAATCCGGCGGGACGAATACCGCCTGCGGGCACAGCCGCGCCGCCCGCAGCGCCGGCATGGCCGAGCGGATGCCAAACCGACGCGCCTCGTAACTGGCCGCGCACACCACCGAGCGCGCACCTTTCCATGCCACGACCACCGGCCGACCGCGCAGCGTCGGATCGTCACGCTGCTCCACCGACGCATAAAAAGCGTCCATGTCGATGTGGATGATCTTGCGCGATGCCGGGTTCACATCGCGATTGTAGGTCCACGTTCAGACCATGCCGAAGGTGTAGTACAGACCAATCACCACGAACACCGCCAGTGTCTTGATGCAGGTGATGGCAAAAATGTCCCTGTAGGCCTGGCGGTGGGTGAGGCCGGTGACCGCCAGCAAAGTGATCACCGCGCCATTGTGGGGCAGGGTGTCCATGCCGCCGGAAGCCATCGCGGCGGCCCGGTGCAGGACCTCCATCGGGATGCCCGCGGCATGGGCGTTGGCGATGAAGGTCTCGGCCATCGCTGCCAGCGCGATGCTCATGCCGCCGGACGCGCTGCCGGTGATGCCTGCCAGTGCGGTCACGGTGATAGCTTCGTTGACGAGCGGGTTGGGGATCGCGCTCAGCGCGTTGGCGACCACGAGAAAGCCGGGCAGGGCCGCGATGACGGCGCCAAAACCGTATTCCGAAGCCGTATTCATGCCGGCCAGCAGTGCGCCAGAAATCGCAGCCTTGCTGCCCTCCGCGAAGCTGGCCTTGACCGGCTTCCATGCGAACAGCAACACGCAGGCGATGCCGGCCAGCAGCGCGCCTTCCACCGCCCAGATTGCGGTGAGCTTCGACACTTCCTGCACCACGGGTGCGGGGTTGCCGATCACGGCCGGGACGAAGCGTGTGCTCTCCCCGTAGTATGCGGGGATCCACAGAGTCAGCAATTTGTTGACGATACCGACAAGCAGCAGCGGCAGCACGGCGATCATCGGGTTGGCGAGCTTGTCGCCGCTGAATCGGGCGGGCTCATTGACCAGTGTGGTCGGATCGCCGTAGCCCTCGCCGGTGCGAGCAGCCGCGCGCCGACGCATCTCGAGGTAGAGCAGGCCACAGATCAGAATGAATAGCCCACCGGCTGTGCCAAGCCAGGGAGCGGCCCAGGTGTTGGTGCCGAAAAACGTGGTCGGGATGATGTTCTGGATCTGTGGCGTCCCCGGCAGCGCATCCATGGTGAACGTGAACGCCCCCAGCGCGATGGTGCCGGGAATCAGCCGCTTGGGGATATTGCCTTGGCGGAACAGTTCGGCGGCAAACGGATAGACCGCAAACACCACCACGAACAGCGAGACGCCACCATAGGTCAGCAGCGCGCAGACCAGCACGATCGACAACATTGCCCGCTGTGCGCCCACCGCCCGGATGGTGGCGGCGACGATGGCCCGCGAGAAGCCAGACAGCTCGATCACCTTGCCGAACAGTGCGCCCAGCAGGAAGACCGGGAAATACAGCTTCAAAAACCCGACCATTTTTTCCATGAACAGCCCCGTGAACATTGGGGCAACCAGCGCCGGATCAGTCAGCAAAACCGCGCCCAGCGCGGCGAGTGGGGCGAACAGGATGACGCTGTGGCCACGGTAGGCCACCACCATGAGAAAGCACAGCGCAGCCAGTACGATCAGAAGCGACATGCCTTTTCCCGGTCATGAAGGGTGGCGCCAGTCTCCGGGAGTGGTGGGGCCGCTCCCATTGTCCGAACGTCCAATGTCACCCTGGCCGAGACTGCGGATACCTTGCTGGCATGGGGCGATTTCTGCCGCCCATCGACCTGGAGGGGAACATATGAAACGCAGGCAGTTGAGCAAGGCCATTCATGCCACGTTGGTCGCATCCACCCTGTTGTGGGCACCGGCATGGGCGCAGGAGGCCGCCGTTCCGGAGAAAACCAAGCAGGCGGCACAGGATGCCAAGACCCTGGACACCGTGACGGTGACTGCACGGCGCCGCGCCGAGCCAATCCAAAATGTCCCGGTTGCGGTCAGCGCATTCGGCGAGGAACAACTCAAGGATCTGCAAGCCAGCAATGTCGATGGCTTGCAGGGCGCGGTGCCCAATCTAAATATCGTTCAGGGCCGCGGCTCGGCCAATAGTGTCAATGTCTTCATCCGTGGCATCGGTCAGCCGGATGCCCTGCACACGTTTGATCCAGGCGTTGGCATGTATGTGGACGACGTGTATTTCTCGCGCATCAACGGTGCGCTGTTCTCGCTGTTTGACATTGCCGATGTGGAAGTCCTGCGTGGGCCGCAAGGTACCCTGTATGGCAAGAACTCGACCGGCGGTGCCATCAAGCTGACCACCCGCAATCCATTCGATTACCAGGGTGGCAGTGTCGAGGCAACAGTTGGCAATTACGGCCGCGCCGAGGGCCGCTTCTATGCGGGTGGCCAGCTCAGTGATACGGTGGCTGGCAGCATTGCGGGTGCCTGGATCACCAACGATGGCTATGTGAAGAATCTTGCCGGTGGGCATCGGTTCAACGACGACGACACCCGCAGTGTGCGCGCCAAGCTCGGCTTCAGGCCGAGTGAGCGTTTCGAGGCCATGCTCTCGGTCGATCACACCCGCCAAGACGCGGCGCTCACCATGGGGCGGGCCATGGCCAATCTGATCCGCACCGATCTGGCATTGGGGCCTGTAGTCCTGCAGCCAGGTGCGACTGGCGACTGGGATTATTCGGCGCAGACTTCGTTTGCACCCGGCAAGGGGCAGGAGATGACCCACGAGGGTGCCAGCCTGTCGATGCAATGGACGCTGTCGCCGCAGTGGCTGCTCAAGAGCATCACCGCTTGGCGCAAGCTCAAGACCCATTCTTACATCGACATTGATGCATCCAAGTGGGAGCTTGGCGATGTTCTGGTCGCGCTCAATCAGAACCAGCGCAGTCAGGAGTTGCAATTGCAGTTCGACAATGGTGCAGGCATCAATGCCATTTTTGGCGCCTACTGGATGCGCGAGCACGTGCCGTCCTACCAGGAGGCCTATGCGAGCGATCTCTATGCGATCGCCGGCAACCGAATCAGCTTCCTGCGCACCATTTCGGATGATTTGACCACGACCAGTTCCGCTGCGTTTGCCCATGTCAACTGGGCGTTCGCGCCGAGCTGGACACTGTCGGCCGGTGTGCGCTGGACCCGAGATCACAAGACCTAGCCAGATAGGATGCGCTCCCGTGTGCCTTCCACCAGCGCCTGGCCGATGTCGTGCATGACGGGGGTGAGGTCGGAGACGCGGCGCTGGAGGTTTTCGAGCGCCTGCCGCACTTCGCGGTCGTTGCATAAGTTCAAACACCTTTGGCACTCCTTCGAAGCAGGAGGAGCGCCATGCAAGTGCACCATGCCGGGTACCGAATCCGGGGGTTCTATCGAATAGCCGCCTTGGGTCATCTTTGGGCAATGACCCCCAAAGACGCTCAACGAAGGCTGCACATCCTGCGCTTCTGGGACACACACGGCCTCGAAGCCACCCAAGACGCCTTCGACGTGTCCCGGCGCACGCTCTACCGGTGGAAGCAGGCCCTGCGCGAACAGGGCGGCAATCCCGCCGCCTTGGCCGCTCGATCCTGCGCGCCCAAACGCCGGCGCACGCCCAAGACCGACCCACGGCTGGTGGCGGAAAT
>NZ_FQUK01000052.1 GCF_900129205.1 Thermomonas hydrothermalis | reverse complement strand
TGCTCCATCAGCATCCGCTCGCTCCGGATCGAGTAGAACAGCTGCAGCAGCTGCGCCCGCATCAGTTTCTCCGGCGCGATGGAGGCGCGGCCGGTATCGGCGTACAGCGCCGAAAACAGGCCGCTCATGCGTCTGAGCGCCTCATCGGCCAGCTCCCGAATGGATCGGAGCGGATGGTTCGCCGGGACGAAGTCGGCGAGCTTGGCGACCGTGAACAACGATTCCTGAGTGACGTCTGCACCGCGCATCCCACGCCCTCCACTATGGCTGAGGTCGATATCGCAAACAGAGGGCTTGAAAGCAAGCTCTGGCGCGGGAGAATTTCAACAAGCTGCTAGCGCACGCTCCTGCATCATGTTGCGCATGGCGCGGCCGCGCTCGACCACCACGAAGCAGTTGGACTGCTGGATCAACATGCGAATCACCGGCACGGTGGATGGCAGGCGCAGGTCGGAGGTCAGGTAGCGGTACCAGTCGCCTTCCTGTTCCTCGACGACCGCGATCGTCCCCATCGGCTCGTCGCAGTGTTCCAGATTGGCCGAAGTGCCTTGTGCATTGGCACCCGCCGCTGCGCCCTGGGGGTCATTCTGCTTTTTGTTCCATTGCGCCTGGGCAGGGCTGGACAGCAGGGTCAGGGAGAGCGTCAGGGCGCTGGCGATGAGCGTGATTTTCATGGGATGTCCTCTTGATAAACGGTGTGAAGGAGAGGGCGGAACGTCAACCGTGCCAGGCCGGTAACCGCCTCGGCACCGGACGGATATCCGGCATAACGTAATCGGGTAGCCCGTTCCGGCCAAAGGGCGGGAACGCTTCGCCGGTGATCAGGGGGGTCAGGTAGCGGCGGGCAGCGGCGGTGATGCCGTAACCGTCCTTGCGGATGAAATGTTTGGGCATGGTCTTTTCGCGGTTGGCGATGCGCGACAGCGGAGCGATATCCACGTGCCAGTGGTAGGGCGTATCGCTGTCGCGCACGATCACCGGCATCACCGCGTTCTGGCCGGCCAGCGCGCATTCCACCGCCGCCCGGCCCACGGCCATCGCCTGATCCAGGTCGGTCTGTGAGGCTAGGTGCCGGGCCGAACGCTGCAGGTAGTCCGGCAGCGCCCAGTGCACCTTGTGGCCCAAGGCGTCCTTGACCCGTCCGGCCAGATACGCCGCCACCCCGCCCAGTTGCGTGTGGCCGAAACTGTCCTTGCCGCCGGCATCGGCGACGAATCGGCCGTCGGCGGTGCGGATGCCCTCACTGGCCACCACCACGCAATAGCCGACCCGTTTCACCACGGCATCGACCCGAGCCAAAAAGTCGGCTTCATCGAATACCCGCTCCGGGAACAAGATCAGATGCGGGGCGTCGTCCTTGCCTGCGCCGGCCAGGCCCGCCGCTGCCGCCAGCCAGCCGGCATGGCGGCCCATGGCCTCGTAGATGAACACGCGGGTCGAGGTCTCCGCCATTGCTGCCACGTCGAGCGCGCATTCGCGCACGGACACGGCGGTGTATTTGGCCGCCGAGCCAAAGCCAGGGCAGCAGTCGGTGACTGCAAGGTCATTGTCGATGGTCTTGGGTACGCCCACGCAGGTCAGCGGGTACCCAAACTCGGCGGCCAGCTGGGAGACCTTCAGCGCGGTGTCGGCCGAGTCGTTGCCGCCGTTGTAGAGGAACCAGCGCACATCGTGGGCGCGGAAAACGGCCAGCAGACGCTCGTATTTGGCGCGATCCTCGGTCAGCGACTTCAGCTTGAGCCGGCAGCTGCCAAAGGCGCCGCCGGGGGTGTGGGCCAGGCCTTTGATCTCGGCGGCAGTGAGGCTGGAGGTGTCCAGCAGATCCTCGCGCAGGGCGCCCAGGATGCCGTTGCGGGCCGCCAGCACCGGCACCCGGCGGGCGCGGGCGGCCTGTAGCACGGCCGAGGCGGTGGCATTGATGACGGCGGTGACACCGCCGCTTTGGGCATACAGCAGGGTACCTGCGGGCATGGGGACGTCCTTGGCAATGCTCTGGAAAGGAGGGCGGATGCGGTAAGCTGGCTAGGTTGCGGGGGTGCGCCCTGCCCAGTCTAGCGCCGCCCCATTTCACCACTAAACCGGAGTAATTCGATGCGATTGGTTTTATTGGGGGCGCCCGGGTCGGGCAAGGGCACCCAGGCGGCGCGGTTGAAGGACTATCTGCAAGTTCCGCATATTTCCACCGGTGATCTGTTGCGTGCCGAAGTGGCCGCCGGCACCCCGCTGGGCCTGCAGGCCAAGGAGGTCATGGCGCGCGGTGATCTGGTCAGTGACGAGATCCTGCTGGGGATGCTCAAGGAGCGGTTTTCCCGTGAGGACACCCGCGCTGGCTTCATCCTCGATGGTTACCCACGCAATCTGGCCCAGGCCGCCGCGCTGGACGAGCTGCTGGCCAGTCTGGGGCAGACCTTCGACGCCGCTGTGCAGCTGGTGGTGGACAACGAGCAGATCATCGAGCGCCTGGCGGGGCGTGCCAAGGCCGAGGGGCGTGAGGACGACAGCCCGGAGTCGGTTCGGCATCGGCTCAAGGTGTATGACGAAAAAACAGCCCCGGTGATCGACTACTACCGCCAGCACGGCAAGCTGGTGACGGTCAACGGCATGGGAACGTTGGACGAGGTGTTCACCCGGATCGTGGAAGCGATCCAGCCCGGCCACGACATCGGCTAAAGCCGCCGATGGACGAAAGCGGGGCGGCTGCGCGCTGGCCCCGCGATCAAGCAAGTATCGGGGAGCGACGTGCGCGGCCGACGCGCCCGTCGTTCCACGCCTCCCGGAGCCCATGACGTGAAACTCCACATCCTCGGTATCGCCGGTACCTTCATGGGCGGTGTGGCCGCGCTGGCGCGCGATTTGGGCCATACCGTCGAAGGCAGCGATGCCAACATCTATCCGCCGATGTCCACCCAGCTGGAGCGGCTGGGGATTGCGCTCAAGCAGGGGTATGCGCCGGAGCACATCGCGCCGGATTGCGACGAGGTCGTGATCGGCAATGCGCTCTCGCGTGGCAACCCGGCGGTAGAGCACGTGCTGGACGCCGGTTTGCGCTACACCTCCGGCGCGCAGTGGCTGAGCGAGCGCGTGCTGCCCGGCCGCACCACGCTGGCCGTGGCCGGCACCCACGGGAAAACCACCACCACCTCGTTGCTGGCGTTCCTGCTGGACGCGGCGGGGCGTGCGCCCGGATTTTTGATTGGCGGCGTGGCCGAGGATTTCGGTGTATCGGCGCGGATCGGCACCGGCCGTGAGTTCGTGGTCGAGGCCGATGAATACGACACCGCGTTCTTCGACAAGCGCAGCAAGTTCGTCCACTACCGGCCGCGCATCGCCATTCTCAACAATCTGGAATACGACCACGCCGACATCTTCCCGGATGTAGCGGCGATCCAGCGCCAGTTCCACCACCTGGTGCGCACTGTGCCCGGCAGCGGCCGGCTGATCGTCAATGGCCATGATGCGTACCTGCGCGAGGTGCTGGCGATGGGCTGCTGGACGCCGGTGGAGCGGTTCGGGTTCGATGCTTCGTTCGAATGGAGCGCGCGCAAGCTGCGCGACGACGGCAGCCGCTTTGCGGTACTGCGCGAAGGCAGGGAGCTTGGCATCGTCGACTGGCCGCTGCTGGGCGACCATAACGTGCTCAACGGCCTGGCGGCGCTGGCGGCGTGTGCGGCAGCGGATGTGGACGTGGCGGCGCTGCTGCCAGCACTTGCCGGTTTCCGCGGTGTCAAGCGCCGGTTGGAAGTGCTCGGTGTGCAGCGCGGCATCACCGTCTATGACGATTTCGCGCACCATCCCACGGCGATTGCCACCACCCTGGCTGGTCTGCGTGCCAAGGTGGGGAATGCCCGCATCGTGGTGGCCATGGAGCCGCGCAGCAATTCCATGCGGCTGGGTGCGCATGCAGATGCGTTGGCGCCTGCGCTGGATCTTGCTGACGCGGTCGTGTTCCTGGCACGGCCAGAGCTGCCATGGGACGCCGGCAAGGTGATCGCGGCGCTACGCGGCGACGGGCGCGCAGTGGCAGATGCCGACGCGCTGCTGGCCGCCCTGGTCGAGTGCGTGCAGCCCGGCGACCATGTGGTGTTCATGTCCAACGGTGGCTTTGATGGCGCGCCGCGGCGGTTTTTGGCGGCGCTGGGTGGGCACTGAAATGCACGCGTCATCCTCGGACGTGCGAGGCGCCACTTAGCGAGGATGGAGCAGGACGCGTAGGCCCGGTTGCGTGCCGCCCAGTGCGTACAGGTCGGTCGGCAGCGTGTGGGACGGCGGTGCGGGTGTCCACAGCGTGATCAGACGCAGCCGGCGTTGCAGTTGCATGGTGTCGTAGCGCGCCACCCACAGCGGGGTGCCATCCGCCAGTCGTACCGGGGCTGGCCAGATGCGTAGCACCTCCAGGCGATCCGGCTGGGCGGGGTCGGCGCGGCGCAGCAGCAGCGCTTCAGGATGGGCGTTCAGTGCCAGCGGCAGCACTGGGCGCTGTGCTGGCGCCAGATCGTCGTCGAGCAGACGCAGTGCGGCCAGCCAGTCGGCGCTGGGCTGTACCTGCCAACCGGTGGTCGCAAGCCGCTGCCGCAGCTGCACGAGGTCGCCTGCGATTTCCAGATCGAAGCGGTTGCGGTCGGCGGCGATGCCGTGCGCCTGCCAGTCGTCGGGGCTCACCACCACCGCAGGCAGCGGTGGCACGAAACCTGCCAGCATCTTAGGTGCGCTGCGCGGGGCCACCCAGAGCGCGGCCAGCAGGAAGCTGCCGTAGAACGTCCAGGCCAGCGGCCGCATCCAGAACGCACGTTCGCTGCGGCGACGGTAGGCAATGCCGATCACCAGCACCCAGGCCGCACCCAGCAGCACGCCGCCGAGGATGTCGCTGAGCCAGTGCGCACCCAGATACAAGCGGGCGAAGCCGACCAGCGCGGTGGCGATGCCGGTCAGCAGATACGGCCATACCCGTTGTCGGCCCGGCAGTTCGCGTGCGATCAGCACCGCAAAGAAACCGAACACGACCGTGGTCATGGTCACCGCGATCGAAGGAAACCCAAAGCCTGCGGTCGCCGTGGGTGGCCGCGGCATGTCCACCAGCGCCTCCAGCCCCTTGGTCAGCGCCAGCCCCACCACGATCGCCACCAGCCAATGCACCGCCGCCTGCCAGCGCCGCCGCCACAGCAGCCACAGCAGCGCCGCGGTCGAGGCGATTGCCAGCACCGGCGCGCTGCCCAGTGTGGCCAGGGTGGCCATCATCCGATCCGCCAGCGGATTGCGCAGGGCGAACATGAAGGCGTGGACGTCGTGATCCAGCAGCAACGGGCCGCCGCGCAGCATCAGTGCAGCGCTGAGCCAGCCCCACAGCCAGGCCACGGCAAACAGGCACACCGCCAGGAGCAGTAGCGGGGCGGTTTCCGGTCGCCGACGGTCGATCAGTGCCGCGGTATAGCGGCCGAGCAGCGGATGCCGGTCGCTCCAGCGCAACAGGCGTGCCAGCAGACTGTCGGCGTGGTTGGCAAACCAGCGCCAGCCATACAGCACCAGTGCCCAGGCCAGCGCCAGCACCGCCAGCAGGCCCAGCAGTACCAGCGCCAGTTTGTCGGCGACTGCGGCCACCGCCTCGTAGGCCTGCCCCAGCACCCAGCCTGGCAGCAGGAACAGGATCGCCCAGCTCAGACAGGCCAGGGTACTGGCCTGCAGGTAGCGCGGCAGGGGCATGCCTGCCATGCCAGCGATGGCGGGCACGAACGGCCGTACCGCGCCCACATAGCGGGCGATCAGGATGCTCTTGAATGCATTGCGACGGAACAGCGTCTCGCCGCGCTCCAGCAGCTGCGGGTAGCGACGGAATGGCCACACGCTGCGTAACGCGTTGCCCCAGCGCCGGCCGACCCAGTAGCTCAAGCCGTCACCCGCCAGCGCACCCAGTGCAGCGCAGGCCACGGCGTACGGGCCTGCGATTTCGCCCATCCCGATCAGCACGCCGATCGCCACCATCAGTGGCA
Organism: Thermomonas hydrothermalis; assembly: GCF_900129205.1. Lineage (GTDB taxonomy): Bacteria > Pseudomonadota > Gammaproteobacteria > Xanthomonadales > Xanthomonadaceae > Thermomonas > Thermomonas hydrothermalis. Next base: position 6,452 of record NZ_FQUK01000052.1, on the reverse strand, counting down.
GCGCCGGCACCAGCGCGCCCAGCACGATCACGGCATCGCAGAACGCGATGGCAAAAATCAGCAGGCCGGCGGCCTGCGGGTGTGCGCCGATCCAGGCAACGGTGTTGTCGAACCATGCGCTGTGCATCGGCCGATTATAGGTGGCAGGGGTTACACTTCGGCGCCTTCCGACTGCAGGAAATGCCCATGTCCACCTTGTCTGGAAAGACGCTGTTCATCACGGGTGCCTCGCGCGGCATTGGTCTGGCGATCGCTCTGCGCGCCGCGCGCGATGGTGCCAACATCGCTATCGCCGCCAAGTCCGATGTGCCCAATCCCAAGCTGCCGGGCACCATCCACAGCGCCGCGCGCGCGGTGGAAGACGCCGGCGGTCGCGCGCTGGCGCTCAAATGCGACATCCGCGACGAAGACCAGGTGCGTGCCGCGGTGGCCGCAACCGTGGACGCCTTCGGCGGGATCGATATCCTGGTCAACAACGCCAGTGCGATCTGGCTGCGCGGCACGCTGGACACGCCGATGAAGCGCTTCGACCTGATGCAGCAGGTCAACAGCCGTGGCAGCTTCCTGTGCGCGCAGGCCTGCCTGCCGCATCTGCTGCAGGCGGCCAACCCGCACATCCTCACCCTGTGCCCGCCGCCTTCGCTGGATCCGAAGTGGTGGGGCCCGCATACCGCCTACACCCTGGCCAAGATGGGCATGAGCTTCGTCACCCTTGGTCTGGCCGCCGAGTTTGGCCCGCAGGGGGTGGCGGTGAATGCACTGTGGCCGCGCACCTTGATCGCCACCGACGCGTTGAACATGATCCCCGGCGTCAGCCGGGCCAATGCGCGTCATCCGGAGATCATGGCCGATGCCGCCCATGCGGTGCTGACCCGGCCGGCGGCCGGGTTCAGCGGCCAGTTCCTGATTGACGAGGACGTGCTGCGCCAGGCCGGTGTCACCGATTTCACGCGCTACGCGGTGGATCCCAGCCATCCATTGCTGCCGGATCTTTACGTCGATGCTTGAATCCACCGCTTTGGCGTCAGGAATGCGTGCAAAGGCCGAACGCGTCGCCCGCGCAGGCCAGCGTTTGGGTTGCCTGGATTTGATGGAAATGCCTTCTCCCTTCCCCCATGGAGCGTTGGTATGAAATATCTGCACACGATGGTGCGTGTCCGTGATCTTGAAGCCTCGCTGCGGTTCTATTGCGAGGGCTTGGGTCTGCGTGAGACGCGCCGAATGGAGAATCCGCAGGGCCGCTACACGCTGGTGTTTCTGGCCGCCGATGAAAGCCCGGACGCCGAGATCGAGCTCACCTACAACTGGCCGGATGCGCAGGGCAATACCGAGGATTACGGCAGTGCCCGCAACTTCGGCCATCTTGCGTTCCGCGTTGCGGACATCTATGCCGTCTGCCAGCGCCTGCTGGACATGGGCTACACCATCAACCGCCCGCCGCGCGATGGCCACATGGCGTTCGTGCGCTCGCCCGATCTGATCTCGATCGAGCTGCTCCAGGACGGCCACTTGCCGCCGCAGGAGCCGTGGGCGTCGATGCCGAACACTGGCACCTGGTGATGCGCGTGGCAACGCAAGACCTGCTTGCATTGGGGCGCGAGGTGCTGCTGCCGGTCTACCGGCAGCGTGCGATGATCCTCGAGCGCGGGCAGGGTGCCCGCGTCTGGGATAGTGACGGTCGCGATTACGTGGATTTCGCCGCCGGCATCGCGGTGTGCAGCCTGGGGCATTGCGATCCCGAGCTCACCGCCGCGCTGGTCGAGCAGGCCGGCCGGTTGTGGCACACCAGCAACGTCTTCTACAGCGAGCCGCCGCTGCGACTGGCGCAGGAGCTGGTGGCGTCTTCGCGGTTCGCCGAGCGCGTGTTCCTGTGCAACTCCGGCGCGGAGGCCAACGAGGCTGCGATCAAGCTGGTGCGCAAATGGGCCACGCAACAGGGGCGCACGCCCGATCGTCGCGTCATCGTGACCTGCAGAGGCAGCTTCCACGGCCGCACGCTGGCGGCGGTCACGGCCACTGCGCAACCCAAATATCAGGAAGGCTACGAGCCGCTGCCGGGCGGATTCCGCTATGTCGATTTCAACGACATTGCCCAGCTTGAGGCTGCGATGGCGACAGGCGACGTGGCCGCAGTGATGCTGGAGCCGGTCCAGGGCGAGGGCGGCGTGGTGCCGGCTGCGCCCGGGTATCTGCAGGCGGTGCGCGCGCTGTGCGACCAACATCATGCGCTGCTGGTGCTGGACGAGATCCAGTGTGGCATGGGGCGCACCGGGGCGCTGTTCGCGCACTGGGAAGATGGCGTGGTACCCGACATCGTCACTCTGGCCAAGGCCCTCGGCGGCGGCTTCCCGATCGGTGCGCTGCTGGCCGGCCCGAAGGTGGCGCAGGTCATGCAGTTTGGCGCGCACGGCACCACCTTTGGCGGTAATCCGCTGGCAGCGGCGGTGGCGCGGGTGGCGTTGCGCCGGCTGGCCTCGGAGGAAATTGCTGCGAATGTGGCCAGGCAGTCGCAGGCACTCCGCGATGGACTTGCCGAGCTGAATCGCACCTTTGGTCTGTTTGCCGAAGTACGAGGCCGTGGGCTGATGCTGGGAGCAGTGCTGACCCCTGAGCATGCTGGCCAGGCCGGCGCCATCGGTGACCTGGCCGCAGCACACGGTTTGCTGATACTGCAGGCCGGGCCGGATGTGTTGCGCTTCGTGCCGGCGCTGAACATTGATGACGAGGCCATCGCCGACGGCCTGGCGCGGCTGCGGCAAGCATTGGCGGCGTTCGTGGGCGGCTGAGCCGGCCTCAGCCCAGTGCCTGCGCGAAGTCGGCGACGAGGTCGTCGCCGTCTTCCAGCCCCACCGAGATCCGCAGCAGATTTTGCGGTGAGCGCGGGTGCGCGCCTTCCACCGAAGCACGGTGTTCGACCAGCGACTCGCAGCCGCCCAGCGAGGTGGCGTTGGTGAACACGCGCAGCTTGCCGGCCACCGCCAACGCGGCCTCGCGTCCGCCGTGCAGTTCGATGCTCAGCATCGCGCCGAAGTCGCGCATTTGCCGCGCGGCGATCGCGTGGCCGGGATGGCTGGGCAAGCCCGGCCAGTTCACCCGCGCCACTGCCGGGTGGCTGGCCAGATACGTCGCCAGCTTGCGTGCATTCGCGCAGTGCATGGCCATGCGCGCACCCAGCGAACGGCAGCCACGCAAAATCAGCCAGGCGCTGAACGGCGCCAGCACTGCCCCTGTCACATGCAGCCGGTGCGCGACGTGCCGGGCGAAGTCGTCATCGCGGGCGAAGACCAGCGCACCGCCCAGCACGTCGCTATGGCCGCCGAAATATTTGGTGGTCGAGTGCATCACGATATCGGCGCCCAGCGTCAACGGACGTTGCAGCAGCGGCGTGGCGAAGGTGTTGTCCACCACCACCCGCGCGCCTGCGGCGTGGCCCAGTGCGGCCAATGCAGCGATGTCACTCACCTTCAGCAACGGGTTCGAGGGCGTCTCGATCCACAGCATGGCCAGGGGAGTAGCGCAGGCGGCGCGCACCGCGTCGAGGTCGGCCATGTCGATCGTCTCGACGACCAGTCCGCGCTCGGGCAGAAATTCGCTGAACAGCATGCGCAGCCCCGTGTAGCAGTCATCCGGGAACAGCACCCGGCTGCCGGCGGGGAGCGACTCCAGCAGTGTCGTCATCGCTGCCATCCCGGAGGCGAACGTGAGCGCGGTGGCGCCACCTTCCAGCGCGGTCAACGCCTCGCGCAGCCGGTCATTGGTGGGGTTGCCCTCGCGCTGGTATTCGTAGCCGGCGATACGTTCGCCGGCCGGGCCGTGCCGGAACGTGGTTGCCAAATGAATCGGCGGTGCCACCGCGCCGGTGGCGGGATCCGGGGCATTGCCAGCATGGACGGTCAGCGTGGCGGGGTGCAGCGTGTGCATGCTGTCTCCGGGTAAGGGCGAGGGTGTGTCAGATGGCTTGAAACGCCGCGCGCGCGGCGTCAAGGGTGGCAGCGATCACGGCATCGTCATGTGCCGAGGAGATAAAGCCCGCCTCGAACGCGGATGGTGCCAGGTACACGCCGCGGTCCAGCATGGCGTGGAAGAATCGGTTGAAGGCCGCCGTGTCGCAGGCCATGGCCTGCGCGTAGGTGTCCACCTTCTCGGCGCTGAAGAACAGCCCGAACATGCCACCGACCCGCTGGGTGGAGAAGGGGACGCCGGCCTCACGGGCAGCCGCTTCCAGGCCATCACACAGGGCATGGGTTTTGGCCTCCAGCGTCTCGAAGAATGCAGGCGCCTGGATGAGCTCGAGCATGGCCAGGCCCGCGGCCATCGCCACCGGATTGCCGCTGAGCGTGCCAGCCTGATAGATCGGGCCCGCGGGTGCCACCTGCTGCATCAGCTCACGCCGGCCGCCATAAGCACCGACGGGCATGCCGCCGCCGATCACTTTGCCGAGCGTGGTGAGATCCGGCGTGACGCCGTAGCGTGCCTGCGCGCCACCCAGCGCGACGCGGAAGCCGGTCATGACCTCATCGAAGATCAGCAGCGCGCCGTGGCGCGTGCACAGTTCGCGCAGATGCTGCAGGTAGCCTTCGCGCGGTGGCAGGCAGTTGGCATTGCCCACCACAGGTTCGACGATCAAAGCGGCGATCTCTGCACCGCATGTGTCGAACAACCTGGTTGCGGCATCGAAGTCGTTGTAGGGCAGCGTCAGTGTGAGGTCGGCCAGCGCCTTGGGCACACCCGGCGAGGTCGGCACGCCGAAGGTCAGCGCACCGCTGCCAGCCTTGACCAGAAAGCTGTCGCCATGGCCGTGGTAGCAGCCTTCGAACTTGACGATCTTCATGCGACCGGTGGCGCCGCGTGCCAGCCGGATCGCCGAGAGTGTGGCCTCGGTACCGGAGTTGACCATCCGCACCATCTCCATCGATGGCATCAGCCGGGTGATGGTTTCGGCCATCGTCACTTCCAGCGGATTCGGCGTGCCGAATGACAGCCCATTGCGCGCAGTGGCGATCACCGCCTCCAGCACTTTCGGATGGTTATGACCCACGATCATCGGGCCCCACGAGCCCACGTAGTCGATGTAGCGGTTCCCATCGACATCGAACAGATATGGCCCTTCTGCACGTTCGACGAAAAATGGTGTGCCGCCCACGGATTTGAAAGCGCGCACCGGGGAGTTGACGCCGCCAGGCAGCAGCGCCTGGGCGCGGGTGAACAGAGTCTTGGAGTGATCGTTGCGCATTGGCATGAGTCGTCTCGAAGCGTGAAGGGGAGAGCAACGTCGTCGCGGGCGCAACTTCCACCCGTCGTCCGACGATGGGACAATCGGCGCGTCTTTACGGATTATCGCTCCGATGCAACCAGCCGGCTCCAATCCTCCGTATCGCAAGTGGATGTGCGTGGTCTGCGGCTACATCTACGACGAGGCGCTGGGCGCACCAGAGGACGGCCTCGCCCCAGGCACCCGTTGGGAGGATGTGCCTGAGACCTGGACGTGCCCGGATTGCGGCGTCACCAAGGACGACTTCGAGCTCTACGAGGGCTGAGCCTCATTGCCCGGTCGGGATGCCTGGGCCGAAGGTCAGTTTGCTGCCGTCTTGCAGGTTTAGTTTGTCGGCCTGGCCGGCATTGAGCTCCAGCACGTAGCGCGCCGGCACGTTGCTCGGATAGGCCGGGCAGGCATCGCCGAGCGAGCAGGGCGGCACATTGCGCTGTTGTGCCACCAGCGTGCGGTTGTCGTCGAAGTACAGGATGTCCAGCGGGATCTTCGTGTTCTTCATCCAGTAGGCCTGCGGGGCCTGCACGTCATGGATGAACAGCATGCCGTGGTCTTCTGGCATGGCATCGCGGAACATCAGCCCGCGCGCCCGCTGTGCTTCATCCACGGCAAGCTCCACGGTATAGCGGTGACCGGCCAGTTCGACCCAGGGTTGGCTGGCGCCGGCACAGCCGGAGACGGACAGGGACAGCAGGGTGAGCAGAGCAAGTTTGCGCATAGTTGGGGAAGTTAGTGAACAGGCGCGCACGATGCGCGCGATGCAACGATTTCGTCAACACGTCAAGACTTTGCAAACGCGTTTCGATCATGGAAGATGCGCGCCCCTGCCGAGGCGGTGTTGGCTGAGGCGGGGGAGAGAGAGGCGGCCTCGCAGGGTGTTGACAGACATGAAAACCCCTGTATGATGTTGGGCTCCCTCGGGCGCTACGGCGCTGAGGTAGAGAGGTAGGCGTTGCGGCCTGGCTTTGCGATCTTTGACAGTGTGCGCAGGTGACTTGTGCGGGCGTCTGGCTGTGGATGTTGTCCATAGCAGATGTCTGAACAGAACCTCAATTCTTTGTATTCGTACGCAAGTACACGTACAGCGAGTAATTGGGTCTGGTCAGGCTTTGCGCTTCGAAGCATTAGAGGCTTTGGCCTCGAAGACTTTAAGTGAAGAGTTTGATCCTGGCTCAGAGTGAAC
>NZ_FQUK01000053.1 GCF_900129205.1 Thermomonas hydrothermalis | reverse complement strand
CCGGGTATGCGATCAGCCTGCGGACGCGCGCCTGGATCGAAACGCACTTCGGATGGCTCAAGGCGGCTGCTGGAATGCGTCAGGTCAAGCAGCGCGGCCTTACGAAGGTCGAGGCGCTGTTTCAGCTGGCGATGGCGGCGAGCAACCTCGTCCGCCTGCCGAAGCTGATCGCCGCGGGGGCCGCGTGATGGCGGCCCCGGCGGGGAAGGTGCGCCCGGAAGCCCGAAATCGGGCTTATTCAGAGCGCGGGACGCGCTTGCGAAGCGCCTGAGCAGCGAGAAATCCGCGCTGCCGACCGAGTCGGGGGCTTCGCCGGGTCGAATTTCAACAGGCTGCTAGAGGACAGCGGCGAACTTCGCAGCGGTAGCAGCTTCGGCAAGGGCCAGATGGTCGCGGCCGACTATACGCTCAACCCCAGCATCAACTTCTCGCAGAGCAATGCCGGCGGGATCGGGGCCGCATTGGGCGCATTCGGCGGCCGCCTCGGCGGTATCGGCGCACTGGTTGGCGGCCTCAAATTCAAAAAGGCCGAAACCATGTTGACCATGATCGACAACCGCTCCGGTGTGCAGATCGGCGTCGCGCAAGGCAGTGCCACCAAGACCGATTTCAACCTGGGCGGCTTCGGCGGAGGCAGCGGCGGTTTCGGTGCCCTCGGCGGCTACACCAACACGCCGGAAGGCAAAGCCCTCGCCGCTGCGTTCGCCGATGCCTACAACAACCTGGTCCGGGCCATGCGCGACTACAAGCCGCAGCAGGTTCAGGGCGGCCTGGGCAAGGGCGGCAAGCTGAAAGTCGGCAACTGACACCGTACGGTCTGCCGCACACATGAACGCCCGGCCCCACCGGGCGTTGGTTTTTGCTGGCGCTTGCGGTATGTCATCCTGTCCGGCATGCCCATCCTTCAGGTCAAAGCCAAACCCAACAGCCGCGTCTCGGCCTTGACGCTGCAAGCGGACGGCACCTGGCTTGCGCAGTTGAAATCTCCGCCGGTGGACGGCAAGGCGAATGCGGAACTGATCGAGCTGGTGGCGCGGCATTTCGGTTGCGCGAAGTCGGCGGTGACCATCAAGACCGGCGCGGGCAGCAAACTCAAACGCGTGGTGATTCCGGACTGAGCCGGGATTTTGTGCGCCTGCAGCATGACCTGGCATGCAGGCGTGCGATAGTCGGCAGGCGCCTGGCTGGGGACCGGGGCTGTACGGTGCGGAATCCTTGCAACCCGGGGATGCACCGGTTCCCCTGGCAGACGTCAAGCGTCCACCGTTTTCCATTCCGAACACCCGGGGAGGGGTTTCATGCTGGAGCACTACGGTTTGATCCTGGCGCTGGCTTGCGCCGTCATTGCAATCGCCTATGGCCTGTGGATGGCCCTCTGGATCACCCGCCAGCCGGCGGGCAACGAACGCATGCAGCAGATCGCCGGCGCGATTCAGGAAGGTGCACGCGCCTACCTCAACCGGCAGTACACCACCATCGCCGTCGCCGGCGTGGTGCTGCTGGTGCTGATCGGATACTTCCTGAGCTGGCATACCGCGATCGGCTTCGCGATCGGCGCGGTGCTGTCCGGTGCCGCCGGTTACATCGGCATGAACGTATCGGTGCGGGCCAACGTGCGCACCGCCGAGGCGGCACGCCAGGGCATGGGGCCGGCGATGAACGTCGCCTTCAAGGGCGGCGCGATCACCGGCATGCTGGTGGTTGGATTGGGCCTGCTGGGCGTGGCCGGCTACTACACGGTGCTGACCCAGCACATGGGCGCGACCCAGACCGAGGCGCTGCACGCGCTGGTGGGCCTGGCGTTCGGCAGCTCACTGATCTCAATCTTCGCGCGCTTAGGCGGCGGCATCTTCACCAAGGGCGCCGACGTCGGCGCTGATCTTGTGGGCAAGGTGGAAGCCGGCATCCCCGAGGACGACCCGCGTAACCCGGCGGTGATCGCCGACAACGTGGGCGACAACGTCGGTGACTGCGCCGGCATGGCGGCCGACCTGTTCGAAACCTACGCGGTCACGGTGATTGCCACCATGCTGCTGGGTGGCCTGATGACCGCAAGTGTCGGCCAACACGGCGTGCTCTACCCGCTGGTGCTGGGCGGCGCGTCGATTCTTGCCTCGATCATCGGCACCTTCTTCGTCAAAGTCTCCGGCAGCACGCCCAACATCATGGGGGCGCTGTATCGCGGCGTGATCGTCTCCGGCGTGCTGGCGGCGCTTGCCTTTTATCCGATCACCACCGAACTGATGGGCGATGCCGAGGTTGGTGCCATGCCGCTCTACGGCTGCGCGCTGATCGGTCTGGCGTTGACCGGCGCCATCGTCTGGATCACCGAGTACTACACCGGCACCCAGTACGGCCCGGTGCAACACGTGGCCAAAGCCTCGACCACCGGCCACGGCACCAACATCATCGCCGGCCTTGGCGTATCGATGAAGGCCACGGCCCTGCCGGTGGTCGCGGTCTGCCTTGCAATCTGGCTGACCTTCGATCTGGCAGGCCTCTACGGCATCGCCATTGCCGCCACCGCCATGCTGTCGATGGCCGGCATGATCGTGGCGCTGGATGCCTACGGCCCGATCACCGACAATGCCGGTGGCATCGCCGAGATGAGCGAGCTGCCACCCGAGGTTCGCGCGGTCACCGATCCGCTGGATGCCGTGGGCAACACCACCAAGGCGGTGACCAAGGGCTACGCCATCGGCTCGGCCGCACTGGCCGCCCTGGTGCTATTTGCCGACTACACCCACAACCTGCAGGCCGCGCATCCGGGGGCAACCTTTGCGTTCGAACTGTCCGACCACCGGGTGATCATTGGTCTGCTGATCGGCGGCCTGATCCCGTACCTGTTCGGCGCAATGGCGATGGAAGCGGTCGGCCGGGCCGCAGGCAGCGTGGTGGAGGAAGTGCGCCGGCAGTTCCGCGAGATCAAGGGGATCATGGACGGCAGCGGCAAGCCGCAGTACGACCGGGCGGTGGACATGCTGACCCGCGCCGCGATCCGGGAAATGATCCTGCCATCGCTGCTGCCGGTGGCTGCGCCGATCCTGGTCGGCCTGCTGCTGGGCGCCGAAGCGCTGGGCGGGGTGCTGATCGGCACCATCGTGACCGGGCTGTTCGTGGCGATCTCGATGACGACCGGCGGCGGCGCCTGGGACAACGCCAAGAAGCACATCGAGGACGGCCACTTCGGCGGCAAGGGCTCCGATGCGCACAAAGCCGCGGTGACCGGCGATACCGTCGGCGATCCCTACAAAGACACCGCAGGTCCTGCGGTGAATCCGCTGATCAAGATCATCAACATCGTGGCACTCTTGATCGTGCCGCTGCTGCCGGTCAGCTCGACCAGCACCACCGCAGCCACCCCGCCCGCAGTTCACGCGGCCGCCGATGCCGGCGCGACCGCCCCTGCGCACGCGGACTGAAGGGTGTTGCGTACTGCCATGGATGGCGGCGGCCTGGACGCGTTTATTCTGGCCGCCACCCATCGCGAGTCCGGCACAACGCCGGACTCGGATGGCCCGCAGTGGCACACACTCTCACACTGCCGATAGGCAACACGCAGACTTGGTGCATCCACGGCGCTCGTAAGATCAGACCGACCACCACCCCGCAACACACCCATGACGCCCCTGCTCTCCCGCATCCGCTTCCGTCTGCGCAACGACTTCCAGCTGGGCATCATCACGGTGTTTGGCGCGATCGGCGTGCTGGCCATCCTGCCGTTCAGCCTGCTGCGATTCGCCCAGGGCAATGCGCTGGCCGGCAGCGTCGATCTGGCGGTGGCATGCACCATCACCGGCGCTGCGCTGTATGCCTGGATCACCGGCAAGCTCGAGCGTGCCGGCCTGCTGATTTCAGTGTGCAACCTGCTCGGCAGCGTTCTGGTTGAGCTGCTGCTGGGCAAGACCGGGCTGTACTGGCTGTATGTGGCGCTGCTGGCCAACTTCTTCCTGATCAATCGCAGGGCCGCAGTGCCGCTGGCCTTTCTCGGCATCGTCCTGGCCCAGATGGTGCCCGGCGCTTTCGAGTCTGCTGTGCAACGCGCCAGCGTCATCACGACCCAATTACTCGTGGCGCTGTTTGCTTATCTGTTTGCACACCGAACCGCGATCCAGCACGCAATGCTGGAGACCCTGGCCAGCCAGGATCCGCTGACCGGCGCCCGCAACCGGCGGGCAATGGAGCAGGAACTGGCGGTGGCCATCGCCGCCAACCAGCGCCGCCCGCGCTCGCTGGCCCTGCTGTTGCTGGATCTCGATCATTTCAAACAGATCAACGACCGGTATGGCCACGACATGGGCGATCAGGTACTGCGCCGCTTCGTGGCCCTGATCCAGTCGCACACCCGCGCCTGCGACCGGCTGTTCCGCTATGGCGGCGAGGAGTTCGTGCTGCTGCTGGAGAACACCGACGCCGCTGGCGTTGCCACCGTCTTTGCCAATCTGCGCGCATGCGTCCACGCCGAGTTACGCGTGCAGAACGCCCCAGTGACGGTCTCGGCCGGGGCCGCCTTGCTGGCACCTGGCGAATCGCGCGAGGCCTGGCTGGCCCGTGCCGACGCCGCGCTGTACCGCGCCAAGCAGGCTGGCCGTGACCGGCTGGAACTGGCACCGTCCCCCGCCGCATCGGCCTGACCTGGCCGCCTGCAGCTCCCGACACACTGAATACACCGAGCAGGGCGGGACATTTTGTCCCAGGGGGTTCTTTTCCCTTGAATATTAGAAATATCTAATTATCATCGTCACCATCTCATCTGCGGAGTACCCACCGTGTCCACCGCAGCATCACATCGAACGCCGATCTCCACACAACCAGCCGCTTGGCGCTGGCTGCGCCGGCATCTCATCGCGGTCATTGCCGTCAAGCTTGTCCTGCTGATCCTGTTGTACGCCCTGTTCTTCTCCCCCGCTCATCGCCCCGACGTCGATGCCGACGCCGTGGCCCACCGCCTTGAATCTTCTGCGAGGTAAGTGCCATGCCTGACCTGCACGTCGTCGATCTTTCGCGACTTCAGTTCGCGATCACTGCGCTGTACCACTTCCTGTTCGTCCCGCTGACGCTGGGCCTGGCGTTGCTGCTGGCCATCATGGAAAGCGTCTATGTGATGACCGGGCGCGTCATCTGGAAGCAGATGGTGAAGTTCTGGGGGGTGCTGTTTGGCATCAACTTCGCCATGGGCGTGGCCACCGGCATCACCATGGAGTTCCAGTTCGGCACCAACTGGGCGTATTACTCGCACTACGTGGGCGACATCTTCGGTGCGCCGCTGGCCATCGAAGGGCTGATGGCGTTCTTCCTGGAAAGCACCTTCGTCGGTCTGTTCTTCTTTGGCTGGGAGCGGATGAGCAAGCTCCAGCACATGGTCGTCACCTGGCTCATGGCGTTGGGCGCCAACTTCTCGGCACTGTGGATTCTGATCGCCAATGGCTGGATGCAGAACCCCGTGGGGGCGACCTTCAACTTCCACACCATGCGCATGGAAGTCACCGATTTCGCCCAGGTGCTGTTCAACCCGGTCGCGCAGTCCAAGTTCGTGCACACGGTCAGTGCCGGCTATGTCACCGGCGCCATCTTCGTGCTGTCGATCAGCGCCTGGTATCTGCTCAAGGGGCGCAATGTGCAGTTCGCACGGCGCTCGCTGACGGTTGCCGCAAGCTTTGGCCTGGCATCGGCGCTGAGCGTGGTGGTACTGGGCGACGAGAGCGGCTACACGGTGTCGGAAAACCAGAAGATGAAGCTGGCGGCGATCGAAGCCGAATGGCACACCGCCCCAGCCCCGGCGCCGTTCACCCTGATCGGCTTCCCCGACATGCAGTCCAAAGAAACCAAGGGCGCCATCCAGATTCCCTGGGTGATGGGGCTGATCACCACCCGTTCGCTGGATGAGCAGGTGCCGGGCATCCATGACCTGGTCGAGCAGAACAAGGCCCGCATCCGCAACGGCATCCAGGCCTACAGCGCGCTCAACGCGGTGCGCGCCGACCCCGACAACCCGGCCAAGCAGCAGGCATTCCTGGACAAGCAGCAGGATCTCGGCTTTGGCCTGCTCACCATGAAGTATGTGGATGATCCGACCAAGGCGGACGAGGCGATCATCGAGCGTGCCGCCTGGGACACCGTGCCCAACGTGCCGGTGCTGTTCTTCTCGTTCCGCATCATGGTGGCGCTGGGCTTCTTCTTCATCGCCCTGTTCGCCTGGGCGTTCTATCTGTCGAGCCAGCGCAAGCTGGACAACCGGCTGTTCCTGCGCATCGCGCTGTGGAGCCTGCCGCTGCCCTGGATCGCCGCTGAACTGGGCTGGATCGTGGCCGAGTACGGGCGTCAGCCGTGGGCAATCGACGGCGTGCTGCCGACGTTCCTGGCGGTGTCTTCGACCAGCACCAGCCAGGTCACCGGCAGCCTGATCGGATTTGTCGTGCTGTACACCACGCTGGCCGTGTTCGACGTGTTCCTGATGCGCAAGATGGTCAAGGCCGGCCCGGACGGGCTCAAGCTGTGGCCGCTGCCGACCGCGCAGCAGGCGCATCAGACCGATGCCGACATCGCACCGACCGCCAAGGAGGTCTCCCATGTTTGACTATGCAACACTGCGCGAAATCTGGTGGCTGCTGCTGGGCGTGCTGTTGATCGGCTTTGCCCTGACCGACGGCTACGATCTCGGACTGGGCGCGATCTACCGCTTCATCACCCGTGACGATGTCGAGCGGCGGATGGCGCTGGAGGCGATCGAACCCCACTGGGAAGGCCACCAGGTCTGGTTCATTCTTGGTGGCGGCGCGGTGTTCGCGGCCTGGCCGCTGCTCTACGCCGCGTCGTTCTCCGGGTTCTATTTCGCCATGCTGCTGGTGCTGCTGGCGCTGATCCTGCGCCCGGTCGGCTTCAACTTCCGCAACAAAGTCAGCGATCCTCGCTGGCGCAATGCCTGGGACTGGGCGTTGACGGTTGCGGGCGCGGTGCCCTCGCTGGTGTTCGGTGTGGCCTTCGGCAACCTGTTCCTGGGGGTGCCGTTCCACTTCACCGACACCTTGCGTCCAGTGTATGACGGCAGCTTCTTCGGGCTGTTCCATCCCTTCGCCCTGCTGGCCGGGGTGGTCAGCCTGGCGATGCTGGTGATGCACGGTGCCAGCTTCGGCGCCATGAAGATCGAAGGTGCGGTCGGTGATCGCGCCCGCAGGGTCGCCCGCGGCGCCGCAGTGATCACGCTGCTGACATTCGTGGCGGCCGGAGTCTGGCTGTCTGCGCTGCCCGGCCATGCCATCGTCGGTCAGGCCGCGATGGATGGACCATCCAACCCGCTTGCCAAGCAGGTGACGGTGCAGGCCGGTGCCTGGCTGGCCAACCAGCAGGCGCACCCGCTGCTGTGGCTGGTGCCGGCGCTGGCCGCGCTGGGCATGCTGGGCGTGATCGTGCTGCGTAACCGCGTCGCCGGCTTCATCAGCAGCTGTCTTGCTGTGGCCGGAGTCATCCTGACCGCTGGCATTGCCCTGTTCCCGTTCCTGATGCCGTCTTCGGTGCAGCCGGCGCATGGCCTGACGGTCTGGGATGCATCGTCCAGCGCCCGGACGCTCGGCATCATGCTGTTTGCCGCCACGGTGTTCCTGCCGCTGGTCCTGGCCTACAGCACCTGGGCGTTCCGGATCATGCGCGGCCAAGTCACCCGCGCCCATGTCGAAGAACAAGCCCGTAATGGAGGAGGTTACTGATGTGGTACTTCTCGTGGATTCTCGGCATCGCCTTTGCTGCCGCCTTCGCCGTCCTCAATGCCATGTGGTATGAGCTGCTGAGCGACCGTGCGCGCGGCGTCAAGGCGCCGTTCAAGGCGCCCTGAAGGTGGCGGGCATGACCCGCCTGATGTCCCTGCTGCTTGGGGCCAGCCTCGCGCTGGCCCTACTGTTCGTTCCGGCGGCACGCGGGCGCGCGCTGACCGCCGCCGAGCACGGGCTGATGACCTTGCTGCTGCTGGCCATCTGCGCGCTGTTCGTGCACGGCAGCGGGTTGCGCATGCAGACCCGTGCACTGCGCTGGCTGTTCTCGCCATGGCTGCTATGGCCGCTGACCGGCCTGCTTGCCGCCGCTTTCTGGCGGCAGGCAGCCGGTTGAACCCTCAGGATCAGCGGTACTGGCGCAGATAGCGCTTCTCGAACGCGGCCTTGGCCCAATGCATCAGCCGCAGCGGCGGCAGGGCGCGATTGCGATCGCCGCGACGGCTGACCAGCAGCCCGCGGTCGAGCGTATCGACGATACAGATCAACTCCGGCGTGAAGGCTTCATCCACCGGCTCGCCGCGCAGGGCGCGCAGCAGGTTGCGTGCGGCCACCTCGGCCTGAAGGTCGGCTTGATGCGCCTGCTTGGGCAGCCAGTCCGGGCCGGGATAACTGCCGCCGTCGCCAGCCACAAAGGTGCAGGCAAACCCCGGCACCCGGCACTGGGCATCGGCCTGCACGAAACCACCCGGCGAACGTGGCAGCGGCGTGGCGTCCAGCCAGGCCTGCCCGGTGAGGCCAGGCATGAATACAGTCATCGCACTGTCGAGGCGATCCTGCTCAAGCTGCACCGCATCGGCCTCGAAACGCACCGGCTTCTGGCCCAGCACCGTGTCGATGCCGCGCTTGCGCATCTCCGCCAGCAGCATGCCCACCGCCTTGTCGCCCAGGCGCTGGCCGGGCTTGTCCGACGGGCTGAAGAACACCAGCCGGAAGCGATCACGCCGGCGCTGTTTGCGCAGCAGGGTCTCGATGCCGAACAGAAACTCAAACACCGGCCCGCCGCGCATGGCAATGGGTTCGTTGGGGTTGGCGCCAAAGCCAAAGCAGAGCGTGCCGCCGTCCAATGCCGCCAGGCGGTCGCGGATGGCTTCGCCGGCGCTGATCCCGTCGCAGGGAATGATGGCGTGCTCGATCCCCGGCAGCTTGCGAATGAAGCGCGCCCCGGTGGCGATGATCAGGCCATCGTTGGCAACCTCGCCGGCATCGGTCTGCAGCACGCGGGCATCCGCCGACAGACCGGTGGCACTGGCACGGTGGAAGTGGATGCGCTGGCGACGCAAGAAATTGCCGAGCGGCACCACCAGGTCCTCGCGCCGACGCATGCCCGACGGCAACCAGATGCTGCCCGGCAGGTAATGCAGTTCATCGCGCGGCGCCACCAGCGTCAGCTCGGCGTCCGGCGCATGCCGGCGCAGCGTGCGCAGCGCGGTCAGGCCGGCAAAGCCGGCGCCAACGACCGTGATCCGTGCTTTCATTGACCCTCCACCGGGGCAAGCCCCAATGCCTTGCGTACCGCCGGCTCCAGATGGGTCAGACCGGCGGCTTTGCCGAGCGCCAGCGCCTGCGCTGCCGGCAGCCCGTCCTGCTGCGCCTGCTCCAGTGCCAGCAAGGCACCGGCGCGGTTGCCACTGGCGCAATGCACCAGCACACCGGCATGGGACGGCGCCAGCGCCTGATGCAACCTGCGCACATTCTCGTCCGTCAACCCAGCCTCGCCTTTGACGGGGATCTGCACATAACGCAGGCCCGCCGCCTGGACCTCGGTCGCCTCATCGCGGTCGGTGCGTTCACCGGGAGCCCGCAGGTCGATCACGGTGCGCACGCCCAGCGCCTTGAACGCCTGCCAGTCACTGGCCGCGGGCTGTCCGCTGGTGTAAAGCCCGGGCAGCGGTTGCTGCCAGGCAACGCTGGGCGCAGGCGCATGGGCGCAACCGGCCAGCGCCACCGCCAGCGCAGCGGCACACCCCATCCGCATCAGCGCTCGGCGAATGCCCATCTTCATGCGTCGATACCCGCCGCGGTCAGCTCATCGAAGGCGCGCAGTGTCTCGGCGGCATAGATCATCGACGGACCGGCGCCCATGTAGATCGCCATCGACACCGTTTCCAGCACCTCTTCGCGGGTGGCCCCCGCCTTGATGGCGGCCTTGACGTGGAACCCCACGCAGCCATCACACCGTGCGGCAATGGCGATCGCAATGGCAATGAGCTCCTTGGTCTTGACGTCCAGCGCGCCGGGCTTGAGCGCCTCGCGCGCCAGCTGCGAGAAGCCGCGCATGGGGTCGGGTGCGCCCTGACGCAACTTGGCGATGGCGGCATTGAGATCGTCGATCAACTGCGGAAACGATTGACTCACGGAGAATTCCTCAAGTGGCTTTAGACAAACTGACGGGCCCAGCGCACGATGTCGTGCATGCCCATCGCCCCGGCCTGGCGGGCGATCTCCCGTCCCTGCTTGAACAGCACCAGGGTGGGAATGCTGCGGATTCCAAACCGGCCGGCAAGCTGCGGCTGCGCTTCGGTATCCAGCTTGGCCAGCCGCATCTGCGGCTCCAGCTGCGCAGCGGCCGCCTCGAACTGGGGCGCCATCATCCGGCACGGCCCGCACCAGGGCGCCCAGAAATCCACCAGCACCGGCAAGTCGGCACGCTCCACGTGAGCGTGGAAGCCGGCGGCATCCAGCGCCACCGGATGCGCATCAAACAGCGCCGCGCCGCACTTGCCGCACTTGGGCGCATCGCCAAGGCGTGCTTGCGGCACCCGGTTGAGGCCGTTGCAGCGTGGGCAGGCAATGATCACCGCAGAGATATCCGTCATGTGAGCCAACTCCTTTGAATCCAGTCGTCACCCAAAAGAACACGCCGTCGCCTAC
The DNA here is from genome assembly GCF_900129205.1 of Thermomonas hydrothermalis. Taxonomy (GTDB): domain Bacteria; phylum Pseudomonadota; class Gammaproteobacteria; order Xanthomonadales; family Xanthomonadaceae; genus Thermomonas; species Thermomonas hydrothermalis. The sequence goes on along the minus strand of NZ_FQUK01000053.1, from coordinate 1,754 downwards.
AAATCCTCATCGGGGCCATAGGGATAGCGTGCATGGCCGTAGCGCACCACCAGCACCGCCACCGCGAGGACCAGGATCGTTCCGGCGCCGGCAAGCAGAGCCATCGGTGCGGCCAGCGAAGTATCGGTCATCATGTGCCGCGCCACGCCCACCATGGCAATGTACAGCGGCATCCGCACCGGCATCTTGCCTTTGCGCCAGTACATTCCGACCAGCGCTACCATCTCCAGGTACATGAACAGGAGCAGCAGGTCGGCGATATCCACCTTCCCTTTGCCCAGCATGTGCAGGATCTCCGCCACCATCGCAACGACCGTGGCCGCCAGGATCACCATCAACCCGACCCGCTCGATCGCGCGGATGCCCCGACCAACGGAATGAATCGGTCGCTCCAGCAGCGGCGATCCGGACGTGCTCATCGACTTCTCCTGCACAGGCGCGAATCGTCAGCGCGCTTGCGCTGTCCCAGGCACGTGGCGCACGCCATCGGCATCAACGATACGCACGTCCACCTGCATGCCCTCGCGCACGCTCTGGGTGACGATGCAGAACTCCTCGAACTGCGCCAACACCCGGTCGAAATGCTCTAAGGAAGGTCTGAACAACCCGCTCTGCCGCCCGGATTGCGGCATCGTGGCGCCGGCCTGGCGTCGCTTTCGAGCCGGATTTCGCCCGTGCAGGGCGGTTTTTGGCGGGTTTCCCCGCCTTACGGACGCACTGCTCCCGTCGTCGGCAACAAACGCCGGCGCGCCATCCACAGGTTCGACAGCGCGAACAGCGTCAGCACCTGCGCCGCGTTCTTCGCCAGGCCGCGGTAGCGCACCTTCGTGTAGCCGAACTGCCGCTTGATCACCCGGAACGGGTGCTCCACCTTCGCCCGCAGACTGGCCTTGTAGCGCTCCCACCGCTCGGCGTAGCGCCGCTCGCGCTCGTTCTTCATCGCACGCAGCTTCGACGGCTTCTCCGCGATCAGGAATCCGGCGTCCACGTCCTGCAGCTCCTCGCGCTTCTCGGCACCCGTGTAGCCGCTGTCGCCGCACACCGTGTCTTCCCGGCCGTGCAGCAGCTTGTGCACCTGCGTCACGTCGGCCACGTTCGCCGCCGTGCATTCCACGTGGTGCACCAGACCGGACGCGTCATCCACGCCGATGTGCGCCTTCATCCCGAAGAACCACTGGTTGCCCTTCTTGGTCTGGTGCATCGCCGGATCGCGCTCGCCCGCCTTGTTCTTGGTCGAGCTCGGCGCACTGATGATCGTGGCATCCACGATCGTGCCACTGCGCAGGCTCAGGCCCTTGCGCTGAAGATGGGCGTTGACCTGCTCGAAGAGCTTCTCGGCCAGCCCGTACGTCTCCAACAGCCGGCGGAAGTTGAGGATCGTCGTCTCGTCCGGGATGTCGGCAAGCCCGCCCAACTGCGCGAAGCGGCGCATCACCGGCGTGTCGTACAAGGCTTCTTCCATCGCCGGGTCGCTGAGCGCATACCACTGCTGCAGGAAGTGGATGCGCAGCATCGTCGCCAACGGATAGGGCTGGCGACCGGGACGGCCCATCTTCGGGTAGTGCGGCTCGATCAGACCCAGCAGCGCCTGCCACGGCACCACCTGCTCCATCTCCGCCAAAAACACCTCGCGCCGCGTGCGCTTGCGGCTCCCCAGACCCTCGGCATCACCGAACGACAGCTGCATCGCACTCACCCCGATCACGGTGAGGCATTGTCGCGCAATCGGGCGGAGTTGTTCAGACCTTCCCTAA
>NZ_FQUK01000055.1 GCF_900129205.1 Thermomonas hydrothermalis | reverse complement strand
GTCCACCAGCGCCTCTTCCATCGCCGGATCAGACAGCGCGTACCACTGCTGCAGGAAGTGGATGCGCAGCATCGTCGCCAAGGGGTAGGGCTGTCGGCCGGGACGGCCCATCTTCGGGTAGTGCGGCGCGATCAAGGCCAGCAGCGCCTGCCACGGCACCACCTGCTCCATCTCCGCCAGGAACACCTCACGCCGCGTGCGCTTGCGACCCATGCCTTCGGCATCACCGAACGATAGCTGCATCGAACTCACCCTTGAACCGATGACCCATTCTCGCTGAAAGTGGCGGAGTTGTTCAGACCTTCCCTAGTGCAGTCAAGTCCCGGCGATGCATGAGCATGAGTACGCGCCGAGATTCCGTCGGTCACCTTTGCCGCGCCATAATGGGCCATGCGCATGCGATGGCTGATGGGGTGTCTGCTAGGGCTGGCCGGGCTGGCTGGCGGGGTGCATGCCGGCTGCGTGCCGGTCGAAATCGAGCGGGGGCAGCCGTTGCCGGCTGTCGATGGCGGGCAGGGGCCGGGCTGTTTTCGCTACCAACGGGTTGCTGCCGCGCTCGATGGGGCTTCGGCGCAGGTGCTGGTGTTCGGTGATCCGCAGGTGAAGTCGCCGGTGGATGTCACCTATTTCCTGCGCGATATCGTCCAGCCGCTGCAGGGCCAGCACGCGGCCCGGCTGGGCATCACCCTGGGGGATCTGGTCGATGATGTGCCGGCCCTGTTGCCGGAGGTGAAACGGGTCACGGCCAGCCTGGGCGTGCCCTGGCTGTATGCGCCGGGCAATCATGATGTCGATCCCGGCGCAGTGCGTGACGAGACATCGCTGACGGCATTCCTTGCGGCCATCGGCCCGGACACCCAGGCGCGGCAGAGTGCGCTGGTCAACCTGGTGGTGCTGGATGACGTGATCCTGCAGCCAGGGCAGACCCCGGCCTATGTCGGTGGCCTGCGCGAGGATCAGTTCGCCTTCCTCGAGCGCTGGCTCCCCACGCTGGCCAAGGATCGCTTGCTGGTGCTGGCGCTGCACATTCCGCTGTTCGACAGAGATGGCCGCGAAACTTTCCGCCACGCCGACCGGGAACGCTTGTTTGCGCTGCTGGCGCCGTTTCCGCATGTGCTGGTGTTGAGCGCGCATACCCATGGCCAGCGGCATGTCTGGTATGGCCAGGCCGAGGGCTGGCGAGGCGCTCGGCCGCTGCATGAGTACAACGTCGGCGCCGCTTGCGGTGCGTATTGGTCCGGGGTCAAGGATGCCGACGGCATTCCCGACACGACGATGGCCGACGGTACGCCGAATGGCTACGCGGTGTTGACCGTCAAGGCGGGTGGCGAGTACGCGCTGGCCTGGCATCCTGCACGCGATCCGCAGGATACCCAGATCGGCCTGCACGCCCCTCGGGTGTTGCGCCGTGGCGCGTATCCGGCGTGGGGCGTGTTTGCCAACGTGTATATGGGGGATGACGACACCCGCGTCGAGTTCCGCGTCGATGACAGCGATTGGATGCCGATGAAGAAAGTGCTGCAGCCGGATCCGCGCCTGCTGGCCGAGAATGTGCGCGACGACGAGGCCACCGCACTGCGCGGCTATGACCGCTCGCCGGAGGCGGAAGCCTCGCCACATCTCTGGCGCGCGGCGCTGCCCACCAGATTGGCTGCCGGCGAACACCGCATCGAGGTGCGCGCGTTCGACCGCTGGCGCGGCGAGGTCAGAGCCACGACCACCTATTCGCTGCTTGATGCCCGTTGATGCCGGGCTGATCCCGTTCCTTTTGCGCGTCGCACCTCACATTGCCATCACGACATGCCCGCCGCAGGTGTGGTGACAGCGCGTATGTGCGCGATCGCGACACACGCTGGCCAGCAGCGTGCGTACACCGGCGTGTGGGCGGTGCCTCAACGGCCCAGGTCGGGATCGATCTCGGCGAATGATTCCACCCGCACATGGCCGTGGGTGGCTTCGCCCAGGCGCGGCTGCGGGTAGTCGTCGCGGCGGTCGATCAGCACGGTGCGCAGCCCCGCGTCGCGGGCGGCGTCGAGCTCGGCGACCACATCGGACAAAAACAGCAGGTCAAACGGCGCGCTGCCAAGCTGCTCGGCGATGCGGCGGTAGCTGTCGGGCTCGCGCTTGCCGCCGATTTCGGTATCGAAGAAGCCGGAAAACAGCGGCGTCAGGTCGCCGGCCTCGGTGTGCGAAAACAGCAGCTTCTGTGCCGGCACCGAGCCGGAGGAATACACCGCCAGCCGGTGGCCGGCCGTATGCCAGGCTCGCAGTGCGGGCAGCACATCGGGGTAGAGCGGGGCAAGGAAGTCGCCATCGCGGTAGCCGGCCTCCCAGATCATGCCCTGCAGGGCTTTCAGCGCGGTGTGTTTGCGGTCCTGGTCGATCCAGCCCTGCAGGGTCTCGACGATCACATCATCGTCGCAGGCGCCGGCGGCGATCTCCACCGCCACAGCGTCCAGCCAGCGACGCACGGCCGGGTCGTGTCGGTGTGCCTGCACGAAGGCCGGGAGCCGCGCACGGGCGTATGGGAACAGCACATCGCGGACGAAGGCGATGCTGGACGTTGTGCCTTCGATATCGGTCAGAAGGGTGCTCACCGGGCCTGACCTTCTTCGTAACGTGGGAAACGGGCGGCGATATCGGTGCCGGTGAAGTGGCCAACCCAGCCGTCCGGTGAGGTGAAGAAGCGGATGGCGACGAAATACGGCCGTGGCCCCATGTCGAACCAGTGGCGCATGCCATCTGGCACCGAGATCAGGTCACCGGCCTCGCACAGGATTTCATACACGCGATTCCCGACGTGCAGGGTGAACAGGCCGGAGCCGGCCACGAAGAAGCGCACCTCGTCTTCCTTGTGGTAATGCTCGTCGAGGAACTTGGCGCGCAGTGCTTCGCGATCGGGGTGATCGGGGGCGATGCTGACCACGTCCACGCTGTTGAAGCCGCGGGCTTCGACCAGCCGGTCGATGTCGGCCTGGTAGGCCGCCATGATCGCTTCCGGCGGGTCGCCCGGCTGGACCGGGTGGGCCGGCTGCCAGCGTTCCAGCTGAACACCGATCCGGGCTAGCTCGGCGGTCATGGTGTCCAGCGCATCGGTGATCAGAATCGGCGCCTGCGGCGCATGGTCTTCGAAAATACGCAAGCGGCTCATGTCAGGTTCCCTCTACCTCTGATTTCGCCAGAGGCGTGTTAGCGCACACCTAGCCGGCGCAGTTCCAGCTCGCAGCCGAGCATGAACTCGAAGGCATCCAGATGCCGGCGGGCTTCGTTGATGTCGCGGCCCCAGGCGTACAGACCGTGCCCGGCGATCAGGTAGCCCCAGGTGTTGGGCTGGGTCAGCACGGCATCGACGCTGGCGGTCAAGGCGTCCATGTCCTGCGAGTTGGGCACCACCGGCAGATCCACTTCGGTTTCGTGGGTGGTGTGGCCACGCAGGGCCTTGAACAGCTCGTAGCCGCGCAGACGGATCCGGCCTTCGCTGGCATACAGCAGGCCGGCGATGGTCTGGTTAGGGGAATGGGTGTGCAGCACGGCCCCCACCTCCGGAAACTTGCGGTACAGGTGGGTGTGCAATGCGGCTTCGGCAGACGGGCGGTGGTGGGTGGCAACCGGGCGGTTGGCCATATCCACCACCATGATGTCGGCCTCGGTCAGGCGGCCCTTGTCCTTGCCGGAGATGGTGATGGCGGCGTGCTCCGGGCTCATCCGGATCGAGAAGTTGCCAGCAGTAGCCGGCGTCCAGCCCTTGGCCGCCAGTTCGCGGGTGTGCTGAATGATCTGGGCGGCGCAGCCGGCAAACAGAGTGTGGTCGAATGCGGGGGTATCCATCGGTGCAGTGTAACGGTTGCCGTGTGCGTCACATATGACGATTTGGCAGCAGCCGATCAGATGCGTTCAGGTGTCCGTTGCTGGCCGTAATAGCGGAATTTTTCCAGCACCAGGGCCATTTCTTCCGGTGGCAGATTGCGGGTTGGGCCGACACTGCGGGCCAGCAGATATTGCCGCGCCAGATTTTCCACTTCCTCGGCCAGTGCATAGGCCTCCGCCAGTGTTCTGCCGGTGGCCACCTGACCATGATTGGCCATCAGGCAGGCGCGCAGCCCGCCGTCGAGCGCGCGTAGCACATTGTCTGACAGGGCGGCGGTGCCGAAGGTGGCGTATTCGGCGCAGGGGATGTGGGTGCCGCCAGCCACCGCCACCATGTAATGGAACGGCGGGATGCCCTCGCCCAGGCAGGCCAGTGCGGTGGCGTGCGGAGAATGCGCATGCACCACTGCATTCACATCGGGAAACGCATTGAGAATCGCGGCGTGAAAGCGCCACTCGCTGGACGGGATCAGCTGCCCGGGCGGGCAGGTGCCGTCAGCATCCAGATAGACGATGTCCTCCGGCTGCAGACGGTCATAGGCGCGGCCGGTGGGAGTGATCAGCAGCCCGTTGCCCCAGCGCAGGCTGGCGTTGCCGGACTTGTGCAGGGACAGCCCACTGGCGTTCATGGCGCGACAGTGGTCGATCAATGACTGGCGGGCGGCGCGCTCGTGGTCGTGCATGCAGCGGCGGGCAGAAAATGACCAGACAGAATAGCCCAAATCGGCACCATCCGGCATTGATCCAGGGCAGTGTCGTGGGGTGGCAAAGGGCGTATCGTTGCAGGTGTACCCTTTTCCCTCACAACCCACGAGGTGTTCCATGACGTTTGACCCCTCCCGTCGCCGCTTCATGACGCTGGCAGCGGTTGCTGCGGCAGCGGCACCCATGGCATTGCGCAGCCTGCAGGCCCAGGCGGCTGATCTTCCCAAGCTGACGCCGGCTGATCCTGCGGCCAAGGCGCTGGCCTATAGCGAGGATGCCGCCACAGTCAAACATCCGGCGTTCAAGGCGGGCAGCCATTGCGCCAACTGCAACTTCTTCAAGGGCGCCGCCGGTGCCGCTTATGGCCCGTGCCAGCTGTTCCCCAAGAACAGCGTGTCTGCCAAGGGCTGGTGCAGCGCCTGGGCCAAGAAGGTGTGAACCAGCCTCAGGTGGCGCGCGTGCGCGCCGCCTGCGTCCAAGCGCTTTCCCAGATACAACAAAACCCCGGCATTGCCGGGGTTTTGTTGTATGACGGGTTGACCCATGCCTGTGGCGTCAGTCCTGGATTGGCGGCACCGGCTTGGGGGGGGCGTTGGTATCGGCCTCGGGGACTTCCACCACGCCGCGTGCCAGATGGCTCTTGCGGTAGCCGTACAGGAAGTACAGGAGCAGGCCGATGCCACCCCAGACCGGAAGCACCATCTTGGCCTCGAACGGCAGGTTGACGTAGAGGAAGATGGTGCCGGCGGCTGCCAGCGGGGCCACGATCCACACCAGCGGGGTGCGGAACGGGCGGTGCCGGTTGGGATCCTTGACCCGCAGGATCAGCACCGCCACTGCCACCATGAAGAAGGCGAACAGGGTGCCGGAGTTGGAGATGTCAGCAAGCTGGCCAACCGGGAACAGGGCGGCGGCAATCGCCACGAACAGCCCGGTGAGCAGCGTCACCTTGTGCGGGGTCTTCCATTTCGGATGGACGTCGGCCAGTTTTTCCGGCAGCAGGCCATCGCGCGCCATCACGAAGAAGATTCTGGTCTGGCCGTAGAGCATCATCAGAATCACCGATGGCAACGCCAGGTTGGCGGCCAGACCGACCAGATCACCGATGCGTTCGTGGTGCATCATCCGCAGCACGTGCGCCAGCGCCTCCTTCGAGCAGACCAGCGGTTCCTGCCCCTGCGCCAGCAGGGCCTGGCATTGCGCCACGAACTCCGGCGAGCCCGGCTGCACGCCCGGGGCGGTGGGCTGGGCGCCGATCACGCCGACGGCGCCTGCGGCCACCAGCAGGTAGAACACGGTGCACACGCCCAGGCTGCCGATCAGGCCGATCGGGACGTTGCGCTGCGGGTTGCGGGTTTCCTCGGCGGCGGTGGAGACCGCATCGAAGCCGACGTAGGCAAAGAAGATCGAGGCTGCGGCGCCAACGATACCAAGCCCGGATCCGTTGCCATTGCCAAACCAGCCATTGGGGGCGAATGGTTCGAAGTGGGCACCATTGATAACCGGCAGGGTCAGCGCGATGAAGGCGGTCAGTGCGGCGATCTTGATGGCCACCAGGATGGCGTTGACGCGTGCGCTCTCGGTGGTGCCGATCATCAGCAGCCAGGTCACGCCGAGTGCAATCACCACTGCCGGCAGGTTGAACACGCCGTGGCTGAAATCCACGTGTGGCAGGCCGTTTTTGAACGCCCACGCCGGGCCGGACGCCAACGCCGCAGGGAGCTCGAAGCCGGTGGCGCTTTTCACCAGCCCCATGAAGTAACCAGACCAGCCCACTGAAACCGCCGAGGCGGCCACGGCGTACTCAAGAATCAGCGCCCAGCCGACCATCCAGGCCAGCAGCTCACCCATCACGGCATAGGTGTAGGTGTAGGCCGAACCGGATACCGGCACCATCGAGGCGATCTCGGAGTAGCACAGTGCCGCCACGGCGCACACGGCACCCGCGATCACGAAGCTCCACATCATGCCGGGGCCGGCTTTCTGGGCGGCGGCGGCGGTGAGTACGAAAATGCCGGTGCCGATGATGGCGCCGATTCCCAGCAGGGTGAGCTGGAGTGCGCCGAGCTGGCGGGTCAGCGATTTCTTTTCGGCGGTTTCAAGGATCTTGTCGAGCGGTTTGACACGCTGGAACAGCATCAGAAGGCTCCCCGTGAAGTGGTGCAAGGATGGCCGCCGCGCAGGCCGCCACAAGCCGCCGACCTTATACGCATCCAGGGTCTTGGCACAAGCGCCGGGCGTCACTTCGGGGATAATGGCGCCCATTCAGTCAGCAGGATCACGCCGATGGGGGATGCACGCTCGCGTTTTCGCCAGGAACTTGTGGCCTATGCAGCACAGTGTCCGGAGCAGGCAGCGCCGTTCCTGGCATTGCTGGATGATCCGCAGGATCCGTTCCGGCGCGAGCGCCTGGCCGGGCATTTCACAGCGTCGTGCTGGCTGGTGGATCGCACGGGCACGCGGGTGCTGCTGACCCATCACCGCAAGCTGGGGCTGTGGTTGCAGCTGGGCGGGCATGCCGATGGCGACCCCGATCTGGCGCGGGTGGCCTTGCGAGAAGCGGAGGAGGAGTCCGGGCTATCCGGTCTGACCCTGGTGCCTGGCATCTTTGATCTCGATCGGCACTGGATTCCGGACTATCGCGGTGTGCCTGCGCACTGGCATTACGACGTGCGCTACGTGGTGCGTGCCGGGGTCGATGAGGCGTTCGTCGTCAGCCCGGAGTCGTTGGCGCTGGCCTGGCGCGACATTGGCGAGCTGGCGCAGGATGCAAACGCCGATGCTTCGGTGCGGCGCATGGCGGGCAAATGGCTGGCGCAGCGATCAGCGCATCCGCACCGGCTTCAACAAGCCTGACAGGCTCTGTGGCACATGCACATCAAGGCTCGCCCGCGCAGTCAGCGCGGGCGCAAGCGTGCGGCGACGTGGGCTTGGCTAGGGTGGCCTCGACGCAGACGTTCAGTACAGCACCCGGGTACGCAGGGTGCCGGGGATGGCGGCCAGCGCATCCTTCAGGAGTTGGCCCTGGGCTGGATTGGCGTTGACGTCGATCACCACGTAGCCCACCTTGGGGTGGGTGCGCAGGAACTGGCCATCGATATTGACCTGATGCCGGCTGAAGACCTCGTTGATCTGCGACAGCATCCCGGGCACGTTGCGATGGATATGCAGCAGGCGCAGGCTGCCCTCGTGTTCGGGCAGGGCCACTTCCGGGAAGTTCACTGCCGACAGCGTGCTGCCGTTGTCGCTGTAGCGGATCAGCTTGGCCGCCACTTCCGTGCCGATATTGTCCTGCGCTTCCAGGGTGCTGCCACCGACATGCGGGGTCAGCAGCACGTTGTCAAAAGCGCGTAGCGGTGATTCGAAGCCGGGGCCATTGGCCTCCGGTTCTACCGGGAACACATCCACGGCAGCGCCGCCCAGCCGGCCCTTGGCCAGCGCATCGGCCAGGGCGTCGATATCCACCACGGTGCCGCGCGAGGCGTTGATCAGATGGGCGCCAGGTTTCATCCGTGCCAGTTGCGGGGCAGCGATCATGTGTCGCGTCGCTGGCGTGTCCGGCACGTGCAGGGTCACCACATCGGCACGGGCCAGCAGGTCATCCAGCCCGGCGGCCGGTTGTGCATTGCCCAGCGCCAGTTTGGTCTGGATGTCGTGGAAGATCACCCGCATCCCCAGGGCTTCCGCCAGCACCCCGACTTGGGTGCCGATGTGGCCGTACCCGACGATGCCCAATGTCTTGCCGCGCACTTCATGGCTGCCGTCGGCGCTCTTGTTCCAGATGCCGCGATGGCAGTCGGCATTTTTCTGCGGGATGCCGCGCATCAGCATGACGGTCTGCGCCACCACCAGTTCGGCGACGCTGCGGGTATTGGAATATGGCGCATTGAACACCGGAATGCCGGCCAGTTCGGCGGCATCGAGATCGACCTGGTTGGTGCCGATGCAGAAGCAGCCGATGGCGATCAGCCGGCGCGCCTCGGCCAGCACCTGGGCGGTGAGCTGGGTGCGGGAACGGATGCCGATGATGTGGGCCTCGGCAATGCGCGTTTTCAGTTCAGCGTCCGGCAGCGCCTTGGGATGCCATTCGATTTGGGTGTACCCGGCGGCGCGAAAGGCCTCTACGGCGGTCTGGCTGATCCCTTCCAGCAGCAGCACGCGGATATCCTGCCGGGGGAACGAGGTCGTTTTCGGGGGCATGCGGGAAATCGGCAAGCGGTGAAGGGAAGGCGACTATAGCCAGAAATCCAGCGCCATTGTTGCGCTGCGTCATGGTATGGTCGGCCGGTTCTTTGCGTTGCCAGCACCTGCCATGTCCGATCCCCGTCTTGCCTCCCTGCGCGCTGCCTTGCCGGGCCTGCGCCTGCTCACCGATCCTGCCGACCTTGAGCACTACGGCCGCGACTGGACCCGGCGCTGGACGCCGGCGCCGTTGGCCATCGCCTTGCCGGATCGCGTGGAAGACGTGCAGGGCATCGTGCGCTGGGCCAACGACGCCAGGGTGGCGGTGGTGCCGTCTGGCGGCCGCACGGGTCTTTCAGGCGGGGCCGTGGCGGCCAACGGCGAACTGGTGGTCAGTCTGGAGCGGATGCAGCGGGTGTTGGGCGTTGATCCGGTGGATCGGACCCTCACCGTGCAGGCCGGCATTCCGTTGCAGCGGGTGCAGGACATCGCCCGTGAACATGGGCTGCAGTATCCGGTCGACTTTGCCGCACGCGGCTCGGCCAGCATCGGCGGCACGATTGCCACCAATGCCGGCGGCATCCGCGTGCTGCGCTATGGCAACACCCGCGCCTGGATCGCTGGCCTCAAACTGGTCACCGGGACTGGTGAACTGCTGGAGCTTGGCCGCGCCCTGATCAAGGATTCCAGCGGCTATGACCTGCGGCATCTGGTCATCGGCGCCGAAGGCACCCTGGGAATCGTGGTGGAGGCCACGCTTTCGCTCACCGAGCCTGCCCCGTCCGGCCAGACCATGCTGTTGGCATTGCCTGGCTTCGAGGCCCTGATGGCAGTGTTTGCCTTGTTCCGGGCACGGCTGCGGTTGCAGGCATTCGAGTTCTTGACCGATGTGGCCCTGCGCCATGTGCTGGCCCACGGCGGTGGCCAGCCCCCATTTGCGCAGCCCGCCCCGTATTACGTGGTCACCGAGTTCGATGCCGGCCCTGATGCCGAGGCCGAAGTGCTGGCGTTGTTTGAACAGGGGCTGCAGGACGGCGTGATCGTGGACGGCGTGCTGGCCACCAGCCAGGCGCAGGCAGCGCAACTCTGGCGCCTACGCGAAGGCATCACCGAAAGCCTTGCCCGCTACGTTCCCTACAAGAACGACGTGGCCGTGCGGATCTCGGCGATGCCGGCCTTTCTGGCCGAGGCGCAGGCACTGCTGGCCCGCGAATACCCGCAGTTTGAAGTGGTCTGGTTTGGCCACATCGGCGACGGCAACCTGCACATCAACATCCTGAAACCTGACGCCATGACGCAGGCCGATTTCGTCGCCGACTGCGATCGCGTCACCAAGCTGCTGGCCGAGCTGCTGCAGCGCCACGGCGGCACCATTTCCGCCGAGCATGGCATCGGACTGGTCAAGAAACCCTACCTGTGGAGCACCCGCAGCCCGGCGGAGATTGCGGTGATGCGCGGCATCAAGGCGGTGCTAGACCCGAATGGGATCATGAATCCGGGCAAGCTGTTCGACTGAGAATCCCCGCGCCGCGTCATTTGTGCGTCACAGGTAGAAGCGTGGCCGGGCTGAAGCCGTGTTCTGGGCCAGCTCCGTCACCGCCAGGGCGTAAGGGTTCCGCACCTTCGCGAACCTGCGCACTATCATCGACCTCGCCCGCGGCGGTCTGAAGCTGCCGGGATTACCTTTTGGCCTCTTTTCAATTTCGAGTGGGTAAGCTGGACCTGAGCAGGTACGGGATCGGGTATGACTGACAAGCTGTTTGAGGCTGCCTTGGGGGTCTCTCCGCCGTGGCAGGTGACGGGCGCGGACTTCGATTTGGCGGCCAAGACGCTCACCATCCGGGTGGACTTCATCGCCGGCAGCCGCTTCGCGCTGGCTGGCGTGGAGGGCCAGCATCCGGTTCACGACACCGTCGCCAAGCGTTACCGGCACCTGAACTTCTTCCAGCACGAGTGCTTCCTGGAAGTGCGTATCCCCCGGGTAAAGCTGCCCGATGGCAGCGTCCGCCAGGTCGATCCGCCGTGGGCCGG
>NZ_FQUK01000057.1 GCF_900129205.1 Thermomonas hydrothermalis | reverse complement strand
CCGCACTCGCGGCAGGCCACGCGCGGCACCCGGCAGTGGATGAAGGCCTTGAACTGGAAGAAGTGCAGATGCTGCCAGGTGCGCTCCACCCGGTCGTGCACCGGCTGGTCCGCCGCCCCGCAGACCGGACAGGCCAGCCGGGCCGTATCGCACGACACCTCGAAGTGGATCGCCCCCTCATCCGGACGAAACGACACGCTGTCTACCGCCCACGGCGGCGTCAGCCCCAAAGCCTGGGTGAAGAGTTGTTCTTGCATCCGCCAAGGCTGACATCATCCGGCGGCCCGTTCCACACCAGACGCGATGGAGCCGCTACGTGGGCAGCCAGGCGATATGCGCCTACAACCTGCGTTACGACTGGGACGAGGTGCTGCTGCCCGAGTGGCAGCGCTTGGGGATCAGCCCCATCGGGGTGCGTGGTTTTTGTCTCTATGAACTGGCACAACGGCTGCTGGACCCAGTGCCTGCGGGCAACTGCAAACTGCAAACCCTGCGCCAGTACTATGGCCTGCCCGCACGCGGCGCGCACACGGCGCTGGGGGACGTGGAGACGGTGGCGGATCTGGTGCAGCAAGTACTGCGCCCGCTGTGCGAAGCGCGCGGCCTCGACAGCCTCGAGGCCTTGCAGGCCTTCACCGCGGCACCCTGGTTTCCAACCCGGATTCCCTTTGGCAAATACAAAGGGCGGCACTTCCGTGAGGCTGCCACCGACAGGGCGCTGCGCGAGTGGCTCAAGTGGCTGACGGAATCACAAAACCCGCGCAGCCAGGCCATGGGGCGCTGGTATCTTGAACAGCTTACGACAACATCCCAGGCAGCCGAAACCGTCACCGCGGTCGTCGGTACCCACGTGGTGGTTTACGCCAACCCCGACGTGGCGCGCATGAAAGCCCTCGTCGAAGCGGCACGCCAGCGTCTTGCTGCCCTCGAAGCGGAATACACCACGCTGCGGCAGGCCATCTCTGTTGCCCAGGCACGCCTTTTTGAGGCCCTCAAAGAGCAGTACCGGCAGCGCGACCTGTTGCGGCTGCGTCTGGAGATGCGCCAGAAGTACCTCGACACGCTACTGCGCGAAGGAGAAGAAGAAGCCGAACGCGTCAACACCGAGGCCGAGCAGGCACAGGCAAGGCTGGATGAGGAATACCAGCGCACCGAGCAACAGATGCGTGGCAAACAGGCGCTCTCGGAAGCGGAAGAGGCGGAACTCAAGCAGCTGTGGCGGCGGCTCGTGCGGGTTTTCCATCCGGATCGCTACGCGGGCGACCCTGCCAAGCGGCAAACCTACGACCGCCTGATGGCCGAGATCAACCGCGCCCGCGACGAAGGGGACATTGAGCGCTTGCGCGAAATCGACCGCGATCCAGAGGACTTCATCGCCCGCCAGGGCTGGGGTGAGCTGTCGCTCGACGAAAACGAGGACTTGACGGCGCTGGAGCGGCTCCACGAAGCCTTGCAAGGCAAGATTCTGGAGCTGATCGAGTCGCTTGATGATCTCAAGGCTTCGCCAGAGTACGAATGGCAGCAAAAACTACAGCACGCACCCGAACAGTTCGATGCCGTCGTGGCCGAGCTGCGCGCGGCACTGGAAAACGAGATCACCACGCTAGACGCCCAGCTCGCGCAGATCGAGGCGGAAATCGAGCAGCTGCAAGGGGCAGGTCAGTGAGACCAGTCGTTATACAGCAGCCTTTCTACCTCTAGCATAGTGACACGATACTCGGTCAGCAGTTGAGCTAGGTGGCTTTGATCTAAAAGTTCAACAGCGTTCAGGGAAGCCTTTTCGTGCGCACCACTGTTGAAAACCTGGTTGGTCAGAACGACTTTCTTGAAGGTGACTCCAGGGTGCTTACGCCGGTAGAACGCTTCACCTGCAACCACCTCATTTACAGCGTCCCATCCTAAGGGCTTATCAGCCGATGAGGATTTTGTCTGAATTAATTCTCCGTAATCTCCCCGTATTGCAACAACATCTACGCCCATGTCGTTACTTGGGGGCGTGCAGTAAACGGTTTCAAATCCTTTTTTACTCCAAATGGCGGCAGCAAGGCCTTCAAAGTATCGCCATTCCATGCGCATCGCTTTGTCTAGGGTGACAACCTCGTCAATGTCTGATGAGAATTCTTCAGGGATGACGTCCTCAATTAAGAATTCAGCAGTACTAATATCGGGGCACCCGTTGAGCATGTCGCCAGCTAAGGATCGCTTCCTTTCGAGTAATTGGTCTAGCTTGACATCGAAGGTCGTGAAATCGTCAGCAGCGACAACCGGGTAGTAGACGAACACATCTTTCGTCTGACCAATTCGCCAGGCTCTGTCAGACGCTTGGTCTTCTTTCGCTGGATTCCAGGTGCGGGTGTAGTGAATAACGTGATTGGCAGCCTGGATGTTGACACCAAATCCCACCGCAACCGGCGACAAAATGATGACGCCGAAGCCTGGTTTTGCCTGGAAGGCTTTGATTCGCTTTTGTCTACTCGTAGCACTGGAGGCGGACGCAGTCGTACTCCCATTGATGATGTCAGCCTCGAAGCCGAAGACTTCAGCAATATAGTGCTGCAGAAGCCTCTGGATATTGCGGAACTCGCAGAAAATGATGACCTTCTCGCCTTGAGCTTGGATTTTGCGCAGTTGGGTAAGTAACCAGTCAAGCTTTGGTGCCGCCTGTCGATACTGGACGAGAGGCTCCGGCTTGAAGACGGTCAAGCCATGTCTCCGAGGATCCGTACAAACCAGCCTCAGGTAGTGCAGTAGGCTCAGGTGGTTCTTGAACGGCGTGTGTGCCCCTGGGTTGCCACGCTTCTTGAAGTCTTCAATGGCCCGTGCATAGAGCTGACGTTGTGTCGTTGAGAGCGGCAGGCGCCGACAGTCCTCAACCACAATTTTCTTCGGTAGATCCTTAGCCACGTCTATCTTGCGACGACGTAGAATCTGCGGCTCGATGCGCTCCCTCAGTTCCTCGATGCGTTTCTTGCCTTCCTCGTCTCTGTCATCAATTTCAATCGGCCGACGGTACGTACGACCAAACTCGTTGAGTGCGCCCAGGAGACCGGGCTGGACGAAGTCAAAGAGGCACCACAGGTCCGCCAGCGTGTTCTCGACTGGTGTGCCAGTGCACGCAATCTTGAACTCAGCATTTTGCTTCTTGGCAGCCCGAGTAACCATGGCCGCCGGGTTCTTAATGCGCTGAGCTTCATCGCAAACCATTAATGCCCATTGTTGGGCTGCGAATGAGAATTCCAGATCACGCAGCGTTTCGTATGTGGTCAGAACGAGCTTGGCATCGCCCACCCAACCTGGCTTCAAGAACTTGACTAAGCCGTCTTCATTCCGAAGTCGTTCGTCGATGCTCTCCTGGGGGACACGAAGGGAAGCAAGCGCTTCTCCATATGCGGTCAGGATACGGAAAGCACCCGGATAGAACTTTTCTGCTTCTTCTTTCCAGTTCTCTAGGAGAGACACTGGTGCTACTACGAGCATCGGCTTGGCCGTCGGGCCCTCCTCGAGAATGGATGCCATAAGCGTGAGCAACTGCAACGTTTTACCCAGGCCCATTTCGTCCGCGAGGACCATGCCCCGGACATTCAGCTCCGTACGCAGACCAAAGAGGTATTGCAGTCGGCCAACACCCTCTAACTGGTGGTCGAGCAGCTTGGCACCCGGGGCGAGCGCCCGAGGAATACGAGGAGCATGCTGTTTCACCCGCAACGCTGCTGCTCGCTTTTCCTCGTAGTCGACGATATCGATGTTTGGGCGCAACACCAAAGTCTTCTTAGACTTGGGGCCAGCAGGTTTGCGCTTCTCTGGGTCGAACTTGCCTTCCTTGACTTCATCCAGAACCTCCACGAAGGTTCCGACAATTCGCTTGGCTTCATCAACCTTGATGGACTTCGGCAACCAGGGAAGGGTGACTTCCGTCTCGCCACGTCTCTGTGCCTCCTCGGTCGACTTACGCAGCGTCTCGATGGCCTCGTTGTTGACGGGAATCGCGACCTGCTCATCAGTGCCGTCAGGGGTATACGCGATGATTGGGAGGACATTTTCCGGGAACCAACCTTCGTCTTCTTTCTTCTTGGCGATGTAGGGAGAGTAATACGGCTTCTCGACACCGACCCCCTCAACCCGTGATGAGTACGCCGATAGGTCATGTACTTGGTCGTACGTGACCAGAACCTTAGGCATCAGCCGCTGCTCAAGCGCAAGGCGAAGAGTTTTAAGGTGCTCTTCGGTTTCCGGAAGGACTTCTAGCTCGCGCCCCTCCCAGAACACCAGCTGATACCTATGCTTCAACGCGTGTTCAAGACGTCCTACGAAACGCTTTAACTCGTCATCGGATAGATAGACAACGTCAGCGGCAGCGGTGCTGGTCGCATCTGCGCTCTCAATACATAGACCCACCCGCTGAGGAAATCCGTCCGCAGTTCGCTCGATAACCGGGGTAAATCGTTCAAATAATAGACCCGCATCGATCTTCGCCTGCTCGAACTGGACTTCGTCGATAACCTTGGATGCCGCCTCGCCCAAGGTTGCATAAGGATTGACCAAGAACGCTTGAGCACGCGAACCTGCGATGCGGCGCCCTGGAAGGCGCTTGATCTGCTCAAGTACGGTACGGACCTCAGGTGAGATGACGACCTGAACGAGACCACCGTCCGAGGTTGGTAGGTCATATCGGCTGGCCACGTGGTCGAAACGATCAAATTGCGTGAGCCAGTCTGCAGGCGCGTCCTCGAACCCAGGCAACACCTCGATGACGGAGTCGTCCGCCACAGCGTTGGATTTTCTGAATGCTAGGTTGAGGCGCTCCGGAGTGAGAACAACAGTCTTGACCAGAAAATCATCCAGGACTGCCCTGGCTGCTAGCGCATGACGACGAATGTGCCCCCACGCGAGGCGTTGGGCCTGCTCAGTGCGCTGCTCGAAGGGGCGTTGAGCGAAGCTCTTCACGGCCTTGAAGAGTTCCCACTGCTCAGGTGTCATCAGCTCTGAGCGATCTCCAATTTGAAGCGATGCCCCCTTGTACTCTGGGCTGACGTCTCGGCCCTCTGCATCGACCCACGGACCAAGGCTGATGGAAAAGTCTTCATCGGCCAAGGCCCCTCGGGACGACAACTTAGGTCTAAGTGTCGTGGGCGCAGGAAGTTTGAGCGCTTCCGCTAGGCCCTCGTACTCCTTCATGTTCAACGCTTCGAAGATGTGGTCCCACGAGAGTAGGAAAGCCCCTCCAGACTCTTCTGCCAGCCCATCGTCAAGCATTTGCCGTAAGACACCCCTGAGTCCAGTTGTTTGGAGTGTCTCGCCCTCACCCGTGCCGTGATCAATCGTTACACCGACTTCAGACAGCGCCCGGCGCCAAAGTTGCTGCCGCTCGCTGGGTGCAGGCTTCTTGAATAGACTAAAGATGCTCATCCCGCGTCCTTCTTCCACCAGCCCTTACCTTCAGCGTATTGAAACCCCCAGGCTTTTAGAATTCGCCGCGCCTCTGAGTTGTCGCCCATTACGAGCCAGAGGGCACCGCCCATTTTTCGGCGGTCAACGACAGAGGCGTTGTAGCGCTGCGCGAGACTGCGGACGTTCTCTTCGCTGTAAACCTCAGAGGCCGGGGAAGGCGGGTAAGGGGTAGTCAAAAACGCAGCAGGGGCTTGTGGAGGTGCCGAGGACTGAGCCTGGGATGGCCGGTCGGCAGGAACAGGGCGTACCGCGACGCGGCGGACTGCCCGCCGGCCAGGGAGCAAGCCGAACTTATCTTCAAGTTCCTTCTTGAAGCGGTCCTCCCAGTCTGAGTACCCGTGTACGTTGTCCTGGTGCCTTAGATACAAGATGCGTACATCGTTCTTGAGAGAGTTTTTACCGTTGACTGGTGCGCTTCGGACCGGCTTAGACAGGTCGAAGGGAAGGCTTCGCTTGACGCTGTAGCCGTAGAAAGCGTTCGATTCTCCGCTGAACTCAACTGCAACCAGGTCGCCCATGGTCATAACGAAAGCATTGTTGAAGGGATTGCTATCTTCGAGGTTGACTGTCAGGCCCTTCAGTTTGGCTCGAAGTTCAACGAAATCGCGCTCCTGAGAGTACATCGCATGGCTACCTAGGGCGAAGTAAATTTTCTCGATGAGGGGAACATACTGGACCCAAAACTTCACCCGTCGCGTGTCGCCGAGACCATCTTGTGCAAGCTTGGTGAAGAACAACTCAATGAACTCCTGCTTGAGCCAATCGCCAACCATCTGGCGGGCCTGTTCTGTAACCCCGCCCCATCGGTGCTCGTTTGAAGGAAGCCATGGGTTTCCCCAGGCATTCACGCTGTAGTTCTTTAGCCCCGCATGTTGGGGCGCTTGAGGAATCCGCGCATACCGGTTGAGTATCATCTGAAGGCCACGATCTCGCAGCACCTCATTGCCCCCAAGCATCTCCAGCAGGCGTCCAACCAACCGAGTAAACGCTTCGTGCTCATACGCACAGACGCGGGCAATTTGAGACAATACAAGCTCACGCGTGAACCAGCTTGCATCTGTGATACCGAGCAGTTCGCGGATGCGCCTAACCTTGTCCTCTCGGCCGTCCAACAAGTCTTGTGCATATGCGGCACAGGGTGTCTCGGAGAAGAGCGCCTTGTTTTCAAGGACGCAGCCGACCCAGTCGGGGTTGATGGTGGCATCTTTAATGAGCTGCGCCTTGTCACCAAGGTAGGTTCGAAGCTGCCGCCAGTTCCTCTGACCAGTAGCGGGTACGTCGCGCCCAAGACCGTCATAGTCGAAGTAGCTGCGAACGAGACCCTGGTAGCACTTGCGGAACTGTCTTGGGCTGGACTCCCATTCGCGCAGTCTTGTCAATACGACTCCGAAGCGTTCGGGCTCTTCCATCAAGCAGCGGCGGTCATTCCAGGGACGAACAGCCAGCCCAAAGGAGACCAAGCGGGCTTCCTTCAGGGAAGTGAACTCACCCATCTCCCAAAACTTCTTGACTGCCTCGACCTGTAGGTCGCGCGGTTCGTAGTTGGAACCCCCGCTGCGGGCGCGCTTCTCAAGCTCAGCAAGCACCCTGTCAATCTCGGTGCACTGGCGCATGGGCCCCGCGCCCTGGTTGTTTGCTTGATTGAGAAGCTTGAAAAGGATGTCTAGCGGGTGCATTGCTTTAAATGGCACAAGTTCCAAAGTCGCCAGATGTATCCTGTGATGGCTCAACGCGCTTTTCGTTAATTCCAAGAAACTCGATTCTCATTTCAACCCGACGGCTCTCTTCCGGTGTGTCTTTTGAAGAGTTGAACGCAAACCCCCCCACAAGAAAAAGATCACGGACTGCTTTTTTTTGAGTGTCGGTCAAAGGGCTTGGGCCATTGGTCTTGAACATGGCACACAGAACGCGTTGGCTGCGCATCAGGCTCAGGTTTAGGTTGGTCAGGTAGTTGCCCGTCTTATCGGTGTAGCCCTCAACAACGATTCGCTTGAGAACGCGCTTGCAACTCGCACTCTCTGCCAGCGACAGCAGCTCCGGAACGAAACGCCGCAGCACACCTTCTTGTTCTGGGCTGAGAGTAGAGCTATTGAAGGCAAACCGAGCGCGATCACCGAAGTCGATGACGTTTCTGCGAAGATCCACTCGCACCCCGTCGTGCCGCTTCGCTGCCTCGACGGCCAGTGCCATACAGTGGTCAATATCTGCTTTGTGCTCAGCCTCGCGTCTTTCCCGCTCGGAGACGGTTCGCGTTACAGCCAGCAGGGCTACGGCCATCACCACCAAGAACAGCACCATGAGGGCCGTCATGAGGTCGGCATAGGAAATCCAGAAGGGTTTCTCGGCCTCGTCTTTGCTGCGCTGCTGAGAGGGGCTACGGCGTCCAATCACTTGCTATGTCCCTTCGGGGTTACGGTGCTCAGCACGTCATCAAGTTCTTTGATGGATGTGCCCAGGAGAGCGACGGCCGAGGAGAGCTTCGTCTGGAACTCGTGATTGTTCTCTCGCACAGTCTTGAGCATGGCTTCACGGAATGACTCGTGAGCCTTGCCGAGAACCTCGGCGACGCCGGCCATGAACTGCTCTGCTTGGAGCTGCGCATTGTTGAGCCCCTTAGCAGCGTCTTCGATACGACGCAGGACGTCTGAGGTAATGCTGACGTCAGTTTTTGCGTTCGCTACCAAGGCATTGAGGTCACTGATCAACTTGCCAACGGATTCGCGATGCGCCTTGTAGTCATCAAGTCCCTGTTGCAGGGACGATGCCGCGACGGTGAGCGATGTAGTCAGGTCGGTCAGCTTGGTGGTAACCGTTGAGGCCTGATTCATTGCCCCTGTGACCTTGTCGGACGCAGCTGTAAAGTTTCGGCTTGCGGCATTGACTTGATCTGCACCTTCGCCCAGGCGGGAAATGGCAGTGGTCGTCGTATCGCGTAGTACAGCGACACTCTGCTCCATTCGCGAAGATGCCGTAGCAATCTGCTCAATCAGAGAATCAACCGAAGAAGCGAGGCTATTGACTGTGGCCTGTGTTCGCTTGTTAGTCTCTTGCTCGCGCATTCGGCCAGCTTCAAGAGCTTGCTCTTGCGCATCCTGGAATTCCTTCAGCATTCCACCGACCTGCTCTCCAAGCATCTGAAGAGTGGATTGCATCTTCTCGCTGGTCTCAGTCTGCGAAGAAGTAACCAGTGCCTTGATTTGTTCAACAAACTCCCGCGTACGTTCGTTGATACTCTCCTGCCGTTGCTCCATCTTCTCAATGGCCTCGGCCATCCGCTCAGCCATGGAATCGCTGGACTTCTTGCCCGCATCTTGCAGGGCGACAACCAGCTCGTTGAGCTTCATGACTGCATCCTGCATTGTCTGAGCAGCTCGCTGATTCAGCTCGTTGATGCCAGTAATTTGGTTGCCGAAGAGGTCGCTCAGCTTTTGGCTGAAGCTAGCCATCACATCTTGGAGCATCTTGACGGCGGCCGCTGACTGGTCGCTGCTTGCCTGCTTCACAACGCCCTTAATGTCTTCCAGTGGACCTGTAAAGGTTTTCGTGATGGCGTTGGAGATCGTCGTGCCCAATAATTCGTTATTTTTCTGGGTTGCTTCAATATGGGTACGAGTTGCTTCCTTAACCAGTCGCTCCAGAGTCTCGTTGTGTTTGTCGGTTAGTTCCTGAAGGATCGGGCGAAGGTCCTTGAGCAGTTCCCCCTTGAGGTGCTTGAGTTGGGTGGCAGCTTCCTCGGTATGCGCGACCGTCAACTCAAGGAACTTCTCAGCGACGGCAGCCTGGAACCTGCGGTCTAGACTCGCAGCGATGGCATCCACTTTGCGATACAGCCTGGTCAGGACCAGCTTCTCGACAAAGGTGACGATGATAGCCAGGGTAATGGCTGTCGCGGAAATAAAAAATGCTTCGCCCACCGTGCGCATGAGGGACTCGAGGCTCCCTCGTACGACATCGGCGTTGGCGCTAACCTGAAAGCGGCTCAGACCGTTGATGAGACCGAAGAAGGTTCCAATGATGCCAATACCAGTAAAAATCCCAGGCAGGTGTTTGAAAAACTCAGCGTGTACTCGTTGATCGACTACAAGCTGCGAGTTCCAGACCACTTCTGCAGGGGCGGTGGATGCCCAACGGACTTCCGCAATACCGTCAGGTGTTTCAACTGACGTGGCATAAAGGGTCTTCTTGTACTCGCGCCACAGGTGGGCGATTTCGCCATCCTTCGGGAACGCCTTGTCCAGCGTCTGCGGGTCGCGCGCATCCTTGAGGTCTTTGCTCTCCAAGGACTGAAGGACTTTCTTTAAGAGAAGCGCTTGGCGCAATGCTGGCAGGGCAAAGTATCCTACGAAAGCGAGGAACAGCACCAGTAGCACTGCACCAAGGATAACAAGGTGATGGGGCGCGGAGGAGAGTAGCTGAAAGTTCATAGGGTTATCGTCGTGTTCTTATGACAGCAGCTCGGTGACTGCTCTCGCGTCTAGAGATCCAAATTGTTTCGTATGGTTGCGAGTTCCAGGCTCCCGAAACCTCTTCCACACCATTTTTGCCAGTATATTCTGCACGGGGCTGTGACGTTTCGTGTGGATGACACTACCCAGCCTACGTGCTCCTCGTCCAGCAAAAGGTGGCCCTGTTGAATTTCAAGTGGGTTGCCGGGCATGAGGGTTGATCACTGCGAAGTCGAGCTTGCCGGCGATCAGGAAGATGACGGTTCTGATAGTGGTGAAGCGGGTGAAGCCGCGAGCGCGGCGCTTGGCGGCCTGGAACAGGCCGTTGAGCGCTTCGAGGAAGCCGTTGGTCTGGCGGGTCTGGGCCCAGGCGACGATGCCCTCGAGGTGGCGACGGACCATGGCGGCGACCTCCTTCATGGGTTCGACCTTGGAACGCATGACGCAGGTGCACCAGTGCTTGAGCATGTCGCGTGCCACGTTGATCTGCTTGC
>NZ_FQUK01000059.1:5697-9169 GCF_900129205.1 Thermomonas hydrothermalis | reverse complement strand
CCCCACCGCCGAACCGCTGCTCCGAAAGTGGGTCTCTTGGGCACGACGGTGTCGGCTGACGCCCTTCAAGAAGCTCGGTGCCACCATCCGCGACCACCTCACCGGCATCCTGCGGCATTTCGACACCGGCCTGTCCAACGGCCAGGTCGAGGCCTTCAACGCCCAGATCCAGGCCGCCAAGGCCCGCGCCAAGGGCTATCGCACTGACGCCAACCTGATCGCCATCAGCTACCTGCTGTGCGCCAAGCTCAGGCATCTACCCCGTCACCCTTGGCTCCATGCTCCCCATCAGACATGAACCGTTTCCACTGGAATCGCGATTGAGCCGACCTTTCCCGTCCGCTGGACGAGCGCAGGAAAATCGCGAAAGCGCAGGAGGAATACCGCGAGAAGAACGAGAAGGACAAGGTCGATTTCGAGGCCGAACACGGTATCCGCGCCAAGAGCCGCGAGTTCGAGAAATTCCAGCTCTACCGTGAGCAGCAGGGGAAATGCGCTTATTCGCTCAAACCCCTCGACTTGCACCGCGTGCTCTTCGAGCCGGGCTATGCCGAAGTCGATCACGCGCTACCGTATTCGCGAAGCTTTGATGACAGCAAGAACAACAAGGTCTTGGCGCTCACCGAAGAAAACCGCAACAAGGGCAACCGCACGCCCTACGAGTACCTGACATCCTTCGGTGGCGAAGAAGGTGAGCGCTGGCGTCAGTTCGTCGCCTTCGTCGAAGCCAACAAGAACTATCGCCTTGCCAAACGGCAGCGCCTCTTGCGCAAGGATTTCACCGGCAAGGCGGCGAACGAGTTCCGCGAGCGCAACCTCAACGACACGCGCTACATCGGCCGCTTCTTCAAGAACTACGTCGAGGATCACTTGCAGTTGAAGGTCGGTGCCGACGGTACGGTCGCCAAGCGCTGTGTGGTGCTCAATGGGCAGACCACCGCCTTTTTGCGTGCCCGCTGGGGCTTGCTGAAGGTGCGCGAGGAAAGCGACCGGCACCATGCGCTTGATGCCGCTGTGGTGGCGGCGTGCAGCCATGGCATGGTCAAGCGTCTGGCGGATTACGCCCGTACCCGTGAACTGGCAAACATACGCGGCGGGTTCCCGGATCCGGAGACCGGCGAGATTCTGGATCCTGGCGCGTTCCGGCAGCTCGCCGTCCACTTCCCCGAGCCGTGGCCGCATTTTCGCGAGGAACTTCAAGCGCGCCTCAAGCTCGATGATCCAGGCGAGTTGCGTGCCAGGCTGGAAGCCTTCGGCACGTATCCGCCGGAAGCCTTGGCCGCCGTGCGGCCGTTGTTCGTCTCGCGCGCGCCGCAGCGGCGCAATGGCGGCGCAATTCACGAGGAAACCATCCGGTCTGCCAAACGGATCAATGACAAGGTGAGTTACGTGAAAGTCCCGCTGCAAAAACTCAAATTAGCGAGGCTCGGGGATATTGTCGGAGCTACATACTCGCGTAACGCGCCGCTTATTGCTCTGCTTCGGGAGCGACTTGAAAAATACGGCGATGATGGCACAAAGGCGTTCGCGGAGCCCGTATTCAAGCCTTCGAAGAATGGAAAAGGCTCGCTGGTCAAGTCGGTAAAATTGGCATCGACGCAAAAAAGCGGCATACGAGTCCGGGGAGGTGTGGCCGAGTTCGGCGAAATGCACCATGTCGATGTTTTCAAATGCGGCAATCGCTACCACTTCGAACCGGTATATCGGGCTCGTCCGGAAAGTTACATCAACCATCCACGCATACCGGATGGAGCCGAATTTCTGTTTGCCCTGAGCAAAAACGATTACGTCAGGCTTTGTCTCGATGGCGTCAGTTATGAGGGCTATTTCGTTATGTACGAGAGCGATGGGCGCATGACGCTTAGGGCGCATGACCAGCCAAAACCTGACAAGATGTATTTCCGCAAGCGTGTGGCGAATGCCACCAACATCCAGAAGTTCCACGTCGATATCCTCGGCAACCTCTACCCCGCACGGGCGGAGAAACGCCGTGGTCTGGCGTAGTGTGATGATCTCCCGCCCTGCCCGACTGCGGCGGGAGCATTATTCGCTTGCCATCGAGCAGGAGGAGACGGCCTTCGTGCCTTTCGAGGACATCGCCGTCATTGTTCTCAACCACCGTGAGATCACCCTCACCCATCCGGTGCTCTCGGCCTGCGCCGAATACGGCATCGGCCTCTATGCCACTGGGCACAACCATCAGCCGGCTGGCGTGTTTTTGCCCTTCCTGCCACATTCGCGCACCACGCGCCTGATGCGCCTGCAACTGGGCATCTCCAGACCCGTCGCCAAGCAGGCCTGGGCTGGCATTGTGCGCCGCAAGATCGAGAACCAGGCCATCTGCCTCACGCTGTGCGGCAGGCAGGGCGCGGAACGGCTGCACTCCTACGCACGACGCGTGCGTTCAGGCGATCCGGAGAACATGGAAGCCCAGGCGGCCGCCTTCTATTTCGCCCAACTCTTCGGTCCTAGCTTCAACCGTTCCTATCCGTGCTGGGGCAACGCTGCCCTTGACTACGGCTACGCGGTGTTGCGCGGTGCCATTGCACGTGGGCTGGTCGCACACGGCTTGCATCCGACCATCGGCCTTTTTCATGACAGCGAGCAGAATGCCTTCAACCTTGCCGATGATCTCATCGAACCCTTCCGGCCCATCGTTGACCTGCATGTCGCCAAACATGCAGCGCTCACCCAGGGCGACCTTATTCCTACGGATAAGCAGGCACTGGTTGCACTTCTGCACGTGGATGTCGGCATGCCGCAGGGGTGCATGTCGGTTCTTTCAGCTATCGAATATGCGGTCGAGAGCCTGGTGCGGGTTTTCGAGGGCGAAGCAAGATCACTCGACTTGCCCGTCCTGACTGGCTTGCAGGTGCACAGTCTGGAGAGTTGATGGGCATTGAAACAAAGCGATATATGCGCTTGTTGGTCTTCTTCGATTTGCCGATGGTCACGAAGGCTGAGAAGCGCGCCTATGTGCAGTTTCGCAAGTTCCTGCTCAGCGATGGCTACGACATGATCCAGTGGTCGGTGTATGGGCGCCTGCTGAATGGATCGGATGCCGAGAAGAAACACCTTGCACGCTTGATCAGAAACCTGCCGCCTGCGGGGTCTGTGCGTTGCATGACGGTCACAGAAAAGCAGTATGCCGGGATGCGTTTGTTGATCGGTTCGCCTACACATCAGGAGCAAAAGGTTGACATGAAGCAAATGCTGCTTTTCTAGCGACAGAGCGGATGTGCGAGTAAAGCTGGCACGGTGAATAGAGCTGCGCCGTGCGGCCTTTCATCTGCGAGTTCCTCGCGGGCCAAGAACGGGCGCAGGAAATTTTGGAGCAAAAACGGTCTCATCGAGCCCGCGCAGAGGGCAGGGCGAGCAGATTTTCGAAAAAAAGATCCCTGCCTAGCTAAAGCCAGACAGGGATTTTGCAAGGTCTATTGTAGCTATCCGGGGTGAGAGAGGGAGCTACAAC
>NZ_FQUK01000059.1:0-4733 GCF_900129205.1 Thermomonas hydrothermalis | reverse complement strand
ATTGTAGCTATCCGGGGTGAGAGAGGGAGCTACAACTCGGCACGGTATGCGCTCACCCTCTACTTGTTAGCTATCCAAAGAGAGCAGGTATAACGGCGCGATTTGAACCAGCTCAGGCCAGGTCTGCGAGTGCGGCCTGGCGTTGGCGGCGGGTGTGGCGCAGGCCGTCGGCCATGAATACCGCCAGCGCCACCCAGATGCAGAGAAAGCCAAGCAGGCGGACACGGTCGAACGGTTCATCGAAGATCAGCACGCCGATCAGGAACTGCAGGGTCGGGGCGATGTATTGCATCACCCCGACCACGGTCAGCGAGACGCGCCGCACGGCGTAGGCAAACCCGATCAGCGGCAGCGCGGTGATCAGACCCGACAGCACCAGCAAGGCAAATGTCGCGGTGTCGCCCGGGCCGGTGCTGGTGTATCCGAGGCCGGCACCGTGCAACCACAGCAGTGCCGCCAGTGCTGGCAGAACCAGGTAGGCGTTTTCGATGCCCAGCCCGGTGACGGCATCGACGTGCGCCAGCTTGCGCAGCACGCCGTACAGCCCGAACGATGCCGCCAGCGCCAGTGCAATCCAGGGTGGGCGGCCGTACTGCCAGGTCAGCCACAGCACGCCGACCAGGGCAATCGCGACCGACAGCCATTGCAGCGGGCGCAGCCGTTCGCGCAGGAACAGCACACCGATCACCACATTGAGCAGCGGGTTGATGAAGTAGCCCAGGGCGGTTTCCACCACGTGGCCGGCGTTCACCGCCCAGATGTAGAGCCCCCAGTTGAACGCGATCAGCACGCTGCTGAGCAGCAGCATGGCGCGCAGGCGTGGTGCGCCGGTCAGGGCCAGCCGCAGCCAGTGGCGGCCATCGCGCCAGGTGAGGAAGGCGCCCACCAGCAGCGCACTCCAGACCACGCGGTGCAGCACGATCTGCAGCGAAGGCACGTGCTTGAGCAGATGCCAGTACAGCGGGGCCACCCCCCACAGGGTGAAGCTGGCCAGGGCGGCCCAGATGCCGCGGGTGACGTCCTGACGCGTGGACGCGCTCATGCCACGTCCTCCACCGGTGCAGCGGGCGTGGTGTTGGCGCTCCGGCGCAGGGTGATGACGGCCAC
This sequence comes from Thermomonas hydrothermalis, assembly GCF_900129205.1. Taxonomy (GTDB): domain Bacteria; phylum Pseudomonadota; class Gammaproteobacteria; order Xanthomonadales; family Xanthomonadaceae; genus Thermomonas; species Thermomonas hydrothermalis. The sequence goes on along the minus strand of NZ_FQUK01000059.1, from coordinate 3,626 downwards.
GGCCAGCAGGATCACTGCAATGGCGACGGCCTCGTGCGCACCGATCCGTTCGTGTGCCAGCCAGGCGCCCAGCAGCACCGCGATCGCCGGGTTGACGTAGGCATAGCTGCCGGCCAGCGCCGGCCGCACGTGGTGCAGCAGCCAGACGTAGGCAGAGAAGCCTGCCAGCGAGCCCATCACCACCAGATACCAGAATGCCGCCAGCGCGCGTGCCGTGGGCAGGCCGGACAGGCGCTCGCCCAATGCCAGCCCGACGACCAGCATCAGCAGGCCGCCGCACAGCATTTGCGCGGCGGCGGACATCAGCGGCGCGGGCAGATCGCGGCCGCGGCTCCAGATCGAGCCGAATGACCAGGACACCGAGGCGATCAGCAATGCGAGCAGGCCCAGCGGGGCGCCGGTCAGGCTGTCACTGCTGCTCAGCCAGACCACGCCGATGAAACCGATGCCCAGGCCGACCATCTCAAGCCGTGTCGGCCGATGGCCGCGCATGGCCGCAAACACCGCCATCCACAGCGGCGCGGAGGCCACGGTGACCGCGGCCAGCCCGGACGACACTTTGGTCTCGGCCAGGTTCACCATGCCGTTGCCCAACAGCAGCAACAACGCTCCCATCACTGCGGCGTTCCGCCACTGCCGCGGGGTCGGCCCCGGCTCCCCGCGCAGGCGCAGGACGCCAAGCAGCAGCGCGCCGGCGATCACAAAGCGGATCCCGCCCAGCAGGAAGGGCGGAAACCCGCCTTCCAGCGCGATCCGGATCGCCAGATAGGTCGAGCCCCAAATCAGATAGACGGCACTCAGGGCCAGGGCTGTGCGGGCGAGCGAAGCGGTCGGGGGTGCTGAGGACATGGGGTTGCCTTGCAAACGGCGGCGGGCACCCGGATGGTGCCCGCCCGTCGATCAATGTGGGGATCGCCGGTCAGGGAGGATCGGCGCAATGCCATCCTGGCCGACGGAACTCTCCGCCGTGGTGGGAGCGTTCTTAGTCGGCCCAGTGACCGCCCGCGTTGCGAGTGGCGGGCAGCACCCGTGCCGCCAGTGCGCCGTCCTTGCCGAGCAAGCCGATGGCGTCGGCGAGGATGGCGGCGGATTCGCGCAGCAGCGGGTCGATCATTTTGCGGGCCGCTTCCTCGCGCGCCACCGATTCGGCGACGTTGCGTTCGTCAGCGGCCAGCCCATCATCCGGGCGCGCTTCCAGCAGCGGATCCTGGGCCAGCCCCAGGCGCTTGCGTTCCTCGGCGCGCTGCTTGCGCTGTGCCTCGAAGCGGTCGCGCTCGGCGCGGCGCTCGGCTTCGTTGAGCGAGATCGACTTCTTCGCCTGCTCCTCCCGGAACCGGCGCACATCCTCCAGCCACCACTGGTATTCCACATCCTTGGCCGTGCGCGCCTGGTGCAGGACGTCGAGCTGGGGCAGCAAGGGTGTGAAGTTGCCGTAGCGCACATGGGGGGCGGCGGCGATGCGCGACCACGGCAGCGCATTGGGGTAGGTGCTTTCGCCGTATTCGCTGGCATCGACACTGGCGGGGAAGGCCACATCCGGCTGCACGCCCTTGTTTTGCGTGCTGCTGCCATCCGGGCGGAAGAATTGGGCGACGGTCAGTTTGACTTCGCCAAAGCGCGGGGTCTCATTGGCCGGCCAGCGATCCAGATCCACCAGCGTCTGCACGGTGCCCTTGCCGAAGGTGTCCTCGCCGATGATCAGGCCGCGCCCGTAGTCCTTGATCGCGCCGGCGACGATCTCCGAGGCCGAGGCGGACCCACGATTGACCAGCACGGCCAGCGGCCCGTCCCAGGCCACGCCGGCATCCTGGTCGTATTGCACGGTGACCCGGCCGCCGGTTTCGCGGACTTGCACCACCGGCCCCTTGTCGATGAACAGGCCGGTCAGCTCGACGGCCTCGCTGAGCGAGCCGCCGCCGTTGCCACGCAGATCCAGCACCACGCCATCGACGTTCTGGGCCCGGAAATCGGCCAGCATCCGCGCCACGTCGCGGGTGGCAGAGGCGTAGTTCTTGTCACCGCGGCGGCGGGCTTCGAAGTCCTGATAGAAGCCAGGCAGGCGGATCACCCCGATCCGTCGTGCCGGCAGGGTGCCATTGGCCGGCACGCTGATGATGTCGGCGCGTGCGCGCTGGTCTTCCAGCCGAACCTTGGCACGGGTCAGCACGATCTGCTGCGGCTTGCTGTCGAGCGGGGCTTCGGCCGGCACCACGTCCAGCCGCACCTGGGTGTTGGCGGGGCCGCGGATCAGTGCCACCACATCGTCGATGCGCCAGCCCACCACATCCTTCATCTCGCCGCTGGTGCCCTGGCCGACCGCGACGATGCGATCGCCCGGCTTGAGTTTGCCGCTGCGTGCGGCCGGCCCGCCCGGCACCATTTCGCGCACCACCACCACGTCATCCTGGCGGAACAGCACCGCGCCGATGCCTTCCAGCGAGTTGGACATCTGCACGTTGAAGTTTTCCGCGCTGCGCGGGGTCAGGTAATCGGTATGTGGGTCGATCCGGCTGGCGTAGGCATTCATGAAGCTCTGGAACACGTCCTCGCCTTTGATCTGCTGCACGCTGGTCAGCACGTTGGCATACCGCTTGTCCAGCAGCTTGCGGATCTCGTCCGGCTGCTTGCCGGCCAGCTTCAGGCGCAGCCAGTCGTTCTTGACCGACTGCCGCCACAGCTGGTCGAGCGCGGCACTGTCCGCCCATGGCGCATCTTTGCGGTCATAGGCGTAACGCTCGTCCTTGCTGAAATCGAAGCTGCCGGTGAGCAGGCGGCGGGCATAGGCCACCCGCTCCTCCACCCGTTGCCGGTACAGCGCGAAGATCGCCCAGGCCGGCTCGACCTTGCCGCTCTTGATGGCGTCGTCCAAGGTGGTGGCGTAGCGGGCTTTGAGCTCGGCAACGTCCTGGTCGGTGAAGAACAGCTTCGAGGGGTCCAGCGCCTTGAGATATTCGTCGAGGATTTCCTGCGACAGGGCATCGTCCAGCGCACGCGGCCGATAGGCGTAGCGGCTGTCGGACAACAGGCCGTACACCATGCGTGCGGCGATCGACTGGTTCTGGGTGGGGCCATCGGGCAGGGCGGCGGTATCGCCGGCGGCCGCCAGCAGCGCCAGCGGCGCGGCCAGCACCAGGCCAAACAGGAGAGCGAACAGGGGACGCTGACGGGTCATGCGGGGATCCGCGGTGGGGGTGGTGGAACAACAGGGATGCTGGCAGGCAGGTGGACCGCCGGCCAGTGCCGGAAGTTCACGCGGCTGTGTGCTAGCTCCACTCTACCTGCATTGTCGATCAGTTTGTGAACGTTTGTGCAGTGCGGCGCATGAGCCGCGTCGGCGAATGACTGGCTGGGAGTGACTCCGGTTGTGATGTCGCTTGACGAAATAAAGGGGGGGGGTGATATAGAGTGGTCACCAGTATCAAATCGGGGAATTAAGGTGTTACGGAGTGGTGGCTTGAAATGGGCTCAATCGCGATTCCAGTGGAAACGGTTCATGTCTGATGGGGAGCATGGAGCCAAGGGTGACGGGGTAGATGCCTGAGCTTGGCGCACAGCAGGTAGCTGATGGCGATCAGGTTGGCGTCAGTGCGATAGCCCTTGGCGCGGGCCTTGGCGGCCTGGATCTG
>NZ_FQUK01000076.1 GCF_900129205.1 Thermomonas hydrothermalis | reverse complement strand
CCCCGTCACCCTTGGCTCCATGCTCCCCATCAGACATGAACCGTTTCCACTGGAATCGCGATTGAGCCGTAAAAACCGAACGGCGCGCTGGTTCCGTCGATGCCGGCATGACCGAACGCAGCGATCAACGCCGGCTTGCTGTCAATCGCCGCGATCCGCGCCAGCACCGGCTGCAACGGCCGTAACCCGGCGGCATCGCGGGTCGCGCGATCCATGAAGCTGACGTAGTAATCACGCAGCTTCTGCGCGTTGCTGCCCGGCGCCAGATCCTTGCGTGCCAGCAGGTCGTCCATGATGGCCCGGGTCTGGACCTCGGCCCGATCACGCAGTTCATTGAACGAGCCGTAGTTGGTCTCGTAGTCCTTGAGTTGGTAGGTATCGATCCAGTGGCCGCTGGCATACCGGTTGAAGTCATCCCCCGGCTTCACCGACAGATCGCGGGCGGTCAGGTCGATACCGAACGTGCCGATCTGCGCCTTGCCCTCTCCCGGGGCAGCCAGCACAGGCAACGTCGCAACAACACCGGCAATGGCAAGGACGAGCAAAGAACGCTTCATGAGGACGACCTGTGGCTTTCAAGGAATGTGCAAGCCTAACGCGTCCCTGCCGGCACCGCCCGTGACTTTGGTTGGCCTGCCGTTGGGCCTGCCCCCCCTGTGCACCCACACGTCATGCCCGTATCGTGTTGGGCTTGCGTCTTGATATGGAACCCTGTCGATGCACGTCCGTCTGTTGGGTCTGACCCTCGCCGCCGTACTGACTGGCTGCGGGCAAACGCCCTCGCCAACCGCGTCCACCAGCCCCGCCCCACCCGCCACCACGATGCCCGACCCGACGACCGACGCCGCATTCGCCAAACTGGCGCACGATGCAGTGGAACGCTGGCTGGCCCTGTCGCCGGTGAGCGCCACCCAAATCGGTGACCATCGTTATGACGACCGGCTGGATGACTTAAGCCCAGCAGGCCGCCAGCAACGGCTGGAAACCAGCAAGGCTCTGCTGGCGCAACTTGAGGCAATCGATGTCAGCCGGCTCTCACGCGAGAACCAGGTGGATGCCGCCCTGCTGCGCAATCAGCTGCAATCCGACATCTGGACGATCGAAGTGTTGCAGGACTGGGCCTGGGACCCGCAGGTGTATTCCTCGCTGGCCGGAAATGCGATCTACGGGCTGATGGCGCGCGATTTCGCCCCTCTGCCACACCGCATCGCCGCCGCCACCGCGCGCATGGAACAGTTGCCGGCCCTGCTCGCCCAGGCCCGGGCCAACCTGGATCCGGCGCGAGTGCCAAAGATTCATGCCGAAACCGTCGCCCGCCAGAACGCCGGGCTGCTGGAGATCGTCGAGACGTTCATCACCCCGCACCTGGGCGAGCTGCCCGCCGCCGACGCCGCCCGGACGCGCGCCGCAATCGCCACTCTCAAGCAGGCCGTGGCCGAGCATCAACGCTGGCTGGATAAAACCCTGGTTCCCAATGCACAGGGCGATTTCCGTCTGGGCGCAGACAAGTACGACCAGAAGCTGAAGTTCGCCCTGTCATCTTCGCTGTCACGGGCCGAGATCCGGCAACGTGCCGAAGCGGAAATGCGGCGCGTGCGTGCACAGATGTATGAGATTGCGCGCCGCGTACTGAGTGGCCGCCCCAACGCCCCTGCCCTGCCTGAAACGCCCGACGACGATCAGCAGCAAGCCGCCATCGAAGCCGCGCTGGCGCTGGCGTATGCCCAACATCCGGCGCGCAACGCCGTGGTGGAAGATGCCAAGGCAGCCCTGGATGCCGCCACTGCTTTCGTACGCGAAAAACAGCTGGTCACCCTGCCGGACGTGCCGGTTGACGTGATCCTCATGCCCAAGTTCCAGCGCGGCGTGGCGGTGGCTTACTGCGATTCGCCGGGGCCGCTGGACAAGGGGCAGAAGACCTTTTACGCCATCTCACCGATTCCGGAGGAGTGGAGCGCCGCTCAGGCGGATTCTTTTCTGCGCGAATACAACAGCCGGATGATCCACCTGCTGTCGATCCACGAAGGCATCCCCGGGCATTACCTGGAAGGCTGGCACTCGGCACGCTTCCCCTCGGTGCTGCGCGGCGTCCTGCGCTCCGGCGTGTTCGCCGAAGGCTGGGCGGTCTATACCGAACGCATGATGCAGGAACAGGGCTACCTGGACCACGATCCGCTGTTCCAACTGGTACAGCTGAAGTTCTACCTGCGCACCATCGCCAATGCCCTGCTCGACCAGGGCGTTCACGTGGACGGCTGGAGCCGCGAGCAGGCCATGCACCTGATGACCCATGATGCGTTCCAGCAGGAACGCGAAGCCGCCGGCAAGTGGGTGCGCGCTCAGCTCACATCCGCCCAGTTACCCACCTATTTCGTCGGCGTGCAGGAACATCTGGACCTGCGCGATGCAGTTCGCCGCAAACTGGGCGACCGCTTCGATCTCAAGACGTATCACGACCAGGTGCTGTCCTACGGCGCACCCCCGGTTCGCTACGTGCGCGCACTGATGCTGGACGAGCCAATCCAGCCATAACTGCAGCAACCCGCCCTGGCACCTGGCAGAGGACGCCAGGGCGTACGACAACTCGATGCGCCACCCAAGGCTTGGACTCGGGCCGCCCACCGTGCGGCCCGAATACGCCCGCACGCCCCGGCTCACCCTGCCGGAGGACGGATCACCACCTCACGGCTGTAGTCATACAGCACGGTGACTTTTTCGTTGCGCTTACCTTCATACACCAACCGCACTGGCAATCCCGTGTCACGGCAGACTGCCGCCACCAAGCTGCCCGTATTCTTGAAGCCCATGTACTCGCCAGAGGATCGATAGCGATACAGATCAGCGGTGCAGCCGCCTACTGACCTGCCCCCACAGAGCCGTACCACAGGAAACTAGGTAGAGTCCGTCATTCAGAGAGGACGGACATGCG
>NZ_FQUK01000062.1 GCF_900129205.1 Thermomonas hydrothermalis | reverse complement strand
CGCCCCACCGCCGAACCGCTGCTCCGAAAGTGGGTCTCTTGGGCACGACGGTGTCGGCTGACGCCCTTCAAGAAGCTCGGTGCCACCATCCGCGACCACCTCACCGGCATCCTGCGGCATTTCGACACCGGCCTGTCCAACGGCCAGGTCGAGGCCTTCAACGCCCAGATCCAGGCCGCCAAGGCCCGCGCCAAGGGCTATCGCACTGACGCCAACCTGATCGCCATCAGCTACCTGCTGTGCGCCAAGCTCAGGCATCTACCCCGTCACCCTTGGCTCCATGCTCCCCATCAGACATGAACCGTTTCCACTGGAATCGCGATTGAGCCAAATCGACCGCATCGCCAACCAGACCGAGTTCAACGGTCTGAAGCTGCTGGACGGCTCGTTCACTTCCCAGGCGTTCCAGGTGGGTGCCAATGCGGGGCAGACCATCAGCGTGAATAGCATCGTCGATGCCCGCGCCGCTGCACTCGGGCGTTTCTCGCTGGTGGCGGATGGAACCGTCACGGGGAACGTCGTACTCGGAAGCACCAACAACGGTATTGCTGCAGAGGCCAACCTGACGGTCACGGTGGGGTCGCAGACCTCGGGCCAGATCAGCTATGCGGCCGATGCCGGTGCCAATGCGATTGCATCCGCGATCAACACGGCGGCAGGCAGCCTGGGGGTCACCGCCACCGCCAGCAACAGTGCCACGCTGGGCAGCCTGAGCGCAGCGGGTGTGGTGTCCTTCTCGATCAATGGGCAGGCCATCAGTGCCAACGTCACGGATACCAGCGACCTGACCGCCCTGGCCGCCGCCATCAATGGCGTTTCCTCCAACTCCGGCGTGACGGCATCGTTCACCAATCCGTCCGACAAGAGCCAGCTGACGCTGAGCACGACGGATGGCCGCAACATTGCAATCTCCGCGTTTTCCGTGAGCACCGCCGGCACCCAGACGATCAGTTTCGACGGCACGACGATGACGGAAGGTGCCGCAGCCACCGACACGGCCGTCAAGACGGGGACGATCGAGCTGGTCTCGGCCAAGCAGTTGACCGTCTCCAACGCGAACGCCGACGTGTTCCCGGCAGCCGGCACCAACTCGGCCAGCTTCGATGCGGTCTCGCTGATCGACATCTCGTCTGCAAGCGGTGCGGATAAGGCCATCAAGATCGTCGATCAGGCACTGAGCGCCATCAACTCGGCGCGTGCGGACATGGGTGCGGTGCAGAACCGTTTCATGTCGGTCATCGCAAGCTTGCAGACCACATCAGAAAATCTCAGCGCATCGCGCAGCCGCATCCGCGATACCGACTTCGCCAAGGAAACGGCCGAACTGACCCGCACGCAAATCCTCGTGCAGGCCGGCACGGCCATGCTGGCCCAGGCCAACCAGGCACCGCAGAACGTGCTCAGTCTGCTGCGCTGATCGTTGTCACCCCGTCGGGGCGTCCGGACGCGGACGCCCCGCACGGCTCTTCAATGGGATGAGCCGTCATGTCCAGTCTCAACATCACGTCTCCCCCGGTAGGTATTCACGGGGTTTCCCTCTCCCCGGCAGGCAACGCCGGGGCATTGCCGTTTCTGCCGTCCTCATCGGCACAGCCTGCTGCGCCAGCGCCCACGCCGCCCCTTCCTTTACCTGCAGGCGCCACACCCACGGCGGACAACGCCGCACTGCCATCGCTTGCCACAGGCCAGGCCCGCGCCGCTGACCGCAAACCCGACAACGAAGCCCTGCAAAAAGCCCTCGAAGAGGCACTGGCGCAGGCGCATCCGCAGACGTCGTTGCGGTTTCGGGTGGACCATGATCTGGGCGAAGTGGTGGTGTCGGTGGTGGACGAAGAGGGCAAAACGCTGCTGCAGATTCCTGACGAGGTGGCTTTGGCGCTGGCCAAACGCCTGCGCGAGACCGGCTCGGGCCTGATCGACCAGCAAGCCTGAACGGAGAGTTGCCCGGTGCACGCCCTGTCCGCCGGATGATCCACTCAAGTCACACCCAGGCATTGCCGTTATTCTTGGCTGGGAAGCCGGGCATTTGATCCCACTTTCCACCACTGCTTCAAGGAGTTCACATCATGGCCGCCATCACGTCTCCTGGTATCGGTTCCGGACTCGACGTCAACGGGCTGGTCAGCCAGCTGGTTGCAGCCGAACGCGCCCCGATGGACAACCGTTTGTCCGTCATCGAAGCCACGGCCAAGGCCAAGTTGTCGGCTCTGGGGCAGATCAAGTCTGCGCTCGCCGGGCTGGAAACCGCTCTGGGCAAACTCACCGGCAATGGCGCGCTGCCAGGCCGCAAGTCCACCGTCCCGGATGCGGCCAGCTTCAGTGCCAGCGCCAGCGCAGACGCCGTGCCGGGCACCTATTCCATTTCCGTCGAACAACTGGCCACCACCCACAAGCTGCGCTCGGCCGCCGCAGCGCCGACGACCCAGATCGGCTATGGCACGCTGACCTTCCAGGTTGGCAGTGGCACGCCGTTCGATGTCACCATCGATGCCGGCAAAGGCACGCTGGCCGACATCCGCGACGCCATCAATACCCAGGCCTCCGGTAAGGGGGTGTTTGCCACGCTGATCCATGGCAACAGCGGGGATTCCCTGGTTCTGACCTCCGGCACCCAAGGCAGCGCCGGGGCGCTCACCATCAGCGCCAGCGGCGGCGATAACGGTCTGTCCGTCCTGGCCACGACCGGCGGCACGATGACCGTGGTCACGCCGGCGCAGGATGCCCAGGTCATCGTGGACGGTGTCACCCGCACCAGCAGCAGCAATACGCTCACCGATCTGATCACCGGGGTCACCCTGACCCTGAAACAGGCCGATCCAGGGCATTCGTTCACATTGCAGATCGCTCCCGATCCCGGCTCGCTCAAGGCCAGCGTGCAGGGCTTCATCACGGCCTATAACGCAGCCCTGAGCGCCATCCGCACACAAAGTGCGGCGGGCGGCGAAGGCAAGACGGCAGGGGCTCTGAGCGGCGATGCCACTGCACGCGGCATCATGCAATCGCTGCGCACCACCATTGGCAACCACTACGCCGAACTGAGCCAGATCGGGCTGACCACGGCGGTGGATGGCTCGCTGAGTCTGGACGATGGCAAGTTCAATGCCGCACTGACGGCCAATCCGCAGGCCGTCAAGAACCTGTTCGGTGACGATGCCGATTTCGGCAAGACCCTGCGTGATGTCGTGCACAACTTCGCCGGCAGCCAGGGCATGCTCGACAGCCGCACCAGCGAACTCAACCAGCAACTGCGTTCCGTCAACGATCAGCGCCTGGCGCTGAACGACCGCATGACCAGACTGGCAGAAGTCTATCGCCGGCAGTTCACGGCACTCGATGCCTTCATGGCCCAGATGCAGGGGACCTCGGCCTATATCGCCAACCAGCTTGGCGCCTCCCCCAAAGCTTGACTGACACTCTCCCTCCCCCATGAACGCTCACGCCTCCGCCCAACACTACCGTCAAACCGCCGTGCAAAGCGCGGTGCTGGAAGCCAGCCCGCATCGCCTGGTCGAATTGCTGCTGGAAGGACTGCGCCAGCGGTTGCAGCGCGCCATCGCCTGCATCGACGTGGGCGACATCCCGCGCAAGGGCGATGCCATCCGGCAGGCCAGCGCGATCATCGCCGAACTCAACGGATCGCTCGACCTCGACGCAGGCGGGGAGATCGCCACAGGGTTGTCCGCGCTGTACGACTACGCCCAGCGGCGACTGGTGGAAGCCAACCTGCACAATGACCCGGCAATCCTGCGCGAACTGGATGGGCTGTTTGCCGAGATCGAAAGCGCCTGGCGCGCGATCGAGCCTGCAGCCGCATGACCGATTACGCGCCAGATGCGGTTCCTGCCCTGCCCGCGGAGGCCATCCGCGCCGCGCTCGGGCAGGCCGATCTGGATATGGCCGCTGCCCTGCTGGAAGCGCACGACCGCGCAGTGCGCCAGGCCCTGACTGCGGACGCCCTGCTGGATCCGCGCCAGGCCCAGCGCTGGGCCTGCCTGCTGCAGGAACAGCAGGCCTTTCTGGAAGAGCTCGCCCGCCTGCGCGATCACGTCGGCGAACAGCTGCGCCAGTTGCAGCGCCATCAGCGCGGGGCGCGGGCGTATCTCGGGTCGGGCGCATGAGCGCGCCGGAAGCGGCCGACGACCTGCTGTTCGGGCAGACGCTGGCGTGCCAGGAGCGGGTGCGTGCCGGGTTCAGCCCGCAGCGGCTGCAGGCGCATCAGATTCAAAGCTTGTGCCTGCGCGCGGAGACTGCGCTGGGAGCGATCGCGGTGATCGAGGACAGCCGCTCCGAGGACGAGGAGGCCACGCAGGGCCCCGCGCTGCGCCGGATCGAAGCGAAGCTGGACCTGCTGCTGACCTTGATCGGCAACCTCGGGCGCATGGCGAGCGAGCTCGACGAGGTCGCGCTGCAATGGTCGGCGCTCGGGGTGCGCCTGCCGTACGCACCGCACCAGGACAGCCATATTGGCCTGGAAGACAGCGGCGTTTTCCGGATCCAGGCCGCCCCCTGGCTGCCGGAGCCGTTGGCACTGCCGGCCCGGGTGATCGCCTACGCGCCCTCCGCCGATGCGGCAGGCCAGCTGTGGCTACGGTTCGAGCCGCTGACTCCGGGGGTCTGCGCCGCGCTGGAGCGCCACTTGTTCCGGCGTCATCGCCGCGCCGTCGCCGAGCGCCGCCGCAGCGTCTGAACGTGCGCGTCCCTGCCCGATGCCCGCACGCGCAATGTCACGGCGGTGAGGCGTCGGAAACTCGACATTTCCGGTTTTTTTTCCGATAGTGAACGCACGCTGGCTTCTCGTGGAGGCCGGCCGACTCGAACGTTCGGGGGCAGTGGATGAAGGCAAGCTTGCAGGCGAAGTTGGGGCAGCAGATGGCGCTGACCCCGCAGCTGCTGCAGTCCATCCGGCTGCTGCAGGTGACGTCGCTGCAACTGGAGCAGGAACTGCAGCAACTGCTCGAACGCAATCCGCTGCTCGAGCGGCTGGAGCCCGAGGAGCCTTCGCTGCCCGACGTGGGGGAAGCCGAACGCGCCCGTCTGGAAGCGGCCGCCTGGGATGAACTGCCAGAGCCGATGTTCCTGTCCGGCGGGGGCTATACCGGGGATCCCGACGAGGATCCGACCGCCCGCATTCCCGCCGGGCAGTCCAGCGATCCGCGCCAACGTCTGCTGGCGCAAATGGCGGTGCGCAGCACGCCGCGCGAACTGGCCCTGGCCGCGTACTGGCTGGATTGCTGCGACGACCGTGGCTACCTGGAAGGCGCGCCTGAGGCGCTGGCGGCGCAGGGAGTCGCCGCCCTGCGCCAGGAGCTGCCGGACGTCACCGCGGCCGAACTGCTCGCCGCCCGCCAGCGGCTGCTGGACGGCGAGTGGCCAGGCATGGCGGCAGCCGATCCGCGCGAATGCCTGCTGGCCCAGCTGCGCGCCCTGCCCTCGGAACCGACCCGCGCTCTGGCCATGCAGATCGTGGCGTCGCACCTGGAGCGGCTGGCTCGGCATGACCTGCCCGGGCTGGCCGCCGCGCTGGGCGTCGCGCCGGAGGCGGTGGCGGCGGCGGTGTCGCTGGTGCTGTCATTGCAGCCGCATCCGGTGGAGCAGCCCCCCGAGCCCGAACCGGCCTATGTCGTCCCCGACGTGATCGCCTGGCGCGCCAACGGCGGCTGGCAGGTGCGTTTGAACGAGCGCAGCCAGCCCCGGCTGCGCCTGTGCGCCTATGCCGAGCAGGCCGCCAGCGGACACGAAGGCATGCGCGAGCTGCTGGAAGAGGCGCGCTGGCTGCTGCGCAGCCTGTCGATGCGCAACGACACGCTGCTCAAAACCGCGCAGGTGCTGGTGGCGCGGCAGCAGGCCTTTCTGGAACGGGGGGAGGAGGCCATGGTGCCGCTCACCCTCAAAGACGTGGCCGATGCCATCGGCATGCACGAATCCACGGTCTCCCGTATCACCACCGGCAAATACATCCAGACGCCACGCGGCACGCTGGAGCTGAAAGACTTTTTCGCCGTCCGGCTGGAAGGCGCCGAGATCGCCGGCACCGCCATCCGGGCGATGATCAAACGGCTGATCGACAGCGAGCCCGCGCATGCGCCGCTGGCAGACGAAGCCATCGCCGATCTACTGGCGCGCCAGGGGATCCGCGTGGCGCGCCGCACGGTGGCCAAGTATCGTGAGCAGCTCAAAATCGCCCCGGCCCGCGAGCGCAAACGCGCCGGCAAAGCCAGCCAAGCAGCCGGGGGTACTACAGCCGCAACCGCCAGACCAGAACTCCGGGCGGGTTGACCGATATGACAGGGGACGCAATGTACAACACGATCCGGGTGCTCCTCGTGGACGACCACGAGGGCTTCATCAATGCGGTGCTGCGCCACATGCGCAAGTTTCCGTGGGTGGACATCGTCGGCACCGCCGCCAATGGCATCGAAGCGGTGGAGCGTTCCGAGGCCTTGCGCCCGGATGTGGTTCTGATGGATCTGGCCATGCCGGAGATGGGGGGGCTGCAGGCCACCCGCCTGATCAAGGCGCAGGATCACCCCCCGTTCGTCGCCATCGTCAGCCATTTCGACGACAACGAGCATCGCGAGCACGCCCAGCGTGCCGGCAGTGATGCCTTCGTCAGCAAGCTCAACTACATGCAGGAAGTGCTGCCGCTCCTGCAGCGGCTGGCTGGGAATGACCACGCAGGAGGCAAGGTCCAGACATGAGCGAATCGCGGATTCTGGTGGTCGATGGCGACGAGGCCCGCACCGAGCGGCTGGCCACGCTGCTTGACTTCATGGACTTCACGCCGCGCGTCGTGGCCGATGCCGCCGATATCGACACCCGCAAGGCACGCGCCAGCGACTGGGTGGCGGTCATGGCCGGGGCGGTGGGCGATCCCGATGCCTGGTCGCGGTTTGTCCACTGGCTGGCGGCGCAACCGCTGCATCCGCCGCTGATCACCCTGCCCGACCAGAGGCCCGACGCCGAATGGCGCCAGCACATCCATCCCGACCTGGTCTGGCCGCTGGCCTACCCGATCCGCCGCGAACAGCTCCAAGACGTGCTGCGCCGGGCCAGCATCAAGCGCATGGATGACGATGCCCGCCGCGAGATCCCGCAGATCGGGCCGACCGGCCACAGCGCTGCCGTGCTGCGTCTGAACCGGATGATCGACCAGGTCGCCCGCTTCGACACCACGGTGCTGATCCTTGGCGAATCCGGCACCGGCAAAGAAGTGGCCGCCCGCGCCATCCATGCCCGCTCGCCGCGCCGGGACAAGCCATTCGTCGCCATCAACTGCGGCGCCATTCCGCCCGATCTGCTGGAAAGCGAACTGTTCGGTCATGAAAAGGGCGCGTTCACCGGCGCGCTGACCCAGCGCAAGGGCCGTTTCGAAATGGCCGAAGGCGGCACCCTGCTGCTGGACGAAATCGGCGACATGCCGATGGCCATGCAGGTCAAGCTGTTGCGCGTCTTGCAGGAGCGGGTGTTCGAACGGGTCGGTGGCGGTACGCCGATTCAGTGTGACGTGCGGGTGATCGCCGCCACCCACCGCAACCTGGAAGCCCTGATCGCCGAAGGCAAGTTCCGAGAAGACCTGTTCTACCGGCTCAACGTCTTTCCCATCGAAATGCCGCCGCTGCGCGAACGCAGCGAAGACCTGCCCGAGCTGGTGGCGGCCATCACCCGCCAGCTGGCCGAATCCGGCCGCGGCCGGGTGACCCTGACCCCGGAAGCAGTCGCCGCCTTGCAGCGCTATGACTGGCCCGGCAACGTGCGCGAGCTGGCCAACCTGCTGGAACGGCTGGCTGTGCTCAATCCGGATGGCCGGGTCGGCGTCGACGCGCTGCCTGCCCGCTATCGGGCAGCCCTAGCAGCCTGTTGAAATTCGACCCGGCGAAGCCCCCGACTCGGTCGGCAGCGCGGATTTCTCGCTGCTCAGGCGCTTCGCAAGCGCGTCCCGCGCTCTGAATAAGCCCGATTTCGGGCTTCCGGGCGC
>NZ_FQUK01000063.1 GCF_900129205.1 Thermomonas hydrothermalis | reverse complement strand
GCTGCTGGTGTTCTTTGCCGGTATCGGGCTAAAATCCGATATCCGCACGCTGCTTGCGGGGGGCAGGCCGTTGGTGATCCTGTTGATCCTTGCGACCAGCTTCATCCTTTTGCAGAACTTCGCGGGGATTGGGCTGGCGAGGCTCTTTGGAATGGAGCCGAAGGCCGGGCTGATGGTCGGCTCGGTTTCGCTGACCGGCGGCGTTGGCACCACGCTGGCCTGGGCACCGATATTCGCCGAAAAGCTGGGGATCACGAATGCGCTGGAACTGGGGGTCGCGGCCAATACTGTCGGGCTAATCGCGGCCTGTGTGATCGGCGGGCCGATTGCGGCGCTCCTGATCCGGCGGGGCGGGCTGCAGGCCCAGACGCAGCTACCGGATCGCTACGCGTGCCGCCGGCGCCAGCTACGTGCCCCCCGACCGTTGGCTGGAGCAGACGCCGGTACAGGAAGGGTCGTGGTGGCCGGCCTGGATCGCGTGGCTGCAGGAACGCTCGGGAACGCCCGTCAAGCCGCCCGCGATCGGGGCGCCCTCCAAGGGCTACAAGCCGCAGTACGCGACGCCGGGCAACTACGTGCTGGAGACATGACATGAACGATAGGCCAGCCGTCGCCACAAGTGGCAAGCGCCGTCCGCCGCCGCTGCGGGCCCGGCCGATCCTGGCCAGCACCGCGCTGGCGCTGCTGGCCGGCTGCGCCAGCCTGGCGCCGGAGTATGAACAGCCCGTCGCGCCGGTACCGCAGAGCTATGCGTCCATCGTGGGCGCATCGACGCCAGGGCGCGAGGATCTGCCGCCCTGGCGCGACTACTTCACCGATCCGCTGCTGCAGCGCCTGATCGAGACGGCGCTGGGCAACAACCGCGACCTGCGCGTCGCCGCGCTCCGGGTCGAGGAAGCCCGAGCCGCATTCCAGATCCAGCGCGCCGATCAATTCCCGGGCCTGGGCCTGGGTGCGCAGGGCGCGCGCGCACGGGTGCCGGGCGATCTCAACTACTACGGGCAGTCCGTGGTCGGCGGCGAATACCGCGCCGAAGTCGGCCTGAGCAGTTGGGAACTGGATCTGTGGGGCCGCATACGCAACCTGAAGGATGCGGCACTGCAGCAGTGGCTGGCCACCGATGCCGGCCGTCAGGCGGTCGAACTGGCGCTGATCGTCCAGGTCGCAGATGGCTACCTGGGGCTGCGTGAACTGGACGAGCGCGTGGCGATCGCGCGCCGCACCGTGGACTCACGCGCGGAGTCCTACCGCATCTTCCAGCGCCGCCAGGAAGTCGGCTCGACCTCTCGGCTGGACCTGACCCAGGTGCAGACCCTGTTGACCCAGGCGCAGGCGCTGCTGGCCCAGCTCGAACGCGCGCGCGCCAGCCAGTACCACGCACTGGCCCAGTTGGTCGGCGCCGATCCCGGCCCACTCCCAGCCCGCGCGCCGTTCGACGAGGACACGGTGCTGGCGGCGCTGCAGCCAGGGCTGCCTTCGGACCTGCTGCTCCGTCGCCCAGACCTCATCGCCGCCGAGCATCGGCTGCGTGCCGCCCATGCCAACATCGGCGCCGCGCGCGCGGCGTTCTTCCCGCGCATCGCCCTGACCGGCAGTTGGGGCACGGCCAGCGCCGAGCTCGATGGCCTGTTCGATTCCGGCAGCCGCGCGTGGACCTTTCTGCCGACGCTGTCGCTGCCGATCTTCGACGCGGGCCGTCGCCGCGCCAACCTGGAGCTCAGCGAAGTGCGCCGCGACATCGCGGTGGCCCAGTACGAGAAATCCATCCAGACCGCGTTCCGCGAGGTCGCCGACGCGCTGGCGGCCCGCCACTGGCTGGCCGAGCAGTTGCAGGTGCAGACCGTCGCGCGCCAGGCCCTGGCCGAACGCGCCCGGCTGGTCCAACTGCGCTACGACAACGGCTCGGCCACCTATCTCGAAGTCCTCGACGCGCAGCGCAACCTGCTGGACGCCGAGCAGCAACTGGTGCAGGTGCGCCGTGCGCTGCTGTCCAGCCAGGTCGCGCTGTACGGCGCGCTCGGAGGCGGGCCTGGCCAGCGCTCCGGTGGCGCTGAAGCAGGCCTTTCCACCCATTCGCAACGGGCGTCGGACATACCATGAGCACAGCATCGTCCCTTTTTTCCAAGAAACGCATCGTCCCCGCCACGCTGGTCGTCGCCGTCGCGGTGCTGGCCTGGTGGGGCTGGCAGCGCTGGTCCGACCACGGTCCGGGCGAGGGATTCGTCAGCGGCAACGGGCGCATCGAGGCCACCGAGATCGACGTGGCCACCAAGTTGCCCGGCCGGGTGGAGGAGATCCTGGTGCGCGAGGGCGACTTCGTGCAGGCCGGGCAGACGCTGGCGCGGATGCAGACCGACACCCTGCGCGCCCAGTACGACCAGGCCGAGGCCGAGCGGCAACGGGCCGAGCACGGCGTGGCCGCGGCCCAGGCGCAGATCGCGCTGCGGCAGAGCGAGGTGGCCACCGCGCAGGCGCTGGTCGCCCAGCGCGAGGCCGAGCTCGATGCCGCGCGCCGCCGGCTGGCACGTTCGGAGACGCTTTTTGTGGAGGGTGCCTCCTCGGCCCAGGAACTGGACGACGACCGCGCGCGGGTACGCGCCAGCCAAGCGGCGGTCGCGGCCGCCCGGGCCCAGGCCGCCGCTGCTCAGGCGGCCGTGCGCGCCGCCGAGGCACAGCTGGTCGGGGCGCAGTCCGCGGTCCGCGCGGCCGAGGCCGCGGTGGCGCGGATCCAGGCCGACATCGACGACAGCGCGCTCAAGTCGCCGCGCGCCGGCCGGGTGCAGGTGCGCGTGGCGCAGCCGGGCGAAGTGCTCGGCGCCGGCGGGCGCGTGCTCAACCTGCTCGACCTGTCCGACGTCTACATGACCTTCTTCGTGCCCGAGACCAGCGCCGGCCGCATCGCCATCGGCAGCGAGGTGCGGATCGTGCTCGACGCCTGGCCGCAATACGTGATCCCGGCCACGGTCTCCTTCGTCGCCAGCAAGGCCCAGTTCACGCCCAAGACGGTGGAGACCGCCAACGAGCGCCAGAAGCTGATGTTCCGCGTGCGTGCGCAGATTCCCGAGGATCTTCTGCGTCGGCATCTGGAGCAGGTCAAGACCGGAATGCCCGGGGTGGCCTGGATCCGGCTCGACAGCGACCAGGCCTGGCCCGCCGATCTGGTTGCCAATGTGCCGGTGGAGTAAGCGGACATGACCAAGCCGAACGCGCCCACCGTCGTGCAACTGCGGGGCGTGCGCCTGGACTACGGCAAGGTGTCCGCGCTGGATGGCGTCGATCTGGACATTCCCGCCGGCCGCATGGTCGGCCTGATCGGCCCGGACGGGGTCGGCAAGTCCAGCCTGCTGGCGCTGGTGTCCGGCGCCCGCCGGATCCAGGCCGGCCGCGTCGAGGTGCTGGGCGGTGACATGGCCCGGCGCGGCCACCGCAACGCGGTCTGCCCGCGCATCGCTTACATGCCGCAGGGCCTGGGCCGCAACCTGTATCCGACGCTGTCGGTCGAGGAAAACCTGCAGTTCTTCGCCCGCCTGTTCGGCCACGGCGCGGCCGAGCGCCGCCGCCGCATCGACGAGCTGACCCGGGCCACGGGCCTGTATCCGTTCCTGTCGCGCCCGGCCGGCAAGCTCTCGGGCGGCATGAAGCAGAAGCTCGGGCTGTGCTGCGCGCTGATCCACGACCCCGACCTGCTGCTGCTCGACGAGCCGACCACCGGCGTCGACCCGCTGGCGCGGGCGCAGTTCTGGGACCTGATCGCGCGGATCCGGCGGCAGAGCCCGGAGATGAGCGTGGTCGTGGCCACCGCCTACATGGACGAGGCGCAGCGCTTCGACTGGCTGGTGGCGATGGACGACGGCAAGGTGCTGGCCACCGGCACGCCGGCCGAACTGCTGGCGCGGACCGGCTCGGCTTCGCTGGAAGAGGCCTTCATCGCCCTGTTGCCGGAAGAAAAAACCCGCGACCACCAGCCGGTCGTGATCCCGCCATTGAGCGGCGATGACGGCGACATCGCCATCGAGGCCCAGGACCTGACCATGCGCTTCGGCGACTTCGTGGCGGTCGATCATGTGTCCTTCCGCATCCGCCGCGGCGAGATCTTCGGCTTCCTCGGCTCCAACGGCTGCGGCAAGTCGACCACGATGAAGATGCTGACCGGTCTGCTGCCGGCCAGCGAGGGCCGCGCCTGGCTGTTCGGCAACGAGGTCGACCCGCACGACATCGACACCCGCCGCCGGGTGGGCTACATGTCACAGGCGTTCTCGCTGTACTCCGAACTGACCGTGCAGCAGAACCTGGTGTTGCATGCGCGCCTGTTCAAGGTGCCCGAGGACGACATCCCGGCGCGGGTGCAGGAGATGGTCGAACGCTTCGGCCTGGAGGCGGTCGTGCACAGCCTGCCCGCCAGCCTGCCGATGGGCGTGCGCCAGCGCCTGTCGCTGGCGGTGGCGATGGTGCACAAGCCGGAGCTGCTCATCCTCGACGAGCCGACCTCGGGCGTGGACCCGGTCGCGCGCGATGCGTTCTGGCGCCTGCTGGTGGAGCTGTCGCGGCGCGACCGGGTGACGATCTTCATCTCCACCCACTTCATGAACGAGGCCGAGCGCTGCGACCGCATGTCGATGATGCATGCGGGCAAGGTGCTCGACAGCGATGCCCCGGCCGCGCTGGTGGCCAAGCGCGGTGCGCAGACACTGGAAGAGGCCTTCATCGGCTATCTGGTCGAGGCCGGCGGCGGCACGCCCGGGCAGACCGGCGACGACGCGGCGCCCGCGCAGCCCCGCGCCGATGGCCATCGCGACGCCCGTCGCAAGCCTTTCAGCCTGCAGCGCATGCTGAGCTACGTCTGGCGCGAGTCGCTGGAGCTGCGCCGCGACCCGGTGCGCGCCACGCTGGCGCTGGTCGGTTCGCTGCTGCTGATGTTCGTGGTCGGCTATGGCATCAGCCTGGACGTGGAGGATCTGCGCTACGCCGTGCTCGACGGCGACCAGACCACGCTGAGCCAGAGCTATGTCAACGCGCTCTCGGGATCGCGCTATTTCATCGAGCAACCGCCGCTGTCGGACCATGCCGAGCTGGACCGACGCATGCGCAGCGGTGAGCTGGCGCTGGCCATCGAGATCCCGCCGGGCTTCGCCCGCGACGTGCTGCGTGGCAACAGCGTCCAGGTCGGTGCCTGGTTCGACGGCGCCATGCCCACCCGCGCCGAGACCATCCAGGGTTACCTGCAGGGCATCCACCTGCATTGGCTGGCCGAGCAGGCGCGCGAGCGCTTCGGCATGCAGCTGGCCAGCCCGATCGCCATCGAATCGCGCTACCGCTACAACCCCGACGTGCGCAGCCTGCCGGCGATGGTGCCGGCGGTGGTGCCGCTGTTGCTGCTGATGCTGCCGGCGATGCTCACGGCGCTCGCCGTGGTGCGCGAGAAGGAGAGCGGCTCGATCACCAACCTCTACGTCACCCCGGTCACCCGCAGCGAGTTCCTGCTGGGCAAGCAACTGCCCTACGTGGCCCTGGCGATGCTCAACTTCCTGGCCATGGCGCTGCTGGCGGTCACCGTGTTCGGCGTGCCGATCACCGGCAGCTTCCTGGCGCTGACGCTGGCGGCGCTGATCTTCACCACGGTATCCACCGGTTTCGGGCTGCTGGCCTCCACGGTCACCCGCAGCCAGATCGCCGCGATGTTCCTGGTGGTGGTGGGCACGATCATTCCGGTGACCCAGTTCGCCGGTCTGCTCGAGCCGATCTCCTCGCTCGAAGGCGTCGGCCGGGTGGTGGGCGAAATCTATCCGGCCAGCCACATGATCGCGATCAGCCGCGGTGTGTTCAGCAAGGCGCTGCACCTGCGCGACCTGGGCGGCGCGCTGTGGCCGCTGCTGCTGGCCGTGCCGGTAGTGCTGGGGTTGGCCATCGCCCTGACCCGCAAACAGGAGCGCTGACGTGAAACTCCCCCACCTGGCCAACGTCTATCGCCTGGGCATCAAGGAGCTGTGGAGCCTGGCGCGCGACCCGATCCTGCTGGTGCTGATCGCCTACGTGTTCACCGTGTCGATCCACACCGCCGCCACGGCCATGCCCGAGAGCCTGCACAACGCGCCGATCGCCATCGTCGACGAGGACCGCTCGGCGCTGTCGCAACGCATCGCCT
Organism: Thermomonas hydrothermalis; assembly: GCF_900129205.1. GTDB lineage: Bacteria > Pseudomonadota > Gammaproteobacteria > Xanthomonadales > Xanthomonadaceae > Thermomonas > Thermomonas hydrothermalis. The sequence continues at coordinate 759 of NZ_FQUK01000063.1, read as the reverse complement.
CGGCGTTCTATCCCCCGCAGTTCTCGCCGCCGGCGATGATCTCGCTGGGCGAGGTCGATCCCGGCATGGACTCGGGCGCCTACACCTTCGTGCTCGTCATCCCGCCCAATTTCCAGCGCGACGTGCTGGCCGGCCGGCAACCCGCGCTGCAGCTCAACATCGATGCCACCCGCATGAGCCAGGCCTTCACCGGCAACAGCTACGTGCAGCAGATCATCAACCTGGAGGTCAACGAGTTCGTGCGGCGCCAGCGCGGCAGCACCGCGATGCCGATCGAACTGGCGCTGCGCGCGCGCTTCAATCCGTCGCTGGACAAGACCTGGTTCGGCGGGCTGATGCGGATCATCAACAACGTCACCATGCTCTCGATCATCCTCACCGGCGCGGCGCTGATCCGCGAGCGCGAGCACGGCACCATCGAACACCTGCTGGTGATGCCGGTCACCCCGGCCGAGATCATGCTGTCCAAGGTCTGGTCGATGGGGCTGGTGGTGCTGGTGACCGCCTTCGTCTCGCTCAACCTGGTGGTGCGGGGTCTGCTGGGCGTGCCGATCGAAGGTTCGCTGGCGCTGTTCGTGGTCGGCGCGGCGCTGTGCCTGTTCGCGACCACCTCGCTGGGCATCTTCCTGGCCACGCTGGCGCGCAACATGCCGCAGTTCGGCATGTTGATGGTGCTGGTGCTGATCCCGCTGCAACTGCTGTCGGGCTCGATGACCCCGCGCGAGAGCATGCCGCAGCTGGTGCAGGACATCATGCTGG
>NZ_FQUK01000065.1 GCF_900129205.1 Thermomonas hydrothermalis | reverse complement strand
ATCGGATCGCCCCACCGCCGAACCGCTGCTCCGAAAGTGGGTCTCTTGGGCACGACGGTGTCGGCTGACGCCCTTCAAGAAGCTCGGTGCCACCATCCGCGACCACCTCACCGGCATCCTGCGGCATTTCGACACCGGCCTGTCCAACGGCCAGGTCGAGGCCTTCAACGCCCAGATCCAGGCCGCCAAGGCCCGCGCCAAGGGCTATCGCACTGACGCCAACCTGATCGCCATCAGCTACCTGCTGTGCGCCAAGCTCAGGCATCTACCCCGTCACCCTTGGCTCCATGCTCCCCATCAGACATGAACCGTTTCCACTGGAATCGCGATTGAGCCGAAGAATGCATCGTGTTCAATCATTGCGGATCTCACGCCAGGACACGCGCTGCCAGCGCATGATCTGCTTGCCGAAACTGCTGGCCCCGGTTCCGGCACTACCATCCACCACACCCACACCGGGGAGCAGGACAGGCCGGGTAGGCATCCCCACGCCCAGGTTGACCGAACCGATTGGATGCCCGCCGGCAGCGGTGTCATCGGTGCTGCCATTCTTGTCCAGGTCAAAATAGGACTTGCCGCCGCTGGTGCCGGTAAACGCATCGATGGCGTTGAGGAAGCCACTTCCCGAGGCATCGCAGGCATCGCCTTCAGGAATCATGCTGGCGGCGACGACGAAGTTGTTGTCCACCTGCACATCCTGGATGACACGCTCACCATTGCCCGGCAGATCCAGATACCAGCCCTTGGAGGCGGAAGGCAGCGGCGTTGGATCCTCGAAGTAGCGGTAGTCGCCCGCGACCGCGATGGTCCGCCCGGTCAGGTTGGAGCGGGTATAGGGGTAGCTGCCACCATCATCAATCACGCCGTACAGGGTCTGGGACGCAGGCGTTTTATCGTCGGCGTCCGACGTCGTCATGTAACGCCCCGTGCCGAAAAAGATCCAGCGCTGGTTGGTCTTGATATCGATGGCAGAGGCCAAGCCACCGGTAATCGGCTGCGGCTTGCCGGCGGTCTTCTCGGCATGGAACACCTTGGTCGCCGTCCAGGCCGAAGGCGACGTGGAGCGCAGGTCGAACTTCCAGAGGTTGCCCTGCATATCACCCGCATAGACATACACCAGCGTCTTGCCGTCGGCGGCATACACACCCAGCGGCGCAAACAGACCGTTGTTGGTGGTGTTGTCGGTGGGGATCTCTTTGATCACCGTGCCATCCGACAGGTTCATCACCACCAGGACGGCCTTGTCATTCGTGCTATTGGGGCCATTGCCGAAGATCACGGCCGGGACTGGCGTCCCGTTGCGAACCTGGGCAATCACCGGCGCACCCACCACATACCCCATGTTGTTGCCAGGCGTGTCCTTGCGCTCCCACTTAAAATTGCTGGGGCCAAACGAGGTCGGGTTGCTGACATCCAGCGCATACAGCCCCTTGCCGCCACGCCCCAGTGTGCCCACCAGGATGTTCTGGCCTGGAGTCAGGCTGCGCGGGCTGACCACCACCGGCCCATCGACAAAGAACTTGTGGTCATAGTCGCCGCGGCTGAGCTGCTTGAGTTTGGAGAAGTCCAGAATGTTGGGGACGTAGGCAAACAGTTCCTGCCCGTTGGCCGCATCGAAGGCGTGCAGCATGCCGTCGTTGGCGCCCACGTACACCGTTCCTGCGGTGGTGCCATCGCCCGCCGCGCCGCCCGGCACATAGGCAGGGGAGGAGTTGACGATGTCTCCCAATACGGTGGTCGGGCGGTTGCGCAGATTACCGGCGCCGTTGCGCTCTTCCAGGGTGGCATCGCCCTTGATATAAGCGGCGTTCTTATCGCCCGCGACCTCATAGTTGGCAGGGCCGACCCCACTGTTGTCCAGCGCGGTGATCTGCTGCGAGGTCGGGAACGTGGCGCCACCGGTGCCGGCCTGCCCCGGCGTGCCGCTGGCGGTAAATACCTTGCGGCTGTCGACGGCCGGTATAGTGGCGGTCCAGCTGAGCGCACCCACGCCCGTGCGGCTGACCGCCTGCGCCTTCAGCGCGCCTGTCCAGACGCCAGAGACATAGCTTGCCGAGAACACCTGCGCCCCGGTATTGAGCGAGGTGGAGTTGGCCGTGACGTTGGAGAATGAGCTGGTGCGCTGGGTGATGGCCGCCAATGCTTTGTTCAGGCCCTGCGCGAACGCATCGGGGCTGGTGGCCGGGGTGAACTCGCCATGGCCGTTGACGGCTGCGTGCAGCAGATCGTCCAGGTTTTCTGCTTTATCATCTCCGGGCTGCGGCCAAGTTGCACCATTCTTCAGCGCCGTGGTGGCTTCCGCCACGCTACCCCAACCTTTTGTGGTTTTCAGACCAATCGAAATCGTAAAGGTCACCATATGCTGCCAGAACGCCGGGTCGGCATCGCTGGCGGGCACATTGTTAACCATGTCGGTGCGCAGATCCTTCTTCCAATACTCCATGGCAATATCAGCCAAAGTATTTGAATAGTCATCCTTGTAGGGCGCCACCGGGCTGTAGGTATAGCTCTTTCCTTGTGGCCCATTGATCGTCGGGCCACTCTGGTTATCGGCGTTACTCACACCAATAGCACTATCACTATCGCTATTCCAGTACCCATCCGTAGTCAAGATAACGAAGTTCTGCCGGCAAGACAGCTGATCCGAACCAGACTCCGGGCCATAAGGCCCGTCGCTACCGGTTTTTTTAAAATACCCCCCTGCATTCTTAAGAACCGACCTCAAGGGCGTCCCATTATCCGCATACGCATTAAACAAACGATCATACCAGTCGTTCCGATTTTGATTAATGAAACGCCCATCATCCCGACTTACCGGGATATCCATGTCAGGGGAAATATTGCTATTGTTGTCAGGATGCAGGCTGCGATACCCCACACGCACCCGATTTCCAACAAGCTGACCAAACGCCTCGCTTGCACCCGCCTTGGCTACCTTGATACGCGTGCGATGATAAGAATACCAGGTTGCGAAATTGGTTTTTTCTGCTTCTACCGAGCGCCCGCTAGGCGTCGCCGACGTGCAATTGATCCAGCCCCAGGCGCCATTGGGGTCGCCATCACAGCTATTCGTCACAGAATAAGTGACGGTCAGCGTCGCGCCCGAGAAAGCTTTATAAGCATACAATCCAACATATACCGTTGTCCCAGGATTATTAATTGTACAGCTTTCATTGTTGTTGTTGCCCCATGATCTGCAATCGTAACTGCCTGTCGTCGGATTGCCGCTCTTTTTCAGATACAGATCCAGATCGCCACTTCCGCCCCTGGTTTGCGCCGTGACCGACGCGGCATTCGCAGGCAGCGTCACGGAATAATAAATCCAGTCCCCATTACTGGCCGACTGCCCGGTCTTGGGGTATCCGGAAGCGGTGTAAGTAGCTGCTACCACCTGCCCATACTCCGCGCGCACCACATCCGCCCCTCCGGCTGGAATCTGGTAGCGGTAGTAATTATCCACCACTGAAAGGTAGGCCGTGCTGGTGTTGCTGGGGTCTTGGGGGACGTAGAACGTCTGGGTCTTGCTCGAAAGATTCTTGCTGCCCCCATTGGCGCCGACATAATGCTCACTACTATAGACGTTAGTGTAAGACGTACCCCCTGACATCCGGTTGCCGTCCGACTGCAGCCAAGTTTTGTAGTTTTTAAACGGGTTGTAGTACAACGTGTTGGTTACGTAGTTCTGCATGTACATCCGGGTACTGCCGGTGCTTTCCGGCGTGATGCCAGTCCCCGTGCTGACACCATCTGCATTGGGCGTGCTACTAAAACCACCAGAGCCAGTAATTTCTGGAATGGCTTTGTTGTTAACATTTACCCACGCCATCGACCCAGAATTATCCAGAATGAACAGGATGTTCGGCGCCACACGGTTGCCCGTGGTCAGCGGCTGGTCCGGGATCGTGATGCCCGCGCTGACCGGCAAGGCCAGCAGGGTGACCATGAACGCCATCGGCGCAGTCCACCAGGGGCGAGTACCGGGACGGAGTTGACGCGGGGCGGGGGAACTCTTGCGCTTCATGGGAAACCTCACTGCCGATGCAGATGGATCAACGGCTGACGATATTGGCCTGCAGCACCACTTCCGCCACACCCGCGGTACGGCCACGGGCAGTAATGCGGAACATGGGGCGCTGACACTGGTAGTTGGAAATGGCCGCGGTGGTCTCGCACACGCCCTGCAGCGTGGAACCCTTGCCGAGGCCGAGATATTCGATGGTGTAGGTGGAACGCCCATCCGTCGCGGTCTTGGCCACCGGCGTTTCGGCAGGCACGACCGTCTGGTCGCAGATGCCGTCAGTTGCACAGGTGACGGGTTTGCCTGCAGCGCGCATTTCTGCCAGAGTCTTGCCGTATTGCAGATCGTCGATAGCGGGATTGCCCAGCACGTCTTCCTGCGCCTCCCGCAATGCCGCCTCGGCCGCCTGGAATGCCAGATTGCGGTCGCGCAGATTGGCACCCATCCGCTCCTGCAAGGCCGAGCTGCGCAATACCGCCACTCCCAGCACTGACATCACGATCAAGAGCACCAGCACGATCACCAGGGACACCCCGCGCTGTCGGACGGCTCCGGCAACGCCATGATGCCCCCTGGGCACAATGAAATCCTGCCTGTTCACAGCGTGCGGCTCCTCAAACTGATGACATTGGAGACGTTACGGGTGATGGTTTTGTTGTCCACCTGATTGGTGCCGGTCAGCGTCATGTTGACCCGCACTGCCACCACATTCGGCCAGCTGGTGGGGGTGGCTGTATAGGTGTTGGAGTTGGCCTCCCGGTAAGCGAAGCTCAGCGCGGTCACGCCATCGGCCACCTGCTGGCCAGCGGCACCATTCCGGGAGACATACAAACCGTTGCCAGAGCGATACCAACGCACATTGCGGAAACGGGCCAGCATGACCGTCGAGGGGGGCGCCATTGGATCCGTGGTCATCGCCACCGGCGTGTCCGGCGTGAACGTCACGCTATTGGTGGTCACCCCGGTCGCCGTCACCACATAGAGCTGGTTGGCGTTGCACAGGATCAGCTTGTCGCCCACCTTGAAGGCATCGTTGGCATCGGCGATCTGGCTGGAATCCAGGGTGATGCTGCTGGTAGTGGCCGAAGTGATGCGGTAGGCGGTGTCATCCCCGGACACGACCACCAGCTCGGTGCCGGCCGGCGCGCCGTTGTCACCAACCGGGCTGGTCAGCAGCAGAGTCTCTTCAGCATTGAGAGTGTGCTCGGCATCCGGGCGCGCCAGATTCGAGCAGGCTGTCCCCCCAGCCGCACGGATGTCACGGCCCATCAACTCGTAGGCAACCCGTGCGCTTTCCTGGATGCGGTTGAGCCCCTCATTGGCCTGGAAACTGCGCTGATTGGACTGGAACACGGCAAACGCGGCGCCCATCACCAACAGACCCAGCACCATGGCAATCATCAGCTCGATCAGGCCAAAACCGGCCTGCCAGCGCGTGCCGACCCCCATCGAACGCACAACGGCTCCTCCCCGGCTCATATCCGCGCCCTCGTTTCCACCATACGTGCCGCCCCACCCTGGTCGCCGCCGGCGCGTGAGTCATCCCAATACACGCGAACCTGGCAATTCGCCGGGCAGCCGATAATCTCGGCTCAATCGCGATTCCAGTGGAAACGGTTCATGTCTGATGGGGAGCATGGAGCCAAGGGTGACGGGGTAGATGCCTGAGCTTGGCGCACAGC
>NZ_FQUK01000066.1 GCF_900129205.1 Thermomonas hydrothermalis | reverse complement strand
CGGTTGCGTGGCCGCACCGCATGCCGGGCAGGCGAGCCTGCTGGTGTGGCAGCCGATCTCGAAGTCGATACGCCGCTTGGCGGTGTCGAGCCTGACGTCATCGACGACCCACGGCGGCTGCAAGCCCAGCGCGCTGGTGAACAGAGCTTCTACGGCAATGCCCATGGACTCATCCTCCTGCTCAAACCCGCCCGGTGGACATGTGCACAGGCCGGCCAGCGGCCTGCACACATGCCCACCGGGCTCGACGACCAGGAGTCATTGTGACTGTTGGGTTCCACACGAAATGACGAAGAGCCCAGGGCAGAAAGGGCCGTCACTTCGTCGTGTTCCGGGTTGCCCCGGGGCGAGTCATCGAGGTGCTCCGCCTGCTTCACGACAGTATGGATCTGTCGAGGCATTGGCCGAACGATGACGCTGAAATCCAGTGAGACCGTGAGCAGCGGGGCTACAGCGTGCTCCTGCGGGGGCGGCGTGAAACGGACAAACGCCCGAAACTTTCCGCACTGGCCCGAAGGATTGCGCAGGGGTTTGGAAAATGAGTTCGAAATCGGTGGTTGACTGCACCACCAATACCCAAAATCCCAACCCTTATCCGGTTGGGATTTTTTTGTCTGGAGCGCCAGTGTTGGCGCGGTTTTCGGCCTTGGCCTCTTGAGCGCGCCGCTCCTGAAGTCGCCGTTCCAGGCGCGCATTCCGCCGTTTTTCTCTCTCTGTTCTCTGGTGATCTCTTGAGCGTGCAAGTGCCGAATTCGGCTGTTTTCGCGGGTTCAAGGGTGGGCGGTTGCGGTTTTCGTCTGCTCAGGCGCAGGCGACCGAGAACGGAGAACGGCGGGGGCTGTGACGTTCCGTGTGGATGACACTACCCGGCCTATCGTGTTGCCCGTCCGGCAACGGGCGATGCCGTCAGCTTCAGAGCGCCGCGGGTGAGGTCGATGAGGGTGCGCAAGTGCTCGAAGGTGCGGAACCCGCACGCCCTGGCGATGGCGGCCTGGATCGCGGCGCTGATGGATTCGGCCCGGGCGTTCGAGTGGCCTGCAGCCAGCCTGTTGCGGATGCCGTCGCTGTGGGTCTGAACGGTCTTCGCCAGTCGCTTGAACGGCGTCAGACCAGGATGTCGCGCAGCGCTGCTAGGCTCGCGCCATGCGGCAGTGCGTCATGTGCAACCCGTGCAGATCGACCTCGGCCTGGATCCAGTCGGCGGCATTCTTGCGCCAGCGCGTGCGCTGATGGCGGGCAACGTGCCGACCTCGTCCCGCCGCACCGTCTCCAGCGCTTCGTTGGCCAGCTTCACCAGAGGGAAGGGGCCAAAGCACGGCGCGGCGTTATACCGGGCCCGGTTTGTAGTCGCTGGGCAAGGGATTGCGGATAGCCCTGCGGGCTTCGGCAGGGTCACGGTCTGACGCTAGACAAAGAGGGGTTCTCGTTCGCCCAGGTGGCTGCCGCTGGAGTGCGGCTGGCAGCCGGGTGAGGCGATGGGTGCTGCGGACGGTGTGCTTGTCAGGCGTCGGTTTTGTTGGGCATCATATGAAAAATGGGGGGTAAATCGCATCGTGCAATGCGGTGCGCGCAACAAGCAAAAGGGAGAGAAGTTGTCAATGTGGTCGATCGGGAAGGGGCTGCGTCTGTTCGCGGTGCTGGTGGCTATGTTTTTGGCCAGCGGTAAAGCGATGGCTATGATTCAAGTGTGTGTGGAAATTTCTCCGGAATACTCCTATGTTAAGGCGGATGGCACTGTAGTTGTTCAGGCGGCGAAGAGGCATTGCTATCAATATTATACTTCGCTTGATTTTGGGTATGGGGGCTTGGCGAGGCAAGAGAAAAGGTTTGATCAATATCTCGACAGGTGGTACGGCGGGGGTGGCTTTGATCGCGTGACGACGGATAAGGCCAATTCTCGAGATGCCTTAGTTAATGCGGTGGAACCGGATTGCAATAAGGGTAAGACGCCCCAGAAAACCGACAAGCCTGTTATTATTGCGACGGGCAACAAGGTTCTGGATGAAATGGATTTTATCGTGCCTTCGTACGATGAATATCCATTGGTTGTCGCCAGAAATTACGACAAATCGCTTGTCCGTACTGGGATATTCGGGCCGCGTTGGGCGTCAAGCCTGGAAAGGACGTTGAGCTTCCAATATGGATCGTTGCAGTGCCACGGCAGATTGGATCGGATTGAAAGCTGCGCGACAGGCGGTGCCGCCCTTGATGCAATTTATGCAAATCGCAGCAGTGGGTTTGCCTGGAAGTTCACCGCGGCATCTGATGGTCGTTGGGTGAGTGGGGATGAGGCTACCCTCACTGCATCCGGTTCTGGCTGGTTGTTGACCCTCAAGGATGGGTCAAGCGAGCTTTACGATGCCTATGGGCGTCCGCTCAAAGTGTCCGATCCGCGTGGCGTCGGGTTGACCTATGGCTATAACGCCAGCAACCAGCTGGCGACCGTGACGCATTCGTCGGGGCGCTCGCTGGCGTTGTCGTGGGCGGGCGACAAGGTGGCGGCCATCACTGCGCCGAATGGCAAAATCTACCGCTATAGCTACACCACTGCTGGCTACCTTGCCGGCGTCGTGTACCCGGACAACCTGGGTACCCGGACCTACCATTATGAGGATGCAAATCAACCGGGCGGTCTGACCGGAATTTCCATTAATGGCGTGCGGTACTCCCGCTATGCCTATTATCCGGATGGCCGGGTTGCCTGGTCAGGCCTGGAGGGTGGCGTTGAACGGAGCCAGTTTAAATACGGCACCGATGCAACGGGCGAATATACCGAAGTCACCAATGCGCTGGGGCAGACAACCCGTTACCTGCTGACGAATGTGGATGGTCGCAAGATTGTGACCGGCGTGCGGCGCCCCCCCTTCGCCCACCTGTGCGGCGGCCGCGCGCGACACCATGTACGACAGCAAGGGCAATGTTGATTATGAGGTGGATGCATACGGGGTCACGACCGATTACAGCTACGATGACGACGGTCGTCTGATCCAGAAGGTGACCGGAATCGGTTTGAATGGGGAAACCGACCAGAGCCAGATCACCCAGTATGTGTGGGATACCACATACAAGACCCGTCTGAACGAGGTCAGGGTGTTTGCGGCCAGTACCAACCAGCTTTTGAACACCACCACCTACACCTATTATCCAGACGACGACAGTCGCAGGCGTCTGCTGAAAAGCGTTGCGGTGACCAATTACGGTGGCGGCACGGTCGGCACCCTGGTGACTTCGTACGACTACACCCTCCATCCCAATGGTCTGGTGGCAAGCATGACGGTGGACGGCCCCTTGCCCGGCACCGGGGATGCGGTCACCAAGACGTACGATACGGCGGGCAACCTGTTGACCGTGACCAACAGTCTGGGGCATGTCACCCGCTATGAGGATTACAATGCACTCGGGTTGCCGGGCAAGGTCACCAATCCCAACGGTGGGGTGACCTGGTACACCTACAACGCCCGTGGTCAGGTATTGACCGAAAAACGATACGATGCCGGGGCTTATCAGACCACGACCTACAGCTATGATGCGCGTGGGCGTCTGAGCAGTGTCACCACGCCGGATGGGGTTGCCGTTCGCTATGACTACGACAACTTCGATCGCCTGGTTCAAGTCTCCCGTGACGAGCTGTATTCGTCGTACGCCAAGGACGGCCTGGAGCCGCCGACGGCATTTGAGCGCTATACATACAACCTGCTGAGTCAGGTCACCAAGATCGAAACCGGGCTTGAATACTCCCGGGCGGTGGGGCCTGCCACGCTGCTGTCCTCACAACCCGGAGACGGGATGGGGATGTGGGTGTGTGATCCGGTCGACCCTTCCGATTGTGGCGGGCCCACGCGGATCTCGGTGATCCAGACCACCACCTATCTGGATTACGACACGTCCGGATTTCTCAGTGCGCGCCGCGGGAGCAATGGCCAGCGGGTGACCTACCATTACAACGCCAATGGCGACCTGGATGCCGAGACCGATGCGCTGGGCAACCAGACCACATATGGCTATGACCGGCAGCGGCGGCGCAACCGGATCACGGATGCGATGGGCGGCACGACCTGGACCAGCTACACGCCGCTGGGGCAGATCAGTCAGGTGATCGATCCGCGCGGGTTGGTCACGCAGTATGTGTATGACGGTCTGGGCAATCTGTTGAGCCAGACCAGTCCGGACACCGGGACAACCCGGTTGACCTACAACGCCGTGGGGCAGCAGACGCAGCTGCAGCGGGCGGACGGCAGTGTGACGACGTATACCTACGACGCCCTGGGGCGGCTGGCGACCGTGGCGAGTGGCGGGCAGGTGCGCACGTTCACCTATGACAGCTGCGGCAATGGCAAGGGGCAGCTGTGTCAGGCGACCACGACGGGCGGCACGGCGACCACGACCCGGTTCACCTATACCCCGTGGGGGCAGGTGGCGACCCGGCAGGACAGCGTCAACGGTGCCACCGACACCACCACCTACAGCTACGACGGCATGCAGCGGCTGACGGGGATCCAGTATCCCAGCGGCGTGCGCGTGGGGTATGGCTATGCCGATGGGCATCTGTGGCAGATCACGGCCACGGTCAACGGCGTCACGATGCCGGTGGTGGCGTATGGGGAGTATCGTGCCTTTGGCCCTGCGACGATGGTGCAGTATGGCAACGGGCTGAGCGGTGGCCGCAACTACGATGGCAGCGGCCGGCTGACGGGGATCAGCACCAGTGACGTCTCGGGCCCGCTGCAGAGCCTGACCTATGGGTATGACGTGGCGAACCGGATCACGGCGATCACCCACGGGGTGCAGGCGGCGCTGACCCAGCGGTACGGCTATGACGGGCTGGGCCGGCTGACCAGCGCTGCGTTGGCGGGCGGCAACGTGAGCACGTATGCCTACGATGCGGTGGGCAACCGGACGCAGCAGGACGATACCCTGCCGGCGGGGAGCATTCGGTATGTGCTGGCGGGGGACAGCAACCGGCTGCTGCAGGTGATCCGCAACGGCCAGGGGTGGGGGTTGAGCTACGACGCCAACGGGTCGGTGACGGCGTACACGGACAGCGCCGGGGTAAGGCATACCCTGGGGTATGATCCGTTTGGTCGGCTGGCGCAGCATACGGCACAGGGGGCGACCACGTGGTACACGGTGAACGCATTGGACCAGCGGGTGGCCAAGCGCACCCCCAGCGGTTCAAGCCGCTATGTGTATGGTGGCTTCAGTCAGCTGCTGGCTGAGAATACCAACGGCCAGTGGACCAGCTACCTCTACAACGGCAGCGAACCCATTGCACTGGTGCGCAATAATCAGCTGTATTACCTGCACACCGACCACCTGGGCCGGCCGCAGCTGGCGACGAACGGCAGCAAGGCGGTAGTGTGGAAGGCGAACACCTGGGCCTTCGATCGCACGGTGACGCAGGATGGCGTTGGCGGGTTGAATCTTGGGTTCCCGGGGCAGTACTACGACACTGAGTCGGGCCTGTGGCACAACGGCTACCGCGAGTACCTGGCCGAGGCGGGGCGGTATCTGCAGAGTGACCCGATTGGGTTGGCGGGGGG
>NZ_FQUK01000068.1 GCF_900129205.1 Thermomonas hydrothermalis | reverse complement strand
GCCCTTGGCCGCCCACGGCACCGGCGCCTGCGAGGTCTTGCCGCACTCGCGGCAGGCCACGCGCGGCACCCGGCAGTGGATGAAGGCCTTGAACTGGAAGAAGTGCAGATGCTGCCAGGTGCGCTCCACCCGGTCGTGCACCGGCTGGTCCGCCGCCCCGCAGACCGGACAGGCCAGCCGGGCCGTATCGCACGACACCTCGAAGTGGATCGCCCCCTCATCCGGACGAAACGACACGCTGTCTACCGCCCACGGCGGCGTCAGCCCCAAAGCCTGGGTGAAGAGTTGTTCTTGCATCCGCCAAGGCTGACATCATCCGGCGGCCCGTTCCACACCAGACGCGATGGAGCCTCCCTTTTGCTTGCGCGACAGGCTCTTTGACAGCCTGCGCAAGCGGGCGAGCAGCGCCTTGTGGGGCTTGGGGCCAGGGATCGTTTCTCCCGTCGAGAGCGTTGCCAGCGCCGAGACACCCAAATCCACACCCACCGCGCCTTGGTTCTCGGCTTTGGGCAGATGAGGGTTGTCGGGCGTGTCCACGGTGATGCTGACGAACCAGCGGTCGGCCACACGGGAGATCGTGGCCGACATGATCTTGCCGGTGAAGCGCAACGACTCGCGCATGCGCACCCACCCGAGGTTGGGGATGCGCATGCGACAGCCGTCGATGTCGAACTGGTCGTTGGTCAGGGTGAAGCGATCGTCGCGGCCTTTCTTGCGAAACTGCGGATAGCGGGCGCGGCCCGCGAAGAAGTTCGCAAACGCCTGCCCCAATTGGATGATTGCCATCTGCGGGGCGCACTTGGTGACGTCGAGCATCCAGGGGAACTGCTCGCGCTTGACCGCGTTCAACTGGCGGCGAAGCGCCGCCTGGGATGGCTTGGGCAGGCTGTTGTCAGCATGCCACGCCTCGTACTGGCGCTTCCACTCGGCCAGCGCCCAGTTGTAAGCAAACCTCGCCACGCCTGCGGCCTTGGCGAGATAGGACGCCTGCACGTTGTTGGGATCGAGCGCGATTCGGTGGGCGATCAGCATTGCGCGGCCTCCACCGCTGACCGAATACGGTCGAGAAGGGCGGGAAACTTCTCGCTGCTCACACCATACCGACGCGCGATCAGCACGACAAAAAGCTCCAAGTCGCTCATGCCCGCATCGGCGGGCACAGCCTGGGCAAGCCGCGCAAGGTCATAGCGCCGCCGACCGCCCGGTGTGCGCTCATCTGGCATCAGCTTGCCTTCGCGCTCCCAGCGCCGCAGCGTTTGCGCCGAAACGCCCAGGAACTCGGCGGCTTCGTGAATGCTGACCATCTTGCGTGACATGCTCAAAATATACATGAAAAAGCAAGAACGCGCAACTATGGAGTCAACTGTTCAAGCCCTGGCACACGCCACCGGACGCAGCAAGGCGTTCTTTGCCCGCGAGGCCATCATCCGGTATCTGGACAGGCTCGAAAAACGCGAGGAACAGCCCCGCCCTCAAGTGGAATAGGGCGGCCAAGGCGTACCACCTCATGCCACCGGCTGCGGCACCCGACGAAGTAGCTCGCAGCCACCGGCTGGCTATCCAGGCTTTGCCACCCCTCGGGCGGCACTACTCGCCTTCCGATGGCGCTCCCACGGGTTGATGACGTTGAGGCCAGCCGCTTGGAATGGCGCAACGTCGCGTGTGGCGACGGTGAAGCCGCGAGCACGCGCAATGGCGGCGATGTAGCCGTCTGGTGTGGGGAAGCCCTTGCCGGCGGCACGGGCAGCAACGGCCAGTTCGGCGTAGTGCCGCGCTGCGTCGGTGTCGAAGGCAAGCACGCGATCCCCGAATAACTCAAGCAGACCATCCAGCGTTTTCGACAGCGCATCTTTGCGTCGGCCAGACGGCAAGGTACCGATACCGAACAGCAGTTCGGCAAGCGTGACGCTGGACAGGTAGAGGGTTTCAGCCGCCTGCTCATCCAGCCACGCCCGCACGGCGGGATTCGGTTCCGATTTCATCGCCTCGGAAACGACGTTGGTATCCAAGACGATCACTCAAACCTCACAGGCTCGGCCTGGGTCTTGTCGCGCACCTGCTCGAAGGCTGCGATGTCGTCGTCGGTCAGCCCGACCCGGCGGCCTAGCTCGCCCAAGGCCGTGCCCATGCGAAGCCGCACCGGCGGGCGAACGGCCGATTCGAGGATGTCGCGAATTTCGGCCTCGGTGCTGCGTCTGTGCGTTGCTGCGCGTACACGAAGCGCACGATGCACCTCGTCAGGCAGATTTCTAACGATCACTGTCGCCATATTGGCCTCCCGCGCTTTGCGCTATCAATGATATCATTGTAACGATAATGCTATCGTTGTGCAACGCGGGAAGGAATCACACCGGCTGCGGCACCCGACGAAACTCGCTCGCATCGACCATCTGAATGCTCACAAGGGTGCCCAGGCGTTGCAGATCGGGCCTGCGCACAATGGCCCGCTTCTGCTCGCGCAGGATGTGCGCCCACGTCTCAACGTCGCGCTCGTCCGGCGGCTCCGGCTTGCGTATGTCCAGCACCAGCCAGCTCCACAGCAGCAGGTATTCGGCCAGCGGGTTTTCCATGAGCACCTGAAACGGCACCCCGGACACCTGGCAAATCTTGCGCACCACCTCGCGCCGGTAGAGCATCCGGCCATCCTCGGATCGACGCAGGTTCAGGATGGCAAACGGCGCATCGCGGGGAATCCGAAATTCCAACGACGTTGGCAGATTGCGAACATCTTCGGGCACCTCATCGTCTCGAAAGAAGCCGCAGCCGTGTTCGTAGATCCGCCCGATGCCGTCGTCGTCACCGCCATTCGTCGTCATCGTCCTCAAATCCCTCTCGTTCCATTTGCATCATCACGCTCACCCACACCCCTGCCGCGAGCACGGCGGCACTGACCACCACCCAGGCGGTCGGCATTCGGGGCCAGAGGTGCGGCACGCACAACGCCAGCAGGCCATTCAGGATGGCCAGCATCGCCGCACAACAGGGAAAGACCAGGGTGCCTGACACCACCAACGCGAGCCACGCTCGTTCCAGCAGGCTGATGCCGTTTGAGTCATCCTTGGGCTTCATGCGCCCAAAGTCTGCGGGAAGTCCACGCCAAAAAACAACCCCGCCGGGAGGAAGCGGCGGGGTTGTCAACCACATGGAGGAGAAATGTGGCCCGACGGGGGAATCGGGCCTGCCGGCGGACGGGGGCTTGGGCTTGGGAGGAACCGCCTGCCGACAAGATCACTGTATCACCCAACCTATGCAAACGCAAATCGAAACTGGACAAACCCTGAACAACGGTTGATCCATTCAGGCGCATCTGCAAGAATGCCTAAACTCAATAAGCAGGACTTGTCATGTCCACCAAAAAGACTCTCGCCATCGAGATTGAGAGCGACACCATCAAGCGCCTCAACGACGCGCAGATGGCCGATCTCCAGAACAAGATCGAGGCGCTGCGGATCGAGCGCATCAGCGATCACATCCGCAGCCTGCGCAAGCAGTACGTCGAGACGATCACCGAAATCCAGAAGCAACTGGAAACCTACGGGCTGGACATGCACCGGCTTGTGGCCCTGACCACCGATGAGCAGATCAAGGAATATGTGATGGAGTTCATCGGGCGGCCACCGCCGGTCAAGCGCATTCCGCCCAAGTACCGCAACCCCGACAATCCCGAACAGACCTGGACGGGACGCGGCAATGCGCCGCATTGGGTCAAGGAGTTCCTGGCCGCCGGCGGCGATCTTGATGACTGCCTGATCGACAAACGCCAGGCCATCAAGCGCACCCCGGCGCGCAAGCCCATCACCTCGCCTGCCAAGCAGGCCAAGATCGGGCGCGGCAAGGCTGCCGCCAAGCACGCCCGCAGCAAATAAAAACCCCCGGAGGGGACTCCGGGGGTGGATGCCTGCCCAAAAGGAGGAAAAAGACAGGCGGTGCGAGGTGGGGCCTGCGCTGGCTGGCGGTTGGCCCCGTGCCACCGGGATGGTGGGCGATGGCCTCTCTACTATGCCACATCCGCCCCCGAACGCAACCTCAATGCCGGGCGACCGGCACTTGCGGCACACGGTTCGTCTGCGGCTGATCGCCCATCACCCGGTGGATGAACAGCGGCCAGCGGTGTAGCTCGCGCACACCCATATCGCCATCGGGCACATAGGCGACCAACTCCGTCCACCGGCCCAAATCCTGCGCCCCAGGCAGCGGCACACACTGCACCGGGCGGATCGTCAGGAAGCACGGCTGATCGCTGTCATCATCGAACAGCAGATGCACCCACCCGTACCCATACGGGTCGATCCCTTCCAGCCGCACCCGATCCGCCTGCATCCACTCGGCCACCTGCGGGATGGTCGGATCAGGGATCAGCAGGCGATAGACACCGGCATTGCCCGAGACAAACGTAAATAACCCGCGACTGAAGTCGCAGGCTTTATTGTGAAGCGCAGACATGGTTGCCCATATCCACACTCCCAACATCAGGCGTATTTACGACCGCCCTCGACAGCGGGGCACCGCTGCCGATCCGGGCAAGGTTCCGACTTGCGTTCAAGTCGCTGTGCGCCCGGAGACCACAGTGAGGGCACTCGAAACGATGTTTCGAGCGCTTCCCCAACTCTCCACAACACGAGCAGGTCTGGCTGGTGTAGGCCGGGTTGGCGTACTCGACGGCGATGCCCGCAGCCTTGGCCTTGTATTCGACGAAGGTCTGCAACTGTCGCCATGCCCAGCGGTGCAGGCGGCCACGCATGCGCTTGCCCGCCTTGATCCGCTCCCGGATATGCGTCAGGTCTTCCATCGTGATCTTGGCGATGCCGGCATCAATCGCCGCCTGAACAATGGCCTTGCTCGTTTCGTGGTTAATGTGCTTCACGCGCCGCATCTCCTTGCCGGAGACCTGCCGGAGCTTCTGTTTCGCGCTCTGGCTGCCGTTGGACTGAAGACGGCGGCGCAGGGCAAGGTAACGGTCGCGCTTGTCGCGCAGTCGCTCGCCGCCGAAGACCCTGCCCAAGCTGTGGGCGGCGAGGTTGTTTTCTCCGACATCCACGCCCATCACGGGGCCGGAAGCCACAGGTTGCGCGTCGTCAGTCTCGACGACGAGGTTGAAGAACCACTGCCCTTTGCGCAAGACCAGCTCCGCCTCCTTCGGCTGGCCAGATCCGAGAATGCGACGCTGGTGTTCGCCGAGACGCATGGGCACGGTGATGCGCCCATCGAGGGTATAGAGCGAGACCGTCT
>NZ_FQUK01000075.1 GCF_900129205.1 Thermomonas hydrothermalis | reverse complement strand
GCTGTGCGCCAAGCTCAGGCATCTACCCCGTCACCCTTGGCTCCATGCTCCCCATCAGACATGAACCGTTTCCACTGGAATCGCGATTGAGCCTTCGCCGATCTCGCCTCGGAACAGCACCATCACCGCCCGTGCGGTCGCCGCCAGCCCCAGGCACCCGATCACGATGGCACGCAGGAACTCATCGCGGAACAGATCGCGCCACTGCACCTGGCGCAGCCATTTCAGCGCAGCTTCCATGCGCCCTCTCGCGCCGCGAGACAGTCCGGGCAGAGCAGCACCAGGGTGCGGCCAATGCCGTAGCCCATGTCGATGGTGGCGCTCTGGAGATCCTCTGGCCCACCCAACGGGGTCTGGCCGCAATCGTCGCAGACCTCGCTGTAGTTGGGGTCGGCCTCATCCAGTTCGATGACGATCCGATCATCACACCGACCACACGGGGCGGTGGCCTCAAACAGCAGATCGGGATTGCGCCGCGCCTCCGCCGGCGAGGCAGCCTTGGTGCAACCGCAGTCCGTGCAGGTGCGGTTGGCGTTGTGCAGATAGACGACCTTGCCCATCGTCATACCCTCTTGCGTCGTTTCGGTGCGATTTCACGAATGGCCTCTGCGATTTCTTCGGCCAGCCAGTCGGGATCGGCTTTGCGGGTGAAGGTTGCCACAGCGTGATCGCTTGCAGACACCTGCGCAGGCGGCAGTAGCCAGACCAGCCGGGTGGCCGGATCAATGCAGATGGTGTAGGACTGATCCATCAGGTCAGCAAACTCGATGGCGCGATCCGCCATCACGTTGGGGCGCGTCTGGTCAGCGCCGCCGATCAACAATCCGAACATATTAGCTCTCCTTTCGCTTCGGGCGGGGCTTGTAGCCAGGGATCGCATCCGGTCGTTCCAGTAGCATCTGCAACGCGGTAATGCGGGGTTGGGTGCGGGCGTTCTCGATGGCGGCTCGCACTGCTTTGGGATCGCCCACCACGACGCAGAAGCGCACGGCGCGGGTGATGCCGGTATAGAGGATGGCGCGTTGCAGCATCATGTAGTGCTGCATGGTCAGCGGAATGACCACGGCATCAAACTGGCTGCCCTGCGATTTGTGCACGGTCATCGCGTAGGCCAGATCAAGCTGATCCAGTTCGCTGAACGGATACTCCACCTTGGTACCGTCCACATCGACGATCATCATTTCGGCCTTGGTGTCGATGGCCACCACAATGCCACTCTCGCCGTTCATCACGCCGAGGTCGTAGTTATTGACGGTTTGCAGCACGCGATCCCCGACGCAGAAGCGGCGACCGTACTTTTCGATGACCGCATCAGGCGCGGGATTGAGGATCCGCTGTAGCTCGGCATTGAGCGCCTCGGTGCCGTTGGTGCCTTTGCGCATTGGCGCAAGCACCTGCACGCTGTTCGCCGGAATCCCGATCCGTTCGGGGATATGTTCCTGCACCAGCTTGGTGACCCAGGCGGCGGTGGCTTCCGGGGTGGCCGCCGGGATGAAATAGAAATCCTGCGGTGCATCGCCCTGAGGTTCCAGAGCAAGGCCCTGATTGACGCGGTGGGCGTTGCGAATAATGGCCGATGCTTCGGCCTGGCGAAACACCTTGGTCAGCCGGGTGGTCGGGATCGCGCCGGAGTCGATCATGTCGCCGAGCACGCGGCCTGCGGCCACGGACGGAAGCTGATCCACGTCGCCCACGAACAGGATCGAGGCCCGCGCATCGAGGGCATCGAGCACGTCATCGAGCATCCGCACATCGACCATCGAGGCTTCGTCGATGATGAGGGTGTCGCAGTTGATCTCGACCGGCTCGCTGGTGTCGCCGCGCCCCATGCCGATGAGACGCGCAACGGTGGCCGCGTCCAT
Source organism: Thermomonas hydrothermalis (assembly GCF_900129205.1). Lineage (GTDB taxonomy): Bacteria > Pseudomonadota > Gammaproteobacteria > Xanthomonadales > Xanthomonadaceae > Thermomonas > Thermomonas hydrothermalis. The sequence goes on along the minus strand of NZ_FQUK01000075.1, from coordinate 1,287 downwards.
GCCGGTGGTTTCGCGCATCCGCTTGGCCGCCTTGCCGGTGGGCGCACCCAGGATCACCTTGGCCCGCACGCGGCGCAGGGCTTCCAGGATCACCTTCAAGGTGCTGGTCTTGCCGGTGCCTGGGCCACCCGTGAGGATGGACACCGACCGCAACAGGGCCATTTCCACGGCCTGCCGCTGTTCGGGTGCAAGCTCCACCTTGCACGCCCGTTCGGATTCGATGGCGATTTCACGCGCCTGTTCGGGGGTGATGGCCCAAGGGGGCGCATTCTGGACGCGCTCCCGCAGGGCGCGAGCAATGCGGTACTCGGCATCCAGCAATCGGCGGTCGAACACCACCGATTCGCCGTTGAGGGTCAAGCCCACGATGAAGGTGCGCCGTGCCGCCTGTTCCTCGATCTCCCCGATGACGGCATTGGGATCGCCGCAGCCGAGCAGTTCAATCGCCTGTTGCTTGAATGCCTCTTTCGGCACACCGCAGTTGCCCATGCCCGTGCTGACGTGGATGCAATGGGCGATCCCGGCAATGATGCGCTCCCGGCTATCCCTGGGGACGCCCAGGCGCAAGGCGATCTCGTCGGCCAGCTTGAAGCCGATCCCGCGCACCTCACGGGCCAGCCGGTAGGGGTTGTTGAGCACCACATCGACGGCGCTTCCGCCGTACTGGCGGAGCACGCGCATCGCAATGGCCCCGACGATGCCGTATTCGGCTAGTCGCACCAGCACCTTGCGCTCAAGCTCGCCCTGCTTCCAGATACGGATGATCTCGGCCACGCGGCCCTTGCCGATACCCTTGACCTCACCCAACCGTTCGGGCGTCTTGTCGAGCACCTCAAAGGTCTTGTCGCCAAAGGCCGCAACGATGCGCTCGGCCAGCGAGGGGCCGATGCCGCGAATGACGCCACTGGCCAGGTATTTCTCGATGGCGCGTGCCGACGAGGGGCGTTCGGCCAGAATGCCATCGGCCACAAACTGCCTGCCGTGGGTGGGGTGGGTGCGCCACTGGCCCTGGGCGGTGACGATCTCGCCCACTTCGGCCAGGGTGACGCCGAGCATCACCACCGGCTCGCGGTAGCCGCGCACGGCCACCTTGAGGATCGTGCGACCGCTTTCCTGGTCGCGCCAGCGAATGTCAGTCACTTCGCCCGACAGGCATTCGTGCTCGGGTTCATTCATGATGGCGGCTGCGGTATTCATAGAATCTCCGCAAGGAAACCCCTGACTTGAGTCAGGGGAGGAATTGCGGGTGCGCGAAGCGCACCATGTGGTATAAACTGTGACGCATGG
>NZ_FQUK01000071.1 GCF_900129205.1 Thermomonas hydrothermalis | reverse complement strand
GCGTGTCCAAGGAAATCGAGGGGCGGTTCAGGGGCCAGGTTGATGGCCGCATCGGTGACGATGAAGGGGCGCGGATACTGCGGCGTCTGCAATACGAAACAATGGCTGACCCGGCGCTTGGTACGCAGCCCGGTGGTGGAGGACACCACTGCCGACATCAGTTCGTCGGTATGCAGGCTGCCTTTCATCAGGGCCTCGACCTGTCCCTCGCGGGCCAGTTCGACCGCGCGCGCGGCGGCGGCGTGGCTGTGCGGCACGTCCTCGATGGCCAGGCCGGCCAGCTCCAGGCCGGCCTGCCCGGCGACCGCTTCCAGTTTCGGGCGCGGGGCGACCAGGATGGGCTCGATCAATCCCTCCGCCCTCGCCTCCAGGGTCGCCGACAGGCTCAAGGCATCGCAGGGATGCACCACTGCGACCCGGATCGCCGCCTTGCCCGCCACGTGGGCGAGCAGGTGCAGCAGGCCTTCGTTGCCGGCGGCCTGGCCGGTTGTCGCGGTCATGGGCGGGTTCCTTTCTTGCCGGCGGCCTTCTTGCCGGGACGCCCAGGCGAACCGGAGGGGCCGGGACGGGTGGCGGGCTCGCCAGCGGTCCCCGATGGGACTGCAGCGCCTGCCTTGGTGCCGCGCTTTCGCGTCTGCGCAGTCCCGGGACGCGGCGCGTGCTTTGCCGCGGAAGCCGCTTTGGCGGTGGCGGCCTTGCCGACCTTCGCAGGCACGCTGGGCGCATGGGCAGGTGTCACCGGCACCGAGGCCGCCGGCGCGGCCGCAACGGTCGCCACTTGCGCGGCGCGTGCGAACAGGTCGAGTACGCGTCGCAGGCTGGCCTGCTCCTGGGCAGACAGGCTGCCGGCCAGTTCCACCAGACCGGCGATGATGTCGCTGGCGCGGTGGATGATGTCGGGTGGCGTGTCGGCCAGCAGCCGCGGGATCGCCGCCAGTGCGGCCTCGCCGTCGCGCCAGACCAGCAGGCCCTGTCGGCGCACCAGTTCGCGGAACCGCGCCAGGTCCGGCACGCCCAGATCCGGGCGGTCCAGGCGCGGCTGCAGCAGCTCCCAGGCATGGCGGAAATGGCGGCAGTCGGCCTCGCCGCGGGTCTTGAGCACGAAGAACAGGCCGCGGATCACCGCCTCGGCCAGCCCGCCCCGGTCCAGGTCGGCCTCCAGCCGCGCCAGCTCGCCGGCCAGGAAGGCGCGGTGCTCGGGCGAATCGCCCGGATGCGTCCTGGGCGGCTGCGGTTGGTACAGGGTCTGCCCTGCCAGCGACTGCAGCAGGAGCGAGCCGAAGATCAGTTCGAACAGGCGTCCCTGCAAGGCGTCGCGCTGGTCCCGGAACTGATCCAGCGCCTGCACGATCGTCTCGGACAGGCGCTCCTGCGCCAGCAGGAAGGGGTTGTCCGCGGCGGCCGGCGCACGCTCCTTGCGGATCTGTGCGGCGGCGGCGGCGACCGGCACGGCCAGTGGATGCTGATCCGACCACCACTCGAAGCGGACCCGCAGCGGATGCAGCGCTTGCAGCCAGCGGGCAGACCAGGGCGTGGAGATCGCCCGGATCCAGGGTTGCAGCGTGTTGCGGTACAGCGCCAGGTTGATCTCCGACAGGCGCGCGGCGGCCGCGAAGCGGCGGTCGGACGCGGGATCGGGCCGCACGATCTGGCGGATCTCCTCCAGGCTGCTGCCGCGGATGCGCATGAGGTACTCGGCGTCGTCGAGCTCGCCCGCCGGCACGCCGTCGGGACGGTCCTCGACCTCGGCGCGGTAAATCCCGGACGGCAGCAGGTCGATGATGTCGATGTGGGCGGCGAACTTGCGGTGTTCCTTGCGACCGACGCTGGCCGAGACGAAGATCCCCAGATGGCCGATGCTGTCGTGGGTGGCGTAGACGATGGTCTGGTCGTGGGCGACCAGGTCGTCCTTGTCGCGGTACAGGTCGGTGATCCAGCCCAGCGCCTGGCCGGGCGGGGTGATGTTGTCGCCGTAGGAGCAGAACACCACGATCGGCGAGCGAATATTGCGCAGGTCGATGCGCACGCCATCAGACGTCACCAGCTGCGCCGTACTCAGTTTGTTGCCGATGAACAGGTTGTCGACGATGTACTGCATCTCCACGTCGTTGAGGAAGACGTAGCCGCCCCAGTACTTCTCGAAGCGCAGGTAGCGGTCGGCCTCGGTGTCGATGTTGGCGTACAGGTGGTACTGCTTCTTCCACAGGGTGTTGGCCGGGTCCAGGTGCTCGAAGTTCTGCACCAGCCAGGCGCCGTCGAAGCGCCCGGCGCCGATGTCGCTGGTCAGTGCGGTCAACCAGCTGCCGCCGGTCAGGCCGCCGCCGTAGCGCATCGGGTTGTCGCCGGCCCAGTACGAGACCGGCGCGCCGGCCACGATGATCGGCCCGAACAGCTCCGGCCAGACCGCCGCGGTCATCAGCACCTGCCAGCCGGCCTGGCAGTTGCCGATCACCACGGGCTTGCCGTTGCCCGGATGCAGTTCGCCGACCTTGCGCACGAACGCGGCCTCGGCGCGCATCACGTCCTCGACCGTCTGCCCCGGCACCGGGTCGGGCAGGAAGCCGACGAAGTAGCACGGATGACCGGCCTTCATCGCCGCACCGATCTCGCTGTCGGGCTTGAAGCCAGCGATGCCCGGGCCGTGGCCGGCGCGCGGGTCGACCACGACGAAGGGGCGCTTGGCCGGGTCGACCGGGGTTCCGGCGCCGGGCACGATGCGCGCCAGCCCGTAGTTGACCGGGCGCGGCAGGTCCAGGCCGGAGAGCACCAGTTCGGCCTCGAAGTCGAGCACGTTGGGCACGCGCTCGCGCAGGTGCGCCTGGTACTGGTTGCCGTGCTGGCGGAGTACGTCGGCATACAGAATGGACCGCTGCCAGGCATCCACTGCATACTCGCTTGCCATCGCCGATAGTCGCAACGGGTCCCACAGCAACTGCCCCCAATCGGCCGTTGGTGATGTCGTGGTGTCTCGATTCATGGCGATGGGCACTCCCTCTATGATGAAACGGAAAAAATGAATGGAAAGGGGCCGCCGACACATCGTCTGGGCGGCCCTTCCTCAGTCAGTACATGTGCTGGCCACCATTCATCGACACGTTGCTGCCGGTCATGAAGCCGGCAGACTCGCTGGCGACGAAGCCGATCAGCGCGGCGATCTCATCGGGACGGCCCAGGCGACCGACCGGGATGCCAGCGATGATCTGGTTGCGCACGTCCTCGGGCACGGCCATCACCATCTGCGTGGCCAGGTAGCCTGGCGAGATGGTGTTGACGGTGATGCCCTTGCGCGCCACCTCCTGGGCCAGCGCCTTGGTGAAGCCGTGAATGCCGGCCTTGGCCGCCGAGTAGTTGGTCTGGCCGAACTGGCCCTTGGAGCCGTTGATCGAGGAGATGTTGATGATGCGGCCCCAGCCGCGTTCGAGCATGCCGTCGATGAACACCTTGGTGACGTTGTACATCGAGTCCAGGTTGACCCGGAGCACCGCGTCCCAGTTCTCCTTGCTCAGCTTGCGAAAGGTCGCGTCACGGGTGATGCCGGCGTTGTTGACCAGGATGTCCACCACATGCCCGTCGGCGGCGATGCGCTCGGCCATGGCCTGGGTCGAAGCCCAGTCGGCCACATCCACGGCGTAGCACTGGAAGGTGTAACCGGCATCGGCCTGTTTGCGCAGCCACAGGTTGGCGGCTTCGTCGCTGCGGGCGTGGGTGACCAGCACCGTATGTCCGGCATCGTGCAGATGGCGGGCGATGGCCTCGCCCAGCTCTCCCATGCCGCCAGTGACCAGCGCAGTATGTGTTGTGCTGCCCATTCCGATCAGTCTCCCTTGGGCGCCTTGCGCTGGGTGGCCTCGGTCGTCTGCGACCACAAGGCATTCCACTGCTTGAAGACGTCGGCGAAGGGCGTGTCGCTGCCGAGCGCGCTGCTCACGGCCTTGTGCCAGCTCTCGATGGCCTGGTGCAGTCCCGACGTGAAGGCCGCCTGGTTCTTGATCGCGACCTGTTGGAACGTCTGCACGTGCGCAACGCAGCCCTGGAACTGACGCCAGAAGGCTTCAGTCGGCAACGACGCCAGTGCCTGCCAGTTTGCCGAACGCAGCACGCCTTCGATCTCGGCCGAGGTTTCCGCGATACCCTGCGAACTGGCCTCCTTCACCGAATCCAGCCATTGGTGGCTGCTTTCCTGCAGCAAGCGAGTCAGGCGCAACTGCAGTTCGGCGTTGGCCTTGAGGAGGTTCAGGGGAAGCGTTTCGGTGGTCATGGGTAGTGCCTCACTGAGTGGAAGTCCCGAGTCAGGGACGGATTCAGGCCATCTGGCTGATGGTCCTGCGGAAACGGGTGAGCGCGAGCGCGAACAGGGCCGAACCGATCAGCGCCAGGGCCAGGAAGGGCTTCCAGACCACGCCGATGCCGGCGCCGCGGTAGAGGATGGCCTGGGCCAGTTCCACGAAATGCGTGGTGGGCGAGGCCAGC
>NZ_FQUK01000072.1 GCF_900129205.1 Thermomonas hydrothermalis | reverse complement strand
CGGGACGCGCTTGCGAAGCGCCTGAGCAGCGAGAAATCCGCGCTGCCGACCGAGTCGGGGGCTTCGCCGGGTCGAATTTCAACAGGCTGCTAGGCAAGCTGGAGGAGGATCACGGCCGGCTGGCCGAGGCGCTGGCGGCGTTTTCTGCCGCCAATGCCCGCCAGAAACGGCTGACGCCCTGGCGGGCGGACGCCTTCCGACGCTATGTCGCCAGTGCACTCAAGGTCAGTCAGACGCTACCGCAGCCCCTGGATCCGCAGCTAGGTCGAGAGGTGATCTTCATCGTCGGCCTGCCACGCTCGGGCTCCACCCTGTTCGAGCAGATCCTGGCCGCTCACCCGGACGTGGAAGGCGCCAGCGAGCTGCCAGATCTGGGCATCGTGATCCAGCAGGAATCCGTGCGGCGCGGCATCCCCTATCCCGACTGGGTGCCGCAGGCCAGCGCCGCCGACTGGCACCGGCTGGGCCAGGCCTATCTGGCCCGCACCGCGCGCTGGCGCAGACAGCGGCCGCGCCATACCGACAAACAGCCGGACAACTGGAAACACGTCGGCATGCTGCGGGCCATGCTGCCCGGCGCGCAGGTGATCGAAGTCCGCCGCGATCCGCTGGAAACCGCCTGGTCCTGCTTCAAGCAGCCGTTCTACAGCCAGCCGCACTTCGCCAACGACATGGCCGACATCGCCCTGTACATGCAGGGCTGCGCCCATGCCATGGACCTCTGGCGCGAACGCGACCCGCAGCACATCCATGTGTACCGCTACGAGGCCCTGCTGGCCGATCCCGAACCCTATATCCGCGCCCTGCTGGCCGACTGCGGGCTCGCGTTCCACCCGGACTGCCTGCACTTCCACACCACACCTCGCAGCGTGCGCACCGCCAGTGCCGCCCAGGTGCGCCAGCCGTTGCGCCGCGACACCGCCCGTGCAATCGCCTACGGCGCACTGCTGCAACCCCTGATGGCCCTGCTGGAGCTGCCCCTGCCGCTGTAGCCAGGCCGCGTTTGCGCGACAATGGCGGCATGGACACTCTGCTCATCGTCACCACCGGCGGCACCATCGACAAGATCTACTTCGACGACAAGTCGGATTACCAGATCGGCGACCCGCAGATCGGCATGATCCTGCGCGAACTTGGCGTGGCGTTCCGCTTCACCATCATCCCGATCCTGCGCAAGGATTCCCTGCACATCACCGAATCCGACCGCGAGCTGATCCGTGCCACCGTCGCCGCACAGCCGATGCGCCACGTACTGGTCACCCATGGCACCGACACCATGGTGCAAACCGCCCAGGTGCTGGCGCAGATTCCCGACAAGACCATCGTCCTGACTGGCGCGCTCAGCCCGGCCCGCTTCCGTGGCTCGGATGCCGAGTTCAACATCGGCTGCGCGATCGGTGCGGTGCAATGCCTGCCAGCCGGCGTCTACATCGCCATGAATGGCCGCATCTGGGATCCACACCGGGTGCGCAAGAACATCGAGGCCAATCGCTTCGAAGCCATCGACTGACCACACCCCCCTGCGCACACCACCTCGCTGCGCGTCACCCGTCCGCACGCACTGGCGTTTTTGTCGCCCGAAAAGAACGACCCCGGCCTGTGGCCGGGGTCGAAGGGGTACCCAAACCCTTGCGGGCTTAGTTGGTGCCGTAGGTCAACGTGACCCCGGAGTAGGTGGAGTACGCATAGACCCGGATGTAGTAGGTAGTGTTGCTGGTCGGAGTCAGCGTGCAGGTTTCGTTGTTGCCGGTCTTGTACGGACGGCAGGTATAGCTGGTGGTGGTCGGTGTGCTACCGGCGCGGACGTACAGGTCGGCATCGCCGGTGCCGCCGGAGATGCTGATGGTTGCCGTCTTGCCCGCAGTCACCGCCAGCGTGTAGGTGCTGGACCAGTAGCCCGTGGACACGGTGGGCAGGTTCACCGTCGTGGTGCTGCCACCGCCACTGGTGGGGCAGGCCACACCGACAGCCTTGAAAGCAGCGGTGACATCAGCCTTGGCGTAGCCCAGGTCAGCCGCCGCGGTCTCCACGCCGCAGGCTGCGCTGTTGAAGGTGCTGCTGGCCGTCCAGTAGTTGGCATTGGCCCGTGCGAACACCTTGAATGCCTTCGGCACGCCCCAGCCTGCGGTCTTGGCCAGCAGGCAGAACGCCTTGTTATACACACCCGAGCTGTAGTGCACATCCAGCCCGCTGGTGTAGTTGGCGGCATTGTCGATCGAGCCCCCGTCCTGGGTCGGGTTGCACATGTAGCGCAGCGCACCGCTGCCCTTGAAGATCTCGCTACCCACCAGGAAGTCGTTGGTGCCCTTCCAGTAGTACTCGGTGGCTTCACCGCCCATGTCGGAGAAGGCCTCGTTGATGCCACCCGACTGACCGGAATAGGTCAGGTTGGAATGCTGCTCGGTGAAGCCATGCGACACCTCGTGACCGGCCACGTCGGCGCTCACCAGCGGATAGAAGGTGCTGGCGCCGTCACCGAAGCTCATGGTCGAGCCATCCCAGAAGGCGTTTTCGTAGTTGGTCTTGTAGTGCACGCGCATGACCAGCTGGAAGCTGAGCGCGTTGTAGCCGGTATAGGCCGGGTACATGTTGGTGATCACGCCGCCGAACTGGAAGGCGTCGTTGATCGGCGAATACCCACCGTTGATGGTCTTGTAGGTGTTGCGCGGGCAGGTATAGGAGAAGGCCGTGGTGCCGGTGGTGCCACCGTTGAGGTTGACCGCCTTCACTTTGGTGTTGTTCATCGTGCAGGTGCTACCGGACTGGGTGACGTCCATGTAGCCGTAGATCCCGCCCGAACCCCACTCATACTGGCCGGTCTTGGTGTTGCCGCCAGGGCCGGTGCCGACCAGCGCATGCTGCAGGTTCTCCCACTTCTTGATGACCTGACCGCTGATCGCATCGATCATGATGATCGGACGGGTGGGATTGCCGGCCAGCGAATCGGCGAAGAAGGTGACCGCATAGGCCAGATGCGCCTTGCCGGCATCATCGACGAAGATCACCAGATCCGACTTTTCGTTGCGGGTCTGCATCGCCGACAGGGCATTGCCCAGCGCGATGCGCTTGCCGGCGGCCAGCGCCTCCGCCTTGGTCAGCTTGGGCGTGGTGGAGGCGATGTCGCGCTCGATGCCCGACACCTTGGTGCCGAACAGGGTGCGCACGTTACCTGCGCCATCCTCGCTGACCACGATCCCCTGACCGAAGATCGGGATGCCGCGCCAGGCCTGGTCATAGCGGTAGTTGCGCACGCCGTGGTCGGCGATCGCGTTTTTCATCAGCAGCGTGTTGTCGGCGTTCAGGCCGAGGAACTGCTCGTGCTGGCGATGGACCATGGTGGCCACGCCCTTGCCCGCGGTCAGCGCCTGATACTGCTGGCGCAACTGGCCGACGTTTTGCTGATGCAGGTCGATACGGTCCGCAGCAGTGGCGCTGCCGGCGGCGAGCGCAAGCGCAATGGCGGTACCGAGCAGATGAGTACGGGAACAATTCACTGGTGTAACCCCTGGATGAGTGGATGGCAGACAAACGGCGTCTCGAAGACTCTGCATCTGCATGGCAAACACCGGCGTGCACACCATGCCCCCCGATGCAGACCGCCCCGCTTCCTGAACAGAAGCCGAAGCAGACACCGACCTTTCATCACTCGTTCACAGTTGTCAAGCACCTGTATGAGTCCACCACCTTTGGCACTCGGGTTGGTGCTGGAGCAGGAAGTGTAGCGGGGGTCGCTGGCCGAGGGCGTGGTGGGGGCG
>NZ_FQUK01000080.1 GCF_900129205.1 Thermomonas hydrothermalis | reverse complement strand
TCAGCCCCAAAGCCTGGGTGAAGAGTTGTTCTTGCATCCGCCAAGGCTGACATCATCCGGCGGCCCGTTCCACACCAGACGCGATGGAGCCGAAAGGTCGCGAGCCATTTCGATGTGAACGAATGAGGGCGAGCCGTAGCGGCGCACCAATGCGTTGAGCACCTTGCGCGCCTGGTTGAGCGCACGCAGCACGACCGGGTTTTTCGGTACGTCAAGCCCTTCGGCGAAGACCATGCGGCCATCCTTGTCGCGACCGGCATAGAACGGCGGCAGATACTTCGTTTTCCCTGAACCCTTCTGGTTCGGCTGGCTGTGGTGATAGCCGGCTTCCTGACAGGCCTCGTCGTAGCGCAGGCCCGCTTCCATGTGCGGCACGATCTTGCGCAAGGCTTTCAGCGACAGGTTGTGGAATTTGTCGAAGCTGATCCCGGCAAGCGCCTCGATCATCTTTTCGCCGCCCGGCAGTGACAGCTTGCGCAGCTCGGCCTCCACCTCTGCACCGTCCTTGAAAACGGACAGCACATACGCGATGTCATCGAGCAGGCGAGCATCGCCATCCAACGCGGCGCTGGCCATACCCCGCCATTCGGGCTCAAGACCTGCTTCCTTCAACGTCTTGCGCAAGGTCTGCCAGGCGGGCAGTTTGACCAGGGTGTCTTTCTCCTTGTCCTCGGCGAGGCCCGCGAATTGAAAACCACCGTGCCCCGCCTTGGTGAGCGCGGCGCGCAACTGCTTGTAGCTCAAATCGCCGGCCTGCTGGTAAGGCAGGGGCAAGGCGATGCGCCGTTCTTCCTCGTTCAGCGGCCGCGTGACGCCATCGACCACGATGCGCAGGTTGTTCAGGCGCGTGAGCCACACATGCCGCTCGGCGGTGAAGCTGGCTTTGGGTGCGCGGTATTCGCCCTTGCCGTCTGGCCCACCCCTGCACTCTAAGGTGCAGCGCCCCAGCATCTTGAGCAGATCGGCGCCAGCCAGCGGCGGCTTCTGTTCCCAGAGCAGCCCACTCTTTCTGTCGCCCTTGCCGAGAATGGCGATTTCCAGTTCCTCGCCGGCATGAGGATTGCCAAGCTCGCGTTGGCGCTGGAACAGCAGCGCCAGTTCGTCGGCGAGCAGGGCGCGGGAGAGCGCCTTGCTGTAATCACCCGCCTTGTTGCGCTGGGCGTCTGGAAATTCGGCGAGCACCATTTCCGCCGCGCTGCGGTAGCCCTTTTCAGCCATGCGGCGCTGGGTGTCGGAAAGTCCTTGCTTGACCTTGCCGCCTTCCTTCTTGTCGGCCTCGGCCTTCTTTTCCTCGGCGCGGCTGAGCCAGTGAAAGCCCCGATGCTTGACGATGTGGTAGAGCACCCGCGCCCACTCTTCCGGCTCCAACTTGCGATCCAGCCCCTGCACGCGCAGCTGCCATACGTTGGGCGTTTTGCAGCCTTTGCCTGGCGGCTGTTTGAGAACAGCCACGTCCGCGATCAGGCCAGCGCGTTTCAACAGTCGGGCCAGCTTGGTCAGACGCCAGACGCGCCGACGCAGACGACGGCGCATGAGGCGCGCCGTACGGCGGGCGAGGTTGAGCGATTCGCCTTTGTCGGCCGTTTCTGCCGCATCGAAGCAGCGCACGCCCAGATCGACGATGCGGTTCTCCCCGAGCACACACCAGCCGACCGAAGCGATGCCGATGTCGAAGCCAAAGGTGAGCGCTTCCTGGGTCTGCATAAGTTCAAACACCTTTGGCACTCCTTCGAAGCAGGAGGAGCGCCATGCAAGTGCACCATGCCGGGTACCGAATCCGGGGGTTCTATC
>NZ_FQUK01000073.1 GCF_900129205.1 Thermomonas hydrothermalis | reverse complement strand
TGATTTTGCTAGACCGCCCTCTGCGCCTACCCGCAGGCCAAACAGAGAATAGAGACGGCTCTGGCCGAGAAAGTGGCCGATTTCGGGCGTTTCGGGTGAGGGCCACCCGCAGCACAGATGGCCGGAACCCCGCGCCACGGGGGATGGGCGCAAAGAAAAAGGGCCCGGAGATTGTCCGAGCCCTTGTGTTTGGTGGTGTTCGGTTGACCGTGCGAACCCGGTCTTACTGTGATGCATCGGAATGGATCGGGACCGTGCGGGATGCTGCGGACTAAGCGCCCAGGAGCCGGCGCGCCAGCACTGACTGCATGTCACGCCGGCCATCGACGATCAGGTAGATCACGACCCGGTTGCCCAGGACGCGATAGATCACCCGGTAGGGCTTGAATGCCGTCTGGCGGTAGTCCTTGATGCCCAGGGCGACGAGTTCCTTGGGATAGCTGCCGCGCTCAGGAAACTGGGCGAGCCCCTCCACGACCTCCATCAAGCGGTCGAGAACATGGTTGGCGTTGGCCACACTGTCGAACTCGGCGATGTAGTCGTAGAGCGCCTCCAGGTCCTGTTCTGCACCTTCGGTCAGCAGGACCTCGTAACGCGTCGGCCTGCCGACCATCAGGCCGTGGCCCTCTTCGCGCGTAGGCGCGCCACCACATCGGCGACCGGCTTGACGCGACCTGCCTCCACGTCCTGCTGTCCAAGCGCCAGGATCTTGAGCAGGGCCAAGGTCTCCTGCGTTTCCTCGAAGGACGCAACGTCCTGCAGCACGGCCTTGGCTTCCCCGTTCTGCGTGATGACCAAGGGCTCCCGGTTTTCGGCCAGATGGGTCAGCACCTCGGCGGCATTGGCCTTGAGGTAGCTGATGGGCTTGACTTGGGATGAGTAGCGCATGGCGGTGCTCCGGACTTGGATGGGACTGAATATAGTCCTTTTGTAGTCCGATGGCAAGATGTGGAGATGGCCTCAGGCCCGGGAGAATTCGTCTTCATTCCGCAGGCACATCAGAACCCACCCTGTACCCCATCGCCCGGTAGCCACGCTGGCGCTTGTCCCACATCCGCAGCAGCGCCGGATGACCGGTGTCCACGAAGTCGATGATTCGCACGTCGGTCTTGCTGGCGTGTTCCCGGTGCAGACGCCCAGCGTACTGCTGCAGCGTGCCCTTCCAGGACACCGGCATGGCGAGCACCAGCGTATCCAGCGGCGGGTGGTCGAAGCCCTCGCCGACCAGCTTGCCCGTCGACAGGAGCACACGCGGCGCGTCGGGCGGCAGAGCATCGAGGTCTGCCACCAACGCTGCACGCTGCTTTCTCGACATCCGGCCATGCAGAACGAAGGGCGACGGCTCCAGGCCGCCGAGGGCCGCATCGATGGCGTCGAGGTGTTCCGTGCGCTCGGTCAGGACCAGCACCTTGCGACCCTGCGCGAAGGCATCGCGCACCTCGGCGGCGATGGCCTCGGTCCTGGCCTGATCGTTGGCGAGATGTCGGAACACGTCCTGGATGCCGGCATCCTGCGGCAGATCGATGCGAGCGCGGCAGGCGCGCGGCACGACCTCCAGATCGTGCGGCGCCCCGGCCGGGGTAGCCGCCTTGTGGCGGATCGGCCCGCACTGCATGAAGATGATTGGCTGCTGCCCGTCGCGTCGGATCGGAGTCGCCGTCAGGCCCAGCACGTACTTCGCCTTGGTTCGCTTGAGGATCGCGTCGAAGGAGACGGCGCCGACGTGGTGGCACTCGTCGACGATCACGTGGCCGTAGTCCTCGACCAGCGGGTTCACCTCGCCCTGGCGAGACAAGGACTGTATCACGGCGATGTCGATCCTGCCGGTGGGCTTGGCCTTGCCGCCGCCAATGGTGCCGACCACACCCTTGCCGACGCCCAGAAACGCCTGCAGCCGCTCCTGCCACTGCTTGAGCAGTTCGGTTCGATGAACCAGCACCAAGGTATTGACGCCCCGGCGCGCGATCATCGCGGCGGCCGTCACCGTCTTGCCGAAGGCGGTCGGCGCGCACAGCACCCCGGCATCAAAGGGCAGCATCGCCGCGACGGCGGCTTCCTGGTCGGGACGCAGACTGCCGACGAAAGACACGTCCAGCGGATGGCCGGCAACGCGTTCGTCTCTCAGGTCGCAGGCGATGCCGTTCTCGCGCAGCAGTGAACAGGGCGGCATCCAGACACCCTCGGGGTAGCGCGATGTGCTGGGGGTAGCTCTCGGCGCAACCGATGACACGCGGCTTGTCCCACACCGACATCCGCATCGCCTGCGCCTTGTAGAACTCGGGGTTCTGAAACGCCGCCAGCCGGATCAGGCGGTTGGCCAGCGCCTGCGGCAGTTTGGCCTTCTCGAAATAGATCAAGTTGGCCAGCGTCACGCTCAGTGACTTCGGCATCGGCCCGGGCAGCTTCTTGGTCGAAGTGCTTTCGCGCTTCCACGGCGTGGCCAGGTCTTCGTCGTCGATGAAGGTGACGTCCAGCGGATGGACGCCACCCGTCGCCCGCAGGATGGTCGGCTCGATATCGTGCGCGGCCATCGGCTGGATGGACGCGAGGAACGCCCATTGATCAGGGTACGGTCGCAGATCGGGATCGACAAAGACGCTGAAACCCTGCTCCCTCGGACCTTTCTGCAGCGGCAAGGCGATCAGGTTGCCGAACCCGCCTTTGGGCATCGTGTCCTGGTTCGGGAACATCCGGTCGTAGGACGTGAGCCGGAGCTGCCGCGTGCGCGCGCAGGTGTGGCTGATGATGGCCGCGCCCAGGCGGCGGGCATCACGTGCCGACACCCGACTGGCGAAGAAAACCCAGGCATGGGCGCCCTGACCGGAGCGCGATATCTCCAGCGCCGCCGGCACACCAAGCTCTGCGCACGACTGCATGAATGCCTGTGCATCATCCCGCCATTCGGCCTCGTCAAAGTCGACAGCCAGGAAGTAGCAGCTGTCGTCCTCCAACAGGGGATACACCCCGACCGTGTGATCGCCGGCCAGGTGCTTGTAGATCACGGCGTCCGACAGCGGGATGAGCATGCGATTGGCGCAATCGCCGCATTTGATGCGTGGCTTCTCGCACACGCCGGCGCGCCACTCATTCGCGCAGGCTGGCGCGTAGCCCGACTTGCCGGTGGTCTTGCTTTCCCATCGAACGGGGAACACGTCGGTGCGGCCGCGGAACAGGCGCCGGAAGAGCGCGACCTTTTCGTCGGTGGACAGTCTCGATGACTCCACAGGCGGCGGAGTGGGCTGCTGACGCGCACGCCACTCGATGCCGTGCGACTCGAGCAGTGCGATCAGACGGGAGTTCTCGGCGCGCAACGCCGAAAGTTCATCGCTGTCGGCCTCGGTGCCGGCGCTGATCTGCTCCAGCAGCGCAAACAGCGTGAGCAGGCGCGATTCGGTGGCCACGAAGGGCCGCTCGGTGAGCTGGG
>NZ_FQUK01000074.1 GCF_900129205.1 Thermomonas hydrothermalis | reverse complement strand
CCCCGTCACCCTTGGCTCCATGCTCCCCATCAGACATGAACCGTTTCCACTGGAATCGCGATTGAGCCGACGATCACCGCGCCAACCGGGACTTCGTTATCCTCACGTTGCGCACGTTCAGCCAGCGCCAGTGCCTGGCGCATCCAATATTCGTCGATGGAATGGTGTGCTGCCTGCGTCATGGAGCGAAAGGACCGAGCGTCGCAGCGGGGCAATTTAGAGTCAGGGATTGATGGTAGTGGATGCCAGTTGCTTCGCATAGGCGCTGGGCGTCAATCCGCATCCATGCCGCCGTACTTTGTGCGCCAAGCGCAGAAGCTGGCCGGGCTGAAGCCATGTTGCCGGGCCAGCTCCGACTTGGGAATTGGAGTCCAGATCGCGGCGCTACTCAAACCCCAGCGGGTTGCGGAAAACCAATCAGGCCAGCCTCCCCGAGCCAGCGGATTGTCAGCTCGTTTGCGGCCAGCGCGTCGGGCCGAACTTGCGCAGCCATGCGATTGCTCCAGATCACATACTCAGTCACGCCATCGGGTTCGCCGAAAATCTCATACACCTTCGGCATGATGGGTACATGGTCACCGAACCAGCACAAGCTGGCGGGATGTGGACACCCTTCCAGGGTTTGACGCAATGCTCCGATCATTCGGTCTGCATTGCGTAGGTGGCGTAGGTAGATAGTGAGGTCGTCGCAGTCGTCCGGCGGTGGCGTGTGGTAGAACGCGTCCACGTTCTCGGGATTTACCTTTTCCAGATGCAGCGGACCGTGGTTTTCCATGGTAATGGCAAAAATGAACACAGGCCCCGTTGCTTCACCCAGAACGGCCGCTATTTTTTCAGCTACCGCCGCATCCCCAATGTACGGACCAAAACGCCCTGCCTTGTCAAAGGCGCGGATGTCAAGAAACTCGTCGAATCCAATCCTCGGATAAACACGATCGCGCTGATAGAAGCTCGCCGGGTAAGGGTGGATGCAAATCGTGCGATACCCAAAACGCTTGAGCCACAAAGCCAGCGAAGACACATTCGAGCCCGCAGCAATGGCGCGATGGGGATTGAAACGATGCACGCCCAGCTTGTCCTCGCCAATCCCGGTGAGAAATGCAAATTCTGTTCGTACCGTATTCGCACCCCATGCCGGCACATCAAGCCTGCCATGTGCCAGCGCATCGCCTTTAAGCCGGTCGAACTCGGCTAGCACCTCCGCACGAATACCGGCAAACCAGGGCCGCGGATCGAAAAACGATTCGCTTTGCACGGCCACAAGATGTGGCAAGCCGCCATCGGGCATTTCCGGCGCTAGAAAATCGAAGGGGGAGGCTGCCGTCAGGGGCACTCGTTCTTCCTCGCCATAGCGCCAAAGACAGGCCGCAAAGCCGAGTGAGCCGATATCGCGCTCAGGTTGGAAAGTCACCGCAAGGCGTCTCGTGCGCCTCGTCAGAATGAGCCCGATGCCGGCCAACCCCATCAAGGCGATCCCGCCCAACTGACTGGCCATGCGCCAGCGCTCGGCGGGGACTGCTTCTCCCCACAGCCCGATCGCCACGGCCAACACAAAGCCAGCTGCCGCGCCCAAAAACTTCCACCATCCCAAAAATGGGATGTACAGGCGCGGGTGCCGGATCGCATCGGTGAAATACTCGAAATCCTGAAAGACGAACGGCTCACGCAATGCATGCACCTTGGCGTTGTTGACCAGCACCAGCATCAACCAAAAGGCCGACACCGCGGCGGCGGCAAACCACGGGCGCCCCAACAGTAAGGTCAACAAGGCATGCGCCAGCAACCACAGGCCGCCATGCAGGGCCCAGGCCGACCAAGGCCGCGCAAGCGGCGGTCGCGGCTGCATCAGGCACTCAATGGCAACCGACAGCCCAAGGCCCGTCAGTGCGGCGGCCACCACAGTCAAGAAGGCACCTTCAACCGCCATAGCCCAACCAACGCACAATTCGACTGGAAAGCCCCGCGGGCAGCACGGCCAACCACCATGTTCCGAACGACAACCAGAACGGAAAGGCGATGCGCGCACGGTTGCGCATCAGGCCACGCCGAATGATCCGCGCCGCTCGTTCAGGCGTCATCAGAAAGGGCTTCGGGCCTGGCATGGCGTGGCACATGGGCGAGGCCACATAGCCGGGCATGATCACACTCACCCGCACCCCCTCGGGCGCCAGCCAGCCGCGCAACGCTTCGCCGTAGGCCTTGATCGCGGCCTTACTGGCACAGTAGCTCGGCGTCACCGGCAGGCCAAACCACGCGGCCAACGAGCTCACCAAGGCAATCTGCCCTTCGCTGCGCGCCCGCATGCTGGGGAGCACCGCGTCTACCAGTGCCAAGACCGCACGCACATTAGTTTCGAGGAGTGCTTCCACCTCTTCCCAGCGCTCCCCTGCCCCGTCCGGCCCGATGTCGATGTTCATGCCAGCGTTGGCGATGACTAAATCGAGTGGAGCCTCTGCCTGTAGCTGTGCCACCCAGCCACGCAAATCGGCGAGGTCACGTACATCGAAGGTAGCGAGCACAACACGCGCACCACGTTCGCGACACGCACGGGCAACGGTTTCGAGCCTGGGCAGATCTCGCCCGTGCAAGAACAGCGTCACTCCAGGGCCCGCGTATTCTTGCGCCAAGGCGCCGCCAATGGCCCCGCTCGCGCCAGTGATGAGGATGCGCAAGGGCAGGTTCACAGCAGTACCTCCAAGGGCGAGCGCTCTGCCGTCAACACCTTGGCACTGTTTTCTACTGCAAGACTGATCCCCTGGCGGCAATAGAACCCACCATTAATCTGCGTGGCGGTCATAACGACCCGTCGAAAGCGTGCGAAAAGTTCCTGCTCCGGCGGGGTTGCATCTAACCAGAACGCGTCCAGCGGCGCTTGGTAGGTCAACCCCGGAAGGTTGTAAATCGGATCGGAGAGCGTCACGACTGGCACGCCTGCTTCTAATGCCAATAGCCCTGACGTGCTGTTGACCGTGACAACTCCTTGGGCGTGCTGCAGCAGGCTCACCAAATCGCCCCCCTCCAGATAAACCGTCCGTCCCAAAAGATCAAAGCGCCTTTCGCTCTCGCGGATGATCTTGCCGTAATCCATCAAGCCCGTATCGAGGGGATGGTTCTTCACCACAAGTATTGCGTCTCGCGGCGCATTCCGGGCAAAAGACTCCAGCACGTATTCGATCACCTCACCCATGTGCGTAAAACGCGAATGGTCGCGAATCTGCGCATCGCTGTTCAACTGCAATGGCAACACGTAATAACGGGCGCCGGAGGCGATCAACGCGTTTGTCCGCGCGTTCTCACGCGCGCGAATCAACCTAAGCCGGGAAAACCGCCGAACGTAGCCTGCGTATTGGCTCAATCGCGATTCCAGTGGAAACGGTTCATGTCTGATGGGGAGCATGGAGCCAAGGGTGACGGGG
>NZ_FQUK01000077.1 GCF_900129205.1 Thermomonas hydrothermalis | reverse complement strand
CAGCCCCAAAGCCTGGGTGAAGAGTTGTTCTTGCATCCGCCAAGGCTGACATCATCCGGCGGCCCGTTCCACACCAGACGCGATGGAGCCCAGAATCGCCGCGCCCGATTGTCCATGTCTCCGGCGAACAAGTGCTGGATCCGTCCGTGCTGGACGAGTTTGCTTCGCTCGGAATGGGTAAGGCCTTCGAAGCAGAGTTCATCGGTCAATGCATGACCGATGCCCGGGTGGCCTTGCAGCGGATGCGCGTGGCCGGCGAGGCGGGTGACTGGGACCAGTTCCGCGAGCAGGCCCATGCCCTCAAGGGTGTTGCAGGCAATCTTGGCCTGCTGCAGTGCGCGAGCCTGAGTGGTGCGTTGATGCGGATGACCGGCTTCGAGCTGGCCCGCGACTGGCAACGCCATCTGGAGACTCTGATCCAGCGCGTGCGGCAGGGACAACAGGCGTTGGCAGCGCGGGGAAGCTGGACGCCGGCGCGCGAGGACACGCTCTGAGATCGTTGGCGCCTTGTTTGAGTTTTGAGTCGGTATTCGGTCGTGTTTTGGCTGGTTGCTGGGATCAGGCCGCCCAAGGGTCGATGACCGCAACCCCCATCGCCACAAAGGGAGAGGTGTCACGGGTCGCCACGCTCATGTGGTTGGCAAGCGCGATCGCAGCGATGAAGCCGTCGGCCATGCTCACGGCCAAACCAGCTGCTTGCGCCTTGGCCATCGCCTCGGCATAGGCTTGGGTTGCCGCCAGATCGAACGGGAGTATCCGCCCCGCAAAGGCGGGGAGTACCTGACGCTCCAACTGCTCGATCAGACCGTTGCGGCGACGCCCGGCGGGCAACCGTGCCACGCCAAGGCGCAGCTCGGCCACCGTAACCACGGACAGAAACAGGGTCTCGGCGGGCTGCGCATCGAGCCAGGCGACCACACGCGCATCGGGTGCGGCGCGCAGCGGCTCGGAAATCACATTGGTGTCGAGCAGGATCATTCCAGATCCACCGCCCTGGGGGCCGAGGTGTCGCGCTGATTGATCAGCGCCACTTCCGCATCGGTGAGTTTCACCTTGCGGCCGATGTCGGCAAGCCAAGAGCCCAGCTTCAGCCGGCCCTGCGGCTTGACGGCTTCTTCCAGCAGGGCGCGCACTTCTGCTTCCGTGCTGCGCCCGTGCTGGGCTGCGCGCAGGCGCAAGGCGCGATGCACCTCGTCGGGCAGATTGCGAACGGTCAGGGTGGCCATGATGGCATCTCGCGTTTTATGCTTCAGTGCAGTCATCATAGTTACATGCAGTCATACAGACAAGGCTGCTACCAGCTGATCGGATTCGTCGCGTCGAGCCCGGGACATGTGCCCGGACTCGACGTCGCGGCCGGCACGCGTGCAGGCGGGATGTGTGCGTGCCTTTCCTGGGCAGGCGTTCATGCCTGACCGGGCGCGCCATTGCCATGGCGGCGATACTGTGCGCGCACCAAGCGCTCCATCGTCCGCAACGACTTTTCGCCAAGCTGCAAGGCGGTGTCCACCCAGGTTTCGGTGATCGCCATCAGTTCGTCCAGACTGACCGGCTGCGCCATCGCACGGACCTTGTGCATCGCGCTGCGCGCATGCGGGATGCGCCGGTTGCGACGGATGACGTCTTCCACCGCCTGCACGCCTTGGCCACGCGGGGCCAGCACATCCACCAGGCCCATGCGATAGAGCTCATCGCTGGACAGGACCTCGCCGCTTAACATCAACTGCTCGGCCTTGTGCGGCGCAATGCGCTTGCACAGGAAGGAATAGGCCCCCATGCCGGGAAACAGGTCGAACAGGACTTCCGGCAACCCCATGCCAACGCCTTCTTCGGCCACGATGGTGTGGCAGCTCAAGGCCGCCTCGAAGCCACCACCCAGTGCATCCCCCTGAACCAGGGCGATGCTGTGAGCGCCGGCCCCCAGGCCGTCGTGGAACGCATGTACGCCGCGTACGCACTGCCGGGCGTAATGCAGCAGGGCGGCGCGGTCCTGACGGCGGATGGCATCGCAGAAATATTCCAGATCCCCACCGAGGTTGAAGGCATCCGGGCAGTCAGAGGCCAGCACCACGTGCTTGAGGGTGGCGTCACCCTGTCTACGCTCCTGCCATAGCTGTTCTGTCAGGCGTTGCTGATAGCGCAGGATGTCTTCCACCAGGGCCGGCTTGAAACAGGCGCGGCCCGGGGCATGGGCCAGGTCGGCGTGCATATGGCACCAATGCACGCCAGCAGTGTGATCGGTGCTGATCCGCAGGGTGGGGTAAAGCGAGGGCTCCATCGCGTCTGGTGTGGAACGGGCCGCCGGATGATGTCAGCCTTGGCGGATGCAAGAACAACTCTTCACCCAGGCTTTGGGGCTGAC
>NZ_FQUK01000079.1 GCF_900129205.1 Thermomonas hydrothermalis | reverse complement strand
CGTCAGCCCCAAAGCCTGGGTGAAGAGTTGTTCTTGCATCCGCCAAGGCTGACATCATCCGGCGGCCCGTTCCACACCAGACGCGATGGAGCCAGATGTTCTCGCTGGACAGCCTGAAGATGGTTGGCACCCTGGGGGCCGGCAAGAACTTGGTCGGGTTGGTCATGGCGCCCGACAAGGTGACCTACAAGGTCAAGCCGGGTGACTACATGGGGCAAAGCGACGGCCGGGTGACCGGCGTTTTCGAAGACCGGATTGAACTGGTCGAACTGGTTCCGGATGGCGCGGGTGGCTGGCTCGAACGCCCCGCCAGGCTGGCGCTCGACAATTGAGATTGGGGAAGAGACGATGACCTGCATCTACGCCACGCAAACGCAGCCTGTCCGGCGTTCCTTGACCATCAGCGCACTGGCCGCAGCGCTCGCGCTCGGCCTGGCTGGCGCTGGGGCCGCACCGACCCCCGCTCTCGCGGCCGGGGTTGGCCAGTCCGCCACCGGTGGCGGGGCCGATCCGGCCAAGCGCCTGCCGGATGCGGTATCGCTGGCCGCGATCGACTTCAAGCGCGGTGACGGCGGCGCCGGCAAGCTGATTCTGCGCTTCTCGGGCGAGGGTGCCGCGCCGGATCTGCGCACCCAGGGGAGCAATGTGGTGGTGGACATCGGCAACGCCCAGTTGCCGGCCGCCCTGCAGCGCCCGATCAACGTGGTCGATTTCGCCACCCCGGTGCAGCGCGTCGAAGCGCATCCGACCAGCAACGGCGTGCAGCTGGTGCTGGGCACCAAGGGGGCGTTCGAGTCGATGGCCTACCAGACCGGTAACGAATACATCGTCGAGATCGTGCCGCGTGCCACGCCAGTGGCAAGCGCGGCCCAGGCCGATGGCAAGGCGATGGGCGCGGTCGTTGCCGGTGATGCGGCGACCACCGGCAGCGTGCGCTACAGCGGCAAGCCGGTGAGTTTCAACTTCCAGGACGTGCCGGTGCGCACGGTGCTGCAGCTGATTGCTGAGGAATCCAACCTCAACATCGTTGCCGCTGACACCGTGCAGGGCAACGTCACCCTGCGGCTGGTCAATGTGCCGTGGGATCAGGCGCTGGATCTCGTCTTGCAGGCCAAGTCGCTGGACAAGCGCCGTAACGGCAACGTGATCTGGGTGGCCCCGCAGAAGGAAATCGCCGACTTCGAGCAGGCCAAGGAAGATGCCCGTATCAATCTTGAGGAGCGGGCGCAGAAAGTGACCGAGTACATCCCGGTCAACTACGCCAGTGCGGAGGATATTGCCCGCTTGCTGACCGAGGAAAGCAAGGGCAACCAGCAGGGCGGCGTGCAGGGTCAGAACGTGCAGGATCGTGGGTTCCTGTCCGGTCGTGGCAGCATCAGCTTCGACAAGCGCACCAACACCCTGCTGGTGATCGACATCCCGCAGCGGGTCGAAAGCATCAAGAAGCTGGTGCAGGAGCTGGACAAGCCGGTTGACCAGGTGGTGATCGAAGCCCGGATCGTGATCGCCAACGAAAATGTGGCGCGCGAGCTGGGGGCCAAGTTCGGGATCACCGGGGTGGACCACAACGGCAAGATCTTCTACAGCAACAGCATCAGCAACAACATCGCGAACCAGAATTCAATCCTCAACGCCTACCAGCAGAACAACAGCACGACGCCGCCGACGCCGCCGGCGGTCCCAACCATCACCCGCGGACTGAACTGGAACATGCCGGCAGCGTTGCAGAACCCGGGTGGGTCGCTGGCGCTGTCCATCCTCAACGCGGGCTATGCACTGGATGTCGAGCTGTCGGCCATCCAGGAGCAGGGCCGCGGCGAGGTGATCTCCAACCCGCGCATCGTCACCAGCAACCAGAAGGAAGCGGTGATTCGGCAGGGTAAGGAAATCGGCTACCTGACCGTGTCCGGCGGCCAGGGCGGCAACGTCCCGACCGTGCAGTTCAAGGAAGCGCTGCTGGAGCTGAAGGTCACCCCGACCATCACCAACGATGGCCGTGTGTTCCTCAACATGGGCGTGAAGAAGGACGAGCTGGACGGCTTCATAGAATCTCCGCAAGGAAACCCCTGACTTGAGTCAGGGGAGGAATTGCGGGTGCGCGAAGCGCACCATGTGGTATAAACTGTGACGCATGG
>NZ_FQUK01000081.1 GCF_900129205.1 Thermomonas hydrothermalis | reverse complement strand
GCCGAGCGCCCCCACCACGCCCTCGGCCAGCGACCCCCGCTACACTTCCTGCTCCAGCACCAACCCGAGTGCCAAAGGTGGTGGACTCATACAGTCGTCGATTTCGATGCGGATCATGTGCTATCCTTCACCCAAGGTGTTGCGGCAAAGTCTCCCGCCATCTGGTGAGGGCAGGCCTGGGGCCCAAAGGTTCTGTCGGCGGTCAGGGGAGCCCGTCGCGCAACACCCGCGAGGCAGCCCAGGCGCTGCCTCATTTTCTTCGTGCTCCGCGCAACACTCTGGACACCTCAGCGTCCCGCGCCGCGGCATCGCGGGACAAGCGCCTGAAACTGGTGATCCATAGCGCGTCACCGCTTCGCGTCGCCTTGACCACCAGCACGTGACCGCCGGTTTCGGCGGATGCCTCCTCGATCACGTACACCAGGCTTTGGGTTCCGGTCTTGCGGCCTTTGGCATCCTGGCGTACCACCAGTACGTTCTGGGGTGCACCGTTCACCGGTCTCAATGGCACCGTGCCGTTCCCGACCACGAGTGCCACATGGACTGCCGTGACCCCGTCATTCAGCCTGCAGAAAAAGCTTGGCGACACCTTGATGTGGTACGTCTCTGCCAATCGCGGCTTCAAGTCGGGTGGGTTCAATGGCCGCGCCAACACCGCCTACGACGTGGCGCATGCCAAGTACGACCCGGAATATGTCTGGACGTACGAGACCGGGTTGAAGCTGGAATCGTCCGACCATCGCCTGCGCGGCGCAATCGCCGCCTTCAGCAGCCACTACAAGGATTTCCAGGCGCGCGTCTCGCAGGACGTCAACACGTTCCCGGTCCTCAATGCCGCGGCGTTGAGCATTCGTGGTCTGGAACTGGAGGGCAGCGCCCTGATTGGCGATCACGTCACGTTGATGGGGCAGATGAGCTGGCTGGACGCCAAATACGATCGTTTCGACGATTTCCGGCTTGATCCCAGCTTCCCGGGCTATGACCCCACGATCAGCCATGCCCATGTTCCGTTTTCGCCCAGGTTCACAGCACGAGTGGCCGTACAGCGCGGGTTTGATCTTGCCAATGGCTCCCGTCTGGCATTTGGCGGCGATCTCTCGTATCGCGCAACCACTTGGCTGTCGGTTGATAACCGTGATGTGCTCAAGCAGGACTACTACAGCGTGGTCGGTCTCTACGGTGTATGGGATTCGCCGCAAGACACCTGGCAGGTGCGGATGGGCGTGCGCAACCTCACCGATGAGCATTACATGATCGATGGCCAGGAGTTCTCCAGCGTGGCCAATATCCAGACAGCCTATTACGGGCTGCCTCGCAACTGGTACCTCTCGGTGCGCTACAACTTCTGACCCGGTAGCCCTCCGGCGGGACAGCGAGACGGCGGGCATTGGCCCGCCGTCGCGCTATGCTCGTTCCCCATGCAGGCACGGGAAAAGTCCAAAGGTCACCGCGCACGGAGGGTGCAATGCCAGGCATGACCATGGTGGTGGCTAGCAGCTTGTTGAAATTCTCCCGCGCCAGAGCTTGCTTTCAAGCCCTCTGTTTGCGATATCGACCTCAGCCATAGTGGAGGGCGTGGGATGC
>NZ_FQUK01000082.1 GCF_900129205.1 Thermomonas hydrothermalis | reverse complement strand
GTATTGCAGACGCCGCAGTATCCGCGCCCCTTCATCGTCACCGATGCGGCCATCAACCTGGCCCCTGAACCGCCCCTCGATTTCCTTGGACACGCCTGAGGGCGTAATTCACGCCGCCATGCGCTGCATCGTGGCGTGGTGATCCCGGCGCACCTGCGCCGGGCTGCGGTGGCCGTGCCGGCCCACCATCCAGTGCTCGTTGTACACCTTCTGCCACGCCAGCAGCGCCTGGCGCAGCTCCTCCACGGTCTCGAACGTCCGCACCCACAGCAACTGCTCCTTCAGCGTGCGGATCATCCGCTCGGCGCACCCGTTGCCCTCCGGGGCGCGGACAAACGACGGGCTCGACGCAATCCCCAGGAACGCGAGCTCCTGCTGGAAATCGTCGGCCATGTACTGCGTCCCGTGGTCATGGCGCAACCGCAGCCCGCTGGCGACCTTCGCGCCGATCCGCCCGAAGCGCTCCCGCACCGCCTGCCGGATCGGCTCCAGTGCCTCCCAGCGCGTCGCACGGGCCGCCGCATGCACGCCCACCAGCTCCGCCGTGCAATGGTCGACCGCGATGAACACCGCCGCCGTACCCTCCCGCAGCGTGACCGTCGTCGAGAAGTCCGTCCCCCACATCAGGTCCGGCGCCTCGGTGAGAATCGTCCCCTCGTGCGCCCGCGGTCCCCGCGGGCCGCCGCCGCGTTGCGGCGCCAGCAGGCCGTGCGCGCCCATCAGCCGCAGCACCCGCGACTTGCCGCTACGGATGCCCTCGGCCCGCAGCTTCGCCCACACCTTGCGGTAGCCCTCGCCGGTGAACGGGCTCACCGCCAGCACGGCCCGGATCGCCGCCACCAGCGCCTCGTCACTGAGCGCCGTCTTCGGGCCGCGCTTGGCCGGCGGGGCACGGTCCGGCCGCGTGGCCGCAGCCTGGGCATACCACGTCGAGCGGGCAAGCTCCCACGCCGAGCACACGCGCCTGACCCCGTACACCCGGCCCGTCCCCTCCGACGTCGCCGCGCTCATTTCGGCAACCTCGTCTCGTCCACAGGGGGGCCGGCTTTCAACCTCCGGATCGCGTCGCGCTGCAGTTCGCAGCGCATCGTCATCTCGCCCAGCACCGCCTTGAGCCGTTCGATTTCCTCGTCCCGCGCGTCGGTCTCGCGTGCCTTCAGGCCCGCCATGCCCGATGCGAGAAACGCCTCGCGCCACTCGGTCAGCTTCGCCGCCGTAACCTTCGACTCCCGCGACACCGTGTCCAGGTCCTCGCCGCGCAGCAGCCTCAGCACCGCATCACGCTTGGACTTCGCCGACCAGCGGCCGCGCTCCTTCACCAACTCGACCTTCTTGTGCTTCATCTCGGACTCTCCTCTTGGGGTTAGGATCCCGCAAGAGCGTGTCCAAGGAAATCGAGGGGCGGTTCAGGGGCCAGGTTGATGGCCGCATCGGTGACGATGAAGGGGCGCGGATACTGCGGCGTCTGCAATAC
>NZ_FQUK01000083.1 GCF_900129205.1 Thermomonas hydrothermalis | reverse complement strand
CCGAGCGCCCCCACCACGCCCTCGGCCAGCGACCCCCGCTACACTTCCTGCTCCAGCACCAACCCGAGTGCCAAAGGTGGTGGACTCATACAATTCTTTGATTTTTTTGGCATTTTGCCCCTAAAGTCCGTTCCGGGGCGGCCGTTAACGAGGTCGACCCACACACCCGGAACCCTGGCCATGACCACGAAGATCGATGGCAATCTGCCGACCAAGCCAGTCGAGGCCAAGCACATTGCCGAAACAGCACAACCCCGTGCCGGTGCCTCTCGTGAGGCCGCCGTGCAGTCCTCTCCGCCGGTGGACAGCCTGCGCCTGACTGGCGAGGCGGTCGGGTTGAAGGCGCTCGTCAAGGAGCTGGCGGGTTCGTCCCGGCTGGATCTGGCCAAAGTCAAGGAAATCCGCAGTTCCATCGACAATGGCAGCTACAAGATCGACCCGGAGGAGATCGCTGATCGCCTCCTGGCACTGGAACGCGAACTCCTTAAGTGATGCCGCCATGAACGCCACCGAGGTGCACCCGCTGGACGCACTGGAGCAGGCCCTGCAGGCCGAGCGCCGTGCTCTGCTGGAGCACGACGTCGAAGCGCTGCTTAAGTCCACCCGCGACAAACTCGATGCCCTGAAAGCGGCCGAGCGAGTGGCAACGCCAGACGACCGCGACCGGATCGCACAGTTGCATGCGCTCAACCGGGCCAATGCAGTCCTGCTGGCACGCCGTCGCCGCGAGGTGGCCTGGACCTTGCGCTATCTGGGCCGCAGCGAGGCGGCTGCTACATATGATGGCAGCGGCCTTGCACGCGCTGTGCGTACGGGTGGCCGTTTCCTGGGGTGCGGATGAGTCAGCCCCTCGTGACCGACTCGCCCCTGTGGAGCCGGGATGCCTTGTGGGCGGGCAGTGCGCTTGCGTTTCCAGTCCTGTTCCTGGACAAGACCCGTGCCTTGCATCATGCCAACGCTGCGGCCTGTGCCCTGGCGGAGAAAGTGCAACCGGGGGCCGGCCCGCAGGCGTTGGTCGGGTTGATTGCAGACAGCGACTGGCAACACGCGTTTGAGACCGGTTACTGGAAAGGGGAGGTGCGTCCCGACCCGGAACACCCGCTGATGCTGGAGCTGCACTGCGGGCAGTCCCCCGACAGCGGGCACTGCATCCTGGTGGTGGTGGACATCAGCGAACGCGGCGAGCGTCAGCGCCAGTACGAGGAGCTACAACGCACGGTACAGCGCCTGGCCACCACCCAGGAACAGCTGCTGCGCTCCGAGAAGATGGCCTCGATCGGCCAGCTGGCCGCAGGTGTCGCACACGAGATCAACAACCCGATTGGTTATGTCGGCTCCAATCTGAGCACGCTGCAGGAATACAGCACCGCGCTTTTGGGCTCCATCGCGTCTGGTGTGGAACGGGCCGCCGGATGATGTCAGCCTTGGCGGATGCAAGAACAACTCTTCACCCAGGCTTTGGGGCTG
>NZ_FQUK01000084.1 GCF_900129205.1 Thermomonas hydrothermalis | reverse complement strand
GCACAGGCCGGCCAGCGGCCTGCACACATGCCCACCGGGCTCGACGACCAGGAGTCATTGTGACTGTTGGGTTCCACACGAAATGACGAAGAGCCGTCAGGGTTCCTTCACGATTGCCGCGCGTCCCGACGTGGGGGAGGGAGCAGGCCCGCTGAGACTTCGAGTCGAAGCGGGCTTTTTTATGCCGCCAGGACGATGACGCAATGGCGTCTGTGGATGGCTGGATGTGCCGCACTCTTGGCGCCGCTACACTCCGCACCTGAAATGGGCGTAGACAACCAGTTGGTATGGCGAAGTGGATCATAGGGAAAGGCGCAGGATGGGCATGGATGCTGTTGTCGGTTTGCCTAGGCCTGCACGCGCAGCCGTTGCCGGCCTCGGTGCGGGGGCAGGTCGAGGCAGATCCGTTCAAGAACGTTCCTGCCCCTTGGCGGGAGTACTTGTTGCAGGCCCGTCGTGCCGAAGACATCGCCGATCCCCTGCAGCGTTGTCTGGCTTATCCGGATCTGCCCGGCAATCGCTGGCCTCCCGGGCATGCACGCGCGCATTGTCTGGATCACACTGTCCAGGCCATGTCGATGGAGGATGCCCGGAAGCTGCTTGAGACCGGGCGCGTTGGGGAGTTAGAGGCCTACCTCCGGCGTCTGGAGGCTGAGCATGCCAGGCCGATCGATCCCAGCGAGGAACTGCACTATTTTTTCGAGCAGTTCGAAAGTGAGGATGCGGATGAGTTCACTGCGGCTTGGCTGGCGGCACAGCCGGACAGCCCCTATGCGTTGACCGCGCGTGCGCATTTTCATTCCGGTGCGGCCATGCGGGCACGTGGTGGCGCATGGGCGTGGAAAACACCGCCGGAGGCCATGCGCAGGATGACCGCCGAGTACGACCTGGCTTTGCCGCTCTACCGCAAAGCGGTTCGTCTTGCGCCACGGTTCGTCGAGCCGTGGGACGGTATGTTGGAACTGGCCTACCGGGACTCGCGCGAAGAGCTTGAGAAAGAAGCGTTCAAGGCTGCGAGTGCCATCGAACCGGGCTGCCGGAACCTTGCGAAAATCCGCATGGCTTCGCTTGAACCACGCTGGGGTGGCTCATACGAAGCCATGCTGGCTTATGCGGAGCAGTTGAAGCCACTGCTGGCCACCCGGCCTCTCCTTGCCAGCCAGATTGCGGCACCCTTCGGAGATCGCGGGAATATGCTCATTTCTTCCAAGGAGCTAGGTCGTGAGGCAATGGATGTCCTGGATGTGGCTGTGCGTACCGGCTCCAACGAGGATTATCTGGAGGATGCGGCCAATGTTGCCTTCAATGCCGAAGACGGTGCCAGGGATGAATGGAAAGCGTTGGGGTACCTGTTGCAGGGCTCCATCGCGTCTGGTGTGGAACGGGCCGCCGGATGATGTCAGCCTTGGCGGATGCAAGAACAACTCTTCACCCAGGCTTTGGGGCTGACG
>NZ_FQUK01000085.1 GCF_900129205.1 Thermomonas hydrothermalis | reverse complement strand
CCCCGTCACCCTTGGCTCCATGCTCCCCATCAGACATGAACCGTTTCCACTGGAATCGCGATTGAGCCCACCGACTACGCTTCCCGTGTCATTAGTCGCAGGCCACTATTCGCATGTTCGCGCCCTGCTCCCACGCCTTGTTGAACTCCACATCAGCCTCAGGGATTTGCACAAGCACATGGATTGAAGGCTGAGAACCGAGCCCTACACGATATAGGTAGTTTTCTATACCTAGTTTTTCGGCTTTACCAACATAGCGAACCTCACCAACGCTTTCATAAAATTTCACATTTGGATTAAACTTAGGAAAATCTGGAAAATCGCCAACGTAAATCCCGCCTCGTGCGTCACCGAACTTCAGCTCAGTCGTTTCAAAATCAGTCGCCCCCTTTTCAGTGGGCGCATGCAAAACTTTATCAGGCAAGCGCGCACAAATTCCAAAACGCTCACTCACCGGTATATCGCGTTCCGAGGAATGACACGACGCAAGCGCCAGTGAGAGAACAAGCAACAAAACGCAGGGACGAATGAACTTGATCATGACGAGCATCCGCAACCGATCACATTGACGTCGCTATCAAGAATTCCCTGTATTTCATGGTATTTCGGCGTCGCCCCATTCAGATCGCGGTCCATAATTGCCCCCGGGTACATCCTAGTATCGGGCAACCCCATGAGATGACCTGCTTCATGCGGGTAATCCATGTCGTTGGGCCATGACGAGACTTCCCATACGACTGCCGCATTGAGGGTAGCTCTAGCACGATCCTCGACACCTGGTGAGCGCCCAGCTTTCACGTAAATTATATTGCCAGCACTATTCCACCTACTCATGGGCACAACCACTAGGCGCACGTTGAATCCACCGAATGACCCCGTCCAAGTTCGTTGAATCGAGTTGATAATTCTTTGCCGGGTTTGTTGACTGCCTCCACTGAATGCGACTGGTAGCGCTATGTCTACGTTGTTCCCCTTTTGACATACATAAGCGATTAGTCCCGACGGATCGATCGAATTAACTGGATTTCCACCCACATAGACATAGGTATTCAATCCCCCCGCCAACCCAATCGGGTCACTCTGCAGATACCGCCCCGCCTCGGCCAGGTACTCGCGGTAGCCGTTGTGCCACAGGCCCGACTCAGTGTC